>NZ_JADOES010000031.1 GCF_018739885.1 Leptothoe spongobia TAU-MAC 1115 | reverse complement strand
AAGCGACTCATGGCCACTACACTACCTGATCATCGCAATATTGACGAGAAATTCAGGGGACCCTGTGAATTAATACAAGCCGAAAGCGATCGTTTCCTTCTGTCTGGTCAAACTGAGCCAGATCCCGATCTAACAGCTCAGGCGGGGTAAAGCCCTCGGAGCCTACTAAACAGCGAAACACCCGGCCTGTTGCCGGATCACTTACCTGAAACGAGTCGGTATCGATGATCGAGGGCAGAGCCTGGTTATTGACCAAAATATTTTGCGGTTTAATATCGCCCAGCACATACCCCTTAGCATGAATGGCCTGGGTAATCGAGGCAATATTCATGGCCGTCACATGCAAATACAACCAGTTAAAGCCCGGTAAAACCTTGCGCCGCCGTTGGGGATTGTACACATCAAACAGCCCAATGCTATTAGCAATTTCAGGCATCACAAATCCGACCGACTTTCCCATAGCATCTTGTAACAGCGCCTTGGGCCAGGCAAAAGAAACATGATTGATAGACTCATTGGGATTGGTAGGTGGGTGGGCTATCATCACCTCCAGCTTGCGGATGCGCTCGTATGTAGGGTGGTAATAGAGCTTAGCGATATGCCCCGGCCAATCAGTATGCCAGACTTGACCTTCACCACTAGTGGCCAGCTGGTTGGTTAACTTCACCGACCGACTGTCACCCACACAGCCCAAAACCTGTCCCGCTGTGCCTGTGCTCTTAGTCATCTGGTTGATCATGGGGTCTCACCTGCAATCTGGCAAAAATATTGGATCAAATCATTGCAACACTGGCTCAAATAATTGCCCAACCGGATGCATCACCTAATTTTTTTAACAATGTCTGATACATAGGTAATATTTATTTGCTGACTCAGGCCTGATGATGATAACGGCACAATACTAGAGTCTTGTCGTCATCCGTTTTTTGATTTAAGCGCTCTGAAGTCAGAAAGCTCATCAGATAAGCGTCATCGGCCTCTGGGTTGGGGGTCTCCTCCAGATACTCCTCCAGGGGCTTAAAGAAAGGGGGGAAGGGGGCCCAGTCTCTCAGGCGCAGCGCAACTCGCTCAATGCCATCGGTGGCAGCAGCAATAAACCTGGGAGGGTGATCTACAGTTCTAATCTGCATAGTCGTCAGGGCATCGGCGGCAGTCACAAAGGTGGTTTGATTCGCAAACTCACCGCGATCGGGCTGAAACAATAAATGATACCCATCTTGAGATTGACCATAGCGCACCACCAAAAAGCCATCGCCAATCTGCATAGCCGCTATCCAGTCAGGGGTAGCCAAAAATGCCAACAATGTACAAGCCAGATCGTCCGGTTGCCAGCCCTGATCACTAGCCTGCTGGGTGATCTTAGCTTGAGATCTCACCACAGCCTTGGTAAATATCTTCTGGATTAATTCCTCAGATGGTGGCTTAGGCCAGTCCTGCCAGGAGCGTTGCCGCTTTTGCAGCCAGGCTTCGCTGGCGACTAAATACTTGAGGGTAGTGGTCACCGCTAATTTGGCACCCACCTCCGCATGGCGCGCACTACCGGCACCATCAGCGACCACTCCGACGATCACCCCATGGCGATCGCGCCTGGACCTTGGCGCAGCCACCGTCACCAACCCATAATCTTGACAAGGCTGGTGATGTTCTTGATGACGGGTGCCGATAGCCGATCTGGCAATTGCTTTCCATCCCACAGCAAGTTACCTCTAAACAGCCTCTTCAAGTAGTAATTTGTCCCCATTCCACCGGGGGCAGAGCTAGGGCCTCACCCACTTTACTACTCGACACCCGTTTCATGGACGCACTCAACCAGACAAACATCGGACTAAAGTCCAGCCCCTTGAGCAATAAGGGAGGGCGCTCTGATGGAGCAATCTGTCTGAGTGTCTTCATATCGGCCCCTTCCACCCCAACAGCAAAGAAACAAAACTTGCGGGCGGCCTCACCAACTCGAATTTTCTCCGCAGCGGCTTTCCAGTCATCGGTAGGGGCCCCATCGGTAATCAGAAAAATCCAGGGTCGATAGTACTGAATCCCGCTTTCTTTATAAACTTCTTTACGGCTTGCTAGCATCGACAGAGCATAGTTGATGGCTTCGCCAATGGGGGTAAGACCATCGGCCACTAGCTCGGGTAAGGTGAGTTGATCGATAGTGACAAAGTCCTGCACCAGTCGAACTGGACCAAAGGCCACAATCGCAACTTCCACGCTCAGGGCAGCTTTACTATCCTTCAGAATATCTTGCTTAAATACCTCCACACCGCGACTTAGTTCTTGTATCGGCTCCCCTGACATCGAGGTGGAAGTATCAAGCAACAAAATCACCGGGCACCGGTTTTCAGGGTTTTCAACGAATTCAGGTAATCCTACAGGCATTTTATTTCTCCCCTCGATTCACGGATAGTATTCACCAGGTTACTGTTCCAATCAGAAAGGGTAACAATTTTTATAGATTATGATTATGTGAACAAGTGCTACATTATGTTGCTCTATCTCTGATTTTTTCATCAATGTTTTGAGCAATTGATTCTGGTGCTAGTAATCAGGCCCCTTTACGATTCAGTTATTGTTATCTCTTCTTCTATATATTCTCTTCCGATCCGCTGACAGAAACAAATGCTGCTGCCGCCAATTGGCTACGACAACAATTACAAGCATAATCAAGAAATTAATTCTCTATTCTCTCTGATTGATCCTCCAATATTTAAGCCAATTGATCTTGCTCGTAGAGATATTGCTGGAAATCCACAAATACCTGGCTGTTCTCACCTACACTACCTAGTTCTGCAACAGCATCACGGATGGCACTATACTTCAACTCTAACAGCTGAGGAAGTTTTCCTCGATCTAATTCACCAACGCCTTCTTTAAGGTATTGATCTAATACAAAATCTAGAAACTCTTGTTGTTTGTCGGAGTATTGGGAAATGATTCGTACTCTCTTATCAGCAACTCTCTTCTGGCGGCTAATGGGAGCAGTGGTGTAAGCAATGTACGCTAAAACCATTATACAGAGCACTTTTCTCTGCATCGATCAAGCGACTAATTTCTAACAGCTCTGCATCGCCATAGTGTTGCGCCAGCTGCTTTCGTCCCTGGCTCCACCTCGGTGGCATTCGTCGATGATGATGACGTCAAAGAAGTCGGGGGGATAATCGCCAAAGTTTGGGGTGGGGTTACCGTCGGCGTCCTGGCCTGCCATAAAGGTTGGGAAAATGGTGAAGAAGACACTGCCGTTTTTGGGGACGCGATCGCGCTTCTTAATAATCGCTGGATCGATTAGCACCAGAGCATCTTCAGGAAAAGCGGAGAAGGCGTTATAGGCTTGATTGGCCAGGATATTACGGTCGGCTAAGAATAGAATGCGGAGGCGACGGCTGGGCTGGCGGCTCAGATTCCAGCGGCTTTTGAAAAGTTTCCAGGTAAGTTGGAATGCGACAAAGGTTTTTCCGGTGCCGGTAGCCATGGTGAGCAGGATGCGGTCCTGGCCTTGGGCGATGGCTTCGAGGACACGTTTGATGGCGATATGTTGGTAATAGCGGGCTTCCCAGGTGCCGCTACGGTCTTCGAAGGGGATGTCGGCAAAGCGATCGCGCTATTCATTTTCTTGTTCGAAGGTGGCGGTCCATAGGTCTGCAGGGCTAGGGTATTGGTCGATGTAGGTTTCGGTCCCGGTGCACATGTCGATTTGGTAAATGCCGTCGCCATTGGTGGAGATGACTTCACGGCGAATGTGGCTACCTGCGACGATGCCCCAGCCTGCGGCGCGGAGGGCGCGGGGTCAATAAGTTCGGCGCGGGTTTCGGCTTCGTTCATGCAGGCTCGCTTTTGCTTGATTACGTCCGCAGTGAGGACGCAATTGACTGCAATAAATTTTGCTCAGTAGGAGAGGGAAGCAGGACTATATTAGCTTTATTTGCTTTGAAGCACTTTTTATATTGATATATAAGGGGTTCAGACTTTACTGGCCGATAGTCTAGATTTGCTTTGAAGCACTTTTGGGTTTGATTTCTAGTAAGCGTCCCCTGAGCGGAGTCGAAGGGGATGTTGGCTAACTCCAAAGGAGACGCTTCGCGAACGACTTCGCTCAGCCAACGATATCTTTCACGATTTATAGGGGGTTTAGAATTTAAGGGTTTACTATACAGATTTGCTTTTAAGCACTTTTTGGCTTGATTTATAGGGGTTTCAGAGGTTAGGAGCTTGCTGTCCAGATTTGCTTTTAAGCACTCCTATGCCCAATAGGGCAGGTAGCGAGCATAACGAGTAGACGTCGACCCTGTATCGTCTAGTTTGATCAATCCTGCATCCTTGGTAGCACCAATTACTTGAGAAACGAGCGCGTTCTTCGTTTCATTCAAGCGAAAGCGCTCACGTAAGGTCTGGTTAGACATGCGTTGATTGCTCAAGTACATCAGAACGCAATGTTGATAGCACGCTCGAATTTTGTCCAGTTTGCCCATATCAGCAAAATCTTGATAGGCAAAGAGAACTGCTGTAGTTCGAATTTCACCAACTCGGAAATCAGGGGCAGGCAGCTGAAAGACCTCTGCCGCTGTAATGACTTTGTCAATGCCGCTGCCTTTTTCCTCACAGATGCCAAATCGACGCATGATATCGGCGAGCTGTTCGTTACGGGAGCGATACTCATCAATAAAGCGTTCAACTTGGATGGGAGGAATGCCAGGATTTGAGATTTCGATTCGATCACTGTACATCTCGATCATGACCGAACTGCCCGTTGCTGAGAAGTCTTGATGGATCAAGGCATTGGCAATCAGTTCGCGTAGTGCTTGTTTGGGAAACATTTTCACTTCTTCTCGCACAACTTCTTCGATAAAACGGTTTTGTGGAGCAGATGTATGGACAAATTCCACTAATCCTTCAAAACCTACGGCATAGCCGCGATGTCCGACAATTTCATCACGGGTCTGCAGCTTGTTAATGCCTTCATAAATCACAAAACGAGGTGCTTTGCGGGCTAATGCTGGTGAAAAAGCATCGAGCTTCTTGGCTAGGAGAACGGCTGCTAAGTTTGTGATTGTCCAGCCACCAGTAGATTGAACAATAAAGCCTTCACTTTGCAGACGATTCAGTACGGCATCACGGGTTGTGGGATAGGGTATGTCTAACAGGTCAAAATAGGTTTGGGTATCGAGTAAAGCAATGACGTCGTCCGGGCTAGCATCTGCACAAGCTGCTTGCGAAAACCAATCTTGCTGATCTTCGGCAAAAATACGTTTGAGCAGATCTGGTGTCATAGGCACTAGATCTTCGCCTGCTCGCATGAGATAGGCTCCATCGAAGGCGATGGGTTGTCCCATGGGTCGGGGTGGTACTTCGAAGATCAGAACTCGACCATCAGGGTGGACTAATTCTGTGGTTTCTACGCGAAACCTAAGTTTCTGAACAATAAGTGCTTTGATGCTATTGAGTGCAGATTGTGAGGAAAATGCCTGAGAACTGACAACTTGGCGTGGAGGGTTATTGGTAACGCCCAACACTAAATGACCACCGCCTTCGTTGGCTAGGGCGACACAGTAACGCAGGAGTCTAGTGGTATCAAATTGCTGTTTGGCTTCTTTGAATTCAAGCTGTTCGGTTTCTGCTGGGGCCAGTAGCCATTGATTGAGGATTTCTAGGGTGATCATGCGGCCATGACCTCCTTAGTGGTTTTTGTTGCTTGGGTAAGGATATCTGTGGTGAGTGCGCCTGTGAAGGCTTTTTGGAGGATGGATTGTTTGAGTTCGTTGAGAGCAACGAGTTTTTTATGATAGATAGTTTCGAGGCGTTGGGTTTCGAATACAAATGCATCCAGTTTTTTAACAATCGATTGTTGTATAGAAATTTCTGGAAGAGCTACAGGCAGATTCTGCACAATTCCCTTATTAATTTTCTTCATTGTAGGATTAGCTCCATTCGCACTGTTGGTAATTAATTCTCGAAACGCACGAGTACGAAAGTGCCAATAGATAAACTCCATCTTGCCCTTATGCTCAGGCTTAAAATCCCCAATTTTCAACTCAATCGCCACTAAACACCGCAACCGCCGATGAAACAACAGCAAGTCAATAAAATACTCCTGCCCACCCACCTCGAACCGATACTGGTTACCAATAAACGCAAACGCTCCACCCAGCTCAGACAAAAAAGCCCGCAGGTTCCGCACCAACGCCAGCTCTAACTCCCGCTCCGAATGCTCATCCGCCAGTTCCAGAAAGTCAAACGTATAGTTATCTTTGACCGCCAAAGCGGCCTGAGCCTTGATATCATCTGGCACCGTAGCATCAAAATTCGTCTGATTTAGCAGATACTTCTCATAGCTCTTATTATCCACCTGATGCTGCAGCACCGCCTTGGTCCAGCCATAGCGAGCCGTTGCCCGCAGGTAAAACTCCCGCTCTAGATCATCCTTGCAACGACTGAAAATCATCAGGTTTTTCGTCCAGCTAATTTCTGCAACCAGCGGTTGCAGATTTGGCCGATCAGCATAGGAATTATAGAACTCCCGCATATTCCAAAGATTTCGGGCCGAAAACCCATTGCGCCCCGGAAACTCAGCCTGTAAATCCTGTGCTAACGTTTCCACCACTGACTTCCCCCAACCCAGAGCCTGCTGCTTCTGATGGATCAGCTCCCCAATTTCCCAATACAGCTCCACCAGCTCACGGTTTACACTCCGTAGCACCTGCAAATGCCGCTCACGAATGCGCTGCTTCACCTCATGCAAAAAGCTGCCATAGTCCTGGGGCGTCATCTCACTCACAACAGTCTTCCAATCCCCGTCTTCCGCAGAAAATCAATCGTTTTGCCGACACATGGTGCACATCTCCCACAGTAAAAATCCCCGGAACTCCCCTTATCTAAACCACAAATAGAAACTTGCTCTGGTAGTCCAACAACTCCCAGAGCAAGTACATCATAACTAATTCAAACCGTCCTACTCAGCCCCAGTAATCTCTTCCTCAATATATTCCTTCCCAATCCGTTGATACTCTGCCAACGTAAACGAATCAACCTGAATCGCATCTAGTTGCGCCTTCTCTGCAGTTGCCGCCAGGTCAGATTCTGCGCCTGTAATCACCCCAGCCCGCAAGGCCGCTTCCACTCGACCCACAGGCGGCACAATATTCAACTTCCCATTACGAAACGCAGCCTTAATCTTCTTAAACACCGGCATCGCTACGATAGATAGCTGATACGCACGCTCCAGCCGTCCCAATGCCTGTTCCGCATCCGTCGGCACATGCAACCCTGCCGTCAGATGGACCCGACCATCCGGCGTTTGCAACAAACGAGCCACCTCATGACCCTGAACATCCGTCGGCACCACACCAATCGGATTCAACCGGAACCAGGGTAGGGTGGCATGCCGCAACAACCATCCCAAAACAGGAACATCAAAGTTCAACAACAAGCCTTCCAAAGCTCCCTGCACCTGGCTCAAACTGTGATTCATCGCCCAGTGAACTAGGGGCAAATCCTCCTCCCGACGCCCCTCTGCCTCAAACCGCCTCAGCGTCGACGTTGCCAGATACATCCAGGACAGCATGTCCGCAAAGCGCCCGGTGATTTTCTCATGGCGCTTCAGACGACCACCATAGGTGAGCATCGCCAAATCCGACAGAGCTGCAAACGTCGCAGAGGCCCAGGCCAGTTTCTGATAATAGCGAGCTGTTTCTCCACGTACCGGCACTTTCGCCAACCGACCATGGGTCCAACCCAAAACCTTCGCACGGGAGAGATTGCGCAGAATCAGTCCCACATGTCGCCAAAACGCATGGTCAAAGGCTTCAATATTGTTATCTTCTAACGCAGCAATTTCATCCACAATATAGCCATGGCAGCGGATTGCTCCCTGGCCATAGATAATCAAACTGCGGGTGAGAATATTCGCCCCTTCAACGGTAATGGGAATAGGTGTTGCTGTGTAAATATTCGCCAACAGATTCCGAGGACCACGACATATACCAGCCCCGCCGAGAATATCCATGCCGTCATTAATAATTTGACGGGACAGCTCGGTAAATTGATACTTGGCAATGGCGGACACCACTGCAGGCTGTTCCCCCTGATCAACGGCTCCACAGGTATACAAACGCGCTGCATCCATCAGATAGGTGAGACCACCAATGCGTGCCAGGGGTTCTTCCACACCTTCAAATTTGCCGATAGATAAGCCAAACTGCTCTCGCACAACACTGTAGGCACTGGTTACACGAGAGACTAGTTTTGCTACACCAGTCGCAGTAGCTGGGAAGCTGACGCCACGACCAGCCGCAAGGCTTTGCATCAGCATAGTCCAACCCTCTCCAGCTCGTTCTACACCGCCAATAATCTGACTAGCAGACAGAACCACATTTCGACCCGCTATAGGAGAGTTATAGAAGGGCACACCCATAGGATCGTGACGGCGACCGAGTTGAACACCGGGGATATCGGCAGGTACAAGCACACAGGTGATGCCCACATCTGTACCCTTGCCCAGGTAATTGTCAGGGTCATGGAGGCGTACGGCTAGACCGATAAGCGTTGCGATCGCACCCAACGTAATATAGCGCTTCTGCCAATTTAACCTGAGATACAGCTCACCGTCCTTACCCTTAAACACCGTCCCACTGGACTGCAAACTCGCCGCATCCGAACCCGCTGTCGGTTCCGTCAGAGCAAAGCAAGGCATCTCCTCACCAGTCGCCAGCTTAGGCAGATAGCGCTGCTTTTGCTCGGCAGTCCCATAGCGCAGCAATAACTTGGCTGGCCCTAAGGAGTTCGTCACCCCCACCGTGGCCGTATGGGTAAAGGAGCGCGATGCTAGCTTAGTCATCACCGCACTGTAGGCCGTATTCGAAAAACCCCGACCGCCATACTCAGACGGAATCATCATGCCAAAAAAGCGTTCCTGCCGCAGATAGGCCCACACATCTGGGGGCAGATCCTTACGCTGATGAATCTCCCAGTCCGTGGCCATACGACACACCTGTTCCACCGGACCATCTACAAAGGTTTGCTCATCCTGGGTCAGGATGGGGTAGGGCTCTGCCAAAATCCGCTTAAAGTTAGGCTTACCGGAAAACAGCTCACCATCCACCCAAACGGTACCTGCCTCGATGGCCGCCCGCTCTGTGTCTGAAATGGCTGGCAACAAGTTGAACCACTGAATTGTCTTAACAATGGGAGCCGTAATCACCACCTGGCGAATAAACGGCACATTGAAAACAAATGCGATCAGGCCAAATAGTCCCCATAGCCAAATAGGGGCCTGGATTACACCCAACACCAAGGCTCCATAGGCAAACCAAGCCATCATCGGAACATTAACGTAGGCTAAAGCGACAAATAATCCAAAGAACCCAAGTATCAAACCAACGGTCAAGAGAGCCATAATATCTACCCCTTTGGTCACAACTGGACTAGGGCATGTAAAGTGTTGTTTTTAGAATCTCTTGGTGATTAGCAGCCTTAGTATTAAGGAGCATCAAGGAGAATCTTTAATCTTCTTAAAGACAGCTAACGTTAGATAACTGTTTTACGTCCTTTGATAAGCCTAGTCTCGTTATGTCACTCTGCATGAATTAGAGCAACAAATTTTCAAACACACCGGCAGCCCCCATACCGCCCCCAACGCACATGGTGACCATGCCGTAACGGATTCGGCGTCGTTTCATCTCATGGAGCAATGTGGCGGTCAGTTTGGCTCCACTACAGCCGAGGGGATGTCCAAGTGCGATCGCACCCCCATTCACATTGACAATATCCTGGTTGAATCCGAGCTTACGCATCACCGCCAGACTTTGGGCAGCAAACGCTTCATTCAGCTCAATTAACCCAATATCATCCAGACTCAGCCCCACCTGCTTGAGCACTTTAGGCACCGCTTCCACAGGACCAATCCCCATAATCTGAGGTGGCACACCAGCTACGGCAAAGCCGAGTAAGCGGGCCATGGGAGTCAGGTTTAGCTCCCGCACCATAGCTTCGCCCATGAGAATGGTGGCCGCCGCCCCGTCTGACATTTGGGAGGAGTTGCCAGCAGTCACGCTACCGCCTCGCCGGAAGACGGGGGGCAGCGCAGCTAAGGCTTCCAAACTGGTATCAGCCCTGGGGCCTTCATCTATCTGGAATCGGGTTTCATGGGTCTGGGTATCACCATCTTTGTAAACGGTATCGGTGACGGTGAGGGGAATGATTTCGTCGGTGAAGTGACCATTTTTGATGGCATTGAGGGCGTTGTGGTGCGATCGCAACGCAAACGTATCTTGATCCACCCGCGAAATGTCAAACTGCTCCGCCACATTCTCCGCTGTGAGTCCCATGGAGGTATACACCTGGGGCATCTCTGCCATCATCCCTGGGTTAGGACTCCACCGATCCCCCCCCATCGGGATCAAACTCATCGACTCCACTCCCCCAGCCACCATCACATCCGCCTGACCTAGGCTAACCGCCTGGTGAGCCATAGCAATCGTTTGTAAACCAGACGAACATAGCCGATTCACCGTCATCCCTGGCACCGAAGATGGCAACCCAGCCCGATGGGCAATCACCCGTCCCAGGTTATACCCCTGCTCCGCCTCCGGCATGGCACAACCCATAATCACATCTTCAATATGATCCAGGCTCAACCCAGGTAACCGCTCCATCGCCCCCCGGACAACCACAGCCCCCATGTCGTCAGGCCGCATATGACGTAGCATCCCTCGCGGCGCTTTGCCAACAGCTGTCCGCACACTCGCAACAATATAAGCACTTTGGTAGGTATTTCGCATAATGTTCTCCTTGCATACGCAAAACAGAGGGTGGGCAATGCGCACCCGTTTTCAGGATCAATTCCGCAACGGTTTCTTGGTTTTCAACAAATGCATGATTCTCTCTTGTGTCTTCTGTTGTTGCAACAACGGCAAGAACACCTCCTGCTCTAACCGCAACAAATACTCCTCTGACACTCTTGACGGAGCCGTCAAATCCCCCCCCGTCATCACATAGGCCAACCGTCCAGCCAGGAATCGATCATATTCACTCGCAAAGCCTCCCTGCTGCATGGTATAAGCCATATGGTCAAGCACCGCCCGCCCCTGTTGTCCCAATACCCAAAAACTGTCACGGGCAGGTGGTCGATAACCAACCCGGTCTAAACATAGCACCTCTTCCTTAGCCACATACAACCGCTGATCATTATTCATCACAACATGAGTATGGGCAGGCAAAAAGCCTAACTCCATCGCCTCATAGGCACTACCAGCGACCGTTGCCGTCGCCACTGTCTGAAAGGCATTATTCAAAAAGGGCTGAATATGTTGAGCCATTCCACTCAAAGCCTTTTGAGCCGCTAATTTTGCCATACGAGTCGTCCCTGTTGCACCAGGAATCAACCCTACACTCAATTCCACCAACCCAATGTAACTCTCAGCAGCAGCCACCACATGGGGACAGGCCATGACTAACTCACACCCCCCTCCTAAAGCTCGCCCTTGCACCGCCGCCACAATCGGTTTATGGAAGTAACGAATACGCTGCAACAGCGTTTGGAACTTCACCAATAAATCAGCAATTAACTGCCAGTTACCAGTCTGAGCTGCCGTCCCCATCTCGACCAGGTTGGCACCACCACAGAAATGATCGCTGCCGTTACCAATCACCAAGCCTCGATACTGATCGGTTTGAGTCAATATATCGAGCACTGTTTGCAGCCCATCTACGACGGTGGTACTCAGCGTATTGCCCTTAGAACGAAACTCATATAGAACAACACCATCCCCCATATCAAACAATGCTGCTTCTGGATTCTCCCAAATCTTGTTATTCGCAGTTTTTATTAGAGGCACATGAATTTCGTCATCAGCCTGTTCTACGATTTGTTCTCCCATGGGTCCAAGCACAGACTCAGCCATCAGCAAATTACTAGGAACACCATGCTGACTACGGTAAAAATGCCCTTCCCCTGTAGCCGCCATCTCGCTAATCCACTCAGGTACTGTTAAATTAGCAGCCTGCATATCGTAAAGCACCTGATGGAAACCAATGGCATCCCACATTTCAAAGGGTCCAAGCTGCCAGCCAAACCCCCAACGCATAGCCCGATCAACATCTACAGGGCTATCAGCAATTTCTGGTAAACGGCAAGCACTGTAGCTCAATAAAGCCAAAGTAGTCTGGCGAAAAAATTCACCTGCTCTATCAGGCAATTTGTATAACATCCGCAGGCGGTCTATTAGCTTAGGCAACTGTACAATATTTTCTAGTCCAGGTAAGTCAAGCCTTCGAGGCACTTCATAGACAAAAGTTTTAGGATTCACCGAGAGAATCTCTTTACCCACCTTCTTATAAAATCCTTGCCCCGCTTTAGCCCCTCGTGAGCCCGTCTCTACTAGGCTCCTGAGCAACTGAGGCAATTTGAACATCTGCCGTTGCTCGTCCTGGGGAATGGCCGGATAGATATTCTCTGCCACATGTAGTAACGTATCTAAACCCACTAAATCCGCTGTTCTAAACGTAGCTGATTTTGGATGACCGACTAATGTCCCTGTGAGCATATCAATTTCTTCAATGGAATAACCATCATTAGTGAGCGCATGAACTCCTAAAAAAGTGGCAAACAAACCGATGCGATTTGCAATAAAATTAGGCGTATCTTTAGCAACCACTACCCCCTTACCTAAATAGTTACGACCAAACCATGCCATACGTTTGATAACGTTGGGATCAGTCTCTGTCATGGGAATAAGTTCCAACAGCTTCAGATAACGAGGAGGATTAAAGAAGTGAGTCCCCAAAAATCGCCGTCGAAAGTCTACGGAGCGCCCCTCGGCAATCTGAGCAATAGGTAAACCACTTGTATTTGTAGAAATCACAGCATCTGGACGCACTACTTGTTCCAAACGAGTCATCAACTGTTGCTTAATGTCCAATCGCTCAACCACAGCCTCAATCACCCAATCCACCCGACTTAAGCGAGCAAAATGCTCATGATAGTTACCTAGCTCAATCCGGTGGGCCATCTCAGGCGTGAACAAAATGGGTGGCGACAATTTCTTTGCCTTCTTAAAAGCACCGGCTACCACCGAATTTTTATTGCCCTCAGAAGCAGGCAAATCCATCAGTAGCACCTGCAAACCCGCATTTGCTAAATGAGCCGCAATCTGAGTTCCCATAATGCCAGCACCAAGAACAGCAGCTGTTTTGAAAGGAATAAAAGCCATAATGGATCTCCTTTAGGAACGGGAAAAACAATGGAGGATACTATCGAGAGTAGAGGGGCAGGGGAGAGGGGCAGGGGAGAGGAGGAGAGGAGGAGAATAGAGGTATCACCGCAGCTCGTAAGTTGGGTTACGCTCACCAAACCTCAACTCCTCCTCCCAAAAATCAAGCAATATTGGCCGAACGATCATGGTGAAACAACACCCTCAAACGCTCCCATATCCGCCACCTATGATGAAACTTCCTGGGTGACGAATTCTGTGCATTTGCCTCACGATATAGTTCATCAATCTCCTGGGCATACAACCGATAGAGACGCTCGCGCCTAACTCCAGTAACACTCTTGGACTCCACCAGCACAAAGCGCTTAATCATTGACCAATGAGACAAATGAGTATTCACTTGATCAATGAGAGTTTGGCATTGCCTAATTCGATCATTCTTCTCATCACTTCCATCTACCACAGGCACAATCAAAACACCACAAAACTTCTGTCCAGGCCCCACTAGCAAAGCCTGCTGCACCAAAGGCGACCGCTCCAACTGTTTCTCAATCGGACCTGGAGCAACATACTTACCTGTCGACAACTTAAACAAGCCCTTCTTACAACCACGAAGCGTCAGCAGCCCATCAACTGAAAACTCTCCTAAATCCCCCGTATGGAACCAACCATCGGCGTCAATCACTGCATCCGTCGCCGCCGGATTGTGATGATAGCCCTCCATGGTATAGACACTTTTCACCAATACCTCACCATCGGCGGCCAGACGCATTTCCACCCCTGGAATCGGTGCTCCCACCGTGCCTGATCGCAGCCAGCGATCGCGCGTATAACTGAGCACAGAACTCGTTTCCGTGAGACCATAGCCCTGCCTGACCGGAATCCCAAGAGCATTAAAAAAGGTCATCACCTCAGGACGAAGGGCTGCACCACCAGAGAGTAAATAACGAATATTCCCACCAAAAGCTTGATGTAAATTTCGAAACACACCCTGACCTAACACCCAACGCTGTAGTCGATACCAACGCCAATTTTCACAGCTGGCTTGATAAAGGTGAGCCCAATGCCATCCCCAACTCAGCCAGAGATGCTGCCAGCCAGAAGACTGCTGCCGCACACTGTTAATCCGCTCATACACTTTCTCTAGTAGACGCGGTACAGTAATAAAAATAGTGGGCTTAACCATGGCTAAATGTCGAAAAACCCGTTTAGGCGAAGAGAAATAAATGTCATGACCAAACCCAAAGTGGCCGTAAAGAAACGTTCTCGCAAAAATATGATTCAACGGTAGAAACGACAGGGCAACTTCTGAGCCTCCCGGCACCAAGCCAGGCATACTAGTAAAGGCAGCCCAAATATTCCCTGTCAAGCTCCTATGACTCAGCATTGCGCCTTTAGCAACGCCAGTAGCATCAGCTGTATAAACAATCGTCGCTAAAGCATCTGGATAAATAGCATCCTTTAAATCCTGAATCACCTCTGGAGCATGATGACGGCAGCCCTGGCAACGAAGATTTTCCAATGTTGTAATGACCTTATCTTGAGCCCATGACTCAACCCAATCAGGGGTAAGAGACTGATCCACAACAACAATCAGCCTCACCTGATGAAGAGAGTCACAGACATGCTTTAAAGTGCTCCAGTTAGACACCACTAAGGCACACACATCAGAATCTTTAACAATCCAGCTAATGGCATCGACAGACTGACCACCATCAATGGGTACAGTCACCCACCCAGCAAGGAGGCTACCCATATCGGCCAAAGCCCAGTAAATATCATTATCTAGCAACAGGCCAATCCGCCTCGATCCAAGAGAACTCGCAGAACCATTGACCTCCTGAGCTCTTAACCCCAAGGCAAACTCTTCTGTAGCAGTTCGAAACTCTTGATAAGAGTACTTCACCCAACCATGGGAAGACCAGTGGTGTAGAGCCGGAGAATCACTATAGGCACAGCCCATATCCAACAAATCAGGAATTGTATAATGAAGATTTACTGAGCCTTGTGCTGCTGGAGCAACATACAATGCACAGCAGTGACGACATTGATCAACCATTAACTTTAGAGAGAAATATATCTCTCCCCTTAAATACGTTAGGGCTATGCTCAAGCACAAACAATCGCCCAAAAGGCTCTATAAACCTGCCCAAAATAAGAGGAGCGGATAAGGACAGGCCTTCGAGCCATAAAATCTAGACTTTAATTAAAAACAGTCACAAAAACATAATCTACACACAGTCAAGCGCCTCCTACTCAGAAAAGCACATGATGCCGTTACTGATTTAGAGGATAAATCGATCTGTTAGAAATGCTATATAGCAGAAGTTTACAGATGAAACTATGCCAAGAATCAGTAGCGTCTACATGAAACAGGCTTAAAAGCAAAGCCCATCAAACCATGAAGTCAACAACCACTTACTAGACTATGGGCACAAAAAACCAGGCAAAACGACAAAAAACAGCCTAACAAATAGTAACTTCACAGCCACTCTTCCAGCTAATCAACTAAGCAATAGAACAGTCAGAAATTAAGTATCTGCAGAGTAGCTTAGCTGGGGGTAGTTGTATTCTCGAATACATCCATTATAGTGGGATCGCCTATTAGCCAGGAGTTCTCTTAATATGGCTGTAATATTCGTAGTCAATAAACAGCTTCACTGAGTACCATCGATCAAAAATAATATATTTACTAACCCACTATTCTTGATCACTCTATATTGTCTTGACAGATATTTTTACCTCCTATTTAGAGGTATCGCTATGATCACTATTCCCCCGCATAAAATATCAATTGCTATTGATATTGTCCCTCAACCAAGCATTAACATCAGTCATGATTTCCGCCTGATTACTCTCGTTATATAACTCATGATAAGCTCCGCTATAACCAATAAATTTCTTCTGACCTAGGGGTAAATTTTCGAAAAATTTGTGACTCACAGCATGGTCGGCAACCTGATCAGCAGTCCCATGCAACATTAGAATAGGTAGTGTTAAATGGGATTGCTCGGCATAGAGTGATTGCACCGTTTTAAGAAATTCTGTTGCTAAGCGGGCTGTCCCCTTTTGGTGCCGGAGCGCATCATGGGCATAGGCAAGGACCACCGATCGATCTCGCGATGGCAAAATATGCTTAAGTCCTAAGGATAGAGAAAACCGGGGCCAACCGAGGGATAATGCCCGACCAATCTTTAATCGCAAATCAGTCCTAGCATGCGTGCCCAAAGGCAGTGATGCTGCCACAATACCCGCAATTGCTGGATAAGCTGGCTGACTCGGTTCTGACGCATTAAGTTCGACATTATGGAAGCCCCCATGAAGAACATAGTCCAGTGCAATAATGCCACCCAAGCTATGGCTCAGCAAAACGCAAGGCACTGTCGGGTGTTGCTTTTGGACCATAGCAGCAAAGTAAGCTAAGTCATGGCGATAGTCTGCCCAGCGATTAATATAGCCACGTTGCCCTGGCGATCGTCCGTGGCCTCGCAGATCATAGCCGTAGAGAGCATAGCCCTCTGGAATCAAGGCTTTGACAACATTCTGAAATAGACCGCTGTGCCCCCCTAACCCGTGCACTAAAATAATGGTCGCCTTGACAGTGGATGTGGGCAACCAGCTTTGGTAATAAAGGCTTAATCCATCAGCAGCTGTAAACATGCCATCTTGATGCTGAACAGTAATAGTGTGCCATTTCAGTCGAGCCAGCCGCTGTTGAAAGTTATCCAAAACCGGATGTAGCGCATGATTAGATTTCGCACTGATCAGGGTCAAATCATAGGGTAATTGGCTAATAGTCTGTGCATAGGCAGAGAAGCCTCCAGACGTAGAAGCTGCTGCATGTAAATACTGGTCAAAGAACAACACACTCAGTCCGCATAGATAACTATCAATAATCGGTGGAGATAATTTTAGACTGGGTAAATCTGTCTGTCTTGTCAATTGCAGCGTAGATAATAATGTCCGCATATCATGGACATGGGATTTTCCTCGAATCACGGCTAAAAAGCGTTCTTGGCTAGCAATTTTAGGAAACAGCTGCATGGGTTCTAATGCCATGGGTGCGGTTTTATCGCTACTGCCAGTCGCAATGACCGTCGGGATAGTCACTGCAGCTAATCCATCAGGTCCAAACAGACCGCTACCAATGGGGTCCACTGTAAAAATAGCGTGAATTCGTGAATCGTATAGCGGAGTCACCTGAGGTGGCAACGAGAGAGCACGACATTGCAGCAGCAATGAGACATTCAAACTGTCTGAGAGTCGCTCACAACGTTGGGCCAAACCTTCAAAGTCAATGGTGGCACCAGCTAAGGCTAAGGCTGTATAACCACCAAATGACTCCCCTAGAATCCCAACTTCGGTTAAATTGAGCTGATCATTATAGTCACGCGTATTTAACCGTTCTAACTTATCTAATAGGGCACTAATGTCACGGGGACGATCCAGGAACTCCTGGAGAGAGAAAATTTCGTCTACAGTGCCTGATAACAAATTATGAACTTGATGGGTATCACTACCTGGATGCTGAGGGACCGCCACCAGATACCCATGGGACACCAGATGCTTGGCATAGTGATCCACGGTCTGGGGATTAGCCGCTAAACCATGGGAAATAACCACAACAGGCACAGGTGCTGATATTTCTCCCAGGGGTTCGTAAAGAAAAACCTGAAAGGGTTGAGCCGATCTGCGCTGAAGATGCAACACCCTTTGGCGAATTCCCCAAGGCCCTGGAAGGCGAGGATCGACACGAGGAACAACTTGATCTACAGCTTCCTCCTGCATCAGCGCAGTCAGCAAACTCATTAATTCATCAGTTGTATGCAATAGCAGATCTATTTGCTGCGCTGTTGCTAATAAACGGTCAGTCCGTAAGTTACCCGCTATCTGATATAACAAACTCATAATCGAGAGCTGATCAGCTCCCGTAATTTTTTTCACAAGAGCTTGCCGACCAGCCACATCATTAGGCAACTCAATTAGCTGCTCTAGCCTTTGTAATAAGAGCTCACCAATATCAGTCCGCAGCAATCGTTGTAAGGTCTGGGCATCTAGTCTGACTTGGGTTTGCAAAACCTCACGGCAGTGGGTTTGAGCCCTTGTATCTTGACCATTGAGATATAGTTCACAGGTCTTCCGAGCAAGCTGAGGCAACTGTCTTCGCTGCCACAGGTGAGCCACTCGCTGCTGCAACACATGTTGAACGGTAGAGGAAAAAAAGGTCATAGGGAACCTCACAGACAAGAATACTTGCCCGCTCCTCTCCTAGGTTGATCATGCCGCAAATAAACCTAAATCCAGCCAAAACGATAGGGACTTTAATATAGTGTGGCTACATTAACTAGACATATATGGCCTCTAACAATGTCATGTTTTGTTCACATCATGTACGTATTTTTTGACCATGCATCCGGTTATGAGCAAACGCTTTGAATGAGACTGATCATCCGATGAAACATCCGCAAAATCAGACTACAAGCCGTTTGTCAATCAACCAAAGGGTGTAAATACGACTTAGCTATGGTGACTGGTCCCGTTTGAGCACGTCAGCTTTATGGCTGAAAACAGCACGCTGAACGCTTGCTTCATGAAAGTGGAATCCATAAACTACAAACAGGTGTGTTGTATCTAAATGTTACTGAATGAGCGTTTTTCCAAATACCATAGGTGCTTCTCATACAAGCGAAGAATATTGTGAGCAGCTGGTCACTGTAGGCCATTATTTAAAGACCATCCGAACACGACAAGGGTTATCACTCCAGCAAGTGGCTCAACAGACTCATATTCAACCCAATCAGCTACGAGCGATAGAAGCTGGAAACTGGATGAAGTTACCAGAAGCAATCTACGTAAAAGGTTTCTTGAAAAAGTACGCTCAATCACTAGGGCTAGATGGTAAAGCTATTGCAGATAAAGTCTGGGTAAAACCTGCAGCATTCAATCCACAATGGCTCAATAAGTCAGACTTTTGTGCCCGTGAGCCAGTAGCTGGACCATCCCTCAGGACTTGGTGGGCTATAAAAGCTTAAGCTGACTCCTTTGGCATAGTTTGAGCACCCACTGGCGAAATCGTATTCTCTGCTGCTGCCTCATCGACAGAAATTTCTGCCACATCAGACTCAGGCACCGCAGTAGACTCAACTGCAACAGACTCATAAACTGATAAATCAAACCAAAATGTAGTGCCGACACCAACTTCACTGACTAGACACATTTGACTGTTGTGCTTGTCAATAATATTTTTCACAATCGATAGGCCTAAACCGGTACCTTCTAACGTGTGCACGCGGTTTTCAACTCGATAAAAGCGATCAAAGATTGCGTCTTGATCTTCAGGGGCAATCCCAATACCTGTGTCTGAAATTTCAATGCGAACATTGCCTGCAAAGTCTGGGTGGTCCCCTGCCGAGGGAGCTCGATAGGCACGAATGGCCACACAGCCTCCTGCCAAGGAAAATTTCAGACCATTACCCACCAAATTACCAAATACCTGCAGCATCAAATCGTAGTTACCTACGACTGGGGGTAATCCCTCTTCAATATCTTGAATCAGCTCAATGCCTTTATCTTTTGCATTGAGCTGGTAGGTACGCAAAATTTGCTCAATGGGTTGATGAATATCCAATGCGGAGAACTGATAACGTCGATTCGACTCCAATCGGGAGAGATCCAACACATCGTTGACTAGGCGTGTGAGGCGATCAGTCTCATTATTAGCTGTTTCCAAAAACTCTTGGCGTTCCCGTTCTGACAAATCGTCGCCATACTCATACAGGGTTTCAATAAACGATTTGATATTAAATAATGGTGTCCGAAGCTCGTGGGAAATATTGCTAATGAACTGACTTTTGGCAGCATTAAGAGCGACTTCTCGAGTAATATCTTGAACCGTCAGAGCAATCCCTTTGACAGTTTCACCTGACTGGTCCAATACCGAGTTCAGTAATAGACGAATGGTGCGGCTGGTTGGTTCGATCAGGGTAATGCGAAACTCTTGACTGTCAGATGAATCTCCCTTTGCAGCCTGATAGAGAGGGCGAGTCATTTGGACCCTCACCTCCGTGGGCAAATGTTGCAATACATTACCTTCGGGGGGTAGCTTGGCATCCCAACCAAAAATACGACTTGCAGCAGTATTTGCCAACACCACTTCCATATTGGCATCAATCAAAATCGCGCCATCGGCAATGGTAGAAACAAGACGCTCTAGTTTGGCCTTCTCTGCCGTCAGCTCTTCAATATTTTGTTCCTCATAGCGCTCTAAACGCTCTGCCATATAGTTAAAGCTCTGGATCAGTTCACCCAGCTCATCACCACCACGAGATAAGTCAATGCGCTGCTTAAAGTTACCGGCAGCAATATTTTTCACCCCGGTCAAAAGTTCTTTAATCGGTTGCGTAATGGTGAGGGCATTGAATACTGCCCCTAAAATAACCATCACCCAAATACACACAAATACAGCAATAGTGACATCACGGGTTAGATGAGAAGAAGCCACAACCGTAGGATTCGGGTTAATCCCTAAGGCCAAAACACCGAGATAATTACCTTTAGATTTTAAAGGGACAAAGACATCCGTCACTTCGCCCGCTGGTGTCAGGTGTTGTCGTATCATCGGTAGGTCAACACTCTTCACATAGTTCTCAGGCAGCTGCATGCGGCGGCTCAGGGTGAGAGAACTTTTGACAGCCGAATCAGAGTAAGGAATTCCAAAAAAGATATAGCCCTCTTGATTGGCGTAGAGCATGTAACGAATACTCGACGTACTCTCCATAAAACGTCGAGAAAATAGAGCCAGCTCATCCAACTGCTGTGACTCTACCAGGGGTGCCGTATTTGCGGCTAATAGCAACCCTAAATCACGACCAAAGCGGGTGTCATTCAGACGAGCATCCAGTTGTATTGTATTGACTGCCCAAAACGTCAGGCTGCTCATAATCAGAGAAACAACCAGCGTTGCCGCCGCCATTAAACGAGTCTGGAGGGTAAAGTCTTTCCACCAGTCTGCGATTAGTGTGCGAATTTTTTGAAACAGTTCAACCATTCAACCTAGATAGACCTCTCAAAGCTATTGTGACATGAATCCCACAATGGGCAATGGAGTCGATTAGAGGTCACAGCGAACAAGCAGGTGCAGAGAGTTCTAAGTTATGAACCTTGCATGCTGTCTATCAATTAGGGCAACAGTATATACAATCAACCACTCAAAGCTAAGCATGCAAAATTCAAAATTGCGCTCTAACTCTATGCCCAATATCCTTACGGTAATAGGCATTTTCAAACTGAATGGCGTCAACTCCACGGTAAGCATTTGCGATCGCATCTTCAAACCCTGCCCCCAAAGCTGTCACCCCTAACACCCGACCGCCAGTGGACTTCACCACACCTTTTTCCAGCTGTGTCCCAGCATGAAATACCATAGCTCCGGTATTGGTAGCGACATCCACCCCCTTAATCACCATACCCTTGGGATATTTGCCAGGATAACCCTCAGCCGCCATCACCACACAGGCCGCATAACCTGACTTCCACTCAAACGGAGGTAATGTATCCAGACGCTGCTCACAACAAGCCAGCATGATTTTATCCAAGGGTGTATCCAACAAGGGCAACACCACCTGAGTCTCAGGATCGCCAAAGCGACAGTTAAACTCAATCACCTTCGGTTCACCGTCGGGTGTAATCATCAGCCCAGCATAGATCACCCCCCGATAGTCGATACCCCGTTTTCGTAAGGTTTGAACCGTTGGCTCTAACACGTCGGTTTGGATCCGGTCCAATAGCTCTGGAGGCAATACCGGCGTTGGAGCATAGGCTCCCATCCCACCTGTATTGGGACCAGTATCGCCTTCCCCCACTTGCTTATGGTCTTGGGCAGGCATCAGGGGACGAATGGTAATACCGTCGGTGACTGCCAGCACAGAGGCCTCCTGCCCGGTGAGAAATTCTTCAATCACGACCTGACTACCCGCAGCACCAAACTGCCCACCAAAAATAGCTGCGATCGCTTCCTTAGCTTCCTCCAGGGTCATGGCAACGGTCACCCCCTTACCAGCCGCCAAACCATCAGCCTTAATAACAATCGGAGCCCCTTGCTCTTCTACATAGGCAGTCGCAGCCTCACCGTTATCAAAGACAGCGCTCGCCGCTGTTGGGATACTGGCTTCCTGCATCAGGGCCTTAGCCCAAGCTTTACTGGACTCTAACTGCGCTCCGGCTTGATCGGGACCAAAGACCGTAATCCCTTCAGCCCTTAACCCATCAGCCACACCGTCCGCCAAGGGCTGCTCTGGGCCAATCGCGACCAGCCCCATATTCTGAACTAGGGCAAACCTAGCAATGCCTTCTACATCGTCAACAGACATGGCCAAGTTACTACATCCCGGCAGGGTAGCTGTGCCCCCATTTCCTGGAATGCACACCACCGCAGTCACGTTAGGTGACTGTAACAATGTCCATGCCATAGCGTGCTCGCGCCCACCACTACCAATCACAATGGCCTTCACAGTGTTCTAATTCCTGACAAAATTAAGGGGCTTCATTTTCCCATGTCATGGGTGCATTAGGGAAAAGTTGTAATGTTCTATAGGCAATAGCTATTTGAATCAATAGCCATTTATTCATTCGTTTCTTGGGTTGTATCTGCTTTATTATCGTCGCTTTTATCACCATCAGATGCTAATAACTCAGCGGCTGTAATCCCCTCTGTACTGTTACCAAAGCGCCAGAGCACAGCTGCGGCTTCGGCTCGGGTAACGCCCTTCTCAGGTTGAAATAATGTAGTATAGCCCAGAGCTCTGCGGATATTGGCAAACTCCCCATTACCATGATCGGCTAAGACAGCTTTGAGGGCAGCAGGTTCAATTTTTCCAGCATCCTGAAATCCCCAAGCTTCGATCACAGCCTTCCCTGTGGCATCTGGCAAAGTTGAGCGAGTGTCAAGGGGAACTTTCCATAGGATCAGATCCTTACGAGTTAAAGGAGCATCCGGTCGAAACTTCACAGCTGTAGAACTGCCATTTAAAGAACTGGGAATAATCCCGGCCTCCGCTAGACCCTGAATCGCCGAAAAATCAATATTGGTCACCCCAACATCCTGGAACGCGGGCTTACTACTTTCTACTGCTGGACGAATTTTTTTGGCACGCTGATCGCTATAGAAATGATTATTCACCGCTATCAACCAACGGGCATATTCCCGACGAGTAATAATTTCATTTGGCAAAAACTCGTTGGGGTTACGTTCGACATTATCATCCGCTTTAACATCGATCAGCATCAATACATCCAGTAGAACCAAGTCCTCGATATATTGCTGCAGCTCCTCAGGTGCTTCGCCAATATCGGTATAGCTCGCTTGGGTAAATGTAGGAGTGGCAAGTTCCTCGGCCTCCAGGGATTCTGTTTCGTTCGTAGCTTCTGGCTCATCGGCAACTGACGTGCTAGAAGACGTGGCCGTAGAAGCCACGTCTGGCGTACTGGCCGTTTTGCTATTGGCCGTTTCCTCATCCAATAACCGTGGATCGGGCTCTAGATTTTTTTCCAGAGATGTCCCCCAGGGGCTGCCTTCGCAACTGGCCAGCATCAAGCACAGAATAAAACTGAAGGATTTGACGACATGCTGACGAGGAGGGTACTGCATTCAACTACGTCCTATCAAAGCTGCGTTACCACGCTAGCGTATATGATCAAAGACGCCCCAGGCTAGGCAGTACGTTTCCCTGAGTTCAGTCTATGGCTCGTCCACTGATTATTGACTGTGATCCTGGTGTGGATGATGCGATCGCACTTCTGCTTGCCCTAGCTCATCCCACCGAGCTAAATATTCTTGGCATCACCACCGTCGCAGGCAACGTGCCCCTAGACTACACCAGCCAAAACGCCCTCAAAATATGTGCTTTAGCAAATGCGGATATCCCTGTTTATGCAGGCTGTCCCCGGCCCATACTCCGGGAGTTATCCACCGCAGCTGATATTCACGGAGCCACTGGTCTACAAGGCACCGCACTCCCTGAGCCAGCGCAGCCACTAATGGTGCAACATGCTGTTGCATTTTTAATCGACACCCTGCAACAAGCCACTGAACCGATCACGCTGGCCACCCTCGGTCCCTTAACCAACATCGCCGTTGCCCTCATCCAAGCTCCTCAAATCGCCGATAAAATTGACACCATTATCGCCATGGGCGGTGCCATCACCCATGGCAATATGACCCCTGCCGCCGAATTCAACATCTACGTTGACCCCCATGCGGCCCAGGTCGTATTTGCATCAGGCATTCCCATCAAACTAATTACCCTCGATACCACCCATCAAGTCCTGACCACTGCTAAGCATTTAGAAGCATTTAGACATCTCAACACCCCTGTTGGCACTGCCGCCGCCAACCTGCTTGCCCACTACGGTGCCCCAGACAAAGAACGCTACGGCATGGATGGCGCTCCACTTCACGACCCTTGTGTCATCGCCTATCTCCTCAAACCAGAGCTATTTACCTTTAAACCCACCTACACCACCATCGAAACCACCAGCCCAGCCAATCTTGGGCGAACTATTATCGACTGGTGGAACCGCACCGGCAAGACACCCAACGTAGACGTAGCAGCATCCGTGCATACTCCAGGTATATACGACCTATTAACCGAGTCGTTAGCCACCCTGTAACCCCCACTCACCAATCACCATTTCCCCCAATCCTTGAGCAAGTCCGCTACTTTACTGCACAGGCCAACAACGATTGCTAAAATGCCATCAAGCCGCCTGGTAGAGTAATGACCTACACCACCCAGCAACTTATCGACATCCTCGATCAAGAACTCAAAGCCGCCTGGCGTGGAGAACGAGTATTATTATCAACCGATGATCGCTTAGCAAATCCAGTAGTTTCTAAAGCTATTGGGGCAGATAAACTCAGCAAAGTCTTTGCCTTTAAAGACTTTCGCGATCAAATCCATCAGTACCAACGAGAACATAATGTTTCGGGCCTTGTCTGGCATCCCTGCAGCTTTAAAGGCCAGACCATTCGACTCCCCGAAGTGCATCCGGATCTCACTGCCATACCTGCAGACAAAGCTACGCTCGCTGCCGCCAAATCAAGCATTATCCAATTCTGGCATGATTCCATCGCAGGATTACGACTGTGGGCAGCAGGACACGATCCTGTGGAACTAGATGCTGCCACCGTTGAAGCCTATATAAAAGAAACAGAATGGGCTGATATCAGTGCCACTCGTACCGAGTTATACCTAGGTCTATGCTGGGGCAACCCCAAAGATTGCTACTGCGGCTGGGCTTATCCAGAATCAGGCTGTCATCGTATTATTGCCGCCGCCGCCGAGCCTAGTGCAATCAAGGTATAGACAAAGCAACAGTTTATAGATTCCATCCTAAAGTTCTAATGTTATTGAAATTAAGGGTATCAATACCCTGACTCTGCAAATAAAAGGCAGCCTTTAAATCGTCTGTCAGCACTAAATATGAATCCTTGGCTAAATATGAATCCTTGGCTAAAGATGCAATGCCACAATCTGTTAAACCATATTTGTAGAAAGGCCAGTCTTGAATAGCAACCTCAGTACTTGGAATATAGGTTTCCTGCAACACCTTTATATGCCCAGCAAAAAGGTCGTAGCATTGCGAACGTTCTGGTTCAAACAACTGATTAATAAAGCTACTGACTTCAGTCAAAATATTAGGTGTGGTCGCAATTCTTTCAAAAGATTGCAGCAATCGTACAAGTAAATCGTAGTCCTCAGGAATAAATTGCTCAGTACGATTAAATCGTGTGATGCGTTGACGATTTATAGTTCCTACGTAATACAGCAAAAGAATATTGGTATCAACCAGTATCCCCTTCCGGGCATAACGTTCGAGCAATTGCTGAACTTCAGAAATCATAACTGGCGAATTTTAATCGATTCCACCTCTCCGCTGTCGGCATTTACCTTAAGAACTTTATATTCTCTTGTCAAAAGTTGCTGACCAAATAAACCACGATTATCGGGTAAGCCTAATTTAATTTGATTAATAGCAGCCACATCTTTATTATCCGTTGGCTTGTCATAACCTAGAGTAATTAACCAAAAGTTTCTGTCATCTGAGACTTCAGCTTCCTCAAGGCGTATGTTGTCTAACGGTCCACCCAATAAATCCTCAATAGATTGAATATATTTTTGCGCTGTTACCGTAGCACCACGAATATCAATCATAAGAACTTAGCGATATTCACATGAACTGTATTCTCATCATACCTTGAGCAAAAAAGGGAGGCCCTTTCGGGACCTCCCTTTTAAACTTATTCAGCACTTATTCAGTGCCAAACTTATTAAATTAGTAGCGGTAGCCACCACCAGAACCGGGCTTGTGAACGATGAAGCTAAGGATTTGGCACTGCTTCACGTTGTCAAATCCAACTACACGGATAAAGCAGTCGGGATACTCAGAGCGGCAAGCCTGGACTTCGTCCAATACTTCACGGGTGGACTTAGCTGCAAACATAGGCAGCTTCCACATGGTCCAGTAGTAAGTTGTAGGATCAGAATCCTCATTGAACTCAACAGCAGGGAAATAGCCTTGCTCGAGAACGTACTGGATCTGACGCTCGATTTGAGCATCGCTTAGAGGAGGTAAGTAAGAAAGCGTTTCGTAACGACGCTCTTTAGGCAGAGTTTTCATAATCTACTCGTCAGTATTGGTTTACAAGATTATTCAGACTGAGAATCTCTATCATCTGTATCAGCTCCACTCCGCAGCTCTTCAGAACTCATTTGAGTCATCCGCTCCAAATGTTGCTTGCGGTGTTCGATGTTTGCTTGCTGAATACCCGTCACCACCATTTCAGGAAGAAATTCAGTCACTTCTTCTGCCAGGTGTTGACGAACAGTCATGACCCGGAGAGCTAGATCGGCCTGCTCTTGCATCAGTGCAGCAATAAAGGCTTCTCCATCCTGCAATTTTTCTCGGGTTGCAAACTCGTTAAACCAGTAAGACCGAGGTAAGTCGGTCTCCTTTAACTGCCCCATGACCACACGAACCGCTTGATAGGTTAGATAGCTTGTCAGCGTCTTGGCCGTATCCTTTGCAATTCGCTTTAGGTCCATAGGTCAGCTCAATGCATCTGATGCATTAAAGCAGGTTCAAACAGCTGATGCAGTAACCAGGGCAGCAGTTTCTGATGACATGGCCAAATGTATTGGCAATCACAATCATCTCACTGCCCCAGCTATGAAGATTAGATAGTATCCATGGTCTCGAATTCGAACTTGATTTCCTTCCAAAGTTCGCAAGCTGCAGCCAGCTCAGGAGACCACTTACAAGCTTCACGAATGATGTCGCCACCTTCGCGAGCCAAGTTACGGCCTTCGTTACGAGCTTGCACACAAGCTTCAAGAGCAACACGGTTAGCAGTTGCACCAGGAGCGTTACCCCAGGGGTGACCCAAAGTACCACCACCAAACTGTAGAACGGAGTCGTCGCCGAAGATTTCAACGAGGGCAGGCATATGCCATACGTGAATACCACCGGAAGCAACAGCCATGACGCCGCCCATGGCAGCCCAGTCTTGGGTAAAGTAAATACCGCGAGACTTGTCTTGCTCTACATAGTTCTCACGTAGTAGGTCTACGAAACCAAGAGTACCAGCGCGGTCACCCTCAAGCTTACCGACAACAGTACCGGTGTGAATGTGGTCACCACCAGACATACGTAGACACTTAGCCAATACGCGGAAGTGAATACCGTGGTTCTTCTGACGGTCGATTACTGCGTGCATCGCACGGTGGATGTGAAGCAGGACACCATTATCACGACACCAGTGAGACAGAGTGGTGTTAGCGGTGAAACCAGCTGTCAAGAAGTCGTGCATGACGATGGGCTGATCGAGTTCCTTAGCGTACTCGGCCCGCTTGATCATTTCTTCACAGGTGGAAGCAGTCACGTTTAGGTAGTGACCCTTGATTTCGCCAGTCTCTGCTTGAGCCTTAGTAATTGCATCAGCACAGAACAAGAAGCGATCGCGCCAGCGCTGGAAAGGCTGAGAGTTGATGTTCTCGTCATCCTTAGTGAAGTCAAGACCACCCCGTAGGCACTCATAAACTGCACGGCCATAGTTCTTAGCGGACAGACCAAGCTTAGGCTTAATGGTGCAACCCAACATGGGACGACCATACTTGTTAAGCTTGTCACGCTCAACCTGAATACCGTGGGGAGGACCCTGGAAGGTCTTGAGGTATGCAACGGGAATCCGTAAGTCTTCCAGACGCAGAGCACGCAGGGCCTTAAAGCCAAATACGTTACCTACCAGAGAAGTTAGTAGGTTAGTTACGGAACCTTCCTCAAAAAGATCTAGAGGATAAGCAACATAGCAGATGTACTGATTATCTTCGCCGGGTACGGGCTCAATGTCGTAGCAACGACCTTTATACCGATCCATGTCGGTCAAAAGGTCAGTCCATACGGTAGTCCAAGTACCTGTAGAAGATTCTGCTGCAACGGCTGCTGCACACTCTTCAGGAGGCACCCCAGGCTGAGGCGTCATCCGGAAAGCGGCCAGAATATCGGTATCTTTAGGCGTGTAATCAGGAGTGTAATAGGTAAGTTTGTAATCCTTTACACCTGCACTGTAACCAACCTTCGACTGCGTCGACGTCTGAGAGTAAGACATATCTCCCTTCCTGTGAATCAAATTAGATGGCTTAGAACTGTTGCAACGCCTGAAGGGGGCAGCCTAACGAATGCCCACCAAACCAAATCCAAGTTGAAACTTGTCGTTTCTTCCACGACAAAACGACAGCTTTGGACGTGGACAAGGTATTAGTCCCTAAGGCGGCTAAGTTCAAAAATGGTATCGAGCAGCAGACACTGCTAGACAGCCAAATTGACTGTTCTCCTTATTTCCTAGACAGATAACTACTGCCTAATGCTTTAAGAATACTATCAGCGATTTGATAAGTTGAATTTTGGAAGTTCTGTATAGATTCATAACTTTTATTTATGAATCTAAGTACAGTACCATTAAGTTTTCGAAATATGAGGTCACTAATGCAACATGTAGGGGTTTGCTGCTTGTGAGACTTTTAGATAGCACCTTTTCGACAAAATTACTATCCCATAGTTGTTGAGAAAGTCTTTTATCTCCTAATAAAAATTTTAGATTTACTAATGAATGACAGAGTGATTGCGCTTGATTTATCTTGACACAAGCACTTGGGCACGCTATCTAAAGCATCAAGCTACCTGCTGCTGCCGCAGGAGAAATAGACTCATAGCCTATATGGAGACGTCACTGTGATTTCTGCTAAGCCATTGATTAAACTGACCTTAGGCGCAACACTCTTATGGAGTGCCGGGATATCAGCTAGCGCTCAAGAATCAAACAGTACGCCTATTTATACAGATCCGCCCCCAAGAGTTGTTCCCCTCCCTTCTGATCGACCTAATCAAGTCAGTCCTTTAGCCAACGACTTTCAGGTAGGGGCACTGCAGCCAGACTATACAGGCAGTCTTTGGGTGGGGTCTCATCAAGGCTTAGCCCGCATCAATCCAGCAACTGGCACCATTCAGTCTCGGATCAATGTGCCGAATCGCTTTATCGATGCCATGGTCCAAGATAAAGTAGGTCGCATTTGGTTAGGCACGTATAACGGTCTGGTCAGGGTCGATCCACGGATCAATCAGATCACGGCCCAAAATTTCCGCCTACCCTCCAATCGAGTATTGGATATGGCACTGGATGATCGTGGCTTTTTGTGGGTAGGTACCGATCAAGGGTTAGCTATGATTAGTCCTGATCGCGGTCTCTTGATGACCACACTGCAGGAGCTACCAGGTATCAGTGCCAACGCCTTAGCCCTTGACCAGTCTGGTCAGCTATGGGTGGGCACCCTAACAGGATTAGTCCAAGTAAATACAGCCAATGCGTTTATCCTCAATCGCGTATCCAATGTGCCAGGTCGCTCCATTGAATCCATGGCAACTGGGCCGCAGGGTCAACTATGGGTGGGGACATCTCAAGGACTGTTTGTCTTTGATGCAGATACAGGCGCACTACTACGCTCTGTCACGGCAATGCGAGGGAAAAGTGTCACAGATATCGCATTTGATAAAACTCAAAGTCTATGGGTGGGCACAGAGAGTGGATTATTTAAACTCAATCCCTATAACGGTGCCATCGTGAGTCAAGTACCGAACTTGCCCTCATCCCATGTGCTATCGATCGCCACCGATGTGAGCGATAAACTCTGGATTGGCACCACAGAAGGACTAGCTTGGATGAGTTTGACCACAGGCAGAACATTTGCCCATGAGGCATTTGCCAGTCAAAGGGTCCCTCAACAATAAAGCTAGCGGCCTCACACTACCCACAAGAGAAAATTGTTGTCCCCGCGAAATAGTCTATTTGTGGCCTAATTGTAAAAGAGGTGGTTGAATCACCCACTCTTGAAAACTGACTATAGTGCGTGACAGCTATGACCGTAACGGTTTCTCAGATAATCCGTTGGAAACAAGAGAGGCGACCCATAGCGGTGCTGACTGCCTGGGATTATCTCTCTGCACAACTTGTGGATACTGCCGGTGTGGATATTGCCTTAGTGGGTGATTCGCTGGCGATGACAGTGCTGGGGTACGACACGACAGTACCGTTAACCTTGGATGCAATCATGCACCATGCCAAAGCGGTACGACGTGGGATATCCGACGCCATGATGGTGGTAGATTTACCATTTTTAAGCTACCAAGTGAGTTCGGAACAAGCCTTGGTGAATGCTGGAAAAGTCATGAAGGAAACAGGAGCCCAAGCCGTGAAACTGGAAGGCGGTCATCCGGCAATGGTGGCAACGGTGGCTCGTCTGACTCAAGTTGGCATTCCAGTGATGGGACATGTGGGACTAACGCCTCAATCCGTCCACCAGTTTGGGGGCTTTCGGAAGCAGGGCCAGACAGAGGAAGACGCTGAGCAAATCCGACAAGGTGCCTTAGCTCTAGAAAGAGCTGGAGCCTTTGCGATCGTACTGGAACATATTCCAATTACCCTGGCTAAAACAATCACCCAGGAACTGGCCATTCCCACTATTGGCATTGGGGCCGGACCACATTGTGATGGACAGGTGCTAGTCACCTCTGACTTATGGGGCATGTCTGACTGGCAGCCACCCTTTGCAAAGCCCCTGGTAGACTTGCGATCGCAAGCCATTCAAGCCGTCCAACAATTTTGTGACCAAGTTCGTCAAACCGACTGAGTCACCCTGCCCATGGCCAGCAGTTCACAAATACCGCTAAGCTGGTATCGCTAAGCTGGCTATGGAACCTGGCATGAGCTAGTTCAGTCAGATACTCAAAACTTCCCCAGACCTGAGAATTCTTGGGTGAACCTCTATATAAACCTTGTCCACGTCCAGAACTAGAGTTTTTCCGTAGAAGAATCTAAAGGTTTCAACTTGGACGTGGTTTCAGTAACTTCTAAATTGACTTATCTATGGCTAAACTATCCGCTGAACTTCAGCGCTATTTTTTAGATGCTCCGTCGCTGACACCCACACCCCATGAAACAGCAGCGGCTGAAGTTTCCACCACCACCAGCGGCGATGTCACGCTGAATGAACTACTTACCTTGAGTGGGGAACGTACGTTTGGCTTTTTGTTTGTCTTACTGTCATTACCCTCAGCCTTGCCCATCCCGGCACCTGGCTATTCTATTCCCTTCGGCATTGTCATGTTATTGCTGGCAGTGCAGTTGATCATTGGTCGTGAAAAGCCTTGGTTACCGAAAGGCTGGATGGCAAAAGGATTTGAACGGACTAAAGTAGCCGGGTTTATTACAAAAGGATTGCCCTGGCTACAAAAAATTGAGGCGGTGTCCCGACCACGATTATCGATAATTTGCACCAGCCCGGTGGGGCGGTTGGTCTTGGGCCTTGCGATCGCACTAATGTCTACCTGCATGCTGATTCCGATTCCAGGCACCAATACCCTGCCAGCCATTGCCATTTTCGTGATCGGCTTTGGCCTGTTGGATGATGACGGGGCCATTAGCCTAGCCGGTCTGACCATTTGCACCCTAGCCATCGGCCTGGTCGGCTCCATCATATTCTTAGGGGCCGAAGCCGTTGACCAAGGCAAAGACTGGATCAAGGGAATGATTTTTGGTCAGTAAGCCAAGTTCGAAGGAAACCACAAAGGAGCAACTATATACCTCCCCTCCTGGGAGGAGCTCCGGGGTGGGTAACTACATCAGCTCAGGAAACTCATACACCACCACTCCTGAGCCAGGACGATTGGTGACGTCAGCATAGCCAGACCTCACCATGGTTTTCAATTCTGATTCAATCGTCTCAAACGATTGCCCAGTCTCCATCACAGCCTGGGTAACCGTGATCTGACCACCATGCAACTCAGCTAAACGCAGTAGCTGCACCATCAGACTATCTTTGCGCACCTCAGTTGCCACAGCAGGCTGCGCATCAAACTTAGATGGCCGTCCCCCAGATAACTGCCACTGTCGTCGCTCAGCCATGTCAGAGATCAAAACCAGATCAACCAGCTGACCAACACCAAATAAGCCATAGGTAAAGAGCCAGATCACTCCTGACACATATTTACCGTTATAAAGCCGGTGCAGCCCACCCATGCCCAATAAAATTCCGAACCACAGAAGATAGCTCGCTTTTTTACGTTCTTGAACTTGTGGTGGCGCGATCGCAGACATGGCTCAACCAAATTGGGTTCTATTCTTCTAGCTTACAAAAGGAAAACTGAGAGCGTCCATAAAGATACGGTCGGGTTGACCGAACCAAGATGTGTAGGGGCAGTTGGTCAGAAACTAGAAAGTGGTAACTCGCTCCATGACCAACCTACTTATTCCTGCCGCAGTCTTTCCCACAACTCCCTAGCCTCTTCTTCGCTCATGTCTAAGCGATCGCGAGAGTTTTCCCAAAATTGCTCCCACCAATCATCGGGCTCAGTATGGTGACCGTCATACTCGGTTGGACGTCCTTGACGACCGTCTAGTACCAAGCTGCCAACATAGTCAGCATCATCATAGACTTGCTGGATTTGTTCATGGATTTCGCGCATGTCATCAGCGGACACCACACCATTGCTCGTGGCTTTGTAAAACTGCACCGTGACCCGAATCGGGAAGTCTGGATCCCGTTCAATTTCCAGGTTATCGATTTCAGTAAAAGGGCCTTCGACTTCGCCATGGCCAATGACAGCAGCCTCAACATCACTGCGCTGCAAAGCACCAAACTCCGCATCATCAAAGGGTGCAGCTTCCGCAACTACAGCCATCGGAGCTTCAGGCAAAAAGGGTTGTTTTTGCTTGAGGGGGACCTGAATCAGCATGACTAGATTCAAGCCAGCCTTTTCTGCTTCGGTATTTGCAGGACGATCATCCGAGGCTTGAGGCTCACCGCTAGACTCCACTTGAAAATCACTCAGACGTTGCCCCGTGAGGCTAGTCCGCTCACCATTTTGATTAAAAAATAGACGCTGTCCCCAGGTGTGACCCGCATCAAACCCATCCCGCTGATTGTCAATAATGGTGGCACTGGTCCCTTCACGGGTGACCAACAGAGTAAGGACAGCAGGATCACCGGGATAGGACTGGTAGTTAAAGAGTACGGGGTTAAACGTCGCCTCATCTCCCTGGGGAATTGGCAAAAACGCAGCCTGGGCACTCACCAGTACATGGCTATCACGATCCGCCAGCAGTGATTTTTCGGACCCTTTCCACGAATCTGGCTCGCTCAGGTAGCTACGCAAATCTCCCAGCACATCCTTTAAGGACACTCGCCCCAGATCATCGCCATTTTCATTCCCTGTCAGCACATAAAACTGATCCATGGGCACATCCCCCGTCAAATCAGAAAAATTGGGATGGCGGATCACGGGCATCAAATGGAGTGAATATTCGCCAGTGACTGGGTCTTGTTGTTGTACCTGAATGGTCATGTCGCTGATATTAGGACCCACGGCAGAATTATCGTAACGACCCGTGTCTTCCCAAGTCACATCCAGAATATCCAAACCCCATCGATCAGCCAAGGTTTGGCTACCTTGATCATAAATCATCGACTGGGTGCGTTCGATCACCTGACGATAATCCTCAAACTGCCGTCGGCGCACAATCCGAGGCACGTCCTCAGCTGCCGCTGAGACCTCCTCAGCTGTTGCTGAGACTTCCGCAGCCGCAGCCGAGACATCGGACAGTGGCCCATCAGACGGATCAGACGACAAATTAGCTTCTGCCTGATAGGTCAACCCCATCAGTGCCATTGCCCCAAATCCTAATAACCACAACCGTCTAGCCATTGATCGATTTCCTTTTGAACATTAATCCCAGAATAGACAGAGATACAGCAAGATAGAGGCGAGTTACAAAAATTGAAACTGCACACAGTAAGAGCTTCGACGGCGCTCAGCCCTCGAGGATCGACCAGTTCTCTATCAACCATTCCAAATCTTCTACATTAGAAACTGGGTACCTGACGGGCAATAATTACTAAGCGATCTTCCTTCGACAAAATCAGATCGGCAGGAGGATTCACCAGGGTCGTACGTTCTCCCTTTTTCATCGACTCAATGGCCAATAACAAGGCATCGGATTGTTGCTTTAAATGTTGCGCTAAGGTCCAATAGTGTTGACCCACCCAGGTAGTAGGCACCTGCACCTCATAAATTTGATTGCCACTTTGCACCGTCAACAACTCAGCTAGGGCTTCCACGGAACCTTGATTACGAGTAGAAGTGGCAATCAGATGGCTAGCCACTTCTTCTGTGACGATCACATCATCCACCCCGGCTAGTTTGAGTTGGACATCATTACGGCGATCCAGTAACTGGGCACAGGTGTAAATCGAAGGATTGATTTTTTCGATGGTGAGCGCGGCTAGTACTGTACGGGCATCACGATCCTGGTCTGTGCGGGGGTGAGTGGCATCTGCCAATAAAATTGCCCGTGAGGCACAGTTAATACCAATCGTTTCAAGAATATCGATTTTGGTGTAATCCTCTGAGTAAAAATACAGCTGTGATCGATTGAGATGTTTGAGTTCCTGGGACGGTTCGTCAGTGTCTTCGGCCACAATCACAACAGCACAATGCTTCATGTCGCCATCGGCTAACAGTTCTTCAACAATTAGGTGGCCACCGCGATTCCAACCACAAATCACAATATGGTCCTGGAGTTCATCAATTTCTAAGGCTTTGAAGTCCATAAAGGTTTCTAGTTTGCGCATCATTACGGCTGACACAACACCAGTAAACACGGCGAAGGTGGTCAGTCCGCCCATCATTACCATGAGAGCAATTAATCGACCGATATCGGTTTGAGGATCTCCCCCAATCGGCTCTCCAGCTACTAAGGATAAAAAGCTCCACCACATGGAATCTCGCAGGGAGTGAATCCGGGGATTAGACGGCGCTTCAAATAAATAGGTGGCCAAACCGCCGGTGAGGACAATCAGTCCAATCACCATAAAGACGCCGATTTGCATGCCGAGGCTGGTTGCGATCGCACTCGACAAGCGCCCCAAACTACGATTCAGCAAAATCCCAGCCCGCAGCAATCGCAAAATCCGCAGTAATCGCAATAGCCGAAAAGCCGTGATCATCGGCATCACCGCCAGGATATCCAGCCAATAATTACGCCAAAAGCGACGTTTTTTACGGGCTACCCAATAGCGCAGAGTGAGTTCACAAATGAAAACACTGGTCAGCCCAACTTGTAAATGGCGAACCCACAAGATAGTCAGACCTCGGGTTTCCAACACCACCTCGATAACCACCAGCATTACCGACAATAAAATCAGCACTACTAAGGCAATTTCAGTCTGAGGAGCATGCAAAAAGCGATCAATGCGCTCTTTGAAACGCAGGGTACGGGGAGCGCCCACAGTCATGGATATCGGCCAGCTAGGTGAATGGCATTCAGCATACCTGAGGGACTACAAACTTCAATGATTCAATAGTGTACTCGGGTATCAATATTAAGCCGGAAAATCCTGACTGGGTAAGGAGTCAGGAGCCAGGAGCCAGTAAGACACTGAATTCTGACTCCTGAATTCTGTAGGGCTTTGCCCTTCTCGCAGAGTATTCTGCCCTTGGGAAAACGTTCCGCTTTCAGTTGATATCCGTGTACTCGACCATTAGCTAATTTCTGACAGATGGATAGCCCCCGATCTAACCACTTGTCCAATCCCAGCAACGGTTTCACTGCATATATACCGCAAGTCAACCATATTAATAAGACGACCACAATGATGATTTCAGAGCAGCAAGTCGTTATGCTTAAGGCCTAAGCATCTTTACGCAATCGCTCGCTAGTGAAACTATCGTTAAGGTCGCTGATTGCTATTCCTCTGATCACCCAGGTCGTTGTCGTCACAGCGGCCACTGGTTGGCTAGCCTATCGCAACAACCAACAAGCAATTCAGGAACTTGCATACCAGATTCTCGTTGAAACTGGAGACCACTTTGAGCATGAGTTACAGCATCACACTACGATTCCAACCCTGATTACCCAAGAAAATCTGGATACCCTCGAATTACAACTTTTGGACCCGACCAATCTAGAAGGCTGGTTTCCCTATCTGTACCGGCAAATTCAGCGTTTCCCAGAGATTACATACATTTACTACGGTAATACCCAGGGTCAATATGTAGAAATTAATAGGCTTCCAGATGGCGATTTAGAATTTGCCCTCAAAGCTGATCCCCTTGATGAGCGCGTCAAAATTTATCCCATCAGTGACAATGGCCGGGTGCTACCAGCGGAGCCCAAACATCCCTATGATCCTCGTGAGCGCCCCTGGTACAACGTTGCATTAGACCATCAACAAGCTCGTTGGACAAACGTATATGACTTTAATGATCCATCACCTACATATGGCCTCAGCTTTGTGCGGCCATATATCAGCGATGATAAGCTCCAAGGGGTCTTGGGTGCAGATTTTACCCTGAGAGCATTAGAGACATTTTTGACCAACGAACAACCTAGTCGCTCCAGCGTATCGTTTCTGGTGAATGCCGATGGCAAAATTCTTGCCAGTTCCGAGGGGTCCTCTTCATTTAAGCAACCACAAGACTCAGCATCTCCTCAACAGAATAGACAGCAAGCTCTGGTTAGCATAGCTGTGGAACAGGTCCTCCACAAACTAGAGAGTGACGAAAGCCTGACCAGAGAACAACAATTTAAATTTCGGGTCCAAACAGAAAATTATTGGGTGCAAATCACGCCCTTCTCCGATAGCTATGGTCTAAAGTGGTTTGGTGTTTCCTTACTGCCCGAAGCCGATTTTACAAGTCAAATTCGCACCAATAATCGTAATACACTTTTACTCTGCCTTTTGGCCATGGGAGTTGCCAGTGGAGTTAGCCTAGTGATTGCTCGAATCATTAGCAACCCCATGGGGCATCTAGGATTAGCGACTCAGGAAATTACCCGAAACCGTGCTCCGCAATGTATTTTACCCTCTCCTATCCATGAGCTAAATCTATTAATTGATAGCTTTAATCAGATGGAAGAGAATTTAGCTGAATCGAGAGCACAATTAGAAGCTTACTCTCAATGCCTAGAAGAGTTGGTCGAGCAACGCACCCAGTCCCTACGTCAATCAGAAGCGACATTTGCCACAACTTTTCAAGCCAGCCCCAACGCGATCTCTTTAAGCACACTCAACGAAGGGCGATATATCAAAATCAATGAACGTTTTGTTGAGCTGATTGGCATACCGAGAGAAGCAGTAATCGGGCGTACGAGCACAGAGCTAGGAATCTGGGTTGAACCTCAGACTCGTGCAATCTTCCAAAGAGAACTAGAAAATCAAACGCTACGCAACCAAGAATGGTCTTTTCGAAAACCCTCGGGAGAAATCATCACAGTCCTGATCTCGGCAGCAATCATTCACTTTAAAACGGAAACCTGTATTCTTCTGATTGCCAATGACATTGGTGAACGTATCGCTGCACAGACTCGGCTTAGACAAAGCGAAGAACGATGGCAATTGGCTCTAAAAGGAAATAATGACGGAATTTGGGACTGGAATCTAACCACTAATGAGATCTTTTATTCAGCCCGGTGGAAAGAGATTTTAGGCTATGAAGAGTCTGAGATTAGCCCTAATAGAGATGAATGGAAAAGTCGTCTACATCCCGAGGATCGAGAACGGGTTTTGCAAGCCACAGCAGCCCACTTACATCAAGAAACTCCATACTTTACTGAAGAGTATCGCCTACGCTGCAAAAATGGGGAGTACATCTGGATTCTGGACCGAGGTCAGGCACTATGGGACAACGAGGGCAAGGCAATTAGAATGACTGGGTCCCACACAGATATTAGCGATCGCAAATATATAGAAGAAAACCTACGTCGTAGTCAAGCAACTATTCAACAACAGGAACAATTTTTACGCAGTATTTATAATAGTGTAGCTACTGGCATTTTTGTTGTGAGCGTACTGGATGATAGAAAATTTCGATATATTGACTCCAATGCAACAGCTGAGCACATGGCTGGCACCAGCAGACATGCACTGGCTAATGCGACTCCCGAAGATCTTTTCTCACCAGAAACCGCTGCCGAGGTTATCAACAAATATCAATATTGTGTAGACCGTGGTGAAACCCTCACGTTTGAAGAGAATCTACTGATCAACAATCAGTCCACCTGGTGGCTGACGACGCTGAACCCTTTAGAAGATAGTCAAGGTCAGATATATCGAATTATCGGAACTACGTTTAATATTACCCAACGCAGAAATGCAGAGGAAGCGCTTGCCCAACAGGTTAAAAGCGAAAAGCTATTGACCAGTCTCACCCATCAAATACGCCAAAGCCTCGATACACAGAAAACCTATGAAACCACCGTTGATCAGATTGGTCTCGAATTTGGGGTAAGCCGTTGTTGTTTGCTGATTTATAGCGAACAGCCAAAGCCTCACATAGATACCGTTGCCGAATATCTGATTCCTGACTATAGGTCTCGCGGGGATACTGAGGTACCCATTCTAAATAACGCCCACATTCGGGCAGTCCTCTCGCAAGACTTTGCCCTAGTTACCCATGATGTTACTGAGGCTCCCTTACTGGAAGCGGTCTTACCTCTTTTAGACCAGATGCAGATCAAATCTATGATGACGATCCGCACCTCATACCAGGGACAACCCAATGGTGTGATTGAAATCCATCAGTGCGATCGCAAACGCATCTGGCTCCCTTGGGAAATTGAGCTGCTCGAATCTGTCGCGGCCCAAGTCGGCATTGCCATTGCCCAAGCGCGCCTACTAGAACAAGAACATACACAACGCGAAGCCCTCGTCCGTCAAAATATTGCCCTAGAAACAGCCATCCAAGCCGCCGAACAAGCGAGTCGTGTCAAAGGGCAATTCCTCGCCAACATGAGTCACGAACTACGCACCCCCCTCAACGCTATTTTAGGCTTTGCCCAAATTATGCAGCGTACCCTCCAAAATGACCCCCAACGCTTCCAACAAGAGTCTGCAGAACATCTTCAAATTATTCAAAACAGCAGCGACCACCTGCTAACTCTGATTAACGACATCCTAGATATGTCCAAAATCGAAGCTGGACAAATAAACGTCAACCTTCAGCCCTTCAATCTCCACAACCTGCTCCAGGCAATCGAAGCGATGTTTCACGCTAGAGCTCTCGAAAAATCCCTCACCCTCAAATGCAAGCGCGCTCCAGAGGTACCAAAATATATCCAAACAGATGAAGCAAAGCTCCGCCAAATCCTCATCAACCTTGTGGATAATGCCATTAAGTTTACACACCGTGGCTCTATCACCATCAGAGTCTGGGGCCAACAAGATCTTCAGATGGCAGTAGAAGATACTGGCCAAGGTATTCACCCCGAGGAACTAGACTATCTGTTTGACGCCTTTTATCAAGCCGAGGCCGGTCGTCAGACCCAGGGCGGCACTGGTCTAGGTCTAGCCATCAGTCAAACCTATGTCAAGCTCCTGGGAGGGAATCTATCCGTCAATAGTAGCCTTACCCAAGGCAGTGTCTTTCAATTCACGATTCCGATCACGGTGATCGAGCACCCCAACAACAGTATGAATGAATCCTATTTAACTGTTGTGCGCCTAGCCTCCGATCAACCAAACTATCGAATTTTAGTCGTCGAAGACAAATGGGCCAGTCGTACACTACTCATGAAACTCCTAGAATCCACAGGCTTTAACGTCCGTGGGGCAGCCAATGGTAAAGATGCCCTAGAAATTTGGGAGACATGGCAACCCCACCTGATTTGGATGGATATGCGGATGCCTGTGATGGATGGATATGAAGCGACCCAACGGATCCGATCCCATACCCGAGGACAAGCAACAGCCATTATTGCCCTCACGGCCAGCGCCCTAGAAAGTGAGAAACAAATAGTCCTATCCGCAGGTTGTGATGACTTTATCCGAAAACCCTTGCAAGACAAGATTATCTTTGAAAAACTACAGCAACACCTTGGAGTCAAATATATTTATGCACAGCAGACTAGTAGTCCTTTTCACACATCCGACCATTTACCACAAATCACGCCTGCACAACTCTCCAGGCAGCCTCAAGCTTGGTTACAACAGCTCAACTCAGCCGCCAGTCTGGCAGATGCCGAATGGGTCTCTCAATTAATTAACGAGCTACCACTGTCAGACAAGACTCTGGCCAAAGCCCTGACAAAGCTAGTCAAAGGATATCGCTGTGACCTGATTGCAGAATTGTCCACCCTATCTATCAAACAACAAAAGTCCTAGGATGATCATTAAGGAATGCATAGGACATGACCGTTGGACGACTCATTCCTAACGATCGAGTCTACCCCCCAGTACACCACCTAAATTTCATCCCTTTTCCTTGATTCTGAGCATAATGAGCACACCATCAGATACATTCAAAAATATCGCCCTCTTCGGAGACATCTTGGTTGTAGACGATGTGCCGCCAAATCTTGATTTTTTATCTACAGTGCTAGCGCAACAAGGATATAAAGTTCGGAGTGCTATCAATGGTGAAGTAGCCCTCAAAATTGCCAAAGCAGCCCAACCTGATCTCATTCTTCTCGACATCAAAATGCCAGGCATGGATGGCTATGAGGTTTGTCGTCTACTAAAAGCAAGTCCACTCACCCAAGAAATCCCAGTCATTTTTCTCAGTGCGCTGGATGAAACCAATGACAAGGTCAAAGCATTTGGGATGGGAGGTGTAGACTACATCCCTAAACCGTTCCAAGCAGAGGAACTCTTGGCCCGCGTCAGCAATCATCTGAAACTCCGCGCGGCCCAGGCTGAAATCCAAAAGCTCAATACTGAACTAGAGCAACGGGTCATACAACGAACAGCCCAGCTAGAACAAGAAATTGGTGAGCGCCTACGGATGCAAGAAGAAATTGTCCACATGGCAAGCCACGACAACCTCACAGGGCTACCGAGTCAAGTTTTTTTACTCCAGCGGCTACAACAAGCACTCACTCAAACAAACGCTAAGAAAGCTAAAGGACTGGCACTAATCTTACTGCAGTGTAACAACCTGCAATTAGTAAAAAACTCTCTAGGGCATCATGCTGTCGATCAGCTACTCGTCGCCATCACCCGACGATTAGAAACCTTATTGGATTCGAGTTCGCTCCTAGCCAATTCTGGAGAAAATACATTTGCTATCTTACTTGATAATACGAGTGAGCAAAGACAGGTTCTAAACTTTACAAAACGCCTTCAACGAGAATTTAATCATGCTTTTCACATCAACAATCATTCAATTTATGGACAAATTGACATGGGCGTTGCTGTAAACTCTCACAAGTACCAGCAAGCGACCCATATGCTCAGGGATGCCAATACAGCCTTATCTAAAGCTAAAACCGAAGGCATGAGCAAGGTTCAGATCTTTAGTGCTGAAATGCACCAGGACACGCTCTCTTCTTTCCGGATTCAAAATGAACTGCATAGAGCCCTTGAAAATCAAGAGCTAACCCTCGTCTACCATCCGATTATCTCTCTAGCGGACAACTACCTTAACGGGCTAGAAGCCTTAGTTCGTTGGAATCACCCAAACGATGGTATTCTCGCCGCCACAGACTTTATTACAGTAGCCGAAGAAACAGAGATGATTTTGGACATCGACAAATATGTCTTGCGACAAGCTTGTATCCAACTCAAAGCCTGGCAAGAACACAATCTACTCCACTCTTCGTTTAGACTTCATGTGAATATCTCTGCTCAACAACTGGCTGAACATGATTTTATTGATTATTTAGACAACGTCCTAGCAGAAACCCAAATTGATCATCAAAACCTAGCCTTTGATATTACCGAATATGGCCTTATGCAGAAAACGGATACTGTCTTGGCCACCTTAGAACATCTCAAGCGCTATCAAATCATGGTCAGTATTGATAACTTTGGAACAGGATACTCATCTCTCAGCTATTTGTATAGCTTAAAGATTGAAAACCTCAAGATTGATCGTTCCTTTATTCGTCAGATCAATAGCACGGCCAAAGGTCTAAAAGTGATCAAAGCAATTGTGAATCTGGCCCATGAGCTCGGCATGACGGTCACCGCTGAAGGCGTGGAAAACTCAGTCCAGTTGGCCATGCTAGAAACTCTAGGATGTGAGTATATGCAAGGCTATCTATGGGGTAGACCCACCGATGGTAGGACAATCACTGCGCAGTTATAAAATTTGCCTACGATCACTATCGACAGCAAATCTTATTATTAGATCATTTGTATCAAATTCGCCCCTTCGCTATCATAGAAGCGTACCCTGATGCCTCGTTCGGATGGATAGCGCAACTACTAGTCCAGACACGATTCCAGAAATACTGCCAGGGATTGAGCTCAGCGAGGAACAATGGGAGGCACTGCAGGCCATTGAGGACTTTTTGCAGAGTCCAAGCAAACTTTATTTGCTGACGGGATATGCGGGTACGGGTAAAACTACCTTGCTACAGGCTCTGGTCACGTACCTAAGGGATCAGGGATGCGACTGGCCCATTGTCCTAACGGCCTTTAGTAATAAGGCCACGAAGGTACTCAAAACGATGTCAGCCCAGTGGAATATCAAAGATGTAGAATCGGTCACCTGCTGTCGGCTACTGGGATTAAAGCCCGTGATCGATACGGGCAGCGGCGAACAAATTTTTAAGTCAGTCAGCGATCAGCATAACCAGGTGCCAGACTATCGACTGGTGATCGTAGATGAATGCTCCATGATTAACCAGGAGATGTGGAAACTCCTGGTAGAAGCAATTTCTCGGTTAGACATTCCCACCCAGATGCTGTTCGTAGGAGATCCGGCCCAATTACCGCCTGTCAATGAAACAGAGTCCTGCTGCTTTAATCAGATTATGCATCAGTCCTCCCTATCTCAGGTGATTCGCTATGGCGGGGCGATTGGGGTGATTGCTGACGATATTCGACGGAATATTGAGCGGGAGTGGCTACCCAGGTATGAAAGTGATGTCAACGAAGACCGCACCGAAGGCTTTTTTGTCCTCCCTAAATATCCCTGGCGCGACGTCCTTATTCGGGCCTTTACCTGTGATAAATACAAAGCCGATCCCAACTATGTGCGGGTACTGGCCTATACAAACCAGCGAGTGAAAACCTTAAATCGGGTCATCCGCCGAGCCATTTATGGCGACGATTTAGAACAGTTTGTTCCGGGAGAAAGGCTGATCGCCAACAATCCCTGCCTTGAAGAAGGTGGAATTATTCTGCAAACCTCAGAAGAATGTGAGGTCCTGGAAGTCAAGCCTGGCAAGATAGAGGGACTACCCGTATGGCAACTCGTTGTCTACACCGAGGAAGGAAAGTTTCAGGATCTGAATGTACTTCAAGAAGTCAGCGTACCAGATTATGAACGCCGGTCACGGGACTATGCCAACAACAAACAGTGGGAGATTTTCTGGGAGTTTCGGCAACAGTTTCACGATGTGAATTATGCTTATAGTCTCACGGTCCACAAAAGCCAAGGTTCAACGTTTCAGGATGTCTTTATCGACCTACCGGACCTCATGAGAAACTCTAAAATCACTGAGAGAAATCAACTCTGCTATGTCGCATTTACCCGAGCCGCAAAACGAGTTTTCATCCACCAGTAACGCTCGATAACCAGCTGTCTAAAAAGTTAGCAATGGCTGTTACTTCATAACTGGGCAACTCATCATTCCCCGGCAGCACTTTCACCATGGCACTCGGAGCAGCCACTGCAAAGGTTTGGGTTAACTGCCGACTAGTTTCACCCGCCCCTTCTCCCTGGAGAACCACCATCGGCATCGATAGCCCAGCTAATTGAGTCCCAACAATTTCAGGCTCTAAATCCTTGCGTTGACGCTGAAATAGCAGACGACAGGCAGCAGGGTGACGTCTAAGCAGCTGCCTCAGATGATAGTTTTCTAACCATGAAGGAGATCGCCCAGGAATCGGTTTGCGGGCAAAAGGTTTGATCAGAGATAACCACAATCCACCTAAAGGACTGACTAGCCAACGGGCTCGTAGCCAGCGTTTGGGCTCATAGCTCAGACCCTCTGGTTCTAGAACGCATAAACCCTTAACTCGCTCTGGATATCGCAACGCATAACGAGCCGCGATCCAAGCCCCCAGAGAATGTCCCACTAAAACGACCGACTCTAGCCGCAGGGCGTCAAAAAGCTCCGTCAGGGTATTAACCTGCATCCTGATCGAGTACGCTGACTGATCTTTTAAACGCTGGGATTCTCCAAATCCTATCAGATCAGGCACTAAACAATGATATTGCTGTCCCAAAGGCGATAGTATTTTGGTCCACTGGTCACTATCATGCCAGGAGCCATGGAGCAAAACAACGACTGGCCCACGGCCTACTTCTCGCCAAAATAACTGACCGTGCTTGAACTGACGACGCAAGTTGCGTACGGGCAAGCTAGTTTTAGGCCAAAACAGTGGCTCCATTAAAGTAGTCCTGTAGCTGCTGATCATGATCGTGGGCTAGGTTACCACGGGGAATGGCATCCACCGTAAACGCCTCAATTCTCATGACCTCAGCTTTATCTCGAATAAAGAAATTGCCATCTACGTAGGCTTCTAAGGCAACACAAGCAGAATGAAAGCGGGGGTCACGTTCCGGGTCAGAATACACCCCGATCAGGCGACCCACATTGATTAAATCTAGACCTGTTTCTTCCAACAGTTCCCGTTTGGCAGCCGTCGCAATGTCCTCTCCCCAGTCCACCAAACCACCGGGTAAGCCCCAGCAACCGCTATCACGGCGCTGGATCAGCACGATGCGACCATCTGGAAGAATTGGAATCACACATGTACCCACCAGAGGTCGTCGCAAAAGTAACCCTAGTAAAGTACGTACCGGCCGCCAAAATTGTGGCATGAGATTACAGCTCGTCGAGTTCAGTAAGAAGTTCAACCGGATGCTTTTCAGCCTTCACCTTACGATAAATCTTCTCCAAATTGCCATCTGGACCGATCACAAAGGTACTACGGCTTATCCCCATGTATTCCTTACCCATAAATTTCTTGAGACCATAGCTGCCATAGGCGGTCGCTACTTTAGCCTCTTCATCCACTAGTAGAGGAAAGGGTAAGTCGTGCTTATTAATAAATTTTTGATGGGACTTGGCATCATCTGCACTGACACCTAATACCACTACGTCTTTGGCCTGATAGGCTTCATAGTTATCTCGAAACGCACAGGCTTCTTTGGTACACCCAGGGGTGTTATCACGCGGGTAGAAATAGAGCACCACACGGTTTCCTTTGAGCTCAGCTAAGCTGACGGTATTACCATCAGCATCAGCCAAACTAAAGTCAGGAGCTGGATCGCCAACTTGCAATGTCATTGAATCTTAAAAGCCTACTTATCAAGTTTGCCCTTAAGATTGTATACCCTCTCGCTGATTGCTCAGTTTTAAGGTAAATCTATGGCCAATTATGGCAAATCAGTATGACCCATTAGGTAGCGATCGCATTCCCTTGCCGCCCCACGACCTTCATTAAAGGCCCACACCACAAGGCTTTGACCCCGACGGCAATCGCCTGCAGCAAACACTCCAGGAATACTCGTTGTGTACCGGTTATACTCCGCCTGAATATTACTCCGGCCATCCTGCTCCAGACCCAGAGCATCAATCAACGGCTGCTCAGGTCCAAGAAAGCCCATGGCTAGCAGAACTAATTGAGTGGGAATTACTCGCTCCGAACCGGCCACATGCTTCATTTGAAAACGACCACTATCATCTTTTTCCCAGGCCACATCGACCAAATGCACTGCCTTCACATGACCATTATCATCCGTCTCAAACTTAGTCGCCGTCGATAGATAAGCCCGAGGATCATCACCAAACTTAGCTGCCGCCTCCTCTTGACCGTAGTCCATCCGATAAATTTTGGGCCATTCGGGCCAAGGATTATTGGGTGCACGCTCCTCAGGCGGCTTGGGCATGATCTCCAACTGCGTCACACTATTACAACCATGGCGAATAGAAGTCCCTACACAGTCTGTCCCAGTATCCCCACCACCAATAATGATCACATCCTTGCCTTTCGCAGAAATCACCTGGTCATTTTGGGTCGGATCAATCACCGCCTGAGTATTTTTAGTCAGAAACTCCATAGCAAAATGAATCCCCTTAGAGTCACGTCCCTCAATGGGCAGATCTCGAGGACGGGTGGCTCCTGTACACAGCACCACCGCATCATATTCTTTCACCAAGTCCTGAGCCGATAAATCCTTACCAATCTCAGTGTTGCAAATGAAGCGCACTCCTTCTTGCTCCAGTAGCTTGAGACGACGCATCACCACCGCTTCTTTCTCAAGCTTCATGTTCGGAATGCCGTACATGAGCAATCCACCCGGACGATCAGCACGCTCGTAAACTGTCACCAGATGGCCTGCTTTATTTAACTGAGCAGCAGCCGATAAACCGGCTGGACCAGAACCAACAATGGCAACAGTCTTACCAGTCCGTTGGGCGGGAGGCTCAGCAACAACCCAGCCCTCTTCCCAGCCTTTATCAATAATGGCGTGCTCAATATTCTTAATCGTGACTGGTGGATTATTAATCCCTAAAACACAGGCTCCCTCACAGGGAGCTGGACACACCCGACCGGTAAACTCAGGAAAGTTGTTGGTCTTATGTAACCGATCAAGCGCTTCTTTCCACAAGCCACGATAGACCAAATCATTCCATTCAGGAATGAGATTATTGATAGGGCAACCGCTAGCCATGCGGTTAATGGTATTCCCCGTATGGCAAAAGGGCGTACCACAGTCCATACAGCGAGCCGTTTGGTCCCGTAGTTTCTGTTCCGACAGAGGGACATGAAACTCTTGCCAGTGATGAATCCGCATCAGCGGTGCAACATCTGGCGCAATTTCGCGAGCGTATTCGAGAAAGCCTGTTGGTTTACCCATGAGAGAAACTGTAAATGACAAATAATTGATACGTAGGGTGGGCAATGCCCACCGCCTCTCGATATTTTTTGTGGGCCGTGCCCACCCTACAGATTGCTAATTTCCTGCCACCCGCGCAACGTCTTTAATATTCGCTTCAAACGCAGCCGACAGAGCATCATCACCGCTCAAACCATCTTGTAGAGCCTGACGCAGAGATTGAATTACCCGCTTATAATCACGAGGAATTACCTTCACAAACTTAGGTAAGAAACTCTCCCAAGCATCCAGCACGTCTTTCGCCTTACGACTACCGGTATAGCTATGGTGTTTAGCTATCATCTCGTGCAGGTCAGCAATCTCCTCTGCCTCCACAAGACTTTCTAAATCAACCATCTCAGTATTGCAACGAGTAGCAAAGTCTCCGATCTCATCTAGCACATAGGCAATACCACCACTCATACCCGCCGCAAAGTTACGGCCAGTAGAACCCAGGACAACAACCTTACCACCGGTCATATACTCACAACCATGATCGCCCACCGCTTCTACAACGGCATGAACACCGGAGTTACGAACACAGAAGCGTTCCCCAGCCATGCCATATACATAAGCCTCACCACCGGTAGCACCATAGAAGGCCACATTACCGATAATAATGTTGTCTTCAGGCACAAACGTGGAGGCCTTAGGCGGATAAATAACAAGCTTGCCACCACTCAAACCTTTACCCAAATAATCGTTGCCATCCCCTTCCAACTCCAGTGTGACACCAACCGGAACAAAGGCACCAAAACTTTGTCCCGCACTACCCTGGAAAGTGAGATGGACCGTATCTTCCGGCAGTCCTTCCCAGTGTTTCTTAGTAATCTCATTACCAAGAATCGTGCCAACTACTCGGTTAATATTGCAAATCGGCAGAGTAGCCGTTACTTTGTCACCGTTCTCAATGGCAGGCTTACATAGATCTAACAGTGTGGTGATATCCAAAGACTTCTCTAGACCATGATCCTGAGGAATCTGACAATAACGCCCTACACCCTCATCCACCTGGGGTTGTTCCAAAATCTTGGAAAGATCCACACCTTTGGCCTTCCAATGATCCACCGCTGACTGCACATTCAACCAATCCGTGTGACCCACTAGCTCATCAAAGGTACGTACCCCTAGCTGGGCCATAATCTCCCGCACATCTTGGGCGATGAATTGCATAAAGTTCACCACATGGTCAGGATCCCCCATAAAGCTCTTACGTAGACGGGGATCCTGAGTCGCAATGCCCACAGGACAAGTATTCTTCTGACAGACACGCATCATGATGCAACCCAGCGACACCAATGGTGCCGTTGAGAAGCCAAACTCCTCTGCACCTAGCAAAGCGGCCATCACGACATCACGTCCCGTTTTCATTTGACCGTCGGTCTCTACGACAATCCGGCTACGCAGGTCATTGAGCACCAAGGTTTGATGAGTTTCGGCAAGGCCCAACTCCCAAGGCAGTCCCGCATGCTTAATAGACGTTTGAGGCGACGCTCCAGTACCACCATCAAACCCAGAGACGAGAACCACATCAGCATGGGCTTTGGCGACACCAGCAGCAATCGTACCGACACCAACCTCAGACACTAACTTGACATTAATACGAGCGTCTCGATTGGCATTCTTCAAATCGTGAATGAGCTCTGCTAGATCCTCAATCGAGTAAATATCATGGTGGGGCGGCGGCGAAATCAACCCGACACCAGGTGTAGAATGGCGGACCTTAGCAATCCATGGATACACCTTCTTACCAGGTAACTGTCCCCCTTCACCAGGCTTAGCCCCCTGGGCCATTTTGATCTGAATCTCTTTTGCTTGGGAGAGATAAAGACTGGTCACACCAAATCGACCTGACGCGACCTGTTTAATGGCACTATTTTTCGAATCGCCCTGCTCGTTAGTCCAGGTAAAGCGCTCAGGATCTTCGCCACCTTCACCGGTATTGGATTTTCCCCCGATACGGTTCATGGCGATGGCGAGGGATTCGTGGGCTTCCTTAGAGATGGAACCATAGCTCATGGCACCGGTCTTAAAGCGACGGGTGATGGCTTCGATAGGCTCTACTTCATCAATGGAAATAGGCTGACGGGCCTTGAAGTCTAACAATCCTCGCAGGGTAAAGTGCTGCTTACTCTGGTCATTGACCAGATTGGCATAATGCTTGTAGGTATCGTAGTCACCAGCTCGAACAGCCTTTTGCAGCGTATGAATAGTGTCTGGGTTGAACAGATGAGCCTCACCGTCCTTCCGCCACTGATAGTTGCCACCCACATCTAGGACAGGAATATCACCCCGCTCGGCAAAACCATGGCCATGACGAATGATCGCCTCTTGGGCAATGACATCTAAGCCGATCCCCTCAATCCGCGAAGCAGTCCAGGTAAAATACTGATCAATAACGCTTTGGTTGAGACCAATGGCTTCAAAAATCTGGGCTCCACGATAGCTTTGCAGCGTGGAAATACCAATCTTGGAAGCGATTTTGATGGTGCCTTTGGTAACAGCCTTAATGTAGTTCTTACAAGCATCCTCAGCAGTAATGTCCACTAGCATGCCATCCGTGATCATGTCTTCCAGGGTTTCAAAGGCAAGATAAGGATTAATAGCACTACAACCGTAGCCCAGCAACACCGCAAAGTGATGGACTTCACGAGGTTCACCAGATTCAAGGATGATACCGACCCGAGTACGGGTACCCGTGCGGATCAGATGGTGATGCAACCCTGAGACAGCTAAGAGAGCGGGGATAGGTGCATGATCTGGGTCCATGCCACGATCAGACAAGATGACCAGGTTAGTCCCAGCTGCAATAGCACTATCTACCTGGGCAAAAATAGACTCCATTGCCGTTGCCAAACCCTGTTCACCCGCCTGCGGATCAAACAAAATCGGTAGGGTTAAAGAGGCAAACCCTGGCTCATCGATCCCCTGCAGCTTAGCCAGATCGTCATTACTAATCACCGGAGTCTTGAGCTGAATCAAGCGACAGCTCTCAGGCCGAGGGTCTAATAGATTACGCTCTGAACCTACCGTCGTTACCGCCGACGTAATAATTGCCTCACGAATAGAGTCAATGGGAGGATTTGTTACCTGGGCAAACAGTTGCTGAAAATAGTCATACAGCAACTTCGACTTATCCGAGAGCACCGCCAGCGGCGTGTCGGTCCCCATGGAACCAATCGCCTCAACACCATTCTGAGCCATCGGCGTCAACAACATGCGTAGCTCTTCAAAGGTATAGCCAAAGGCCATCTGTCGCTGGCGAAGGCTACCCACTGCAACTGCAGCCCGTGGCGTCTTCGGAGCTAAATCTGACAACATCAACTGATTTTGCTCTAACCATTGACGATAGGGCTGGGCATTAACAATTTCTGCCTTGACTTCTTCGTCACCGACAATACGACCAGCCGCCATATCGACCAGGAACATCCGCCCCGGCTGCAAACGCCCTTTCTCCAGCACCTGTTCTGGCTCTACAGGCAATACACCTGCTTCGGAAGCCATAATCACCCGGTCATCCTTGGTTACGTAGTAACGAGAAGGGCGCAAACCATTGCGGTCGAGTATCGCCCCAATCATAGAACCATCGGTAAATGCAACCGATGCTGGACCATCCCAGGGCTCCATCAGACAAGCATGGTACTCATAAAACGCCTTGCTAGCATCATTCATGGACTCATGCCCGGCCCAAGGTTCAGGAATCATCATCATCACCGCATGGGGCAACGATCTACCGGCCAATACCAGCAGCTCCAAAGCATTATCAAAAATGGTCGAGTCGCTACCATTGATATTGATGACTGGCTTCACTTTGGCCATGTCATCACCGAACAAGGCTGACTCAAACATCGACTGTCGCGCAATCATCCAGTTAATGTTGCCGCGCAGGGTGTTGATCTCACCGTTATGGGCGATGTAGCGGTAGGGGTGGGATCGCTCCCAGCTAGGAAAAGTATTCGTGCTAAAGCGAGAATGGACTAAAGCCAAAGCACTTTCAAAATCAGGATCGCTCAAGTCCGGAAAAAAGTCTTTCACCTGGGGCGGAGTCAACATCCCTTTGTACACCATTGTCCGGCAGGACAGACTGGAAGGATACCAGTAGGTATCATGACCAGACTTAGCAATGGCGTTGTAGGCAAGCTTACGAATGACATAAAGCTTCCTCTCAAAAGCTAAATCATTTTCAAGATCAGCAGCCCGCCCAATAAACACTTGCTGCATAAAGGGCTCACTCACCTGAGCAGTTGCCCCCAGGGTGCTATTGTCCGTGGGTACATCGCGCCATCCCAAAACTTTCTGCCCCATTTGGGAGACCACAGCCTCAAATCGGCGGCGACTCTCAGCTCGCACTGTTGCATCTGGCGAGGTAAAAATCAGACCAACGCCATACTGACCTGCATCAGGCAACTCAAACCCATCTGTAGCAGTTACTTTTTGGAAAAAACGATGGGGAATTTGCACCAAAATACCGGCTCCATCACCGGTATTCACCTCGCTACCACAAGCTCCACGATGCTCCAAATTGCATAGAATCTGCAATCCCTGCTGCACAATGTCGTGGGAAACGACCCCCTTCATTTGCACAACAAATCCGACTCCACAGGCATCGTGCTCAAATTGTGGATCATACAGACCCTGCTTGGGAGGCAATTGATGACTAGTCATAAATGTATGTTGACGAACGCGCAAGTATTGAGAAGAATTAACACGGGCAACACGAGGTGCTTAGCTTGCGAGAGACACAACAACGACGCAAGCTGCTTCATCACACTCACCCAAGAAATTCAATAAGGTCCTCCATTCTCTAATGAGGAAAGCAGTTTTGCAAGATTCCTTAATAAAACTGTCAAGTTATTCAACGCAACGTCATGCAGCGTAAATCTACTTGACGAACCCCTCAGCCCCCTGACCTTGAAGCTTTCCTTAGAATCACCTTAGACAAATACACAAAAGCCCTAAACAAGATTTTAAGTTTTAATACAAAATGCTCTAATTCGTATGGTTTTCTTTGTTCTAGCGACGTTTGACTGATGTGGCCAACTCCTTGGAACACAATGGTATCAATGGCTAAATGGTCAGAATATAGTTAACCCTACCGAAAGGAATCTCATGGAAAAACCTTCTCCAAAAATCATCTATGAGAATTTAAATGATCTAGAAAAAGTCGATGTGGTGACCAGTGCTCGCTATCGTCAATTGGCGCAAGCTGTATTAGCAGATCCCACTGTCAATGAAACCCTACGTCAAAATATTGCAGAACGTCTGCAACAGGCTAACCATCTGCTAGCAATCAAGAGTGTTGATGGAGATGAGAGTTATTAGATAAGAGAACTGTGCAAGCAGGCAGTTTGCTAACCCCTGCTTGCACCAAGTTTATCCTTCGCCAACTTCTTGAGGGTCCTTGTCTGTTTGAGAGGCCCCCTCTTCCTGAGAGGCCCCCTCTTCCTAAGAGGCCCCCTCCTCTTGAGAGGCCCCCTCTTCTTGAGAAGCTTCATCTTCTAGCAACTCAGCCTCGTTGGACTCTGCAAGATCTTCCACGGACTCACTTGCAGCTAAGCCCAATAGTGCATCGATCTGAAACTCTTGCACACTAGTAGAAGTCGTCAGGCTCAAGCTACGGACTGTACCAAAATAGCTCCTCATATCCATTGCCCAAGGATCAGTCGCTTGATTAAAGCCAAATAGGTTGTAAAAGAACGATAGCGTCGATCCCATATTCACGTAAAAATACCCATTATTTGGATTGGGAAAGCTATCTGTGGCATTGCGAAACGTACTGTGGTCGTTGAGAGGATTAAACCCCGCAGGAACAACTAAACGTTCCATGGCACCGTTACCACTGGTAAATGCCAATGTATCGTCTGTTACCCATGTGTGAGTAAGCACGCTATCCATCCTACCGTCATAATTGACGTCATACTGCAAGCTGACCACGGGGTAGTCGGCAATCTTTGCCGAGACAAGAGCCTCCTCACCGAGCACATCATCCAGGGCATCTAGAGCCGTTTCAGCCGCTGGACGGTTGCTCGTTTCCAGTAAAACCCCAGCTTCTAAACCAAGTCCTGGAAAAAAAGAATTTAATAGGCCCGACTGACTAGGAAATAAGAACAGACTATACTCACCATCCATCCAACTCAAAATGTCGGTATCCAAGTCTAGTCCTGTGGCCAGGGAAACCAGCGAACGAGCTGTCTCAATCAAACCACCGGTTACTTCACTCAAGGAAAATGCTGACGATACGTCATTCCAAAAGCCGCCGATATCATAACCACTACCCAAGACATAGGTAGCGGCTGGGATCAGACCCAAAATAGAATGATCGGCATTGGGTGATGGCGGTAGGTCAGGTAACGCTCCTTCAGTATAAAGATGTGCTTCAAGATGTAGTCCTTTCTCCTCAGGAGAGACCAGAACATCAAAGGTGACATTGCCAAACAAGGCTGACATAGCCGCCCGCTCACTCAGACTAGGCTGAGGAATCGGCGGTAAGCCAAAATCCTGAAACGGATTACTAAATTCAAAGTTGAGTAGCTCGCCGACATTGCCATAGACAGTGGCCAAACTACGCTGTGCTGCAGGATGACTTTGGGTTTTTTCAAAACTAGGATTGCTCGTTAACTTAGGCCCCCCCTGGGTCTGATATTCAATCCACTGTCGCAGCGTGTCGACATTCTCGGACATAACAATGTAGTTGCCTAGATGGGCAACGGCATAACCGGGGACGGTATAACCATCAGGGGAATAGGTGCCGTCAGGGAAATAGATATAAGGGGGTTCGGGGTCTTGACGATAGTGATTCCAACCGCTGGGGGGTGGGACTGGAGGAAATTCTTCTAACTCCATTTCTTCTTCAGGAAAATTGTCCCAGGGGAAATCGTAGGCAACAAATTCTGAGGGCCAACTCCAAATGGGAAATTTTCTGTAGGACAGTTGCTCGGGTAATACGTTACGAGCTTCGGCTAAGGTAGGGATAAAGTCAACAAAGGCCTCGGCATCACTAATAGGCACGATGGTAACGGAGCGCTCTACCGGGGCAATCGTACGAAGACTGGGAACAGGGAGAAGTGCGATCGCAACCCCATCCCCAATCCACGGCTGTACATCCTCTACATAGTCAATGGTGTAGGGCAAGAGTGGCAAAGCCTGGGGACTCGGCTCCACCCCAAAAGACTCCGTCAGCTGAGCAAATAGCGCATAGCGCTTTAGCTCTGACCAGGACGCCTGACGGGTATTGACGATCATAGCCGCAGGCGTATTAGCAGGCAGAATGCTAGTAATGATGGGCGGTGGCGGCGCAGTAGTCGGCAAAATTTCAACGACAGCGGCCCGCAGCTCCGTCACATCAACCGGTGGCTCAGTGGGAAATTCCTCAAATGGCTCTTCAAAAGGTCCCTCTAATGGTTCTTCGGCAGCATCAACTGATGAATCAGCCTCAGGCACCTCTTCACTCGGCAGTTCTTGAACCTCACTGGGCGATTCTTCCGGCAACGGAGCTGACGTGGAATCCCCATCTGACACCGAATTTTCTAACGATGGCTCCTGGGCAGCCAAAGGTGCTGTAAAAGCAGCCAAAGGTGTTGCAAACATCGAGATCGCTAATATTGCCGTTCCCCATCGCTTTATCACCAATAAAAACTCCCAAAATATACGACTAAATTCGCAACTAAAGTTAATGCTCAACCATGAACCACGGACATGAAAAACGTAGATTTACTGACACCCTCATGTTGTCTACAACAGTAGTTCATCCTTTACGGTCCCCCCATAACGGTTCGGTCAAAGGTTCGGATTGCCATCCCTGTCCCGTTTTTGCTTTTCTCAGTACTATAAGCGTAATGGCGAAATCAAAGGGTTGAGATAATATGAATCAGTTTAAAACTCTCGCATTACTGAGTATTCTCAGTGCTCTACTAATTAGTATTAGCTACTACACCATTGGTGGCACAGGCGGTGTCATTATTGGCATTGCGATCGCAGCCATGACCAACCTGGGCTCATGGTTTTACTCCGATAAAATCGCCCTAGCCGCCCATAAAGCCCAGCCAGTCAGCAAAGAAGAAGCACCTGAGCTGCACGCCATGGTCGAAAAGCTAGCAGAAAAGGCCGATATCCCAGTTCCTGGAGTGTATATCCTACCGACCCAGTCAGCCAACGCCTTTGCCACCGGTCGTGACCCTGAGCATGCAGCCGTTGCCGTCACCCAAGGCATCATGAAAATGCTGAGCACCGATGAGTTAGAAGGCGTCATCGCTCACGAACTCAGCCACATTATGAATCGTGACACCCTGACTCAGGCCGTTGCAGCGACGATTGCTGGTGCAATTTCCTTCCTAGCTCAGATACTGCAATACTCCCTGTGGTTTGGCGGCATGGGTAATTCAAGCGATGAAGATGGTCCTAACCCCTTAGCTCTACTGGCTACCCTATTTCTAGCCCCTATGGCCGCTACCGTCATTCAGCTAGGCATCAGCCGGACCCGTGAGTTTGCCGCCGATTCAGGTGCAGCTGAGTTAACCGGGAACCCCCGCGCCCTAGCCAATGCCCTCAAGCGCCTTGAAGCCAGCGCCAAACAAATGCCGATGACGGGCAACCCCGCCTATGAGCCGCTGATGATTATGCACGCTGTTCCTAAGCAAATGTTTAGCGGATTGTTTTCCACTCACCCGGCAACAGACAAGCGAGTCGAGCGTTTGCTAGAGCTTGAAAAAGAGTTAGCCACAGTATAAAAGAGAGACTACTTCTAGGGACCGCTCCCAGCGGCCTCTTCTAGAAGAGGCATCCTCTTCTCATAAAAGAGAGACAATAAAAAACTCTTATATTAACCACTGCTGAATTATCAGGAGTGGTTTTCTATCTCTTCCCAACATTTTTCGCCTACCTATCTCCCTCTCCATCAAATCCCATCAGAGGTTCTCACACACTCTATTGGTATACTACCTATCCACATCCATCATCTAAGCTGTGACAACACGACAGACCCCTGGAATACTCAGCAAACCTTCACGTTTTTTATGGCTCACCTTTGATTTCGCGAACAGCCTACCAAATCCTATAGACACCATTACGCCCCAGCTTTTTCTAAACTTGATGACTCACCCGGCTATCAATCAAATCAAACGCTTTACCACTGGAGCTGATAGCCTAGGCCCTGATGATATTGCCGATTGGGAACCAGGAATTTTTACGGTCCAAGCCCACCGCTCTAGCTTATTAGAAGTCTTAAAGCATGTATCCGCTCAATTAATTCCGCAGCTTGTCTCTCGCAGTCAAACTCCAGATCACGTCAACATTACGGTATATACCCAAATAGACGGACGTCATTATCCAGTCACCACCAGCCTCAGTGATAGTGACCTCCAAGCTACCGCAGAGGCTATTGAAACAATGGTACGAGAACATGAGACCGGATAAAAAAACAGACCACACCGATTGAACAGCAAAATAAGGTAGGCCAATGCCATCACAGCACTCACCTACCTTGCTATCGCGTAAAAAGACTATGAACTCGCTATGCTGGCATTAGTTGCAATACTAGTGCACGACGATCAAAAGACTGGATCTTGCCTGCCTCTTTAAGATCTTTCACAATTCTTTCTAACAGTTCAAGCGCCCTATCCCTGTGCTGATGTTCTCGGCCTCGCAAACGCACACGGAATTTAACCGAATCACCTTTACCCAACCATTGAGTCGCTTGGTTGATGCGCAGCTGATAATCAGATTCACCAACGTTAGGGCGAAATTTCACCTCTTTAACCGTGGTACGTGCACTCTGCTTCTGGCGTTTCTTTTGTTGATATTGGAACTTTCCATAGTCCAAGATCTTCGCCACAGGAGCTTGCTTACTTTCAGAGACTAGAACTAAATCTAGCTGTGCCTCTTCGGCCAGCTTGAGCGCATCCCGAGTCTCGGTCAAGCCACGATTATTATTCTCGTGGTCAATAAGCAATACCTGCGGGGCCTTGATCTGACGATTGATCCGATGTTTCTGTACGATGACTCTTTCCCTCTTTCTTAGAACGCAACAGGGGTAAATGGACAGTGTTGTTGCCGAGCTAGAAGTGACTACTATTGGGCAATGGACTCACCATCGCCAATGAGTTCATATCCAGTCTAAGCAATCTAACGAATTTTTATAATCGTAGCTTACCGTTTTAAGAATGAAACGGATCCGAAATAATGATTGTGATTCTGTAAAGAATAATCAATCTAACCTATAGGGAATGTAAGCTCTTGGGGCAATGCTAGTATGCCTCTAATCTGATTGGCTATCGACAGGCAAATGTAGTTGATCAATGAAGCTTAGGACTTCTGGTTCAGTCGCTGAGGCTGAGGCCCAGGTCTGGATAGCGGGTAGTGCCTGAACCGCATCTATAAACATCTGAGCTTGATCTACTAGCTGAATCTGGTAAGTAACAAACCTCAAGGCAACTGGCGCATAGACAACATCTGCCAAGGAAAAGTCTCCAAATAGCCAGGGACCTCCATAGGTGTCATAGGCCTGCGCCCACATCTGTTCGACTCGATCGATTTCTTGCTGGGTAGCTGGGGTCAGAGTCGAACGTATCACGGGTACACGGGCTCGAATGTTTTGAGGTAGCTGCTCGCGGATCCCTAAAAAACCACTGTGCATTTCGGCCGCAATCGAGCGAGCAGTGGCCTCAGCACACTGGTCTGTGGGCCAGCCAATGGCTTTGGGGTGACGAGAGCGCACATAGCCATAGATGGCACTACTATCCCAAACCGCAATATCTCCATCCAGCAATACTGGCACTCGTTTCGCTGGACTATACTGGCCAATCTGCTGCCAAATTTCTGTAAATAAAGGCAGACGCACCTCCTCAAACGGCAACCCACTCTCCATCAAAAATAACCACGCCCGCAATGACCAAGACGAATAGTTCTTGTTGCCAATGATTAGTTTGAAGCTCATAGCCAGCAGCTCAATTAAGTAGACGTGTTGAAGTCCCAGTATGATGACATCACTCAAGTCTAAGGGATAAGGATTTTATAAGAGCCAAAAATTATGTCTGAAGAGGTTGCCATGGCAACCTGTACATCAAAAGATAGAACCTAATGGAATCCTCATTCCTCAGCATATCGGTTAATTGTCTGATGGATTTAGCCCCTAAATCAACAACAGCATAAGTAAAGTGCTACCATCCTTAAACAAATTACAGGCTAAATGAGTTTGACTATGGCGCTCCAGGTTTATGGCATCCCCAACTGCGGCACCTGCAAAAAGGCGTTGCAGTGGCTAGATACCAACGGTATTGACTACGAATTTATCAACACCAAAGAACAACCTCCCAGCCAAGAGCAAATCACTCATTGGGTTACTAGCCTGACCGCTAGACCCATGCGCAATACATCAGGCAGGTCTTACCGAGCACTCGGCGAAGAAAAGAAAACCTGGAGCGATGACCAATGGATAGAAGCTTTTTCAAAAGATGCCATGCTGCTTAAACGTCCTCTCTTTGTCAAAGAAGACAAGGCTGTACTAGTAGGCTTTCGAGCCAGTGAAGCAGAACTGCAGGAAAAGTTAGCCCTTTAATATCTCTAACCGATAGGAGGCCCTCTTATGGGAGAAGCCAAACGCAGAAAGGAAAAGGATCCAAACTATGGGAAAGTGGCCCAAAAACGACGAAAAGCTAAACGTTCTAAGTTTAAGTTCGATCCCAAAAACATCACACCCATAGAAATGGTGCTGTGGGCCTTACTCTTTGGAGGTACGGCAGCCGTCTTTTTTGGTACCTATTTTTTACAGTAAGTTTTGGTTATAGCTCTTTGCCCAAAGCAGTACCGCATTTCTTTCAAAGTGCGGTACTAGCTAAACATAATTAAACTAGGCAACGTTAGCCCAGATTAGCGCCTGGGTCTCTCTTCGCGAGGGCGCGCTTTATTAACTCGGATTTCACGACCGAGCCATTCAGCACCATCCAGTGCTTCAATAGCTGCATCTTCCTCAGCATCGGCAGACATTTCTACAAACGCAAATCCGCGAGGACGGCCAGTTTCACGATCCATAGGAATAGTCACTCGCTTAACGGTACCGTAATCTGCGAATACTTCCTGAATATCTTCTTGCGAAACATTGTAGGCTATGTTTCCTACATAAATGGACATGGAACTTCTCCAAACAGTTGAAATAAAACTCTGGCGATAGTCACTCCCAGAATGACTTAGTCTAGATACGTCTAGGTCAGCTTTCTGGTAAAAATTGACTGCTCATCCAGGGCCAGATTAACACAGAAATTTGGGCCGTAATCGTTGTCTGGGCGACTTGTGAGGAAGGCTTGATATAAAGTTTTTCTATCTAAATCTAAGAATGTTTCTAATATAAAACCAATTTATCCATAATGAAGGACAAAACGTTTATGTCAAAATCACACCTAAATCTCCACAGGGATTCTTCTGCTTGAGATCCAGCATCAGAATTGCCTGGTGTAGCTCACTGTCACTCCAATGGGGATGAGCTGTGCGTAGCGTACGATGGCTCAATTGTTTGAGCGGCTTTTGTAACCAGGTATCTTGAATATTCACGATTTTCAGGTCTTTATTAAGCATGGTGAACCTCCTGATTAGGGGGTTTTATGGGGTTATCTTAGCGATTACTTCAAACGCTGTCGGTCCATTACCGTACGGTTTACCGAAACTTTTTAAGCCCTATCCCATATCTCTAAAGTCGTCCGACTGGCCATCAGACAAGGTCGCAAGAATCGCAAATACTCGATGGGAAATCCACAATCATGACAGTTCTTTATGATAGAGACTGATTTTATTCAAGCGGGCGATAGCTGGCAGAATTGGGTGTTTACGATCACCTATCTCAGCTTTTTACTATTTGTGGTGTGGCGGGTGATTGTGTCATCAGCACCGCCGTCGGACTAAGCAGGATGCATGAACATGGTGGAAAATTCGACAGATATAGCCCAGATACCAGAACGCGTGGCATGGCTCAAAGCAACGACGTGTCTGCATGTGCTAACTGAGGAAGTGCTGGTTGCGATCGCAACCCATCTCCACACCATCACCCTCCAAGCCAATCGTCGTCTGATTTTAGAAGACACCCAACCAGATACCTTATATATCCTGAAAACAGGCCAGCTGGAACGCTATCGGACCCGGCGCACCTCCATGGCCCAGACCGTAGACCTGCAGCCAGGTGCAGTGCTACATCTGCAGGAAATATTGCTAGACCAACCCACCGACTACACCGTCATCACCCTCGAAGACTGTGAACTGTGGCAGCTGTCTGCGGATCGACTCAAGCAAATCGCCTACGAATACCCCAGCCTCAGCCAAGAAATCTCGGAACTCCTCGCCGAAGAAGTCGAACAGCTGTCGGCGCAGCTGCTATACGAACAAGAACGGCAGCAAGAGTTACGCCCTTATCTGGTACCCAAAGTGAGTCGAGGCGTCGTCGGTGCCAGCCGCTATGCCCAACGCTTACGGCAAGATGTGCGAGAAGCAGCTAGCGTCATCCCCAATGACCAAGGACAGCGCGATCCAGTATTAATTTTCGGAGAACCTGGTCTCGAAAAAGATAATCTCGCCGCACTCATTCACTTTGGTTCTGCATCAAAAAAAGAACCTATGATCAAAGTGAACTGCGAAACCCTACGGGCGGTTGACCTATTTGGTCGAGGAGATAGTCGTCCAGGACTCCTGGACTGGCTGGGTAAGGGCACCCTTTTGCTCAACAACATTCAGGACTTGAACTCTGAACTCCGCCCTGCCATCCTCAGGCTAATCAAAACTGGACAATACCAACCCAGCCCCCAGCCAGGAAACGCTCCAGCTGCCGTCAAAAACAGCTCTGCCTGGATCATGATGATCTCAGAAAAGAGCTTGGCCCCCTTTGCCAACCTGGCTCGGCAAAAAATCAAAGTCCCCCCACTGCGGGTGCGTAAAGGCGATATAGAGGCTCAGATCAACTACTACATTCAACTCGATTGCGTCAAACGTGGGTTGCGTAAACCCACACTGACCCCCGAAGCTCTCCGGCGTCTACAAAGCTACGACTTTCCAAGGAATTTGCGTGAACTCGACAGTCTTGTGCAACGAGCCATTCAACAGGCAGCAGGGGCTCCTCGGTTAAACGAAGAAGTCTTCTGGTCCGCCAGTGAGCACGAAGATCGATTTCGTTGGAACCTGCTCAATACATACCCTAAGTTCCGGCAGTTCTTGCGTAGTCCCTGGTGGCCAGATCGCATTAACTTTGGCTTTACCAGCTGGTTTTATATCTTAGTGGTAGCTCTGTTGTTTTTAGGTCCCCAAACCCGTGATGCCAATGTTGCCCTCAATTTCTTTTGGGCCTGGTGGTGGCCGTTGATTCTGTTGTCATTCCCCTTTGTCGGTCGATTATGGTGTGCCGTTTGTCCCTTTATGATCTATGGCGAGATTACCCAAAAGCTATCTCTGTGGTTATGGCCCAGACAGTTAGGAGCATGGCCCAGGCAGTGGGCTGAGCGTTGGGGGGGATGGATTCTTTATGGGGGTTTTGCTGCCATTTTGATCTGGGAAGAGCTATGGGATTTGGAAAATACGGCTTATCTGTCGGCCTGGTTGTTGTTGATCATCACGGCTGGAGCGATGATTTGCTCGGCGCTGTTTGAACGGCGGTTTTGGTGTCGTTATCTGTGCCCCATCGGCGGCATGAATGGCCTGTTTGCCAAACTCTCCATGACGGAATTACGTGGCCAACGAGGCATTTGCTCAGCCAGTTGCAGCACTTACCAGTGTTATAAAGGTGGCCCTGAGAAAGGCGAAGGGCAAGAGACTGGGGGCTGTCCGGTGTATTCTCATCCAGCCCAGCTAGTGGACAATCGCAACTGTGTGCTGTGCATGACTTGTTTGAAGGCCTGCCCCCATCGGTCGGTGGAGTTTAATTTGCGACCACCTGGGATTGAGCTGTGGACCACCCATACACCGGTTGGGCATGAAGTGGCTCTGATGCTGTTGCTGTGGGGGGCGGTGTTTGTGCATCGACTGCCGGAGGTGGCGGATTGGTTAGGGGTTTCAGAGATGATTGTGGGATTTGGGGGGCATGCGATCGCAACCACAATCCTACTGTTCTTCCCCCTGCCCCTCGCCTGGATCGCCCATAAACTGACCCAGCTGATTCAACCTCGTCTCAAAGCTCGCCCATTCATCCAGGTCGCCTATGGTTGGCTACCCATCGTTCTATTGAGCAGTCTGGCTCATTACCTTACTTTGGGACTGACCGAAGCAGGGCGGATTGTCCCCGTTTCCCTGGCTAGTTTCGGCCTCGCCAGTACAGGCCCCGTAATCGTGGCACATCCAGCAATCATCGCCTTCTTACAAGGTATATGTTTGATTTTCGGCGCGTTTCTCAGTGTACTACTCACCCAGCGGATTGCCCGACACCCTGGACTGAAGGTACTGCCTCTCCATGGCCTGACTATTGGCATGACGGCTGTACTCTATCGACTGATTGTGTAGGGTTATCGAAAAAACTTTTACCCACGGACATGGTTAATGGGCAAGCTGGCTTCTAGGCATAATCTATAAATTGCTGGCAGGGCGACATTCGGCCTATAACCCAGCAATAGCAAGCTTCATCGCCCTTTCGCCACGTTGATATTCGGGGA
>NZ_JADOES010000030.1 GCF_018739885.1 Leptothoe spongobia TAU-MAC 1115 | reverse complement strand
TGTTTGTTCAATGAGAGAATGGCCATAATTTCCGGAATTACCCCCTCGTTTCGCGGCCATAATTTCCGGAAGCCACATTAGTCTAAAATCAATACACTAACCTTAGGTTAGCCTTAAAGTAATTTAAGGTCAATTGATTGATTCTAGTTTTTTGAGGCGTTAACCAATGTTTAAAAGCTTTTGAACCATTGCCACTGAATCCAACTTTCTCTAATTGAACCTTGGGGGCAGCTCTGACGGTGACAATCTCTCTGTATCAACCGGACCCCGTTGTCCCAACGCATCTGGCATAACACCTTCTGGCAATAAACTCTCCTCAGCCCCAGCTTCCTCATTCGCTTGCATCGCAGCAGCAGACGCTTCAGCAGCAGCGGCAGCAGCGGCAGCAGCCACCTCTTCTGCCGTAACCGGCTGCGTCGGGTCAAACGTCTCCACCACCACTGATTGCGTAATACTCTTCCCCACCGTATTTTTCGCTTCCAGCGAAATCGTCGTACTCCCCGACTCCGGCTTTAACGGAAACGCAATTGTCCCCTGAGACGGTACATTCCCCGGCACCGGCAATAGGCTCACACTGGTCGTCTCCCCACCATCCACATCCCAATCGATCGTTAACGTCGGCGCAAACACCCCCGGCTGAATCGGAATCAAAAGCTTTGGCTGAGCTACTTCACCGTTAATCAAAAATGCCAGAATCTCTGGAGCCTGGGGCTCGATCGTAATCAGTTCTGTGAGAATCGGTTCTGCCTCACTGGGCTGGCCCTGGACAATCGTCTGTAGCTCAAACTGGTAGGTGCCTGCCTGAAAAACCTCCGTCGGCACATCTTCACAAACAATTTCAGCTCCCGTAAACTCGCAGAAGCTTGCCAGCTCATCCGGCAGTGTCAGCCCTTCCGGTCGTCGTTCCAGCTGATAATTAATCTCCCCCATCACCTTGCCATCGGCAGTACGACCAATTAGCTTAAATGCCTGTAGCTCAGCAATTTGAGAAATACGCCAATTCAGGCGAATACCAGCTCCGTCAATGGCAGGAATTTCATCCTCCACTGCCTCATTCTCATCTAGTAGTGCAGCCGCCCCCGCCTCTTGATAAAACACGTCGGGAGCAAAAAACTCCGCCACTATCGGCAACGGCTTCGGATCAATCACTACCACATCCGACTGTTCAGTAATCGGTTTTTTCTGCCGTCTATTTTTAGAAACCAGTGTCAGTTCAAAGGTATATTCCCCCGGCTTTCTCGCATCAGTGCGCACATTGCTACAGGTGAGAATCTCCTCCTGTTGATTGCAGTTTGCCGCTAGCCCAGGGGGGATATCTTTGTCTGTCAGATCATAGGTCAACGGACCGCTCAGGATCTTGCCATCAGCACTGTAACCAGTCACCCTCAATGTCTTTACCCGCTCAGGGTGCTCAATCTGCCAGCCTACCCTGGCCACATCCCCCGTTGCCTCTGCATAGCGAGCATCCTCAATAGCAAAGTCCAAAATCTGAGGTGTGGCCGGTGGTCGCAAAATGTACCACCAAATGAGCCAGGCCAGGGTGCCCAACACACCCAAAACTGCCAATACCAACAGCAGCAGCTGCCACCAGGGACGCGCTGCCCAGGTTAAACTCCCCCGCAGTTCATTGGCTAACAGAGGGTGATTCTCAGGATCTTCTACCTGGATCCTAAAGTTATAGGTGCGACCGCTGCCGTACAGGGGACGTCGCCACCACTTTTGCGGTTCACCCTTGAGGGCAATCCGCTGCGTTGCCTGGGGTAGAACCGTAGTTTGTTCCTCTTCAAGGGTGTAGAGACAGTGCTTTGCCTGGTTGAGGCCTTGCACCTTTACGGCTACTGCGCGGCTGGTATTGCCCGAGTTGTTCAGGTGAACTTCGAACAGACCTGCCTGACCACGCACCTCGCTGCGTAGGGTTTGGAGCGTTGGCTGTAGTAGATAGGTGGGCTCAACTTGCAAATAAACCAGGTCCAACAGATTCAACGTTGGATCATTCTGGGAAGACAGTCTTAGGGTGGGCACATAGCTCCCCGCCAGAGCATTGGCAGGGGGCTTGAGCAATAGCAAAATCTGTCCCCGCGCTCCTGGATTTAACCCCATGCTGTCGGCAGCAACAATTAAGCCTAAACCCTGATTATCCTGGGGATAGGTGATTGTCGTTTCCCAATCGGTTGGTAGCCCTGCGCAGCTCAGCCGAAACCGATCTACCCGCTCAGACCGATTCTCCACCCACACCTGCACTGGTAGGCCAATATTGGGCTGAGCACTCACCGGTTTCTGCGATGAGGTTTGGGGATCGATATAGAAAACAGGATCACTGGTCTGCACCGAGGTGCGTTCTGCCGCCAGCACCTGAAGCTGTTGCTCATAACGCTGGGGAGGATAGTCCGGATAGTAATCGGAGGCATCAACCACCAGGTCGTATTCTAAAATCTCGGGTAGGGCATCGGCGGGTACCCGGATTTTGAAAACAACTTCGCCACTCTGGTTCGGCCCCAGGGCTAGACGCTCCTGCATGGAGGGACACCACTGGCGCAGGATGGACGAGCGTTCTTCGATGTAGGTGTAGATGATGGCGCTGTTTTGGCCCTGGTTGTGGATGGTGATGCCTAGCTGAAAGGTGGCACCTGGACTGACTAAATCCACACCAGATGATGTGCGCACCACCACCAGGGGATTGATGTTTTCTCCTGAGGTGTCCGTTGGGAGTAACTGTTGAACCATGGTGCTTACCTCCCTACTGTACTGCGCATTTGCCCCGAGGCTGCCGACCTGGTTTGACGGGCAGGGTACTCAGGCGAACACGACTATCATCTCCACCGCCAACAATCTTGAGCCTGTTGCGTTGCTGAATAATGGCCACTGCGTTCATACTCTCTTTGGATGACTGGAGAATGTCGCCTTCTAGCGCCTGGGGGTGACGGGTACCGGCAGTGGTAAGTGGCCATAGCCTGACATGACCGTCGTCCCCCGCACTGGCTAGATAACAACCGTCCTGACTTAAATCAACGGCTCGCACAGCTGCGCCACCGTGGCCCAACCACTGGTCTGTGGGTTCACAACTGATCAAGGAACTGAGGCACTGATCGATGTCCCAGAGGGCAATATTGCCCTGGCTGTCGGCGGTAACTAAATGCTCTGGTCTGGCTTCAGCGGTGGCCATGCTGAGGATGTAGTCGGTCTGCCCGCCGGGCCAGTAGGGGAGGTTGCGGCTCTCTTGGGTGGCTAAATCCACCAAAATTAGCTGGTTAAAGCGGCCACCGATGGCAAGTTGGGTATCGGTTTGGCCCAGGAGCGCGATCGCACCTACCGCAAAATCAGTTTCTATGGTTCGTATGGGCTCGTTTTGTCGCGTAATCCGCTGGCTGGGATCCGCCCCCCACTGCAGCACCAGCCCACTACCATGGGCACTAAACAACATGCGAGCATCGCGGCTAAAGGCTAGATCAAAAACCCGATCATCGGAAGCAAACTCAAAGATACTTGACTTATTAGAGAGCAGGTTATTAACCGCCAGGCTACCGTTTTCAAACCCGGCAATCACCTCATCATTATTGACGGGACGATAGCGTACTACACGCACCGCCTTATCACTTTTCTCCACTACCCCAGCCGATACTAGTCGTCGCCCTCTAATACGCCAACGACGTACGGTTTGGTCATCTGAGGCGCTAATCACTTCATTGCCGCGCCCATTAAACTGCACCGAGTTAACAGGCCCCGTATGGCTCTGGTTCATCAGTTTCCAAAGCACTCCACCCACAATGGCCGCCGCTGCTAACCCAGCCACTAACTGCAGCCACACAGGAATCATCGGCAGAATCTGGAGTTCTAATGTCTGGCACTTGGTTGCATTATCTGCCATTGCCGGATGGGCATCTGACAGAGTCTCTTCCACCCGTAGATGTTTGATTCGCGACCAGCCAAACCAGGGTAGCTTACGCTCTACGTCCAGGGTCATTGTGGTTGTTTCACCCACGGCCATATCAACAAACCCAGGGGTGAGGCTAATGCCCTCGGGTAGACCCGTATCGTCTGCGGCGCTCTTCTCTTTTTTACGTTGCCAGAACTTCCAAGGTCGTGACTTCTCTAACGCTGTAACTGTGACTGTGCCACTCAGCGGTAGATTACTACGATTGTCGAGATTAAGGGCAAAGTCAGCCCTACTGTGGCGAGGATTAAACCAACGGCCTGGTTCTTCTGGCAGCCAGCACGCCTGCGGATCACAGCTAAAGTTGATGGTACCTGCCGGTAAAATCTCCAGGGAGGCCTGACTAGCGGCAGCCACTGCCACCGGACGTAGGACTTCAAATGTGAGGGTATATAGCTGGCTGGCGGCCTGGGCTGGGAGCGGTATATGACAGGAAAAGTGTACGATTTTTTCTTCCCGTGGTGATAGCTCCGTGGATCGCTGTATGCCCTCGGGAAACCAACTGGGCTCTAGTCCGTTTAGTTTCACTGCACATTCAATTGCCTTGCGATTGGGGTTGTAGAGGGTAACCGCAATGTCAACAACTTCTTCGGGTAAGGCTCTAAAATATTGCTCCGGCAGCGATAGCTTGGGCGGTAGTAAGGTTTCTCCCCCAACCACCAACCGAATATCCCGGCGGTCTTCATCCCGCAGTTCAGGGGAATAGACCCGAGCTGTCAGGTTCATGGTTCCGGTAAAATCTTCTGTGACCGGCGGCACATCTAAAATCTCTACCTGAAACTGGGTGCTGTCACCGGGGGGAATCTTATAGGACACCGCTGGCACCAGTCGGTACCAGTCATCAGAAATATTCTGGGTAGTCCCCGCTGCCAGGAGGTTGAGCTGAAACGAGGCAAACTGATGACTCTCTTTTTCCTTATAGCTTTCGTTATATACCGTCAGGGTAAACGCGGCTGGGTGATCCCCCCGCTTAAAGTGGAGAATTGAGTCTGATAGGTGCGTATTAATAAGTTTTGCCATAGGTCAGACCGCTGGAGTTACTTGCCGAGTCAGGCTGGGGGAAACAGGAGGGGGTGTCCCAGGCCGCTGAGACTTTTGGAGCTGGGTAAGCTGCCGCCGTCGCCAGCCGTAGTGCATTAGATTAATGCCCAGTTCCTGGGCAGCACGAATAGTGTTGCGAGATAGTTTGAGGGCAGGATCGGCTCGCCATGCCTGGGGTAAATTACTGATCAGCAGCACAATGCCCCCCCAACAGAACCCATGGATGGGCCTGGCTTTCAGTGTTGGCAGCTGACCAAACAAAAATGGATAGGTCAACAGTGGATGGTCGGAATCTATCTTGCCCCGTCCTGTGAGGGGATAGTCAATTTGCAACGTTAAATCAAAAACAGACTGACAGATCTCTCGAATTGAGCTGGCGATTTCTGTTTCGGTGGCATCTACTTCTGATAGCAGCTGTTGTTGCATGGTGTCAGTGTCGGTAAAGTCTCCTAGATCATCTAACGCGACTAAAAGCTCTTGCCGAACTGTATAGAGTTCATTTAAACGGGTGGAGGCAATATCGGTATTGATGCACAGCAGCCCGCCAGTCTCTAAGTAGTTTTTGAGTCTGGGTAGGGCAGCAGCTGCTAAATGAGGGAGTTGCTCATAATCGCAATAGATCAGATCATAGGGGCGATGATCAATACCGGCCAGCGACGTGCGATCAATTCGGTGGATATCGGTGTCCCCTTGTAGGGTAGGTAGTAAACTATCCACCGATTCTAACAGGCGTCTTAGGCTCTTTTGCACTGACTTACTAGACACCTGATCCGGCTGCTCCGCCACAATCTGTGCCACTTGCAGAGTGGTCTGGGGACGCTGGCGAATGGGCAAACGATGACGATGATCGAGGGTATTTGGCTCTGGGAAATAGGGATCCGCAGCCAGGGAGATATCGGTGCCGTCAAAGAGAATACGACATAGTTCTACATCCTCAGGCGCTAGCGCATTCTTCTCGATAATGCGAAACGTTTCCTGAATACTATTTTGTTCAGGAGGAGACCGCAGCTCATCGGGATCTACATAGTTAACTACCAGATAAACAACCTCAGCCTCTGTCGGTGTAGACCGTAGCTGAAAGACCTCAGGTTTTGGTACAATAATCGGATTACCGTTAGCATCAATGGCGATCCCTGGCTGAATCTGCAGTAGTTTCTTGGTGTCCTGATATCGGATATTGTCGTCCGCATTTCTGGAGATAATGGACACCCCCAACCCACATACAATGCCTGGCTGGTATAGGGCCTGGAATTGAAAATTTTGTCGCTGTCGATGGTAGCGTTGGGTCTGTTGCCAACGTTCGGTGGTGATCAACAGCCCTTCAGAAACCTGGAGGCGTTCAAAGGGATGAATGGATGGGGTGGGGAAGATTTGCATGGGAGGGGGAGAGGGGGAGAGGTTGGGGAGAGGTTGGGGAGAGGGACGTGGGTTTTGTCTGCTTGGAGAGTAAACTAGCGTTAATGGTTGATGGTTGATGGTTAATGGGTAGGGGGAGTGGGGGAGACAGGGGGAGAGATAGGGCCAAGCAAAAGATCGTAGGTACAGAAGGCTGGTTTTTCTTGGTCAATAATTGTATGGATCAGGGCTTCATCGAGTTTTTCAGGTTCTTCTGTTCTCAGCCGCACTGTAAAATGAAAGGGTTTGCCCCCGCCTAAAATCGCATCGTGGTCCAGACGAGCTTCATCCATGACAAACCCACGGCTAAAAACTTCTTGGATGCTGATGTGTTTTTGTGATTCCGGTGTATCAGGTAAATCCAGAGGTAAACCGGTATATAGATGGAGATACAATCGCAATCCTTGTTTGGTGCCACGCCATTGATAAATTTCGAAGGCACGGCGGATTAATCGGCGTTGCTGGGCCTGACTCCAGTAGATATCGCTAGGCCAGCCGACCCACTGGGCTAAAAATGGCAGCATTGCTTCGGGGGCTGTTAGTGGGTCGAGATAGGCCCACATCCAGCTGATGGCCTGTACTGCAGGGTCAAAGGATTGCTCGAATAGTTTGAGAAACCGGCTAATGAAGTCCACTTCCTGGTAAACGGCTGGTAGAAACTTTAAGTAGCGGCTGTCGGGTCGGATATGGAGGGAAAAGTTTTCTACACCCATGAGACAATCTGCGCCGTCGGGTCCGGCGTAGACCTGGATTTGTCCCTGGTAGTTGAGTTTGAGGGTGTCGTTGGGACCCAGGGCATGGGCGGCTTCAAAAAAGTCGGCGGCGGGTTTGAAGTAGAGGCTGATGTCGAGATTTTGGTGGGGTGCGATCGCATCTCGCATACACCAGGTCACCGGAAACTGCCCTGGCCCATTTTTGAGCAATAGCCCCGTTGTCGATATGGTAGGCTCTTCTATCCCCATGTAGCACCACTTAGCTGGAAAATCTCCGGTGACATTCAGACGAAGCTGCAGGGGACGCTGGCTAATGTTTTTGACCTGAATCAATAGCTCACTGGGTTCATCCGGATTTAGCCGCAGCTGCTGTTGTGGCAAGCTGACGGTGGCTGAGGCAAAACTCAGGTCTTCTGCAGCCGTTGTGTTCAACAGCTGCATGGGCGTTAGTTGTAATTGCACCGACTGAGTAAGACTCACTACGTTCTCCTAATGACGAGTCATCTAATGACTGATAGGTCTCCTAATAACGGCTCTCCTAACGACTCAGACTGATAACATGGCCCGAGCGTAAATCTTCATTCGACCAGGAACAGATTAAGCCGGATGTGCCCGGAAAAATCACCCCTTCTGAAGCCAACGATCGTCTCCAGCTATCTCCCTGACGCCGTAGGGAAAACAGCTCCACCGTTCCGAGATAGCGCACCCCAGCTGTTTGTTGAATTAATCCAACAATGTCAGACTTATAAACGGGCATGCCATAGGGCCAGCCTTGGCCATCGCTTCCCCCTGTCAATGGGTTGAGAAACTGATAGAGTTTACGCTGTAAGCTATCTAAAATCTCTTGCCTTGCTTGGGGAGATTCATAGCCGGGTAGCACGCCGACCTCGGCCTGGACTGAAACCCCTACATAGTCTGGTTCATGCAGTTGCACTTCAATTCCCAACAGCCGTCGTTCATCTAAAAAACGTAACACCTCTGATCGTAGACGAGCACTCAAACTCAGCTGGTAGGGGGCAATCCCCTGGGTACCCACCATGCCATCAATCCTAGGCACCACTAACAGCTTTACTTGTCCGCCAGTTTGCTGCTGTGGACAATGGACACGACCGACGGCACGGCTAGCCTGGAGTGTCAGGGTTTCAAAGTCTTCTGCTGTTACAGCACGGTTACGTGTGCGCAACAGGCTGGGTACACGAATCACAGCCTCTTCCAAAGATTCAGCATCAATGCCATTCACGGCAGGCTGATGGTTGACCACTTGTGTCACATAGGGAACTGCCGACTTGAGAATACGAACTTTATTGCGTTGCACATTACCCTGTTGGCCACCGCCCGTACGATAGGCGCTCATGCGAATTGTGGCTCCCTTCGGTGGCACTGCTCCATATTGTCGTTCCAGCATGTCCCGTGATGTAATCGTTTGGGTATTGGCCTGCTGTACCTGTTGACGATACCTAGCGTCCTCTCTTAGTTTGGAAGGCTCTCGAATTAAAGGGCCAAACTGAATTGTTCCAGTCACTGAATCAAGAGTATAGTGCCGATCATCAGTCCGAGAGTCGGCAAAGTCGGTGACCTCATACCAGATCTGAGGTAAGTCTGCTGGGGGCAACACTACAATATATTCGTTCTCAGGCTGTCGAGGTAAAATAGACTCAGACTGGAGCTGAAAGGTTTGTCCCGGTTTACCATTACTTTCTCCCAACAGCTCATTTTGTACCAATGTGCATTGGCTAGTTACGGTACAGCCACCCACAGCGTGGGCCGTGATCGCTTCCAGTTTAGGTGACCGGCTATAGCCTGCTTGATCATCTTCTAAGGCTGTGTAGACACAGCGTAGCCAACGTCCTTGGTAGTTAGAAAAATGGGTGGCAGGCCAATGGAGCGGCATATGCAACGTTACCGACGCTCGCTGTACGTCAACAATTTCTTGTCGCCCATCTTCATCAAAGCTAAAGCCTCTGGTACGGTCATCGGACTCTTTCAACAAAATGGGCTGCCATTGTTCACCATCCCAAGCTTCCCATTTCCGAGGCGGTTTATCTGGGTTAATGCCTGTGGATGCAGCCGGTTCTCCCTCTACCATGAGTTCAATGACGTTGCCATCTAGGGGTTCATCGCCATCAAACACCAGGTAAAAACAGTTTCCCACCTGGGGATAGGCCTGGAAAACTGACTGTTCTGGGCCAGACCAACGTCCGGTGGTATTTTCTAATGCCCACACATTCACCAGTCGATCCCGCAGGCGTTGTGGCTGAGTTTCTGTTTGGTCTGCTGTCAGTAAATGTCGGATGCGGGGAATACCAATTATCAGAACGTCATCGGTGCTAAAAACAATGGCTTCCTCAGTTTCTGTTCGCTCTGTTGCTACTTCTGTCCCGGCGGGAATCGCTGGTATGCGTTCTTCAGGATGCTGTGGTCGGCTTAGATAAAAGGTGACGGCCGTTTGGGCTGGTGTGGGTGGCTGTAGTCGAATGCCCAACATTTCTAGAAATGCCACATAGTTGCGTCGGGGTACCTGGTTAAACCGCAACAACATCTGGTCTGTTAACCAGGCAAACAGTTCAATCAGCGTAATACCTGGATCAGCCGGGTTGTGATTGGTCCATTCGGGGCAGTAGCGAGGAATTCGCAGGACACACTCATTGACCAGGTCTTTATAGGTGCGGTCATCCAGGTCAGACTTTGGTAGATTTGGCAAAAAGTCAAATTCCATGGGGCAGCGTCTCCTCTGCGGATGGAACCAGATAGAAGGGGTACACCAGACTGCGAGTATCTGGGGAGTCTTTGGGGGTGTAGAGAATATTAATATCGATACGTCCCCGTTGTGGATCTGGTTCAGTTTTAATTTCTTCTATGGTGATGCGTGGTTCCCATTTTTCCAGTGCTTCTTCTACATACAGCCGAATCAACAATAGGGTTTGGGTATTCATTGGGGCAAACACTAGCTCTGAGAGACGAGAGCCAAAATCAGGTCGATATAGCCGTTCGCCCAATTTTGTTCGCAAGATCAGGTGAATACATTCTTCTATGTTGTGGGAGAAGGCACTAATCTGTATGCTCCCCTGCACATTCATCCTCAGGGGAAATGATATTCCTTGGCCCCAAAAGGGTTCCTGGCGTTTGTCGATGGGCTCCGGCATGGCACTAGCTGACTAGCTTTGGGCCTAATGTATCTTGGCCATCGGCTAGCGCCTATTTACCGAAAGTTAGTGTTTCTAAGGAATTTGAACGACGGCCTGGCCGGGATTGAGCACGCTAATGATTCCGGCCCACATGCACATGCATTTTGAGGTGTTGTTTAGGGCGGGGGAGTTGTTGATGAGTACGGTTGGCGATCCTGGTGCCCAGGGTGTCGTTGTTGCGGGAACGCAGGGCATGGGTGTCAGTACTCCCAGGGCTGCTGTTGTTGCTGTCGCTACTGTTGGATTGGCTAAGGATGAGCACATGCCAAATGGCATAATATTGGCCATGGGGACATGGTCCATGATGGTTGCGGCTAGGGGGCCTGTTGCTGTGACTGGAGGGCCTTTGGGAATTACTATTAGGGAGCTGGGTGCTACGCCGAAGGTGCATTGTAGGGTGGCTCCCATGCATACTTGGATTGCCATGATTATAATCTCCTTTTGTTTCTGTGATGTCTTTTCTTAGCCCAGCATTAATGTGGCGGCTTTTATTTTGGCTACGCCTTGGGCGATGACATCTACCAGGGCTCCTTCGACTTTGGCTTGGGCGGTTCCTTTCATGGTGGAGTTCATGCTGCTGATTTCTACACCGGATGGGGTCATGGCAATGGTTGACTGGCCTACTTTTAGGTCAATTTTTTGGGGGGCTTCTATGGCGATTGTGCCGGTGGATTTCATTTCAATTTTTTTGCTTTGGTCATCCAGGGTCAGCTGATGACCGCCGTTGGTTTTGATTTTGATTACTTTCTCGGAGTCGTTCAGGTGGATTTCATGGCCGTAGACGCTGATGACCTGGATGCCTTTTTTGCTGCTGCCTTTGTCTTCTTCTATAAACTGGAGGCTATGGCCCGTGCGGGTTTTAAAGGTGCGTAATCGCACTTTACCGTCGGCAACACTGTTGTCTACGGGTTCTGGCGGTGCATCTTGGCCATTCCATACGCCGCCTAAAATGTAGGGGCGGTGAATGTCGCCATGTTCAAACCCCACCAGGACTTCGTCGTCAATCTCGGGGAGACAGTCAAACCCGCGCTCGCTGCCTGCGCCTGCCCCTACAACCCTGGCCCAGTTGCTTTCATGTTCTTCGGTTAATGTGGGACATTTCACTCGCACCCGGCCCCAACCTTCGGGATCTTTGTTGTCGGCGACCACTCCCACTAATAAGGTCTGACCGACTTTGGGGCGAGCGGGTGGTGCTAGGACAGATAACAGGTCACCGCCTCGTAAACCTCGAATGCTAAATTCTGTTGTATAAACGCGCTCACTAAACCGGTGGCGGGCTTCTGTGACATAGTATTTGCCGCTGTACTTACCCATTTTGGATAGTTTGACCACCTGTCCAGGGCGGATTTTGGGATTACCTTCTGCCTTGGCGTCAGCCTGAACAAATTCACCGCTAAGCTCGTTAAATAGGGCTTGGGCAATGGTATCGGCCTCTTTTTGGGTAAAGACAGGCTGATCCACGACGGTCATTTTGGGATCGGAGGGTTTTTCTTTGAAGACGTTGCTGGTCTTTTTGCCATCTCCGTAGTCGGTTGCTGTAATCAGCTGATCGGAGGACTTGGTGGCGACAAAGGGTTTCTTTTGTTGATAGTCCCATCCCCGTACTTCAACGCTGCTGACCTGTTCAGCGCTGCTGACTCTGACTTGAAAGCTGCTGAGGTCTTTTAACCAGGTGAGTTCTATGGAGTCATCGCCTTTGGGTTTGCGGAAGTTTAGTTTGGCGTCTTTGACAAAGAGTTCGAAACCGCAGCGGGCTGCTCGCGATCGCAAAAACTCCATATTGGTCTGGTTTTGTTGAAAAATATAGTCGTGGGGGGCACCGCTGTTATCGATGGTGCCAGCGGAAATCCCCACCTCACCGGCAATTTTCTTAACCACATCGCTATCGGTCATATTTTGAAACGAACGGTTAAATCGACCTCGATGTAAGCGATGGGAGGGATCGTAGCCGCGAATAACAATGGGGGCCTGGGAGCCGGGGGTGAAGTGGGTTTCGATGGCGGTGATTTCGCCTGCCAAAATGGTTCCTTTCTCCTGCTCAGAAAAATCTTCTGAGGCCGTGACGCTGGAGGTAAAGCCAATTTTGATGGACTTGCCAAAATCGAATAGCTTAGCATGTTCCCAAATCTCGGCTTCTTCTTGACCTGGCAGGGCAGAATTCTGGAAGACGAGGGTGAACATCCCCGGCAAGCTAACGTTTTCTTCAACGATAATTTGTTGCAGATCCTCCATGAGTTTGTCAGGAGCTGGGCTGCCGTCAATCTCTAGAAGTGGTTCAGAACTGTGGGAAAAATCTGCCATGGTGGGTGCCCCCTCAGGTTAGAAAAATTTGTGAGCCGCTATCCCGCATGCCTTGGGTAACGCCAGCAGGTAGTTGGCTAGTCTCAGGATTTGGTGGATCCACCTGTTCTAGGGATAAATCAATGCTCGCTCGCACTGGGGTGCCATCGGCTCGAAATAGTGTGAGCTTAAAGCTAAAATTTTTGACAAAACACCGCATATACAGATTGCCGCCCCAGACAAACAGATAGATTGGGGGACGTTTTTTGTCGGCCTTGCCCTTTTCCGAGAATTCGACAGCCTTTGTGTACTTTTTAATATGTTCCAGAACACTGCCGCCCCCCTCATAGGTGTCAATCACAATGTTGCCAATTTTGAGAGAGTAGGGGTTGGGATGCTTAAAGCTGGTTTTGTTTTGGCCCTTTTTTGTTCGCGAGCCCTTGGCTTGCTCCAGACTCATGCTGCGGCTAAAGCTGATTTCATTGGGGTTAAACATAAACTCAATGTCTTCGGCTTCGCTTGCGATCGCAATCAATTTTGCTTTTTCTAGTGTCATAACGTCCCTCAAGAATTTAGAATAATCGACCTGAATAGGAATACCCGCTCCGCTCTCGTTCAATCATCAACCGCTGCCGAACCGATTGATAAACCGCCTGAGCCAGCTGTTCTAGCTGATCCGCTGAGGTGCTGCCACTGCCACCCGATTTTTCCTCACCCGATTCTTCCTCAGCAGTTTCATTTATTGTTGGCACCTCTGTTTCATCATTAGCAGCAAACGCTTGCAGATCCGGAGGAATGGATGCCTGGGTGACAGCATCTTGGCGTTTGGCTTGGATGGGTTGAGAACCTGGATCAAAAGGGTGGAGGTCGGGGTAAGCCTCCTGTTGGGAGGGAGTGGGCGGGGCGGAAGGAGCAGGGGAGACCGGGGGATTAGGAGCCGTAGGTTGGGTTGAGTCCCGCAACCCAACAGGTTCAGGAGCCGTCGGTTGGGTTGAGTCCCGAAACCCAACATCAGGAGAATCATTTGAATCCCGCAACCCAACAGGTTCAGGAGAATCAGGGGAAGATGTTGATTCAGCAATAGACGGAGTAGACAGTTGGGAAAGAAGATCCGCAACGCTAGACCATTCCGCTGGAGGTTGATTCGGGTGAGCTGTCTGGCGCTGGATAGGGTTCGGTGTAGGGATAGGAACAGTAGTCTCAGAAATTGGCCGTGGAGAGGGTGGGATCGTTTGGGTCGGGGTGTCAGCTTGGTTGGCAGATTGAACGGGAGGTAAGGGACTATCGGCTAATACATCATTAGTAGGGCTTTGGGGAGTTTCTGCAACTGGTGGCTCAGACGTGACAGATGAGGCCTGTAAAGCTAAAGATTCTGGGCTTACCTCAGGTATTACTTGGCGTTGAACTGATGTTTCTGAAACAGGTTTACCCAGATTTTGAACAGCAGAAGAATCTATCTCAGGTAATGATGGCTCAGACAGCTCAGGTACTATTTGGCGCTGAATCGAAGGTTCCGCATCAGGCTGATTCAGACTATGAGCAGCGGGCGCATCTGTCTGAGGTAAGGATGATTCAAATGGTTCAGATAGTTCAGACAGCTCAGATACTATTTGGCGCTGAATCGAAGGTTTCGCATCAGGCTGATTCAGACTATGAGCAGCGGGCGCATCTGTCTGAGGCAAGGATGATTTAGATGGTTCAGACAGCTCAGGTATTATTTGGCGCTGAATCGAAGGTTCCGCATCAGGCTGATTCAGACTATGAGTAGCAGGAGCATTTGTCTGAGGCAAGGATGATTCAGATGGTTCAGGCAGCTCAGATATTATTTGGTGCTGACTTGAGGTTTCTAACTCAGGTGTACTTAACCTTTGAATAGCGGGAGAATTGGTCTCGGGCGGTGATAATTCAGCTGGTTCAGACAGTGTGTCCGGCAAAGTATTTGTTGCAGTTGTGTCTGACAGTGCAGCGTCAGATGATGGTAATGAGGCAGACTCTGCTTGCGGCAGTCGTTGTTCAGCAGGTTGTAAATCTGTTTTAGGAAATGGGGTAGCTGGTATTTCTGTAGATGTGATGCTTTGTTCAAGCTCATTGGTCTGTTCAATCGGAGCGCCTGACTCAGTTTGTTGAGCCAGGCTATCTGGCAACACTTGTCGCTGAATTGGAGATGGTTTTAGCGGCTCATTTAGCTGTTGCTTTGGAGTAGCCTGCTCTGATGCACGGGCTGTACCGTTATCTTGTAGCGATGAGATTTCCTCACTTAATGGCAACACTTCAGAGGATGCTTGAATCGATGGCGGCGTTGATTCTAGTGTGATGGGTACTGCTTCAGGGGTTACCGTGCTCTGAACCTGTCCATCATTGTTCTCAAAAATGGATGGTTCTGGTTGTAGACCTGAGGTCGGTTGGTTGACTGTCGGTGTTTCGTGGATATCTTGAGCTGATACTGATGCATCTGCTGCTGATTGGAGCTCAGATGTTAGGTCTGCTGTAGAGATTTGAGCCTCACTATCTGGTGAGGCTTTGGTCTGAAGTGGGGGTGCGATCGCAGATTCAGGATGATGGGCATCAGAGAAAGCTGGCTCAGCGGTTAGGGGTGGTGAGTTTGTAGATGGTAACGGTTTTAGATCAGGTGTCTCTGACGTTGTTGATGGCTGCCTATTGAAAGGACCGTCTTCCAGACCAGAAGAGGGTGCTGTTTCAGATACTACTATGGACCGTTGAATATCAGCAGCCTCCGTTAGAGGGTTTGTGGGTGTCTTTAACCCATTTGGCTCAGGTACTGGCTGTGCAACAGATGCATTTTGTTCCATCTTGTCTTGCGCAAACCCAGAGATGTCTCTAGCATCATTTGTGGTTACCGATTCTGTTGAATCGACCGCCTGCTGTAGCTCTGGCGTTACCGATTCTGTTGATGCGGCCGCTTGCTGTAGCCCTGATGTTACCAATTCTGTTGATGCGGCCGCTTGCTGTAGCTCTGGCGTTACCGATTCTGCAGTAGCTGGAGTAGGTGCATCTGAACTTGATAGCGTCGTAGATTCTATTGCAGGTGATACCTGTTGAGTAAATGAGGGCGTTGCTGCTGAGATTTCTGGGTTAGGTGTGATGGGAGCCGAGTCAGGTTCATCAGCAATGACAGATGGTTCAGGGGACAATGATCTAGGGACAGTATTCTGTGGGGATTGTAATTCTTGTATTACTGGTGCCACCTCTTGAACAGAGGCCACCTCTTGAACAGAGGCTGCCTTATTGAGCAGTGGCTGCTCAGCTTGGGTTACTGCTGGCTCTGTAAATGACGGAGTAATATCAGATGATGATGGCTGTGACACAGATGTCTCTGGATTCTCAGCCAGGGTCTCTGAACTCTCGGGAGTAAGGTCCAGAACAGCGGCATCGGCCTTTTGTTGAATCAAGGGAGGAGCATCAGATTCTATCGGCCCCTGAAGAGAAGGCTGGTCAGTCTCAGTAATAGCGGGTTCGGGTGATAAAGGTAGTTCACGCCTCGAAATCAATGGCTCGGTTGGTAAAGGGGATTCACTGACTGAGGGTTTTCGCTGTAGAGTCTGATCCGCTACCGTTGAGACAGTTTCAACATCGGTATCTTGAATCGGTGTTGATTCATCAGATACTCTTTGGATTGTAGGGTCTGCTGTGGGAGATGGCTGTTCAGTAATTAATGGTTCTGTTTCAGTAAAAGAGTATGGTGGAGCGGCGGCTTCTGATGCAAAATTACGTCGGGTGACTGTGGGCGTGAAGTCATCTAGTTTAGGCGTATCAGATTGGCGTTGAATCTGAGAAATGGGTGGGTTTGATGTTGGTTTCTCAGAGGTCGATACATCGGACGGTACATCTGATTTTCTCTGAATAGCAGCAGCAGGTGCAGAATCTGTAGATGTAGACGCTGTAGATGTAGACGCTGTAGATGTAGAGACCGGAGTATCCGGTGATGGTTGGAGAGATTGAAATCTTGATTCCGCTGCAGCGGAGATATCCTTTGCAGTTCTTTGAATTGTAGAATCAGCAGGTGCAGACGTAGACGCTGTAGCAGCAGATACCGAAATATCCGGTGATGGTTGGAGAGATTGAAAACTTGGCTTTGTAGCAGCAGATATATCCTCCACTGCGGGTTGAATAGTGGATGTAAGCGCCGACTGCTCAACGACAGGGGCAGAGACAGCCAATGGTTTGCCAAGACTATTTAGATCGCTCGGTTTAAAGAACGGGAGTTCATCAAATGGCTGATGCAGCTCAGCTCGCTGCAGGGTGTCACTCGTACTAAAAACAGAGGGATCTAAAACGGAGATGGACTTTGCCCCAGCTGGCACCATGAACTGTAACCCAGGCACTGTTTGCCCCAGCGGTTGATGGGGGAGTAAAGGGTTTTTGATGCCCAAGGGTTCCGTGTTGTCTTGGGCCGTTGACTGGTTCTGGGGGGCGGTCATTTAGGGGTGTTGATTGGATTCTGTAATTGAGACGGTACTGATTTGCTGGTTTTATCCTCCTTAACCACTCTTTGATGCATCGTAGTAACCGCTCTCGCTGCGACCACCAAAGACTGATGCGCCGCTGCCACCTTCTGTTTTAGCCGCTACTTTTAATCCTTCATAGGCGAGGGTTAACTCTTCAATGGCCATTGATGTTGAATTGGCTTGTAGTGAAGGTGTTTTCCAGGCTACTGGCACAGCCGCTAATAGGGTCCATACCTGCATGGTTTCACCGGCCTGATTAAAGGTGAGAATATTAATATTTCTTCGTTCTGCAGGTTTGGCTTCGAGAAAGGTATTGATCCAATCCCAAAAGGATAGATCGTCAGTAATGCCTCGCTTTAGCGTAATGTCACCAAACTTGGCATGTTTTAGAAAGATTCGCTGTTGTTCATTGACACCACCTTCAAAATAAACATCTTTATCAATCTGAACATCCAGGCCAGAGCATTCACTAAAAGAGGCTTTTACGTCACTTTCCATCTCGACATAAAATCGATTAGCCGTAACATAATTTTGGGGCGTTGATTTTGGGGCTTCGTTTGTTGTCATTAGAGGATCCTCCCATACCCTTGGGCGCGTTCTCGCTGGTAGCGCAAATCCGCTTGAAGCAGTTCATGGACGCGATCGCAAAGTTTACGAAACATAATCGGATCGGCCAACACTTGCGCCGCCATACCGGCCAACTCATCCGCCTCAGGCTGCAGCGTCAGGGCAAACCCGGCAACGGCTGTTCCCCCTACGGTTGTCACCAATGAGGCTAGGGACGGCTCATCCATCGTGACCCTCCTCAAAAATTGTTGCCGTTGGCATATTGCCATTACGGGCAGTCTTTGCTTTATGAATCAATGCCTGAATGCGTTTTTCCTGACGCGCTATCTTTTGTTGTGTCTGATCGGCTTCCAATTCAGTCCGCTCCGATTCCCAGTCCTCATAGGCACGGGCTTTAATTTGTTCATACACCGTCTGCATTTCAGGGGAGTCAAATGACGCATGCATCGGGTCTGAAGAGACTTCGACCAGGGCCTCGTCATCCCATAGTTCTTCCCCTGTACGACGCTGACGAATGGCCCGAGCCCGACGCACTAAGGCCTCCAAATAATCCACATTCGGTCCTGCCGTGGCAGTCCCCTGTAACTGGTCTTTAATCTGTTCGTAAATCGCTTGGGAATAACCACTTTGGTTAGCCTGATCCACCAAGCGAGTCCCTACCGCCGCTAAGCCGAGGCTACCGATCGTGGGCACCAACGGTAGCCACAGTCCCAGGGTAAACAGGCCAAAACAAAGGCTCCAAACAGTGACCAGCAGTCCGATCACTAACAACACAAACAAGCTCAGACGACGATGGAGCAAAGCCACCACGCTGCCGAGGAATGCCCAGGCCCATAGCCAGGCAATTTCTGCTAATTCTGGCCAGCTTTGGATCAGGGGACGATTGTCTAATACCGCCCCTAGAATTTGGCTCGTGGCCTGGGCATGGATGACCACCCCTGGCATACTGCGAGAACTGGCGGTGGTGGCCGAATAGGGAGTACTAAACACATCTTTGGCAATGGAAGAGGTGTAGCCAATCAGCACAATGCGATCTTCGATCCAGGCTGGATCTACAGTCTCTTCCAGGACGTCGGTCAAGGTTACCTGACGGACCGCATCGCTGGGGGCACGGTAGTTGAGCATCAACTGATAGTCTGTTGCCCCTGTACTGGCATAGCCTCCTGTTTGTTCAAACAGGGGAATAAATACCGTATCACCCAGCCGTAGATCGCCCCAAAGTGTTTGTTCTGGGAAAATATTCTCGCCTTCTAAATAGATCAAACTGAGGAGTAAACTCAGGGATAGAACTTCATTTTCCGGGTCAGTGTCGTTACACAGGTGAGGTTCTCCCAGGTCTAATGAGAACTCACCGGGGGCTGAGATCAAAATGCTGCGCCGCACTACGTTGTCTGGATCGATGGGAAAATCGGCAAACCCAATCAAATCTGGATCGGTGCCGGGGGCTGCAGACACCCCCGGTTCATCCAGGGAACTCAGTACACAGGCGGTGGCAATTCTGTCGCTGTTGGATATTATATCGATCATCCGCTCTCGCCCCTCCGGCGGTCCCTGGGGCACATCCCGGCCAATATCAACGCCGATGGCACGGGGATTGTAAGCGTCTAATATCTGTAAGGCATCGGCCAGGGTGCCATCTTCAATCGGGTACTCCTGACGACTTTGAATATCATTTTCATCAATGCCCACCACCAAAATTCGATCGTCCTGACCTGCAGCCGTTCTCATTTGGATAAACTGGTCGTAGAGTCCCAGTTCACTAGATTCTAGCCAGCCAAACTGTCGTGAGATCGCCATCCCTGCTGTCACCACCAAACTGGTCAGCAGCGCTGTGCCTAAAAACTGTTTCCAGGTTTGATGTTGTCGGGGGGACATGGTAGCTCCTGTGGGAAAAGTTTGGTGTTGCGAGGATAGTTAATAAACTACTCACTATCTTTAGCCTTTTGAATTTCGGTGACCCAACGTCTGCGATCGCAATGGCTCAACTGCAATATGGTCTCCAGGGACCAGTGAAAATTTAGGGCGATGTAGGCTACCTCCTCATGCAGTTGATCTAAGGGGTAGCAAATGACTCCCCCGCCAGGGTTAGCTCGACTTGGAAGCTGCGATCGCATTCTGAACAATGGGCCGCCACATAGGGATGCCCTTGTTGGTTGAGTCGGTTATAAAATTCTTTTAGATAGCTTAGATCTTGAGTAAATAACCGTTCTAACTGTAAGGGAGACACCTGGCTGAGGGTGCCGATCTGGCCAATCACCTGAGAAAGCATCACCAACATTAAATACTCTGGATGTTTTCTCACCTGTGGATGTTGCTGAGCGACCAATTCATCCTTGGCCGTAGCCAGTCGCATCGTACCCTGACGATGGACCTGACCCGTCTCATCCACTAGACCTCGCGGCAAGACAAACTCAAATGTGGTTGTAAGTGTAGTCATAATAACTCTCTCTAAGACTCTGCCAAGACAGCTTGCGGCTGTGGCTGTGGCTGTGTGAGCTCAGGTGGCTCCAGTTCATTCACCTGCCGATAAAAGTCTTGCAGGTAGCTCAAATCGCGAGCAAAAAACCGCTCGACCACATAGGGCGATACCTGATCTAGCGCACCGAGTTTGGTAATTACCCGCGACAAAATAATCACTGTGGCATAGGCCGGATTTAATTTCACCCGAGGATCTCGTAACGGCGTAATCTCATCCATCGCCGTAGATAGACGCATCATCCCTTTACGGTGAAGATTGCCTTCTTCATCTAGATAACCTTTGGGTAAGGTAAACTCAAACTCTGTTTGCATGGGTCGATACTCTCACTAATCACCACTCACCACTTACGAATCAGACTAATTAAGCTCCTTTTGGCTGTACAGACGTTTTTTGGCTGTACAGACGTTGCATGCAACATCTCTCCAACAGCCCTTATGGGTGTTATAAAATCCCTAACTAATAGGGCTGGCCATTACTATTCACCCGAATAAATTCATTGACAGCCAGTTCCACTTCTTCTATTTGAAAGTCATTACTGTCAGCTTTGACATCGCCAATTTTATAACTCACAGGCCAAGCACCAAAAAAGTGAAACAGCGCCTCAATCTCACCCCGTTGGCTGTAAATCGTAAGGGATCCATCTCGCAGCTGTTCAGACCAGTTTCCACTTTCTACATCCTTAAACCATTTCCACATGGTGGGTGAGATGGTCATACCCATTTTTAGAGTAATATTCTCACTTTGGGTATTACCAGGAAGTTTTGCCCGCACCACCCGTCCATGTTTAGCCGGTTTACTCCCCCACTGTTGCTTAGGAAAGACCTCACAGTGCTCAATCACATCCTGTTTCCGCTTAAAACTTTGACACTCCATAAAGTAAGCATCAATTCGATCATCTGAATCTTTGAGTTTAAGCTCCAGATAGAAGCGTGACGCTGCTAGAACTTCATACTTATCATCTGGAGCTTTATTACCTTCAGTCATGGGACAGACCTCGATCAGGTAAAACTATTGAGTGCGATGACAGGTTTCATACACAAATTCAACAGTCTCCGTAAACAATTCTGTACTACCGGGTTCCATTTTCGAGGTTTTATAACTCTTTGGAAAAACACCGGTAAATTGCCACATCGCTGCCTCACTACCCCCTTGGTTATATACTGTCAACGCAGCAGTTTTACGTTCTCCAGCATTTTCAGACACCCCCCCTTCCATGGGGCCGATGGCTGGATGAGAAGCCCGATACCAGTCATGCATGGACATATCTTCTGCCGTGGCGACAAAATCCACGGTGATGGAACCACTGGTAACACCGCTGACAGTAGCCTGCATGCGGCTTTTCCCCTTTTTGGTTACCCCAAAGGACTTTTTATCCCCGGCAGCCTCCAGGGTGATTTGCAAACCACTCACTTTTTTGATAATGAGTTCATTCATGCCATCAATCTCCAAATAAAATCTGGAGTTAGTTAGCACCTCATAATCATTGAAGGAATTTTTTTCAACCATAATGTTACCTCTTGTCAAATAATCAAAAGATTAGGATTATCCCTGCACCGGCACACGTTTGATGTCTTCACACACCAATTCGAATGTCTCATAAGCCAGGTCAGTGCCATCAGCAGAAAAGTCAGAAACCTTATAGCTTTTAACCCAAGCTTTTTTCAGATTCCACCGCATAATTTCGTTGTCACCCGGATCGTAGGCAACAATATCGCCATCCTTACGGTTGTCTGACCATTTACCTCCACCAGCACCGGCACCACTGTAGCTGGAAGGCATTGTGTTCTGCATCCAATCGTAGAATTCTTTGTCGTCCTGCATTAAGTAGACTTCAATGGTGACATTGGGATTTTCTTCAAATCCAGTAGAGGTGGCTTGTCGCATGGTTTTACCACCCTTGGTGGACATCAGGGGTTTATCATTACCCTTGACCTGCCCCTGGAAGCTGACCTCCTGAACACTTTTAAGTAATTTATCGGTCATGCCATCAAAAGAGACATAAAATCGGCTGGCGGTTACCGGCTGCAATTCAGACATTGTACGTTCCTCGAAATTTTCTCCCGTAAACTATCAAGTTAGGTCAGGAACATTAGCCCCTGACCAGGATTAAGTTAGGCTACTGATTAGGTGCCCATTGACTAATGCGGAAGATAACAAATTCCGCTGGTCGTACAGGACAAACACCAATCTCAATATAGAGACGACCCAACATCATGGTGTCGTGGGTGTTCAGTTCTCCATCGCACTTAACGAAAAATGCATCATTAGGAGAGTTGCCAAACAGAGCACCTTCCCGCCATAGTCGGGTTAAGAATGTGGTCACCGTGCGGGTTACCCTGGCCCACAGATCTTGATCGTTGGGTTCGAACACGACCCATTGAGTTCCCATTTCAATGGACTTCTCAATATAGCTAATCAGACGACGAACACTGATATAACGCCACTGCACATTATCAGGTTCCACCAAGGTGCGAGCGCCCCAAACTTTGTAGCCTCGATTGTAGTTGGCAAAGTTGCGAATACAGTTGATGCCCATGGGGTTCAACATCTCTTGCTCGCGCATATTGGTTTCATAGGCCAATCCCAACACCCCCCGAGGAGTCTCATTGGCAGGAGCCTTAAACACCCCCCGTGACTCATCGGTGCGACACCAAATCCCCATCATGTGACCGCTGGGGGGCACCATAATCGGACGACCACCGTTGCGGGGGTTGGGCACCTTGATCCAGGGATAGTACACTGCACCAAACATGGAGCGTCGGTTGAACTCACTGAGCCACTTGGCCACGTCCTGAGGCTTTTGCTGTTCCGGCAAAATCGCCTGGTTGTTGTTTTTGCCTACTTTAACTGGTGGCGGATCAATCACGGCCATGCGATAGGCAGGCCCTGGGAAAGAGTTTTCACACAGGGTAAACAATCGCTCCATCAAACCATGGATCTGATCCAGGTCTAACCAACCTTCCTGATAGGCCCGCAACATATCGGGACAGGCGATCATCGCCACCTCATCAATCTCAAACAGACCTTCAATGCCGGCTCGATCATCTCGGATACCCTGGAGATCGCGAGACACTCGGTCCACCTGACCCACATAGGGAGGGGGTGCCACCTCATAGAAGCCATTCACAGGGCGGCGTGATAGGGGTTGTCCGGCAACGGACATATCGGCAATATCCAGAAACTCGGAATCTGCCAATGCCGTGACCACATAGTCTGCAACGGCAGTCTCCGCTTCAGGGTTCATGGTCAAGTGCGGATACCGTCCAACAACCTCATTACCGCTCTTAATTTCCAGGGTGAAATACTCACCTGTATTGAAGGGGGGTTCGGTATCGTCGGGGGCATCTTCCGGTAAAGGTTTAGGCTCACCTTCGGAAATTCGTACTGTCAAACGCCCTTCCGACGGTGGCAATGCTGCCGTATCGCCATCTGGCAGTCTGAGGTTAAAGCGAAGAGAAGGCTTTTTACCTGAGGTCAATACCTTAGTGGCCGTCTCCTCTGCAGAGGGGGCGGTAGAGCCTGGGGGGCGGGTACCAATGCTCACCACCCAACAACGACCGCCACCATTATCGAACCAACCCTGAATCGCAAAGGGCAGGTAGGCATCAAACTCGGTAAATCCGGGATGGGGAGAACCGGGCTTAGCAAAGTATTCTAAATACTGACTCCAATTGGTAATCAGCATAGGTTTAAACAGTTCAGCATCGCCACGGATGTCTTCGGTGAAACCGACAAAACCGGCCACGCTCATGCTGACACCTTCTATCGGGCGACTACCTCGGTCAACCTCTTCAACGTATACACCTGGGGCAAAGTAATCCAATGCCATGGGTAATCATCCTCCATATGTCTTGAAATAGATTTTGAGCGTTGCTGATTGGGGTAAATTAGCAACAGCAATTTTTGAGAACAACTAGGTTGGCCTTTGTCGCGGAATTGAACCTTATCCATGGCCAGGGCCTGGGTTTTCTATAGAAGAAAGTTCAGGGTGGATATGGGTTATAGTTCTCGCCCGGACTTAGCCAACTATCCTGTCTGATGAAATCCAAGGTGGTGATAAAATGGCACGGTTAAGGTAACGTGGAGCGCTAGGCGCAGAGGCATCCGTAACACTTGCCATAGCAGGGCTGTATCGATCACTCCTTCTGTAGAAACGGTAATGGGAAGCACCCCTTGCCCCTGTAATAACGGGGTCAAAAACTCGTCAGGTAAAAACTGGTAACTGGAAAGCATAGCAAGCAGTTCGGAGAGTAGATGTTGCTCACTAAGGGCCGTATGGTCGGTCACACTGACGAGAAACGTGAGATCGAACCATTGAGAGACACCTGCAACGTTGACAGATTTCCTTACGCCCAACGTTGGCGATAGAGGATTATCCCTGGAGGGAACAGATGGCGTAGTCGGAAGCGTCTGATTCCAATCACTAACCTGCACCCGATAACAATATAAATTTAGAGCTGGTTTGTTGACTTGAGCCACCCTGGGATGGTCAAAGAAAATCTGCTCTTTGTTAATAAGCGGGATTCCACTGGTGATGAAATCTGCAAGGGTCTGAGTTGCAACAGAAATCATGAGGCAGACTTAATGATGCAGATCCTTTTAAACCTTGTCCATGTCCAGAACTGTAGTTTTTCCATAGAAAAGCAACCAGTTTTAACCTGGACTTGGTTTGAGGAAATAGCCTTGGGGCTAGTTCTCAATAAAGGATCAATGTCCAACTTTGTCACTGCACTTAAGTTAGGGATCTTAAACAAACCCCTAAGATGCCTTGCCAATCCAGAGATATCAATCCGACATGGTGTAGTACGGCTCAATTGCTATAGGTAGCTTTTTATACATAAAACTTGTTATGAATCTTTAAAATTTGAAGTTCGGTGAAAAAAATAATAGGTGTGTTTGAACCGGGAGAACTGTATCAATTTAAGTGCTTTCACCAGGATGTGTACCGACGGTTGCCCATTTCGCTTTGTAAAAAACTCCGGATATCGGTGGGATTACGAGGAGCGCTTAGTTAAGTGCGTAAATCATACGTCCGTAATCAAAAACTACGTGAAAGTTAGGAGGTAAATACAGATAGTCCCCAATCAAATTTAGGTAGAGTCCTTGTGACTCAAAAGATTGGCACCTAACCATGGTGAAAAGGTAAGGGGCTAGAGTTGTCGTTTTTATCTCACGGTTTTTACAGATTTAAACCAGAACAGTCAACCATATGAATACAAGGAAATTGCGGTTGCTGCTGTGAAGCATGATGTTAGTGAATAGTCTTCACTATGAACAGGCTAGAAGCAGGAATGTCAGGAGTTTTCTAAGCGCGCCTAAAAACGTTTATGTAGAGTTGGTGGTGGAAATGTTCAATGATGTTTACTACAAGCCTTTTAGTAAAAGATAGTAAAAATGAATTGGCTGTTGATGTAGAGGAGTCTCCATCGAGTCAACCATACACGGTTGATTATTCAATCAGTGATGCCAACGCTGTGGACGGTTTAAGACAACAGCTTGCTTTGGTTGCGATCGCAACTATAACGACTGACAAAGCCAGTGAAAGTTCCAATTTCACTATTCACCATGCGGCCCCTGATTATGGCCTTAGCCTATGCCAGCTAATCAACAGTCACAGCTTTAAACGTTGGTTACAACAGCTATCGCTGTTTCATCCCCGTCAGTTTGACCAAACCTTGAGCGACCGGCATATCTACTGTTGTCAGTATGCGGACGGGAGCAATGGTTTATCGCACTATTTAACAGTGTGGTCTAAAATCGAGTTAACTCCATTGCAACAGTTCTGCATTGAACAACAAGCTCGATACTTTTATCAGCTAGAGCGCCAACAGCTAGAGCACCAACAGATGCAGGAGCGCATCACTGGGTTGGAAGATGTGATTCGGCAAATTGGGCATCAGCTGCGTACCCCGTTAGCGTCCATTGAGCTTTATGCCGATATCCTATGTAACCGCTTAAGTACATCCAGGGAAGGGGAACAAGCTCAAGCAGTTCAGCACCTGGTTCGTAAGCTATTGACAACATTGCAGCGTTTGACGAGTAAATCTGTGATTGCAGCGGCTAGTCAGCAGGATCTGCAAACCATCGCTCAAGATAGCATTCAAGAGTTACAGCCTCAGCTAGATAAAAAGCGGATTGCCCTTGTGGGTGAACGTCCCAGCTACCTTTTGAAGGTGGACTCCTGGCAATTGCAGCAGGTATTTAATAACCTGATCAGCAATGCCATTGCCTTTAGCCCTGAGAATGGCATTATTGATTTTTGTTGGCACGGTTATAATTCTGAGATTCTAATCGAGATCCGGGATCAAGGACCTGGTTTTTCATCAGAAGACCTCCGCCATATATTTAAGCAATATTATTCTCGTCGCCCTGATGGCCAAGGGCTGGGAATGACCATTGCCAAGAAGATAGTCCATGACCATGGGGGCAACATTTGGGCAAAGAATCTTCCCCATGGTGGGGCCCAGGTGTCTATTTCACTGCCTCGCCACCGCTGATATCGAGACAGTCTCCCCTATCCCTTTCGTTGGGTTTTGTATCTCAACCCAACCTCCTCCGCTTTCTTTCCCACTGGCATCTCTCCAATACGCTGTTCTCTGTTCCTTCGCAAGACTATGTCACCTGCTTCAACTGTTTCCAACCCACCCATTTCCGTTTTACTCATTGACGATTGCTCAACGTTTCGTCAAAGCCTGAAAACTTGGTTAGACTTGTGTAATGTGACCAAGGGGCAACACTATGATGTTGTCGGTCAGGCCGCCTCGGTTGATCAGGCCATTAAGTTGGCCGCTGAACAGCATCCTGCCTTGATTTTGCTGGATATTGAGCTCAGTAATGGTGATGGGGTCAAATTCCTCTCTCGCTATCGCCATCTGCAGCAAACGGGTAAAGTACTCGTTCTTTCCGGCCATGAAGAAGATCGTTGGATCTTTCAGGCTATGCAGGCTGGGGCCCGAGGTTATCTTTTAAAGTCAGATCTCTCGAGCCAGCTGTGTGATGCCATTCATACGGTATTGCAGGACAAAGTTTACATTTCCCCTGACATTGCCACTAGCTTTTTCAGGCAGTTTCATTTTCAGACCGGTCATTCATTAAAGAGTCTTTCGGCCATTCACTTAACCGAGCGCGAGCAAGAAGTATTGTCCTGTCTCGTGCAGGGAGACTCCAATGAGATGATTTCCCAGCGCCTGCACATTACCGTCGGTACGGTCAAAGCCTATCTCCGCTGTATTTTTGAAAAAATGGAGGTGTCTAGCCGGACCCAAGCCGCCCTCAAAGCTCTGAAATTAGGACTCGTAGCTGCATGAGTAATCATCTTGCGATCGCAACTGTCACCGCCACCCTCCAAAAAACTCTCCAAGCCACGGTCCAAACCCAGGTTGAAGGGGCTCGGATTACCACGGTCAGCCCCAGTGAAATCGGTAAAGGCACCCCTGAGACCGGTGTGAACATCTTTATGTACCAGGTGATCACCAACCCGGCCCTTCACAATATGGATGCCACCCTGGCCAGGTCTCGGGGCAACCCAGTTAAACGCCAGGCAGCTCTAGATTTGTACTACATGCTGAGCTTCTACGGCAACAATAACGAGCTGGTGCCCCAGCGATTGTTGGGTAGTGCCGTGCGCACCCTCAATGATAAGCGGGTGATTAGCCAGGATATGATCCGAGCCGCCTGCACAGATAGCACCTTTTCGTTTCTAGCAGATTCGAACCTGGCCAATCAGGTACAACACATTAATCTACTCCCCCTCGATCTAAATTTGGAAGATTTATCCAAAACCTGGTCCGTCTTTTTCCAAACCCCCTACGTACTCTCCGTTGCCTATAAATGCTTAGTCGTCTTAGTCGCAGGTGACGATCCCTTTAAACGAGCATTGCCCGTCCGCGAAGCCCGGTCAGGAGGCATATCACCCTTTCCTAACCAGCCACAGGTGGAAAAAATTATGGCCCAGGCTGGCCGGTACGAGCCCATTTTGGTGGACAGTACCCTGTTAATCAAAGGCAAGCATCTCAAAGGCGATCGCTTTACCCAGGTACGCATCGGCGGTGTGGAAGTCCTCCCCACCGAGGTAAGAGATACCGAAATTAAGCTGGATCTATCCACGTTGCCTGACTATGCCCTGCGGGCCGGTGTCCAAAGTCTACAGGTGATCCACCCCCACTCCCTCACCGAAGTCGACCGCAGCCATGGTCGTCGCGGAGCCGAATCTGCCGGTGCACCCTTTGTATTACGCCCCCGAGTCATGTCAGTCTCAGTGGAGAACCTCGAAGAAACCGACAACGACACCCGTGATGCTGTCCTCAAGATCCAACTAAACCTTACCGTTGGTCACGCACAAACAGTGGTACTAGCCCTTAACGAATATGCCACCGATACTCCCACTTCCTACATGTTCGACATTCCCCAACGGGACAGTGACAGCAACCAGGTATCCATACCCGTCCAGGATGTTAAACCAGGAGAGTATTTAGTCCGACTCCTGATCGACAGCGCAGAAAGTCAGTTAGAAGTGGACACAGAACCCGACAGTCCCACCAAGGACTGGTATATCGGTCCCAAGGCCCTAATTCTTTAACACTGTTAGCAATGATCTAATTATGTATTTAATTAAGATTGATGGTCTCGGCTTTATCCACAGCGCCTGGGAAGATCAAGAACCCAGATTCTGCGCCACCCTATCAGTAGCCAGATCCTGGCCCACCCTCACCGAAGCCCTCCGGTTTGGCAACAATCATCTGACGTCTAGATTACCGATTGGTTGGGAGCTGTGGGAAGAAACCACCGATGATTTAGTCCCTTTAATCCGTCCCCAACCAGGCAAGAGTTAACCCTCGATATCACGAGGTATAGCCCCTACACCCACAACAAACCCATGAGCGACCCAATCCAACAACAACTCGACACCGATGTCGAAAACCTCAGCATCACCCAACTCAACGAACTTGGCAACCAGGCCATCAAACAAGGCCTGATCGCTGGTCATGGCCACCACCAAGGCCAGTACGAAATCATCCGCGAGGGCAAAATCCTTACCATGCCTCCTAAGGACGCAATCACCTTTTTGCAACAGTTAATTCAGCCTGTTACCGAAGAAAAATAGTAATGGCAAGCTGGCACGAAGCAAATCAACAATATCTTTTAGCCGCCATTGGTCAGGTGCAACATCAGTTAGCCCAAGCCTGTGATCCCCCCGCAGATGTAGCCACATTTTCCAGAACATCAGAGGTTACCTTTCCCGAAGGAGAGGCGGCCATAGAAACCCTCTGCCGTCGCTTTAAACTGTCCACATTTGAACGGGCACTGTTGCTGTTGTGTACCGGTATGGAGCTCAGCCGTACCCTGGCAGATCTTTGCGCTCAACTGCAGCAAGGGGCACAACATCCTACCCTGGGGCTGGCTCTCTCCTTGTTGCCAGAGGCCCACTGGTCAGCCCTTTTACCCGAAAGCCCACTGCGGTATTGGAAACTGATTGAGCTCCAACCTGGTGCCGAACTCACCCAGTGCCCCCTCCGTATCGATGAACGCATTCTGCACTACCTGATGGGGATGACGTCCCTGGACGATCGTCTCCGAGGAATTATGACAGCGTCTGGAACAGCATCATTGATCCTGCCAGAATCTCATCAACAAATGGCTCAACAGGTGATGTTAACAGGCCTACAGGACACAGCTGGGCCAGTGGTACAGCTATGTGGCGAAGACAGTGCCACCAAGCTTGAGATCGCAACTGCCGCCGCCCATTCCCTTAACCTGGACCTACGAATCATTGCTGCCGAAACACTGCCAACGGAACTGTCACAGATGAAACTGTTGCAGTGTTTGTGCGAACGGGAGGCGCTTTTGAGCGGGGCCGTGCTTGGGTTGAATTGCGATCGCATCCCCAGCACCATTACTGGAGACGGCTACTTCGCCCAGCTCAACCTGATGGTCGATCGACTGATCGAAACCTGTCGGCAGCCGCTGCTCATCCTCAGCCGTGACCGTCGCCCCCAGCAGCAGCGCCCCTTGTTAACCTACGACATTTATCCCCCCACCGCCGACGAACAACGTCAGCTATGGCACAGCACCCTGGGCGAAACAGCCGTCCACCTCAACGGCCATATTGATCGTCTTGTCTCCTACTTTAACCTCAGCGCCCCCACCATCCAAGCCACCTGCGCCAAAGTCCAGCGTCTCCACTCTCCCTCCCCCACTCCCCCACTCCCCCACTCCCCCACTCTCCCCAAACTCCTCTGGGACACCTGCCTCTCCCAAGCCCGCCCCCGCCTCGGCGATCTGGCCCAGCGCATCGAAACCTTCGCCACCTGGGATGATCTCATCCTGCCAGAAAAAGAAAAACAAGTATTACAAACGCTCACAGCCCATGTTCGTCAGCGTAGCAAAGTGTACGAAGAGTGGGGCTTTTCTGGCAGGAGTCGCCGGGGGCTAGGCATCAGTGCCCTATTTGCTGGTCAAAGTGGCACCGGTAAAACCATGGCTGCCGAAATTATTGCCAAGGAACTACACCTGGACCTCTATCGCATTGACCTTAGCTCGGTGGTCAGCAAATATATCGGTGAGACCGAAAAGAATCTCCGGCGTGTGTTTGATGCCGCTGAAACTGGTGGCGCTATTTTACTTTTTGATGAAGCCGACGCCCTATTTGGTAAACGCTCCGACGTTAGCGACTCCCACGATCGCTATGCCAACATGGAAGTTGCCTATCTATTACAGCGCATCGAAGCCTATCGCGGTTTGGCTATCCTCACCACCAACCTAAAAGACTCAGTGGATCAGGCCTTCCTGCGGCGCATTCGCTTTGTCATTCAATTCCCCTTTCCCGATGCCAAACAGAGAGAAGACATCTGGCAACGTATTTTTCCATCAAAAACCCCCACAAAGGACTTACACTATCGCCGCCTGGCTAAGCTCAGCGTGGCCGGAGGCAACATTCGCAACATCGCCCTAAATGCAGCTTTTTTAGCTGCAGATGAGGACACCCCGATAGAAATGAAACATATTCTACTGGCTGCCCAAAGTGAGTATATTAAGCTAGAGCGCCCCTTAACCGACAGTGAGGTCAAGGGCTGGGTAGCCATCGAACAGACTTAAAGATAAATCATATTCCTAGTTGGGAGAAATCTATAACTTTCGATCACTACGGCTCCATGGCCATGCATGTCACCCTATAGGGGCTCATCTCAGAATGCGCTTGCTGAAAAGCCATTTCTGGGGGCACCCCATTATGAGTAACCGTTTCCATCTCCACAAAAAAACGACCGTTCAAGGTGGTGGCGCACCTACGAATCATATAACCGTTCGTCCATTTGTAACAGAAACAAAATCTGGGCCAGCCCAAGCAGCACGTCGGCTAGATACCAGTTTGATGCCACAGTTAACGCTGCAGCCCAGGCTAGAGAAAAAACTCCAGACAAAATCTTTAGTCCAACCGTTGCCTAACATTAGCCATGCCAACGTAGGCCTGATTCAGCGGGGTGAAGCCCATGTGCATCAGGGCATTGAAGAAAGCGCCGTACTCGACTCTGGCAAGGGAGAAAGCAGTCGAGACGAAACCATGGAGATGTATGCAGGCAACTGGATGCGGGATTTCTCCCAGTTAAATCTGCCCAGAGCCCACAAACTGGCTAGACAACTGCCTAAAAACGTCAACGATCCACAGGGAGCAAAGATTGGAGCCGCAGGGGCAGAAGATATTATCACGGCTGTGATTAGGTCACTGGCTTTCTTACATTTTGGCACCAAAATCACCAACGAATTGGTCACTTCTGAGAATATTGGGGTATACACCCCCGAGCAACATGTGGATAACCCCATGGGCACCACTGCTGCCGATCATTTAGTTCGAGATAGCGAATCAGGTCTCTTGAGAGAGGGTAGGCAGCAGGTTTCGAGTCAGCTAGTTAGTGATGATATAGACCGAGATGAACAGCTTGCGGGTAAAGCATTTCCGGGGTCCCAGGTTGAAAATCCCGACCTCTATAAGGTGAGCGATGCGGGCTTGGGTAAACATATTTACAATGCTATCGAATGGACTAAAGAACAACTGTGGCAATCGGTTTCAGCGGGGGAATCACCCACTGGGCGTATGCGCTTAGGGTCGGCATTACACGCCGTAGAAGATTATTTTGCCCATTCGAATTTTGTCGAGGTTGCGCTCAATTCAGAAATTGGTCGCGCTGTCAAAGCTCGAGCAGGCAATGCCGCATTTTCCCCTGAGTTCCTTAAGCAGGCCCAAGCGGAAAAATCTACCGGGAATAAACAGGTGGATGGGGCCTATGTGGATACCCTATATGATGCCAAAACTCCAAAAGGTAGAATGGCCGTCACTACTGGAACAGCAGGTTCTGAAGATCTAAAGGTGAGCGTTGGTCAGATTCTGCTACCCAAGCTTCCTAAGTTGGTGGAAATTAGCGATCGCAAAATCGATGAGGCATTTAACCTGGTTGAGAAAAATGAGGGAAATTCCACCTGGGAAGAGATTGAAAAACAGTTGAAATCCCAAGATAAAGATACCGCAGAAGGCGCGGCAACCTTAGAGATTATCAAAGCCTTAGATCGACATATTCAAGTCCCCGTTCACGATATTTGGTTAACGGGGTGGAGCATACCGCTTACCAATCGATTTATCCCCACCGGGTACGAGACCAGTGAATCATCGGCAGGTTTAATATCGGCAATTCAGCATTATATGCGGCTGCACAAGCGCATCATGAAGCGGATTGATGAATTTGAGACCGTGGTTAATATCCTATTCCCAATTACGTTACTACTGGATCTAAAATCTCGTATTGTCGAGTGGTTTAAAGGACAGATCAGCAAGTTAAGGGATGAAATCAAACGACGCAAAAATGAATTTATCCTCAATTTAGCTGCAGATATTACCGGTGTTGATGCAAAAGAAGCGAAGAAGCGAGGTTTAGATTGGTTGGTTCACCAGGCTGCCCATGAAGGGATAGAGCACACCAGAGGTAATACGGCCATCGCGGCTCAACTGGAGGACATTAAAAATAAGAAGGATCCAAATACCCTGGCATCTGCCTATGGCATTGAGAATGGCGAAGCTCAGTACGCATTTCCCCCTTCCCATTCAGAGATTAGCAAAGACCATCCTCCCCACCATGAGGACTCAATGTTCTCTGGAGTAATGACCCATTTGAAAGCCAATCAATCTGAGTATGATGTGGGCGAAGGATCCTTGTTCTATCGGCTACATCGTCAGTTGGCGATCGAAGCTGACAAACATATTATTAGTAAAACCCAGGAAGCTTGGGATGAAAAATCCAATGCGAATTCTGCAGAGGCGTTAAGAACGAACCCCCACCTCAGTACTGAGGAGATCACTAAACAGGCCCGTCGTAATCGAATACGTGAAGAAAAACGGGCTAAGAAAGAAGGCAGGATTTCAGAGTCCTACGGGTTTGCAGGTCAGCATGTGGAAGACTTAATGTCTTTAGTCGATTTCTTTATTTCTCACCCCGACGATACGTCTTGGTGGCGGCCAATTTTGAGTAGCTATGTAAGCGCAAACGAGCCAGAAGTGATCAAGCATATTAGGCAACGTAACCTGACTCGGGGTAAACGACATTAGAGAAGCTGAGGGAGGTAAACAGACAAGTCAGCGCTTGCGATCGCAAAAGCAGTAAGCACATTTTCTGAACTACCATTACTGAATTCACCAGGCCATGAGTAATCGTTCCTATCGCCGTACCAAGGTCCCTATCCACAGTAATCGTGTGCTTATCCCTGCAAATCAGCTACAGGTGCGCCCGTTTGTCGTTCAGACAAAGGCTTTATCAACAAAAGATTCCAAGCAAACAAGTCGATTGGATACAGGGCTGATCCAAAATTTGAGTCTGCAGCCGAAGCTAACAACGTTAGCGTCCGGAAATAAAGACAAGCAGAAAACGGATTTTCACCCGGCTACATCCTCAGAACTCATTCAACGATTTGACCTCTTCGATACAATTTCAGAAGGCATTGATACAATTTCATCCCATGTCGGAAAAGCAGCAAACTGGGCACTGGATAGCATTGTTTCCTTAATAAAACCCAAGTACGCCTATGTAAAAAGTAAGGATTGTACTTTGCGATCTCCCCCACCGGACCTGAAGTCCTATGGAATATCCATTCCACGCAATACCCAGCTAAAAATCCTGAAAACAGCAACGGTAAAAAGTGGCAAGAAAGAAAAAGAATATGCCTATGTAGAAGAAATACTGCCTGATGATTTTGTCGGGCCAAGGCAGTATCAGGGTTGGACATTATTGTCTAACCTGACTCAACTTGATAAACCCACCACCTTTAAGCTGCAATCCTCTTACCAGAAATTTGCTAATAAAGTGCTGGTTAAGGCTAAAGTCGATCCTAAAACCTGGTTTTCTAATTTCAGGCATACCACTTTCCTGGGCAGACATACAGCTACACCCATCCACAAAGAATTAGCAGACCAATTAAAACGTGCCGAAAAGACATTGGTCGCTTCCCACAGCAATGGCACTGGTAGTCCCGAAATTGCAGGCGACAATCTTGGCCTTTCCCCTAAGCTAGAACCGATAAAAGGCGCACGAAAACATGCCACGAGTGCGTCTCGATCGATGCACTTCTTTGGACTGGCCATTGATCTAGACTATACCGCCAATCCTTTTATTAATGAGTCTGAGAATGACCGGGATGCCATCAATGCAGTTTTTCCACGGGCATCTCTGTTGGTCCATGGGAAAGCAATGAAATACCAAAAAACAAAATCAGAAGATACGGAGGAACAAAAAGCAGAAAAGCTCAACAATATTTTCAAGCTTGATAAAACCTTAGAAACCTATTTTTCCTATATCGATAATGACAAACAGCTAAATGCTCGTCTGGCTGCAGCAAGCACTGCCGGTACGAAATTCTGGAAGGATCAAGATTTCTCCAAAGCTCGCAAACGCATCAAAGAAGACCTGAAATGGGTTGTCGGTGTTTGGCGAGCAAAACGGAATAAGAAAAGCTATACAGCATTAGTCAAACAAGGCGGATTTACAAATTTTGAAAGGGCTTTGGTTGATGGCATCGGACTACATTGGGGTGGCACCTATGGGGATATGATGCATTTCGACATGCGCAACACAGGCACAGGCGCTATCATTGCCGAAAAACGCCATAAGGTAACAGCACCTGAGTAAAGCTCCTTGACCACCTATAGGCTAGATCTATCACTTTTGTGAGTACTGTCGTTTAGTAGCTTATGCCACAATATGGGTGCCTAGACTCCCTAAGCCTCTGCCTTATTGAGCTAAGCATCTTCTGGCTATGAGTAACTGTTCCTGTGTTCGCACCAAAGCCTCTGCCCTAAAGAGCAGCTTCGTTCCTAGCAATCAAGTTCTGGCACGTCCCTTTGTAGTGCAAAAGAAGCCTGAGGAGCTTCAGTTAGGTAATCATAGGTTTAACCATGCACCTCAGTTGGATACACACCTTTTACAAAATCTAGGCATTCAGACCAAACTCACTATCCAACGCCAGGAAATACCGAAGAAGGACAACAAACTGCAAAGAAAGGCCCTGACGGGACCCATCGTACAGACAAAATGCGCGGCCTGCGAAGCTGAAGAACGCCTTCAAGAACAGGGTATTCAAACACCAGAAGACGCCAGTCTAACTGTTGACCAGTCAGTAAACCTGAATCAGCTAAAAGAAAATCGTCTGATTCAAAGTAAACAAGGTACAGGTAAGTCAAAAGCAGCCTCTAAAAAAGGAACTAGTGCAGCTAAAGACATTCATAGCTATTACCCAGGCAGTAACGATTGTGCCTGTTTAGTCCACATCCACAATGATGAACGAAATTCTAAAATTGTGGCTCACCTATTAAATCAAGGCTGTGGCTACGGCTTGATTGATGTGAATGGAAGTAGCAGTACTGGCTCAGGTAAAGGTAGACATCTCAAATCTCCCCTTAGAGTCATTAAATCCTTACCTAAAAAGGGAGTCATGAGAAATGACCCCAATGAAATATTTGATAAAGAAGTTATCGAACACTGCTCTGGTTCAACGGCAACGGCCCCAGGTGCAGGCAAGGTTTCCTATGGACCAATATGTAGCTTATATGGCGATCTGAAAAAATGTAGTAATGATTTTAGCAAGCCTGTTGTTACATTACACAACAACAGGAAAATCACCCAGAAGCCAAAAGAGAGTGATAAAAAATTTAAGAAGAGAGCTGAAAAAGAATCCACTAATATTTACAGATGGGGCAAGTCTTCGGCCATAGAATCAGCCTGGGCTGGAGATTCTAAAAATATAGACAGAGTGATTTGGACATCGAATCCTAAAGACTATGACAGACTGTGGATTGCGTCAATCATCCGACAATTTAGGGGAAAACCTGGATTAAATCCAGCACTACAGAAAAACCCGTTTAACAAAGATACCGACCTCTCTACGCTGTTTAATTTCATACCTGAAATTTCCACAAAAGAAAATAAGCTCCTGATCGAGGCAACGGCTAGAATACTGCATAAGAAAACCGGTATTCCCTTCAAAACCCTGGTGACTCTTTTGAGTAATTCGTATCAGAAAGCTAAACAAGAACAGATACGCTACATCAACATAGAAACAGAACATACCCCAGGGGTTTATGACCAAAGTCTGGCAAAGGTCAATCTTGAGTTTGCCCATGATGTCCTTGGTTCCCTTGGTTTATGGTGCTGTGACGGCTTGTCCTTGGGGAACCTGGGAAACACCCTTGATGTTAAAGATGTTGCTGATGAATCTCTCCTTCGAGAGCAGCAGAGCAAAAAGCTGCTCCTGGAGCGAATGAAAGTATTCTCAGAAAAGTTAGAAAGCCAAGCAAAAGCTCTGTTTGGGACACTTGGGACACTTGGAAATATGTTTTCTCTTTAATGAGATAGGGGTGCGATCTCACACCACAAACAAACCCATAACTAACTTTTGACAGTACCGTCCTCAATGCATATATGGCACCATATAAGGGCCAAATTTCAGGACCTATCTGCCGCACTGCCGTTGCTGAGTTTGCCAGACCATGAGTAACCGTTCCTATCTCCGCACCAAAGCTCCCGCTCAAAATAGTAGCGAATTTGTCCCTACTAATCAGGTCCAGGCTCGCCCGTTTATCGCCCAAGCCAAGGCATTGGACCCACAGCAAGCAAACCGGTTTGATACAGGGCTCATACAAAACTTAGGGTTGCAGCCCAAGCTAACCGTCGGCGCACCAGGGGACAAATATGAGCAGGAGGCAGACAACGTTGCCGCCCAGGTAGTCGAGCAGATAAATTCACCCCAGGCTCAACAGCAATCGGTGCAACGAGAGGCCATGCCCGAGGAAGAAGAAACGCTGCAACAAAACCCTCTAGCTGATTCTATTCAGCGGCAGGAAATGCCAGAAGAAGAGGAACTACAAGCGAAGCCACTGGCTGATTCTATTCAGCGGCAAGAAATGCCTGAGGAAGAAGAGGAACTGCAGGCTAAACCTGATCTTCAGCGACAAGGCGGCGGTGCAGCCGCACCCCAGGTAGAAGCAACTATTTCTGGAGCAAAGGGCCAAGGTCAACCGCTTTCAGATAATGTACGGGGCTCGATGGAAGGAGCTTTTGGCACAGATTTTGGTGGCGTGAGAGTGCATACAGATGAACGTTCCAATCAGCTCAATACATCGCTACAGTCCCGAGCCTTTACAACTGGCCAGGATATTTTCTTTAAGCAAGGTGAGTTTAGTCCAGGCAACCGAGGTGGTCAGGAGTTATTAGCCCATGAGTTAACCCATGTGGTGCAGCAAAATGGCCGCAAGTAAAATCGGGAATTGATTATGATTCCGCGTTCTCTGCTCAGGACGCAGTAGATTCTACTGGGCCATCTAGAGGATTATTGTCGTGCCCATTCGACGCCGAATGCAAAAGCAAACTGATTCAACCTGGCCATCTGCATCCCACCAGGCCAAATCACCGCCAAATAGTAAGCATGACAGCCCTAATGCGGGTCACAAATCTAGTCCCCTACAAACTCGTCCGTTTATTACCTCAGTCGAACAATCAACTCAATCAACCACAGGTCTGAGCTTACAAGCACAAAGCCAATCAACGCAGTTTGACCTCACGCAGTTCAACCTCTTTGCCAATCATTCTTCTCAACTAAATCCAGCAACGTCTACAGCACAAGCAACATATATCCAAAGAGAGTGCGGTGTTGATGAAAGTTGTCCTGCCGGGATGGAATATGCCTCTAGCTGGGATAATAACGACCCGACTTCGTCCCATAGTGGTAGCGTCAATGCCAGTGGTAACCTGTCCTACGGATATTCCTGGGGACAGCAAAACACCGTGGGCATCGACAACGATACCTACATGAGCACCTCCTCTGGCTACAATGCCGGAGCATCTTTCAATCCCAATAATGGCCAGGTAGGTATCACGGGGGGATATTCCCAGTCCACCCAAATTGGCGAGCAAACCGATACCCGAGGTGTCGGTGGTTCTGGCTATCTAGATTTTAATTCCCGTGGCGAATTAGAAGGGGGTGGCGGTACTGCTAATGTCACCGCCAACGGTACCTCCATAAACATTGGGGGTGGCATACTGGTCTCTGCGCAACCGCCTCGATTAGATACCGACGGTCGCTATATTGTTACCTGGAAGCGGGAATATACCGTTAGTGCCGGGGGTGGTCACACCAACGCCAGTGGGCGCGGCGGCAGCGCCAGCTATGGAGGAAAAGAATCCACAACCGGCTCGCGAAAATTTGACACACAATCTGCCGCCCAGGCTTTCTACGATGGTGGTGTTTGGGCATCTCTAGACCCTGAGGATGCCAGCCAGCTACAGGCAGGTGACCAGATCTCTCAGACCGATAGTGACCAGATTACTGGAGGTGCCTCTGCCCAGGCCATGGGGTTGACCGTCGGTGCCAACATCACCGTTGGTGACAGCCACAGCGTCGAAGTCACAGGTTTAGGCAATCAGCGCGTCAGTGTGAAAGTCCTCGACAGCAGTATCCTGGGCGGAGCTCTTAGCTTAGGAGCCCCTGGCGTCTCCATGACAGGTGGCCTACAGTCCACTGATAGTAACGGCTATATTGTTACCTTTGACCTCAGCACTGCCGCTGGCCAAAGCGCTTTCCAATACTTAACTCGCCAGGGTCAACTTCCCCCTGGTGGGCGAGGTTACACTTTAAAGGCCAATATTGAGGGCAGTCAAACCGAAGAATCATCAGGATTTAGCCTGGCAGGCACCTCTGTTACCAACAAAAATACAACCTCAGAAACCACAACTACTTACGCCGCCGATCAGCGCACCGTAGAAGAGCGAACTGGGGCTGAATCCTCTGGAGTAACAGTGCCCTTTTTAGGCTCGTTCTCTGAATCTGATCAGTTAACAGCCACCGATGATTCAAGTGCCAGTAACCGCACCTATTCTGTTAGCTCTAACGTGAACAGCAGTTCAACCGAAGATGTTAACAAAGAACTGGCCCGTTCCACAGGCGTCCATTTTAATTCTGTCAGTAACGAACTAGCCAATCAGCAGTCCCGTCGCTGGACCGTCACCTCTAGCTTTAGCCAAGCCCAGATTGAACGGTTAGTGCGAGAGATTCGTCGAGGCAATTGGAATCACCATTCACTGATTTATGAATCGGGTGATGGCGCAGATTTTGCTGCTGAAGTCCGAGCCGCAGGAGATGACTGGGATCGGATTGATCGCGCGCTCACCGCATTTGTCTCTGAAACAGGCGATAGTGGCCTCGATTTAATTCGTAGCACCCTGGGCATTAGTCCACGGTATAGCCTCACACTACAAGGCGATCCATATATGACCGGTGAAGCGGGTCATACGGCCCTTGCCCAAAAGCTTCGTGGGTGGACCACCCGATTAGACAATCAAACATCCCCTAGGGAAGTGGGTGCACAAATTGCCACTGAGTTAAGACAACAACGCACTCGGCTAACAGCCATTAGCGATCCAGAACGATATCCCGATTTACCCAATGAGCTACGTGGACAGGAGATGACACGTACTGAGGGAGAGATCGCTGAATTAGAGACATTACAGACCAGAGCTCGCGACCTGGTGCAGCAGAATAACCAGTCCGATCAGATGATGTCAGTGGATCCGAGCCTGGATCCCACGGCCAACTCCTGTGAAATGACGGACGCACAGGCGGTTAGCTTAGAGTGGGATGCCATTAATGCCTTTGAAACCCGTGTCACCAATAAACGTACCGATTGCGCTGACATGGGGAACGATGCTCGACGGGCCCATTGGATCCATAGGGGAGCCTACACCCAAGGTCCACGCTCAGCCTATGAAACCTGGGGAGAACGGCACTGGTATGGCGATGATGACCATGCAGCTCAGTATGAGAGTGCCAAGTCCGCTTTAGATAGTGGGAATAGTGCTTGGCAAAAAGCAGAAGAGCTATGGGGAGACTATCGAGCAGCCAAATCGCGATTAGAATTTACGGAACCGGCACAGATTGTAGGGACGTTGGATTCTACCCTGGGTGATCAGCTAGTCAAAACCTTCAACAAGTTTAGTTTGGCCCGTGGGTTGTACCAGACGGCCCTCCGTCGTTACGATACTATCCGTGAAGCCCATCCTGAGGCCGTTAACAATCAGTTCTATGCCTATACCCATGGTCATCAGCTACCTGATGAACTGAAATTGGAGTAAGGGGCTGTTAAAAAATGACTTCACGTTTTGAAACTGAAAGCCTCACTAAATAAATGCTTTAGCAGGTAGAACCATAAGCTTATTTTTTAACGAGCCATAAGCCCAACCAAAATCCATCACTTTTGTGAGTACCACGGTTCAATAGTTTGTGCCAGGCTTATGGGATACCCGTTCTCATCTACCTATGCCTTGCTGAATTAAGGATTGTCTGGCCATGAGCAACCATTCTTCTGCCCCTACCAAAGCCCCTGCTGCTGCCAGTAGCTTTGCTCCAAATACTATGGCTCAGGCACGTCCTTTTGTAGTGCAACAAAAGTCTGAAGAACAAAAGCCAGGTACTGGATTTGAGCAGTCAGCCAGGTTAGATACCAACCTTTTACAAAATCTAGGTATTCAGACTAAACTCACCATCGGTCAACCAGACGACAGATACGAGCAAGAAGCCGATCACGTAGCCGCACAGGTAGTAGAGCGTATCAATACTCCTCAGGTTCAGCAATCTTCTATCCAGCGACAGCCCCTGCCAATCGCAACAGATAGTCTCCAGATGATGTCTCACATTCCACCAGGAGTCAGTAATCATTCCCCAGGCAATCTAGAATCATCAATTGAATCAGCTCGTGGACAGGGGCAGCCCCTTGGTAGCGATGTGCGTGGGTCTATGGAACAAGCCTTTGGCACAGATTTTGGCAGCATCAGAATTCACAACGATGCCCAGTCTGACCAGCTCAATCAATCTATTCAAGCCAAAGCATTTACAACAGGCCAAGATATTTTCTTTAGACAGGGAGCCTATCAGCCCAAGAGTCCGGATGGCCAGGAGCTGTTAGCCCATGAATTAACCCATACGATTCAACAAACAGGCACCACGCAACGACAACTAATCCAGCGCGCCATCGATCCTAGCTACCCTGTTACCCATGGCAAGTTTGACGTAACCACCACGACAGGGGGCTCCAACTTACCCATTACCATTAGTTTTGATCCGGCTGTCACAGCCCCCTACTCCAACCAGATTGGCCTGATTCAAATTGTGAAGTTAACCGATACCAACGGTAATAATATCGAACCAATCTCCTTGCCGACTGCCCGTGGAGCCAGTTTACGGACCACAGATAATGCCGCCGCTGGGGTTGAAGGAGGGTATTTTACCGATGTGTTGCACAATGATGCACCCGCGACGGGAGGTGCTGGCACCAATGCCCCAGCAGACAGTGCACTCCCTCCCCAATATCCATTTGGTAATGATGCAGCTCAGCCTAACCCGGCGACTCCAGGACTCTCTCGACCCAATTCTGGTGGTGGCAGAGGCGCAACGGTAGGTTACAAACGTTCCAACGATCCAGCCGATATCAAAGCCGCTGAATTAACCGATGCCCCCGGATATCCAACCGTTAACCCAGCCAACACCGATCTCGACTTTGAATTTGAAACCGTTGCCAAGGGCGAAGATACCATGACCACCTTTGGCGCGCTCAAGTGGAGCTTTGGCATCCGTGCGGGTGTGGTCACCAATGAACAGGCCTCAGTAGAGGATTCTCAGTCTGACACCTTTGATGCAGCCCTGGAACTCCATCGAGATTTCTATGTGCATGAGCCCGTTATCTTCTACTTTGGTTTCGATAGCGACCAGTTAAATGGTACTGAGACAGCTAAGATTGATACTTTTCTTGAGTATCTACGCCGATTCCCTGATGTCAAGGTAACTGCTACAGGTTCTGCCGATATGCGTGGAGGCGCTTCTCAGTACAACTTAGATCTCTCTCTAAGCAGGGCAGAAGCCGTTACCGATGCCCTCCGTGACAAAGGTGTACCCGAGTCTCAAATTGAAGGAATAACCATTGGCCAGGGAGCAACAACGGACTATACTCCAGACGCAACCACTGACCAAGACAGCGAAGCCAACCGACGAGGAAATCGCAGAGTGGTATTGACCTTTGAGCACGTGCCAGCTTCAGGAGCGGGAGCAGGCTCAGGAACGGGAGCAGGTTCAGGAGCGGGGGCAGGAGGTACTCCCTGATGAGGCAAGTACGGATCGGACTCGTCTTAACCGTATTAGTTTTGAGCTGTTCTGCCAGATCCAATAGGGCTCAATATGCCGATCCGCCTCAGAATCCCTCTATCCCAGAAACACTTACTCCAGAAACATCTGCATTAGAAGAAATAGACCCTAATCCCAGTGACAACAAGCATTTAACTATGAACCTTCAAAATGCATCTAACTTATCCATGTTTCAGCTTCAAGAACGGCTTTACTCAAGCGATCAAACCGTCAGCGGTTTAGCATTGGGAGAGTTAATTCGTCGGGGTGAACAAGCAACTCCTGTACTGCTAGAAGCGTTAACACACGAAAATCCTCGCACCCGTCGATTAGCAGCTGAAGGTTTACAGGAAATTGCTGACCCTGCTAGCGCCGATGCGTTATTTCAAGCCACCCAGGATATCAATGGTGAAGTTCGTGCCCGTGCAGCCATTGCTCTTTATACGTTAGGCGATGACAGAGGTCTAGAAGCCTTAGTCGCTAACTTAAATGATTATCCTGATATCTTGCACTCTCCATACACAGCCTCCATGTATCCACTGATGAAAGGAGGTCAAGAAGTTTTACCGTTAATCGTTCCCCTTCTAAGGTCTGAAGATCAGCTGACCCGTGAACGGGCATTTTTAATTGTTGAAGCTGTGGCTACCAGACTACCAGAAGTGGAAAACTGGGAGAATTTATGGCGCAGTCTAGGTAGTTATTCACCAACTGCTCCACAAACAGAGCGAGATACGGCAGCTCAGCAATGGGAGAATTGGTTGGAACAACTCTAAAACACAACTTTAAAGTGAGAGAATAGCTGTCTTATTCTATCGATACGACAAAGGTCTAGAACATTTAAAATTGCTGTCTAAAGTCAGTATCAAAATCTATACAAGTTACAGACAATGGGACAAGCACTACCATGGCTTATTTTGGACTATTTTGGGTCGTCTAGCGGGTAATTGCCGTGCCCTCCCAATCCCATACTTCACAATCAACCAATTCAACCTGGTCCCCAACAGCACACCAGACAAAGTCAACCCAGACTGGTTCCCATGGGACCCCTAGCCTGGGTCAGAAACCTGCTCGCCCTTTTATTACATCACCTTCTCAGACAGCTGGAACAGCCCCATCTCCAGATTTACAAGCCCGTTTAGATGAGACTAAACCCTCTAACCGATTTGATCTGGCCCAGGTTAATCTCTTTGCAGGAGCAGCGCCTTCAGCACCCGTAACTCCTGCAGCTACAGTTCAGCAAAAGCCTGAACCGGATGAGCCCGAGCAGGAAGACATAGAATCGGACGAAACTATCCAGCGCCAGTGTGCAGACTGCGCGGCAGACGACGATGATGAATCTGGTAAATCGATACAAACCAAGCTAACAGTTGGGCAGCCTGGCGATAAATATGAACAGGAAGCTGACCAAACAGCAGCAAAAGTTGTGTCGATGCCTGAGCCAGTAGTACAGCGATCGCCTCTGGCCTCTTTTCTGAAAACAAATAAGGTTCAGCGGAAAGGCGGTAATGAGACAACGACCACTGATTTTGAACAGCGGCTGCAGAGTAGTAAGGGCAGTGGTGCAGGACTGAGTGAAGATGTGCGGGGCTTTATGGAACCCCGCTTTGGAGCTGACTTTAGCCAGGTGCGCGTGCATACAGGGTCAACAGCTGTACAACTCAACAAGGAAGTCGGAGCTCAGGCATTCACCCACGGTAATAATATCTATTTCAATTCAGGAAAGTATTCCCCTGGTTCGACCGCTGGCAAGGAACTATTAGCCCATGAGCTAACCCACACTATTCAGCAGACAGGAGGTTCACTAAATAAAATACCCCAAAAGCAATCCTTAGATGATGAGCACAAGATTTCACTTAAAGCAAAGAGTTTAACTGATTATTCCATCACTGAAAATAAGCAGATATTTAATCAGATATCTGAAGGAAAAAATACAGTACTCCAAGCAAAAACTAATGCTCAACCATCAGAGTCGTTGACAGTAGACAGTAATTCAACTGATTCAAATAGGAGGCAAGAATATTCTTTTACAAAGCATAAGGGTCTTCAACAGGACCTTTCTACAGAACAAGCACCCAAACACATAAATAGCCCACAAGGTTCAGAGAATTTTGGTTTTGAAACATCAAAATTAGTAGATATCGCGGACAATAAAACTTCTGTTTCAGATGGTGAAGTGCCTGATCTGAATTCTAGTTTAGACCTACTAGCCAATCGCGATTCTTTTTCGGCTACTGATATTGAACCTACGATAGAGGGGCCAAAGGTTTTTGATTTTTCTCAACAAGATTTACCGTCAACTGAGAACTCTATAGATAATAGAGTCAACATATATACAAAAATAGATGCTCCAAGCTCTAATAAGCCTGGCCTTGAACTACTGCCGAAAGACATTTCTAAGAATATCTCTGATTCTCGAATTTATCAGCCAGATTTCAACTTGATTCAACGGAGTGAAGAGGAAGATGGTGGCAGTGGTATAACAGGGCGGATTCGACGACTTATTAGTGGTATTGTTGATGGCCTTCGTTCTGGATGGGGCAGTTTGAGCCAGATGGCTCAGGGTGCTTTTGAAGGGATTGGTAGTCAAATTGGTGGCTTGACCCAAGGATTAAGTAGCCTCGTTTCTACAGCTATGTCGGGACTGCAATCGGGCTGGTCAACACTTGGTCAGATGGCCAGTCAACTGGTCAATGGGTTTAAGCAACAAGTTGGAGGAGCTGTTAGTTCTATAATGGCTGCAGCTCAGACAGTTTCTCAAGCTGTTATGACCTTGGATGCAAATGCTCTCCGTGCAGCTTGGGGACGTGTCACAGGTTTAATGGGAGGCATGTGGCAACAACTTCAACAAGCTGGCCAGGCAATATTTCAACGCGTTAGCGGATTATGGAGTAGTTTGCAGGAACGTTTCAATGGCGTTTTAAGTAACCTTACGAATCGGGCACAGGAAGTTTTCAACCGCTTAAAGGCAGTTGCCCAGGGTGTGCGCCAAAGATTGTCAGCAGCGTGGGAAGGGCTGCGTAATCGAGCATCTGGGCTATCAAATGTACTGGGGGGAGTTTTAGATCGTTTGCGTTCACTGGTCAATCGTTTCCTATCTTGGGGACAGCGAATTTGGAGTGGCATTCGACGGCAATGGAGTGGGTTGCGCCGTCGAATGAGTGGAATATTTCAAAGGGTACGCCAGCGTGTAACGAGCATTTGGCAAGGTCTCCAGCAACGGGCCGCTCATCTATGGAGTCGGTTACGGGGACTTTGGAGTCGCCTACAAAGATGGGTACAGCAACAAACACGTAATGCTCTCAAGCGCATTCAATCAGTATGGAACCAACTCCGTGACTTTGATATTGGAGAGGTTATTCAAGCTTTTATTCGGTATGCGCCTTTTCTGGAGGTAGTGCGAGAAGCAGCGCAAGATCCAGATAGTGTTATGCAACCGATGGCACAGGCGATCGCTAGCCAAATTGATGCTGGGATGCCTGCAGCAGCTGAGCAAAAAGCGCGTGAACAGGCTTCTGGAAGCGGAAATGTGAATCAAAGCGCTGAGCCATCGACAGATGAGGTACTTATTCAACAGCAAGTTGATACATCGGCCCCAGAAAACACTACGTTACGCCAGCCCCTCGATCAAAATGTTCTTTGGAGTGGTTTCTGGGAGGTGCTTCTAGAAAAATTGGGCAAATTAAATCCGCTAGATATTGTCCTAGATACGCTATACACTTTTGTTTGGCCCTGGCCTGCAGTTGGTGAAGAATGGGCAGGTTTGAAAGCAGATTTAGGAAAAGCTGTCAGCCGAATGATGTCAGCAGGTCTGGGTTTTTGGCGGCATTTACTTGATATTCCGCTTATTATTTGGCGACGAGTTAACAACATCCTCATGCATCTCTATGGCTGGTTTACACTAGCCTGCGTTATTGTTGGTGCTTTTGCAGGAGGCATCGGAGGAACTGTTGGCGGTACTATTTTGGGTGCAATGGGAGGAGGGGTACTAGCCCCACCAGGTGCTGCGGCTGGTGCCGGTGGTGGTATCGCTGGGGGCGCTGGCGTTGGCTTGGGATTTGCCCTAGGCCTCGGGGAAGGATTGCTGGCTTCGTTTGTTGCTGCTGAACTTCTATCTATTGGTAAAGCTTGGGCGGATTTGTCCTTTGTGGAGCAAATCATAGATGAGCAGGTAGAAGATCTCGATCAGATGGCTTCCAGCTCCATTGCAGCTGGAATTGCAGGCATATTGCTAGCATTATCGGCCCTAGCTGGAGAAATAGCAGGACGCTTCTTAAGAAAGCTAAAACTCACGCCAGGTGGGGTAGCTCAACGATTTATTCAAGGTCTTGACGCTGGATTCCGTCGAGGAAGTCCTTTTCGTCGAGGTGAAGGTGGCGGTGTCCGCGAAGGCGATGAAGGCGGCGGTGTCCGCGAAGGCGATGAAGGTGGCGGTGTTCGCGAAGGCGATGAAGGCGGTGTCCGTGAGGGTGATGAAGGCGGTGTCCGCGAAGGCGATGAAGGCGGTGTCCGTGAGGGTGATGAAGGCGGTGTCCGCGAAGGCGATGAAGGCGGTGTCCGCGAAGGCGATGAAGGCAGTGTCCGCGAAGGCGATGAAGGCGGTGTCCGCGAAGGCGATGAAGGCGGTGTCCGTGAGGGTGATGAAGGCGGTGCTCAGGCTCGAGAAGAACGTCTTGAGGAACTTGCTCGTGATCCAGACCATAATGGGAACATTACTCCGGGTAGTCGGAGAGAAGCGGAGGTTGCTCTTGGATTGGAAGAAGCAGGAAGATTAGAAGGCCCTGTCAGAAGACCTCAGCATGGTGAAAGTGGTGACTTTGTAGATGCAACGGGACAAGAATGGGATGTAAAAGCACCACGCAGTCGTGAAAGACTAATAGAACATATACAGGAACAAGCCAGACAGCGAGGACGACCAGAACCTAATATACCTGCTGATCGCCCAATGCGTGGAGAATTTACTGTAGAGGGCGAATTGGAAGTAATCCGAGGAGAGTTAAGAACTGGAGAGAAAGTGATTATAGATACTCAGAATCTAACCCCACAAGATACTGCTGCTTTACAACAGGCTGTGCAAGATGCGGGACTTAATGGAGATGTAATTTTCTATCCTTAGGGAGATACCTATGTCATTTCAGAAAAAAAATATTCCTCTTGATCTTGTCACGGCATTAGCCTCTAGCCGTGATTGGCATGAAACTATGGGAAAAATCGGTAAACCACTATTTCTAGCTTACGAGACTTATCGAGGTATTGACTTTTCAAAGGAATTTTTTACTGAAGCAACTTTACAAGAAGCTGACTTAAGTGAATCTTGTCTTCAGGAAGTGGATGCAGTTAGAGCATTAGCCAATGGAATTCGCTTAAATGACGCAGTTTTACATAGTAGCAATTGGACAAAAGCTGAAATGGAAGAAGCAGAGGTTTCAAGAGTCCAGGCACACCATGCTATCTTTGCAAAAGCAATGTTGCGAAATGCATTATTTCGCAAGGCAGACTTAACAAAGAGTGATTTTAGCCAAGCTATTTGTATAGGAGCTGATTTTTCGGGTGCTTGTCTTTCTGAGAGCAACTTTTCAAAAGCAATTTTGGATGACGTAAATTTTCAAGGTGCGGATTTATCTGGGGCAATTTTTGATGGATGTCACCTTAGCAAAAATACAAAAATCTCTAATGCTTACGGCATTAAAAAAATAAAATGTACTTATGCATTTCTATCCGGTGAACGTCTAGATGGTATTGATGCAAAGCTCTATTTAGAGGGGGACTTAAATATTGAGAATCAGTTTAAGTAAGTCCACTAATTTAAAGAACAAATATTTCACCTTTAGCGCATTTTAAAATTCTCAACAAAGATTTCCATGAATTGAATATTTGCTAAATTGGTCGTCAGCCTTAGACTTCTGAATACGCATAAAAATGTAGTTCTATAATTGTCGTAATAGAAGGATGGAAAATACTAATCAAAAATCAAAAAACAACTCAATAAATTTTTTTTTAGATTCTTATTCAGCTATTTCTGTAAATATTTTAGAATCAAACTTTCTCGACTGTAAACCTTTCAAAAAATATCGAATTAAAATTGAATGTGATCTAGAGACCTATCAAAAAATTAAAATACAATCATTATTTAATTTGAATTCAGAACTATGGATTTTTTTTGATGAATCAAAACTTGGTAATACAGATCCTATAGAAATAGAACTTCTTTTAAAGCCTCAACTATGCTCGAAGTTAGAAACCTATACTGGGCAGCCCGAACAAAGACTAGCCTATCTTGTATCCCTTTCCAAATCATTTGATGAACAGATTTACAGTTTTGAAAAACTGGGCTCTGAATCAACTAAAAAACATGAACCACACACAGAGGAAAACATAAATCCCCTTTTGCAAACAAAAAACTGGTTTGCGCTTTCTGTAAAACAGAAATTAGCGTCAGAAGAAACTATTTACCCTACATTATGGTCTTACGTAGACCCATCTTACGTTCATCCAGAGGCCATTGCTGATGGACAGTTTCATGAGGCTGTTATTAAGTTCTATGAGCAGCAAGGCAAAGTAGAAATAGCAAAATTTGAACAAGTTATTCAGGAAGTGTTTGGGATCATTGAAGAAGAATTAAAGTCTTTCGATGAGCCTGCTTTTCTTAAGCAAACAGAAGAATTGGCTTCAGATATTTTCCAAGAAATTGGTCGCGCTATCGAGCATTGGGGCAAAAAGCCTTTTGAAGGTACTTCACCTCCCTTAAGTCATCCAATCTACGATACAGTTATCAACTTCTTTTCAGAAGATGACTGGGAATTTTCTAAACTCAAAGGGGAATCTATACTGCGTCTAGCTGCACAAGGAAAAAATAGTCGATTTACTTGTTATGCAAAAATTCTAGAAAAGCGACAGAAGTTTATTTTCTACTCAATATTCCCTGCTTCGGTCTTTCAGACTAAACGGCTACAGATAGCAGAATTACTAACACGAATCAACCATGGTTTATTGGTAGGTAATTTTGAACTAGATTTTGAAGCAGGGGAAATTTTTTATAAAACTAGCATTGATGTCAAAGGTGACAGGCTTACCTATGCTCTCATCCAAAACCTTGTCTACACCAACGTCATGACCATGGACCAATACCTCCCCGGTATCATGGCCGTCCTAGAGCAAGATACCTCACCCGAGCAAGCCATCCACCTCGTTGAACAAGGAGAAGCTACTCAAGAGCCACAACAAACTCCAGCTACCAGTCTAAATCCAATGGAACGCCTCGTCTGGTAAACATGGCCTTGACCTAGTCGATTAAAATGGAAAGCGTTAGAGTCAATGCTTTCGACAGAGGGGAGTCAAACCCGTGGTACAAACTATACCTGCCAGTAAAATCACCCTCTACGATTTGGAGCGACGGTTTCAGCTAAAGCAAACCAACGAGTCATCATTCTTCAAGGAATGGCAGGAAGAATTACCACCACTCACAGACATCGAAAAACAGCGGCTTACCCGAATACAGGCCACCGTTGCTAATTTAGAGCGACGCTCACTTCTAGAAAATACAGTTAAACTAGCCGTCCTGGCTCCCCTGCTCGATTTAGCCGGTTTATTTTTGCCTCCTTTTTACGTCAGCACCGAAGACGCCGTTAATATTGAAGCCACTGACAATAACCTCATCGTTCAAGGTCGTATCGATATCCTTGTGCTGAAGGAGCAGCTTTGGGTGTTGGTGATCGAGTCAAAACGGGCTGAGTTTTCACCCAAGGTCGGTATCCCTCAAGCACTGTCTTACATGTTGGCAGCTCCCGACCGTGAGCTGCCTTTGTATGGCTTGGTTACTAATGGTACTGATTTTGTTTTTTTGAAACTTGTGTTTGAAGATGGACCGCATTATTCGCGATCTAGACAATTTATCCTAGATCAAGATCAAGACTTAGCTAAGGTTCTACAAATCCTAAAGCATCTGGCTAAAATAGTGGCTCAAACTGCTACCACTTAGATCATGTAAAAGCTTCATTTATCGTGGCGGTGGTGGTGGCACGGGGACCGGCAATGACCTAAACGGTACATCCCGAATCTGTAAATTCAATGGACTAATCGGCCTGGTTTGATGACTCGGTTGCAACACCTGAGCCGCTTTTACCTTCTCAATGACCAAGGACTGACTCGTCTCCTCCCCTGTTTCCGGGTGGGTTACCTTCAACGTCAGCGTCTCAGTTCCCTCCGCAGGACTCAGCGGATAGCTCAGTTCACCCGTAGCCTGTTCTAAATGTCCCGGTGCTGGCAGCAATTCTACCTTGGCCCCATCAGTCACCTGCCAGGTCAATTTTAAGTTTGTTGGTGTCTGATTGTGCTCCAACACATGCACCAACTTGGGCGTCTGCCGTACATCCTGACCGTTTACCTTAAAGTAAACAATCTCCGGTGCCGGCGGTCGAATCGACAACAGCGACGTATGCGCCATAATCTCTTCGCCATCATAATTACGACGCGGGAACACCGTTAGATAAAACTCATACTGCCCAGGTTCCATCGCCTGGGTAGGTACGCCATTACAGCGCAGATGATTCTCAATTACCTGGCAGTAGGAAGTCAATTCCCCAGGCACTCCTCGATCAAAGTGATACAGCGTTGGGGCAACATTTGTGACTCCCTGTTCATTTAACCCCACCAACTTTAAACTCTGAATATCCGCTGCATTGCTCAACTCCCAGTTCAACTGCACCGGTGCAACATTCAACGCCTTTGAGGCTTCAGCCTCCGCTACGCGATACTCCACAGCCGTCGCCGACAAATTTACAATCTTGGGAGGGCTGGGAGCCGCTACCTCAACATCAATCAGTTTCGTTGCTGCAGGCACCGCCACTTCCGCTTGATTATACACATCTAACCGAAACGTATGTTTCCCCTCGGTCAGATTTAACTCTGGATGGCCAAACCCACCACAGTGAAGCGATTTCTGATGGGGAGACTGCCGCCTTAGATCGCGATAGGCACCGATTAATGTGGCTTTCCATGAATCATCGCTATGGGTAATCACCGTTTCGCATCGTGCCTGGAGCGCGGCTGGTAGACCATAGTCACTCAACGAGGCATTGTATAGCTCATAGTCTTTGCCATCATTGCCTGCATAAACCAACCTCATAGACTGGACCTCATCCCGGTTACTGATCTGCCAGTCAAAACTAATGTCGGGTGCTTCCCCAGCTCGGTATTGCTCACCTGTAGTAGCAAAATTCAGAATTTGTGGTTTAACGGTTGGTTGATATAGCAAATGCCACCAGGCCAATAATGCTGCTCCTATGAATCCACTGGATAGACAACCTGCCAGTATGAGTTTTAATAACCATCGATGCTGGGACTGCCATTTTAATGTGGCTTCACAAGTGGTGAGGGGAACAGTTTCTGGCTGATGCTGATGACGGATCTCCAGAGTTAGGGGCACCTTAAAATTCTGTAGCCCCAACCAACGCTGTCGCAGGACAGGGGTGATGGTGACCGTCTGGGTATCTCCAGGGGCAATGGTCAGAGCAGCGGGCTCAATGTCATAGGTAAACCGCTGTTGGGGCGCTCGGGTGGTAACGGCAATTGCCTGGCTAACGTTGCCTGAATTTTGTAACTCTAGGGTCAGTGTCTGATCAAGGGTGGGGAGTAGGGCTGTTTCAGGATAAAGTTTGGCCGCTAGCTGTGGATTGGCTGCTAAGGTTAAATAAATAGCCTCAAACAAAATTGTGTCTGGCTGATGCTGAGAGCCCAAGCGTAGGGTGATGGTGTAGTTACCAGCAACCGTTTGTTGAGGAGGATGCAAATTTAGAACAATGTTGCCAGACTCGCCAGGGGCCAGAGGTAAGCCAACGGCTCTACCGGCTAGGGGATAAACCACATCAAACCAGCCTGGGGCAATATCTAGACAGGTCAGGTAAAAGCAATCGGCATGGTGTGAGCGGTTAGTAACCTGGATGCTAAAACTAGCGTTTTTTTCAGGCTCTAACTGGAAGGGGGTGAGGGAGTTTGTGGCGGGCTCTACATGGAAAATAGGGTCTTGGTGTGCTTGAGCAGGAGGTTCAACGGTTAATTGTTGATAACAGCGTAGATAATGCCCCAGGTGAGCTGAAGACTGGGCCCGAATCTCATAGCTGTAAAGGCCAGGAACAGCTTGTAATGGCACCGTTACCTGTAGGTCAATTTCGCAGGTGCTGTAGGGTTCTACATGAAAAATTCCCTGGGTGTTTTCTAAACGGACCCACTGTAGAATCGCTTCAGATTTGACATCGACTGGAGCTACCCATACTTCAACTTGAGTGGCAAATTGGCTAGGGTTGTGCAGCGCTACAGTCTGTCGTGCTGTGGGCATACCGGCCTGTAGGCTGTATCCACCACTGGCACTGGCTATTTGTAATTGTTGTAGAGACTGTTGCGTAGCCATAATTGCGGTAGAATTTACTGATGACTTTGTACTAATAGGTCGTAGCGGATATGGCTGAGACCGCTATTGTTCCATGCGGTAATCTGTTGCTGGTCATTGATTACCGGCGTATTGCCAAACGTGGTAACAGCGGCATAGTAGGTCCCAGATTTAGGTAATATAAATTGAGAAATGCGGGATTCAAAGTTATTCTCTGTTTCGTCGTCGTTGTACGCTAGGATACGCCCTTGATGATCGAGCAGATACAGTTGAGAGTCCTCGTCTGTGTGGGATGTACCCGCTAAAATTTCGGTGACGTCCACATCTAAGGTGATTGTTTGTCCTTGGCTCCCTTCAAACTGAAATAAGTTATAGCCTGTGCTAACGTTGCCAGATACTAGGGCATTGCCCTTGGCAACATTCAGAATAATGGGGCCAGAAGGTTCTGCTGGGGCTTGACCAACAGCCGCTGTCAACATGACAAAACTACTAATGAGTGGAACGATGGGCAGCATGAGCTTCATTGTCTGGTATCCCTCTAAAGTCTTACCCTAAAGCCGGTTGGTTGGATGTTTTTAACTGTTGCTTGTCTCGATATTCTGTGATTTTTTCTAAGGCAATGCGATGGGCCTCGGTATGGGCCGGTATTTGATCTAAATAGGTCAACGCTTGCTCAAAGTTTTTCAGAGTTGCCTGTTCATAGGCTTCACTGAGTAATGCCTGGGCCTTGATTTCACGTTTCTCTTGGTATTCGGTGATTTTTGTCTGGGCTTCTAAATAACGTTCAGCGTTTTCAGGTACTTGTTCTAAATACACTAAAGCTTTAGCGAAATTACTTGCTTTGGCGTGATGATAGGCTCGGGCAAAGTAGTGGTTTTCCTGGGACTGGCTAAACCTGGGGGCGGTGTCACTTACATTGGTAGGTGATTCTGGTACCGGCAGTGGTTCGGAGGATTGTCCAGTCTCGTTAGTACTTGGATTAGCGGGAAGCGATTCTAGTGAATTGGGCGAGGTCACAATTTCTTGATCGCTATAAACCTGTTTGTGATAGAGGGCGATGCCGCCCACGGAGGCTGTCAGTGCTAACACAGCAGGCGTCCATTTAAAGCGGCGAGAGACTGAGGGTTCTGGTGGTTGCCAAGGAACGATTAATGTATCTTTCTGTGCTTCAATCGGTGTGGGTTCAGGATTGGCTATGGCTGCAACAGATAGTTCGGCTGAGGGCACTTTGACCAATGCCACGGGCTCTAATGCTGAGGTCTCTGGGTGAACCGGTCTGGGGCTAATCAGTGTTGGGGTAATAACCTCTTTCGGACTGAGACACTCTGGCTGGTTGAGTTCTGAACTGTTGTGAAGCGCTCCAGTTGTTGGAGATATGGGATGGGATGTAGCTTGTTCTGGTGGTTGGATGCTTGGGGGAGCACTTAATTGAGCCTGTTGCTGACTATTTTCTAGGGCAAACAATGCTTCCTGGGCATTGATATACCGTTGGCCTGGCTCACTATTTACCATGCGTTTGAGGATGGTCACCAAGGGCTGACAAGGCAACTGGCTGAGTTGATGGGACAGCTGTTCACTTGATGCCCAGGGCTGTCGCCCGAGGAGAAATTGTATGCCCAATACACCCAGTGCATAAATGTCGCTGCTGGGGTGATGGTGTCCTTGCCACTGTTCTGGGGCGATATAGGCCTGGTGTCCCAACTGACCGAGGATATTGCTCTTTAATCCGTTTTTCTGATGGTCGAGAGGGCAGGGCTGTTGATTACAATTAGCGTTGAAGTCAGTTAAAACTAGTTTCCCTTCAGACTGGCGAATAAGATTGTTGGGGTGCAAATTACCATGAACAATTCCCTGCTGGTGGCATTGGCGCAGGGTATTTAAGATCTTTTTTAGGAGGTTGGTTACTTGAGTATCACTCCAGCCTGTTGGAGTTGGAATTTCCCAAGTTAAGGGTTGTCCATGGATATATGGGCGGATGACATAGCGATATCCATCGACTTTAAATTCTCCTAGCAGTGGTGCGGTGTTTGGAATATTGGACGGTGACTGTAATCCCTCTAGGGAAGAGGCTTGGTGATTGGTGTCCAGAACCCTTACCAGACGATAGCAACCCTCAGGTTCGCGATTATCTTGAACCACATAGGTGCCAACCATTGCCCGAGAGGTATCTAACTGCTCAATCAGGCGATAGCCTTGATAGGCAAGGTGTTGGCTGGCCTCAGCTGCACTGACTGATTCACTTGTGAAGAAATTGTCCACAATCATAGGACTACTACTTGAGCTAATACGGTTATATCGGTAGTGTTTAGGGCCTATCTACTTTCAATAGTTAGGGATTTCACGTTAGGGATCTGAGCGGTCAATGGGAATGATGCCTGCTGCCTGGAGACGGTTTTGGTTGTCTGGATGTCTGAGGAGTTCAGCAACGGCTGCTCCTGTTTTGGAGGTTTCTGGATAGACGACGACGAGTTCATAGGCCAATAGGCCCTCTGTGGCTAGTTGTTGGACAAGGGCTGTATCGGGTTGGATGCGATCGCGACACAGATCGGTCCTGGGACTAATGGGTTCACTGTCCTGTTGCAGAAGTTGCAGCTGACGGCCTTCCACATCGATGGCTAAGGGATAGACATCACACTGCTGCTGTACTTTGCTCAGACGGTCGAAGCCAATGCCAATAGTGGGTTCAGAGGTATTATCCAGAACGTTCCATTGGTGAAAGGTGCGATTGACGTTACTAAAAACGTCATAGTTGCCATGGCCATTGTTCTGTTGGATTTGCGATCGCAAATCCCCCCTACTTTTCTCTAACAGCCGCTCCATCGCCTCGACAGATTCCGGCTCACCCCCTAACACCTGCTGAGAAAACCTCTCAAACAGAGGCGGTTGAGCAGAAAACCTAACCTTTGGCGGCCGCTCTGCAGTATCGCTTGTCTGGAGCGGATAGGCCTTAATATAAGGCACCTCAGGGAAATAAGCCTGCACCAAAGAGCCATTAATGGTATCCGTTTTTCCCGTAAACACCTGACGTAGCTGAGAGAGAGAAAGGCTATCCCCCATAAAGGTGGTGGCGCGCTTTGCTTGATTACCGTTTGAGAATGCCACAAACGGCACGACCGCATCATAGGCAATCGGCTGCACCTGCAATCCAGCGGGAATGTCATCGTCATTATCCATTAACGCAAAGTCAGCCTGCTCTTCTAAAAGTTGTTCAAAGATATCGCCCCTTGTCATCTGATCGGGACGAATACCTGACGATTTTACAGGCTTTAGACTGTGGCCTTCATCCAATAATGCATCGATAAAGTGGCTATTTTCTGAGGATGTCGCCAAAATAGACTGCCATGTCCCCTGGGGTTCGAGTAAGTAACTGGCTGTAATCGTATGGGCTGACAATGGGCGTAGTTGCCATTGTTGAATAACGCTATAGCCTAACCACAAGATACCTAGCAGTCCCATGGCTGCACCCACAGCCGTTTTCGATTGCTTCAAGTAGGCTCGCCCAGCTATGGGCTTAATCGTTGCCTGGATGGATGGAGTATCCGCCACCACCTCAACCGGAGGGGCTAAAGATAACCCAGTCATCGGCTGATGAGACAATTCTGGCAAGTCCCGTAGATCTTGTAAAGCTTCTTCAGTGGTTCTAAAGGTGGCTGCAGTTTGACCCGTCAACCCATAGAGAAATGTCATCAGTTCAGGACTCTGTAGTTCCATCTCTGATAGGAGCTGGGCTGTATTCTCTGTTGTGTTTAGCCCCTGTCCCAACAATAATGAGAAACCAAGGTGGCCTAAATCATGCAAATCCTGGTGAATTGAACCGAGATCTTGCACGCACTGCGCAAGGGACTGATTAGCCCCAAAAATATGTTCCCATAGGGCTAAGTCAGTCACATAAATGAAAAAGTTATCAGAGCGGGGGGAGTCTTCAATGGTTCGTATCCATAAACTATCTAAAGATAGGTTGCCATGGCAGAGACCACGCTCAGAGCCCGTTGGCCAAAGCACGCTACAGGCTGTGTGCAAATATCTCAATGTTTCTAAACACTGTTGTAAGGCCTGTCGTACCTGGCAAGGTGAAAGCGGCCCATGGGCAGAAAGATATTGTGATAAGGGTTCAGCCCCTTTTAGGGGATGACTGATCAGATAACAGGCCTGTTGTGTAGTGGCAAAATCTTTGAGTTGTACCAATCTAAAATCAGGCCCCTGACCTAACCTTAGATTTAAATCAATTAGTTGCTGAAAGGCATGGCGTTGGACATCTGCCATGTCATTCAGAAGATACTCCTTAACCCATACCTCTTCTTGACTGGCCTCCTGCCGCCCAAGGTATAGGTTTTTCCCAATGGGGTGATCAAAATAAAGATCAAACCGTCCCCACAAATTGCCTAATAGTTTGCAGTGCGACGATTGTAAGTCCTCTGAGCCATTGGTTATACTAGGGCGCATGCGTAGTATCTCCACGGATATAGCAGTTACGAAAATATACCGACCTGCTACAGTAGCTCCGGATTATTGAAATCTAAAGTATGAATATCGTTGCATAGATTTGAAGTTTACTTTCGACTTCAAACTATGCAGTTGGGTCATGACTGTGTGCTTTTCGCTCAATGGAAAGATCGTAAATTCACGTATTCACCTATCCATTTCAGGTGTTATTTAGCACTTAAAATCTTGTTGAGCCAACCGTTAAAACACTCTCGGTGCATCTACCCGTAATTTAGATTTGCTTCAAAAAGATCCTTTGAAGTTGGGTGTTAGCACCATGGGGTCGACCGCGTGCCAGCGGATAAAAAAGAACAGTACGGCACGTACCGATCCGAAATACCTATAAAAATGGATACACCAGCCCAGCAGCAAGCATTCGATCAACACTTTCTCTTACTTATCAACAACGAGCGTCACCTCCATGGCTTAGCTCCACTAACCCTCGACCCACAGTTAGATAGTGTTGCCCAGAGTCATACCCATGACATTGCTCAGCCTGGTAAAGCAGTCAACCATATTAGCTCCAACGGCTCTAGCCTAGGAGAAAGAGTATTAGCTACTGGTTATAACTATCAAACAGCTACCGAAAATATTGCTGCCGGACAATTTAACCCAGATGAAGTAATACACGACTGGAAAAACAGTCCTGAACATCTTGCCAATATTCTGAACCCCCACGTTACCCATCTTGGCGTTGGTCATACTTACTTTCCAAACGATACTGGTCAGAAAGAACTTTTTGATTATTGGACCGTAGTTTTAGGTAGTCAACTGCCCACACCAGTCCCTGCCCCTGCCCCTGCGCCACCAGTCCCTGCACCTGTACCCGCTCCCATTCCTGCGCCAGTTCCTGTTCCTGTTCCAACACCCGCACCTATTCCAACACCCGCACCTGTCCCCCCTCCAGCACCCCCAACCGAGCCAGCTCCAACTCCAGTACCCACACCAACTCCAGTACCCACACCAACTCCAGTACCAGCACCAGCCCCGATTCCTACGCCAGTTCCAGTTCCAGTTCCCGCGCCCGCGCCAGTTCCAGTTCCCACACCCGAACCCACGCCTGCGCCAGTTCCCACACCCGAGCCAGTTCCCACACCCGAACCAGTTCCAGTTCCCACGCCTGAGCCAGTTCCAGTTCCCACGCCCGAGCCAGTTCCCACACCCACACCAACTCCCACACCTGCGCCAGTTCCCACGCCTGAACCTGAGCCAATTCCTGCTCCCGAACCCACGCCCAAACCAGTTCCCACGCCTGCGCCAATTCCCACGCCTGTGCCAGTTCCTGTTCCCGCTCCCGCTCCAACACCAACACCAGCCCCAACACCAACTCCCACGCCTGCGCCAGTTCCAGTTCCCACGCCTGCGCCAATTTCCACGCCTATTCCGGAACCCGTTCCCACCCCTGAGCCTGAACCAATCCCTCAGTCTGAACCAACTCCCATTCCTTCTCCTGAACCCATTCCAGAACCCGTTCCCACTAGGCCCGAACCAGCTCCCATTCCTTCTCCTGAACCTGAGCCAATTCCTTCTCCTGAACCAGCTCTTACTCCTGAGCCAATTCCCACCCCTGAGCCAGCCCCGATTCCAGACGCTCCTCAACCTTTGCCAAACATCCCAGCCTCGTCATTAGGCACGCCTGGCGATGACATCATTGTCGTCAATTTAAATGTTGGACCAGTCGCGGGTGAACTGGGTAATGATGAGATTCTTGGTAGCGATGGTGATGATGTACTCCGGGGAGATCACAATAGCCGAGCATCCGGTGGCAGCATCGGTGGTGACGACTTGATCAACGGCGGTGCTGGTGATGACCGCATTGGTGGCAAGGGCGGTAATGATAGGCTCCTAGGGGGTGAAGGTAATGATGCAATCTGGGGAGATGATGGTGATGATCTCCTGTGGGGCGGCCTTGGAAATGACATCCTGACTGGAGATGATGACTCAGGTGGTCAGGGTGCTGATACCTTTATCCTGGCTGCCGGGGCAGGAGTGGATATGATTATGGACTTTGAAGTTGGTGTGGATTTGATTGGCTTAGCGGATGGGCTGAGTTTTGAGGATGTCTCTCTGGGGCAGGGTGAGAATGGAGCAATTCTTTCTGTCGGTGAGGATGTGCTGGCTGAGGTGAAGAATGTAAGTGTTGGTGATTTGGGTGAGGGAATGTTTGTTGAAATCGAGTAAAGGCTATGCCTTTTGACAGTAGGGGCTGTGCCTTATGTCAGCTTTCCGAATTATGCTTCAGGTACCGAGCCCCTTTTTATGGAAGTAGTTCTATAATTCCAACTAGCAGTCTGTCAGGATTCAATTTTTGGGTAAAGGTGTTTTAGTTTGATGCGTGCATTATCATCAGTGGTGAATTGCCAATCAATGCCCGACTGTTGAGATATTACGGTTACACTCTTTAATCATCTGGATAAAGTCGAGTTAAGTATTACGTGTCATCAATTTCACCGTAACGTCATAGCGTAATCGTCAATTTAGCCGGAAACGCCATTCATTCATCAAGGTATTCGTATACATTTCAAACTACTATCTATGAGTAAGTAAACCGGTGTAGGCTCAATCTTAAGAATTAGGGTTGACGATCTCCAAAAGCTTGTAAAAATCATGTATAGGAGATGTAAATCCTAAGATGAAATTGCGGCAAAACACTAGTTGACTTAAATTAGCAAAAACAACGTCTTCCCAAAAACTCTCATCCACCACTATTCCTGCCGAATAGTGATATTTTACCCTACGGAAAAACAATGGCATTCCCCACAAGTGTTAATGACCAAATTACAGACTCCGTCACCCAGGCTAATACCAAGGTCTTGGGTGACTCGCCTGCGATCTCGATGGGCAATCTCTACCAGGCAACAGCTCAAGCCCTAGCCAATGCAGCTCACAATGCAACCAATTCTCAGCAACAAAGCTATGTAACTGGCCAGGCATCAACGACAATGGGAGTGGCAACACTTTACTCCATTGACACCGCATCAACTGCTGAAGCTACCAAGGAAATTCTTAACTCAACAGTCAAGGGGTTAGGGTAACTGATTATTCTGAATCTAGCCATAAGGGAGTACTTTAAATGGCCTTTCCCACCGCCGTCAATAGCCAAATAACAGATTCGGTTACCCAGAGTAATCTTCAGGTACTGGGCTCGTCGCCAGCTACTGCCATGGGTAATCTTTACCAGGCAACAGCTCAGGCACTGGCTAATGCGGCTCACAATGCCACAATGGCTCAACAACAAATGTATGTAACGGCCCAAGCTGCTACCACCATGGGCGTGTCAATGCTTTACTCGATTGACACTGCTTCAACAGGAGTCTCAACGAAGAAAATTCTCAGCTAGTAAGTTTTCATGCGGAATAATTTCATATTTCGATGACTCTTCTTAGAGGGATTTACTTCTCTAAAAAGAGTCAAAACTCAAACACCAAACTAAACACCCAAGGATTTTAATTATGGCCTTTCCAACCTCTGTCAATAGTCAGATCACTGATTCCATCACCCAATCGAACACCAAAGTAGTTGGTGATTCTCCAGCAATAGCCATGGGCAACCTGTTTGTTGCCACCAGTCAAGCACTGTCAAATGCAGCCCATAATGCAACCAACAATCAACAACAATCTTATGTGACAATGCAGGCTAGCACCACACAGGGAGTAGCGACTCTTTATGCAATTGATACAGCTAGCACTGGTGTGGCAACTGAAAAAATCTTTCAATAAACCTGAGTAGATTCTACTTGCACAATCCACCAAAAATCAAACACTAAAGGATTTTAACGATGGCCTTTCCAACCTCTGTCAATAGTCAGATCACTGATTCCATCACCCAAGCGAACACCAAAGTAGTTGGTGATTCTCCAGCAATAGCCATGGGCAACCTGTTTGTTGCCACCAGCCAAGCACTGTCAAATGCAGCCCATAATGCCACTAACAATCAACAACAATCTTATGTAACTATGCAGGCTAGCACCACACAGGCGGTAAGTACTCTCTATGCAGTCGATACAGCTAGTACCGGTGTAGCGACCCACAAAATCTTTCAATAAATCCAGGTGATTCTAAACTCTTTATTCCTTTTAAGAGGATCTCAGGTTCATAGGCTCATTGTGAATTTTGGAGTTGTGAATTTTGGAGTTTAGGATCATTATATCCTCGTCCATAATGTCGTACCGTTGATAATGGTTAGATGTGGCTACCCCTGACGCCTCGATTGCTGCAACCACCCTTAACTCAGTTGGACAGGCCCCAAGTGTAGCTATGGGGATGGTCTACGTCTCCATGGCTACCAGCGTTGGACTTGCCATGGAGAATGCAGTCGCAAACCAGCAAAGAGGTCAGCTAATAGCTGAGACCTCGTTAGGGCAAGTTCTCACCATGATTTTATCTGCAGGAGCAAAGAACCCATGAATGAAGATGGAACCGTTAACTCTCAGGTGGTGGATTCGGTAACGAGTGCCACAACGCTGGTGACAGGTCAAGCTCCAGCAGGTGCGTTTGGCATGATGGATGCTGTATTGCTAGAAAGTCTTGGCATGGCAATGCATAACGCTGTTATGCGCCAACAAGGTGCAGGGTTAACTAGCAATGCTGCTGTTACAGCGGCTTGTGCAAAAATGTTAGGCACTCCTTTCCCTGCACCGTCGCCGCCGCCGCCGACTCCCCCCAAAGTCAATGATGTGCCCAGTCCACCATCCCCTAGCACAACTGCAGCAGACATAGATGCAGCTTTTCATACTGCTGATGCAGCCATTAAGGATCTTCAGAAAGCTAGCTCAACCTCTGATGCTGATGCAGCATCAGCTGCGGCAAAATTGAAGGAGTTGGTTAAGGAAGCATCAGGGGCAGATGCCTCTAGTGCGCCTAAAGCGACTGGCTCTACTGTGCCTAAGGCGACTGGCTCTACTGTGCCTAAGGCGACTGGCTCTACTGTGCCTAAGGCGACTGGCTCTACTGTGCCTAAAGCGCCTGAATCTACTGCACCTAAAGCGCCTGAATCTACTGAGCCTGGAGTGTGAGGAGCCTCTTAAATCTAAGGCTTTGATGTCATGCGTATTCGCAATTTATCTATTAGCGGAGAGCTGTGACATTCAATCTGACCAATCACTATTTGACCATCTTTATCTCTCAAACTTCCCATGGATCCAACCACTGTAAATCCCCAGATCATTGACTCCGTTAATCAGACCCAGTTGGCGACAATGAGCCCCCAGGTGGTGAAAACCAGTGGTGCTGGAAAGGCCTATCAATCGGTTGCCCAATCGGCTGCGATCGCTATCCAAGATGCTACCGATAACCTGCGCAATGCTAGTACGATAGCTACAACTGCTGCTGGAGTTGCGATTTCACAAATGCTTGTCGACCCAGCAAACGCAGAACTTTATCAAACAGTGATCCAAGAGTCAAAGGATTTGGTTACACAATCCACCACAGACCTTGCTGCCATCGGCACTGCAATGGCAACTTTGATGAAAGAGTTTCCTTCTGGCTGAGTAATAATTCAACTTAACGAAACCCATGACACTCTCAATTAGCAGCACTTCCATAAACCAGACCAGCCAGCTGGGGATGGAAACTCGAATAACATTAAGTATTATTGATGGCGGGTTAGCATGGTTGGACTGGGCCATGAGCGATCAGCAGGCCAGGTATGATTTTAAAGATGAAACGGAACTTGTAAGTTCAGTACAACAAGGTTTACATACGTCGTCACTCTGTTATTTACCAAATCTAGGATTACTGGTCAGCCCCATAAAGTTAATGACCTTGGGGGCAAGTTTACCCATTCTCGCTAAGGCAGAATCAGAGAAGATGTCGCCTGATCAGGATGGGGAGCTAAGGCAGATTCTAGTTGAAAACAATCTTCGTACCCAGCAAGATTTAGCCGATGGTCTCAATTTACTGAAACAGCTTGAAGTGGATCAAGCATACATTTTCGATGCGCTTAATTTTGAGGGCCGTCTAACGCTCTATAGTTTGTATCGTTCGACGATTGATTCAAAGGCTGATAGTGATCTCCAAAAAGAGGCTGCAGCGTTTGCCATCGAACAAGCATTTTCTTGCCATGAGTTCTGTGACTACTTTCAAATCTATTTGTTGCTATCTCGTCAGAAATCCAGCCTAAATAAAGAAGAACGCTTGGAGCGTGCCAAAAATTGTTTATCAAAACTGCTTCCACTATTATTTGGCTCCCTTGATTCTGTTCAAACGTCAGGAATTCCTGCTCCAGCAGAGATTTCTCCTCTGATTCAAAGATGGTCGCTGATGGGTAAGCGTTTAGGATTTCAAAATATCTCTTCAGCCCTATTAGAGATCTTGAAGCAGGTAGACTATGAGGAACAGCCCATATCATATTGGGAAAAGACTATTTCGGCGTATTTAGATACTGCCAAATCTTTTATTGCCATAAGTACCCCAGTATATGCTTGGATTAATCAAGCTGGAAACGGTTGTACTGTAGGCTATAAGACTAAAGATAAGCAAGCAGAATTAATCGTACAGGATGGCCTTATTTCATTAAGATCATTTAAGGTTATTTCTCAAACTAACGATAATTAAACTAACTTTTAAAAAATATGGAGTATCGAAAATGTCTGGTTTTGAAACACCACCTTCACCCATGGATTCAGAGGCGATTATTGAGCAAAATGAAAAGCTTTTGGAAAATACAGTAGAAAGCACTGAACAGGTAGTGCAAAATACTATCAACCAGACGGCTAAGCAGATAGAGAACTATGATGAAACAATCAAGGATGTAATCCACTCAACAGAACAAGTGGTACAAAATGCCGTCAATCAGAACGCTGAGCAGTTAGAGGAAAGTGTCGGAACAACTGAACAAGTGGTGCAAAATGCCATCAACCAGACGGCTAAGCAGATAGAGGAATATGGTGAAACGATTGAGAATATAATCCATACTCAATCTCAAATCATACGATCCTCCCAGGAGAAAGCTGACCAAGCAATTGCAGCAGCAATCGCTGCTACGCAAGAAAATAGTGAGGGCTAAGAGACCCTTTAAAGGTAAGTAGGTCAGTTCAAGCTTTTAAGTAGGTTGTCCCAATTATGCTTCACATCCTGAAGCCCCCTTCCGTCCCCCCAATACTGGGGGAGACTAGACTCAAAGCCCCAGTATTGGGGGGTTGGGGACTTATTCGAGGAAGCCAAACGCCTAGCCTTCTATCTTATAAACGATTAGGCTAACCCACTTATAAGACATAAACAAGCTGTTTAACCTCTTAAAGTCGCCCCCCTAAATCCTTAAGCTTAAGGATTTAGGGGGCGACTAATTTGAACTTCAATAAAGTTAGTGTCATGAATTTTTCGCCACAGATTTGCGGTCATGCTTGGCATGGTCTCGCTCAATGACAAGGAAAAAGAC
>NZ_JADOES010000002.1 GCF_018739885.1 Leptothoe spongobia TAU-MAC 1115 | reverse complement strand
CTCTATTATCCCTAACGGGGAAGAATCTGAACTCTACACTAAATGTAGGGGGCTCCACGGGAATTCCGGAAGAGCCATATCTTTGGCTGACACTAATGTTTTAGCCAGGATAAATTAATTTCCAACGGGTTGATTCTGTTGGAAAAAAGGAAAGTAACTTAGCTAATATTTATTAGAAGTTCCGGATATTTTTGAATTTCCGCAAAAATAAAAGTCAAAACATATCGCCAACGGAACGATACCTAACCCAGAATCCGCGATGAAAACCTCCGACTCCCAATCACAGTCTTCCTGGAAAGCATCCTCCTGGGCACCTAGAGATCGTGAAAGCCAGGCGGCTATCTCTTCAACCGCACCAACGACAGAGTCCCAAGGTCATACAAATTCATCCGCCCATGAGAGTCAGGGCAATGGTCGATCATGGGGACAGATGATGGGAAATGTGAGGGCAAGCCAGCAGGGGAGTGGGGGAGCTGGGGGATGTGTTGCGTGTGCGTCGGGGAGATCGGCGGTAAGTAACAAGTAAGAAGTTTATTTGGATATTAGTAGTCGAGCTAGGCATGAAGGTAAAAACCATGGGCTCGACTACCCTGGATAGGGAAATCTTGGATCGTTCAGCTGAACCTGATGATACCTACTATATTCAGGATCAACCCCTGGTCGGTGGTCGGGATGTCGATCAAGATCCACCACCAGACGCTGAACTAGCATTGAGGAAAAGGGTGCAGGTGGTCAAGTATTGATAATTCTGAATTATCGCTTCCTGCCAACTATGGAAACCTATGCCGAGCAACCCAAGTTTTCGGTGTAACGTTTCACCGGGTCAACATTTAGTTGAAACTAAAGACAGTTACGAAATTCAAAAAATAGCCTCAATTTCGAATTTTGGCTTCATAATTTTAAATGTTTTCCAATACAAATTTGAATTTGGGCTTCATTAAGTCTGACTTACCCCCTCGTGACTCGATCGCCCTATGCCCCACTATCAAGATGCCTTTATTTCCTATGGTCGGGCAGATAGCAAAGCCTTTGTCGAAAAGCTAAGGGACCAGCTGGTCGCCCAGGGGTTAAAGGTGTGGTTCGACTTTGAAGACATTCCCCTGGGGGTGGACTATCAAAAGCAGATCGATACGGGCATTGACCAGGCGGATAACTTTCTATTTATTATTTCACCCCATGCGGTCAACTCCCCCCACTGTCGCCTGGAGATCGAACGAGCCCTGCTGCGGCATAAGCGAATTATTCCCCTAATGCATGTGGAGGAAATTAGTCGGGCTACCTGGCAACAACGAAATCCCCAGGGAACCGATCAGGAATGGGACGCCTATACAACCGCTGGTAAGCAATCTAGTTTTGCCAATATGCATCCTGCGATCGCAAAGATCAACTGGATTTACTGTCGCGAAGGCAACGACGACCAGGCCCAGGCCCTGCAAGGGTTGCTAACCATTTTCCAAAGCCAGCAACCCTATGTGCATCGCCACACCGCCTTATTAAACCAGGCCTTGCGGTGGCAGCAGCATCAAAAACAATCCCGCTATTTACTCATCGGAGCAGACCGTCAGGCCGCCGAAGCCTGGCTCACCACCCAGTTTAAAGATGAGCAGCCCCCCTGTATCCCTACAGATTTACATTGTGAGTTTATTACCGAGAGCACCAAAAACGCCAATAACCTGATGACCCAGGTGTTTTTGGCCCATGCTGAAGAAGATAAACACTTTCGAGAACAGCTGCGCCAGCGCTTAATGCGGGAAAACATCACCGTTTGGACCAACAAAACTGATATTCTCACCGGCACAGACTTTAAACGAGCTCTCAAAACTGGGATCGAAGAAACCGACAATGTCATCTATCTCCTCTCCCCAGCAGCCTTAACGTCCACCTATTGTCAGCGCGAGATCAAATATGCCCAGCTGCTCAATAAACGCATTATTCCACTGCTGATCAAACCAGTGGATCTGCAACAGTTGCCGCCGCGTCAGCGTACCCTACAGTTCATCAACTTTTCCGACAATATTACACCGGAGCAAGATAAAAGCGATGTTGCGAAGCTGCTACGGATTTTGCACCATAGAGCCGACTACCACAACGAACACAAACAGCTACTAACCAAAGCCCTCAAGTGGAAACGACAACATCGCAATCCCAGCATTTTGTTACGGGGCTACAATCTACGCCATGCCGAAGCCTGGCTTAAAGTCGCCCAGGGCCACCAGCAGCAAGGTCCCACCAACCTGCAGACCACTTTCATTACAGAAAGCTTACGCCAGCCTCCAGCCTCGTCGTTAGACGTCTTTATCTCCTACTCTCGCAGTGATTCAGAATTTGCCCGTCAGCTCAACGACACCCTCCAAATCCAGGGAAAAACCACCTGGTTTGATCAAGAAAGCATTAGTTCCGGGGCAGATTTCCAACAGGAAATATATCGAGGCATTGCCTCAGCCGATAATTTTTTGTTTGTGCTCTCACCTCGGGCGGTGAACTCTCCCTATTGTGCCGATGAGGTGGCCTATGCAGCCAGTCTGAATAAGCGCTTTATTCCCTTGTTGTATCAATCAGTTAACCCTCAACAGCTCCCCCCGGACTTAGCCAAAGTCCAGTGGATTGATTTCTCCCCCCAAAACCATGACTTCTTGACCAGTTTTAGCCAACTAGTGCGTACCCTGGACACCGATCGCAACCATGTGCAAAGCCATACAAAATGGTCACAACGGGCGATTGAATGGGACCATAAAAAACGTAGTGCGGATCTGTTGTTGCGGGGCAGTGAATTAGTCATTGCAGAAACCTGGCTACAGGAGGCCACTACAGGCCAAAAACAGCCCCCTGCCACCGCTTTGCAACAGAGCTTTATCGGGGCCAGCCACACCGCTCAGGCAGAGGCGGCGGCAGCAGAACAACAGCGTCAGGACCATCTACTACAGCTACAACAAGAACGTGCCCAGGAGGCAGAAACTCGCCTGGCCGAACAAAAAAAATATGCCAAACACCAGCGCTGGTTCGTAGGATTGCTGAGCGGCTTATTGATGATGGCCACTGGGTTAGCCGTGGTCGCCTTTATGCTATATGGCTCAGCGCAAGTCAGTAAACGCCGGGCGAGAAATAGTGAACAACAGGCCAAAGCCAATGAGGTGGAGGCCATCAGTCGAACGGCAGAGGCCCAATTTATCTCTCACCATGAATTAGATGCTTTGCGAGAAGCCATTCGGGCGGGGAAAAACCTGGAAACCATCACAAATCCTAATGAGCAACAAACCATTCCGGTCATTCGGGCTCTGGGATCGGTGCTCTATGGCATCCGGGAGGCAAATCGGTTTTCCGGTCATACCAATTTGGTATCGGCCATTAGTGTTAGCCCCGATGGGCAAACATTAGCCTCAGCATCATGGGACCATACGCTGAGGCTGTGGCAGCAGGATGGTAAGCTGCTGCATATTCTCCGGGGGCATCAGCAGGCTGTCTATGGGGTGGTCTTTAGCCCCGATGGTAAAACAATTGCCTCGGCCAGTGAGGATAAAACTATCAAGCTCTGGAATACTGAGGGCACACTGCTTAAAACCTTAACGGGGCACCAGAAAACAGTCCGAGCTGTGGTCTTTAGTCCCGATGGCAAGCGTTTGGTCTCGGCTGGTGATGATGGAGAGATTCGTATTTGGCATCGGGATGGCACCCTGAGCAAGACCCTGAGCGGGCATGATGGCCAGCCGATACTGGCCCTTAACTTTAGTCCCGATGGGCAAACCCTCGCGTCCGGTGGTAGGGATGGCACCCTACGTCTGTGGTTCCCTGATCAGCCTGATAAACCACCCAAAACATTGACCGGTCATAGCCAAGGAGTCTACAGTGTCAGCTTTAGTCCCGATGGCGCTACTCTGGCATCAGGTAGTAGCGATCGCACCATCCGTCTATGGAATATCGATGGCACATTGCGACAAACATTACAGGGCCATGCAGCCTGGGTCGATAGTGTTGCCTTTAGTCACAATGGAGAGCGGTTAGCATCGGCCAGTCGCGATCGTACGATCAAAATCTGGCGGTTGGATGGTCGATTATTAACCACACTGAAGGGCCATGAGAATGAAGTGCAGGCTGTGGCCTTTAGCTCCAATCATCAGTTGTTCTCGGCTGGGGCAGACAACACTATCCGCGTTTGGAAAATTCAGGAAGAGCTGTTTCAGGTATTGGATGAGCACAAAGATGCCATGCGCGATGTGAGTTTTAGCCCTGATGGGGGCTTAATGGCCGTAGCCGAGGGCAGTCGCGTAATCAAACTCTGGAACACGACTACTGATGATCACAGCTTGCTACAAATACTCCAGGGGCATGAAAAACTGATCTATTCTGTGAACTTTAGCCCCAATGGTAAAACCCTGGTCTCCACCAGTGACGATCAGACGATCAAGGTCTGGCAAGTGGGCAATGACCAGCCAGTGCGCACATTAACCGGCCATCAGGGGCGAGTCTATGCGTCCAGCTTTAGCCCCGATGGCAAACTGTTGGCCACCTCCAGTAGCGATCGCACCATCAAGCTATGGGATCTCGACACAGGCAATCTGTTGCAAACTCTCTTTGGTCATACTGACCGGGTCTACGATGTGAATTTTAGTCCCGATGGTCAGTGGCTGGCCTCTACAGGAAGAGATACGACTGTACACCTGTGGCAACGGCAGAGTCAGGATAAATTCGCTGAGCAGCCCAAACGTAGTTTTGTATTAGATGACGGTGACCGGGCCTGGAATCGGGCCGTAGAATTTAGTCCCGATGGTCAAACTCTTGCGGTGGCAGGTTACGACAAAGCTATTCGTCTTTGGAGTCTAGAAGGAAAGCTACTAAAGACTCTAAAAGGCCATGGAGCCTGGGTTTACGGGGTTAGCTTTCACCCTGATGGCCAGTTGCTAGCATCGGCCAGTGGAGATAAAACGATTAAACTTTGGCAATTAGATGGGAGTTTATTGTTAACCCTGGTGGGCCACAATGACTGGGTATTTAATGTCGCGTTTCAACCGAACAATCGTAAGATCGTCTCAGCCAGTGCGGATGGGAAAATTATCCGTTGGACATTGCAGTTGGAATTAGAGAAACTTATGAACCATGGATGTGATTGGGCTCGCTTTTATTTACACAACAATATAGAAGTGGATGAGAGTGATCGAAAACTCTGTCGAAAGTAGTTAGGTGGAGAGGTATGACCAGCACAACGGAAAATTTAGTGTATCCTAAAATGCAGCATTGGTTATGTCCTCAATAGGTTAATCAGATGAAGCCATTACCCTTAGATTGTGAGGCGTTTTATCATGCCAATTTCTTGGGAATCACCGAGGCCGAAGCCCTCTTTGATCATCTTGTTTCTGGCTTTAATGTAACCAACAAGATGATCAAAATGGGCGATGGCAGTGAGCAAATCGGTGCATTGGGAAAGTATCTATTCATGGATCCAGAACTGACATCATTTGATGTCTTTCATCAGGTGTGGGGTGAACGATCGGCCTGGACTGACTCTCTGGCCAGTGTGCGCGATCGCATCGCCCAAACAACGGGGGTGCGGTTTCCAGTAGCTCGATGTGTGTATTACAAGGATGGGACTCAAGAGATGGAATTTCATAGGGATCTGTCTGCCTATGGCAATACAGATGAGATCGCCTCCCTCAGTCTTGGGGCTGAACGAGAGTTCACTTTTCGTCGTATATCTGACCCAGCCAAACGTTTCACCCTTCGCCTTGCTCCCGGTAGCCTATTGTTTATGGGGGTAGGCTGCCAAGACAAGTATGAACATGGACTGCTTGCAGAACCACAATGTCGTCAGGCCCGCTTGAATCTCACTTTTAGGAAATATGGTTGGGAGTAGATTTTTATATAGTTTAGGAATGAGGATTCAATTAAACCTATTTCTTGACGTAGAGGCGTCCCATGGAACGCCTCTACAAACACAATATTTCTGGACCTTATAAAATCCTTATCCCTAAACTTACCCAAGATAGTGGTTTATCGTCACCACATAATTCTGACCGCTGCGCTTACCAGGAGAAGGCACCATAAAGAATTTCATCTCCCCCAGTTTGGGATGGGAAACGTGATAGGTCCCTTGCTCTAGGGTTTCATTACCTCGTGAATGAAACACCAAGGAAAACGCGTCTGTCTTGGCATATTGCCTGTACTCTTCAACCTTAGCCAATTTGACAGGGATGGTTTGACCATTTATTTGCAGTTGAAAGTCTTTTCCCTTCAGCGGTTGAAATATATTTGCGTTAAGATTGGAAAGGTTGGACTCACCAGCAAGTGACTTAGCAGTTGCTACCCCTAGGGACTTATCTCCCCCCACAAACAGACTGACAGCGAAAGACCCCATAGTTAGACCAGAAAACTGTAGTATCCGTCGTCGTGAGATCCGCATCTGCTTACTCCTAATAGTTCAAGTGTGTACGATCCGTTAAGATCAGCCAGCTATAACAGCCTAAAGTCTCTTATATAGTTATTATTTATAAAGAGACTTGGCAAGTCATAGTTAATTCCTTTACTCTATTTGTTAAGCACTACTCAATGTCAAATAAAAAGGGCAATATTTTACATATGTATAAACTGTAACCTATTCGGCTCACCTCTATTTTCTGTTGCCTATGCCCTCCCTACCACCCAAACCATTTAGGTCAGATGGGTGTTTAATAAAGGGTATCAACTTAAAACAGAACATTTTCCTAAGGACAGAATACTCTGTGAGAAGGGCAAAGCCCTACAGAATTCAAGAGTCAGAATTCTGTACCTAACTGACTTCTGGCTCCTGACTCCCGAACCAGTCAGGGTTTTTCGACTAAAATTGATACCCTCAATGGCAGCTATTGTTGTTGCAAAACTCAATGTAGTCAGGTTGTGAAAATCGGTAAAGTACAGTAAGGAAATTTAAACTTCGAATGTTGTCCTAGATCAGGATGCGTTAGTTTTACGGCTAACTAGGTAAATTTGCGTAGTGTTCGATAGTTAGGCGCACCAATACTACAAGGAATAAACTTGATGTTAAAAACGCTAACATTATCTGATTTTTCACCCGTCGTTGGTAGTTCGTTTCAAGTACGTACTGAACTTGATGTTTCTTTACAGTTAGAGCTATTGGAAGCTGTTGAGTTAGGTGCTGCTTCAGGGGCTCGTTCTAGTTCATTTTCTCTTCTATTTAAGGGGGCTAACGATATCATATTGTCCCAAAGAATTTATCCTATGAGGCATCCAGATTTAGGGGAGCTGAGTATCTTTCTAGTACCGGTATCCCGTGAAGCTGATGGCATGCGTTACGAGGCGATTTTCAACTGATTATCTGCCCCCGCCAGAAAAATCTATTCCGTAACAAAACCATTTTCTTTTTCGTTCCGTTCCATTTCGATTATTCACCATAAAACAACCTATGGTTTACGTTGCAGCAGACCCGTTGCTCGAAGATGAAGTACTTGTTCGCTATAATCTTACCTTTCGGTCGATTACAGAGGCTGATCAGCCCTTCTTAAAGCAGGTTTATGCCAGTACCCGTGAGGAAGAGCTTGCCATTGTTCCTTGGCCAGAGGAACAAAAACAAACATTTTTAGAGTTTCAGTTTAATGCCCAACATACGTTTTACCAGAACCAATTTGGTGATGCAGCATTTTGGGTGATTGAACAAGCCGGTGTGCCGATTGGTCGATTATATTTAGATCGACGCGCCGATGAAATTCGCATTATTGACATTGCTTTGCTGCCTGCCTATCGCGATCGCGGTATCGGTACGGCACTATTGAACACAATTTTGGCGGTAGGACAGGCCAACAATCAGCCCGTCAGGATTCATGTAGAGCAAAACAATCGTGCATTGAATCTTTACCGCCGTCTTGGTTTTGTACAGATAGGAGGAGAAAGTGTCTACTACTTGATGGAATGGACACCATCAGACAACAACATTATTAACTAAGGGAATAACACATGACTGAACCATATATAGGCGAGATCAGAATGTTTGGCTTCAATTTTGCCCCCCGAAATTGGGCCAAGTGCAATGGTGAACTTCTGTCCATTAATCAAAATCAATCACTGTATTCGATATTGGGTACGACCTATGGCGGCGATGGCCGCACCTCGTTTGCCTTGCCAGAACTGCGGGGACGGGTCCCCATCCATAAAAGTTCTACCTATTCCTTGGGAGCCAAGGACGGTGTAGAGAGCACCACAATGACAGAAGCTCAAATGCCAGCCCACACCCACACCATGAGGGGTACAAGTGATGCTGCGCTTTCCAGTGCCAATGGCGGTAATGACCCGACGGGCCGTGTCCTCGCCACCGCTACCACTGCCGTTTATACGAGTGCAGCCAATCTGACGCCCTTGAGCGCCATCACCGTTGGTACCAATGCCGGTGGCCAACCCATTGACAACATGCAACCGTTCTTAGCCATTGAATTTTGTATTGCCCTGGTGGGTACATTTCCCCCTCGTAACTAAGGAGTTTAGTAATGACAACACCTTATATTGGTGAAATTCGCATGTTTGGGGGAAATTTTGCCCCCGTAGGCTGGGCGCTGTGTGATGGTAGCCTCTTATCTACCAATGAAAACGATGCCTTGTTCTCTCTCCTGGGAACCATATACGGCGGCGATGGCCGTACCACCTTTGCCTTGCCGGATCTGCGGGGACGCATTCCCATTCATTATGGGGAGGGTCCAGGGCTCACAAATCGTAGCATAGGGACAAAATCGGGGACAGAGACCATCACCCTTGCTGATAACCAAATACCGGCCCACACGCATATGTGGGAGGCCTCAACCAACACAGCCGATCAAACTACCGTGAGCAATCATGTGTTGGGTAGTAATGCATCCGTTGACATTTTTGAACAGAACTTAAACAATCCTATCCAAATGTCAGACCAGGCCATTGCCGCCCACAGTGGTAGTGGCAGCTCCCAGCCCAACTTGATGCCCTATCAGGTTGTGAACTTTATCATTGCCCTTATTGGTATTTACCCATCACAGACTTAGGAGAAGACTATGGCAGATCCATTTATTGGTGAAATTCGCATCTTTGCAGGCAACTTTGCCCCTCGCAATTGGGCCTTCTGTGATGGCTCCACCCTGAGTATCAGTCAAAATCAGGCCCTCTTTGCTGTTTTAGGAACCACCTATGGTGGCGATGGCCGTACCACCTTAGGGTTGCCGGATCTTCAGGGCCGTGCACCCATGCATGCAGGCTCTGGAACGGGACTCACTAGACGCACATTGGGAGAAAAAGGGGGGGCTGAAACGCAAACGTTTACAGAAGCCCAAATGCCCAGTCATACCCATGCAGAGGTGGCAGTGCCACAAAATCGGCGCACGAGTTCTGGGACAGCTATTCCAACCAATCATGCCTTGGGCCTGGTCGATGACTCACAAGATATTTATGGCGATCCAAGTAACCTGGTGGCCATGGCATCGACGTCCATCACATCGGCGGGTAGCGGCTCGGAGAGTCGTTCGAACATGCAACCCTTCCTGGCGATCAATTATATTATTGCCCTGGAAGGCACCTTTCCGAGCCGAGGTTAAGGGAGACTACCTGTCAAGGCCTGACAATTACTAACCAACAAGAGCGGGGCACTGTTACGCACAGTGCCCCGCTTACTTTTCACGTACGCACGATGGATACCCTAAGGTACCGGAGGGGCAGGCTGATTAAAGTTAATCGTCCCGGAGGTAAACACCCTCCCTCCATTGTTGACTGCACTCAGGTTAGCTGTACTGGCCTGGGTAACATTCAGCGTTGGTGTCTCCCCCGGTATCGGCACCTGCGACAGGAAAATTTCCTCGAGCGCGCCCGTAAAATTATTCCCAGAGATATTGAGATTCAGCGTATTGTTATTGTTGGCCCGACCAAATAACCCTGTCCCGATTCCAGTTGGGGCCGTATTGTTTGAGTTATTGGTGATCGTGGCATTCAGGGTGCCAGTGCCGTTATTCGCATTCACGAAGATGACATCGCTATCGTTCAGCTGTCCCGATACCGTATTGTTATCAATCAATGCAGTGGTGGTCCCGTTATTAACCTGCTCAACTTCAATGGCAAAGCTACCGGCGTTGTTAACCATAACATTGTTGCCACTAATGGTAGTGTTTAGCGTGCCATTGCTATTGTTCTCCACCAAAATCGCACTATTAACTACGTTGGACAGGGTATTGTTGGTGATATTGACCGTGACATTGGTTGCACTACCATTGTTCATTAACTCCAGCTCTACCCCGGTGCTGGAGTTAGGAGAATTCACCGTATTGTTTTGCAGCGTAATCGTCGCATTCGCGGTGGTGTTGGTGAGCTGGGCCGCTTCGAGAGCCAGACCGGTAAAGTTAACATTATCAATCAGGGTGTTACCCACATTGTTACCGACAATGCCATTTTGGGTGGTCGCGCCACTAATGGTCAAACCTCGAACGGTGTTGCCAGACCCTAACGTAATGGCATTACCACCATCGTTCACAATAATGGGGTCGGCCCCACCGAGGGTGGGCAGCGGATTACTAAAGGTGGGCAGTGTAATACCCAATAACCCATCCAGGGTGCCGGTGGTCCCTTGACCAATCAAGGCCTGACCATCAAGCAGGGTAGTTCCCCCGGTGTAATTCCCAGCAGCCAAGAAGATATTGTCTCCTGCAGCTGGATTGTTGCCTGCACCATTATTGACGGCATTGAAGGCAGCCAGAGACGTAAACGGATTGACCAGGGTGCCATCACTAGTCCCCCCTGCGGTATCGTCGATAAACCAAATCAGGTCATTCACGGTAAAGGTAACTTCAGCTGTGTCATTACCGCCAGCATTTGAGCTGAAGTAGAAGAAGGAGTCCGTACCCGTGAAGCCTGCTGCTGGTGTGTAGGTGAGTACCCCATCGGCACTCAGCAGTACCGTACCGCCATTGGTGGTGGCAATGGTATTAGTTCCGTTTGCAGCTGTGCCGCTAGCTGTGCCCAGGGTATCGCCAAAGAAGAGGGCTGTTGGTGTACCGCCCAGATCATTACCAAAGATGGTACTGGCCATACTAATACCCACATTACCCGTCACATTAAAGGCATCATTGACAGCGTCCGGGGCTACGACAGCGGGATTAACCGTAACTGCAATTGTATCCGTGTCCGTTAGGGATCCTCCGGTCCCGGTATTACCCTGGTCATCGGTCACTAGGGTAATCGTCGCGTTGCCGCTGGTGCCGACTGGGTCATAGACCAACCCCGTCAGCGCTGCATTGACCTGAGCTATCGTGCCAGTAATGGTTACAGCCGTGGTGCCATTAGTCGTGACCGTTGCGCCACCGCCCGTCGTTGCCGTTAGGGTACCGAAGCCAACACTCAAAGTTGATTGCACGATGCCAGCATCAGCATCTACGTCACTGATTTGAATGCCACTACCGAAATTGATCGGCGTTGCATCATCCGTCGTTTGAGCCCCCGGTACGGCATTGATAGGGGCATCATTCACCGCAGTAACGGTGATGTTAACCGTCGCGGTATCGGTACCGCCATTACCGTCATCAATGGTGTATGTGAAACTATCGCTGCCATTGAAATTGGCATTGGGACTGTAAGTAAAGGTACCATTGGCATTCATCTCCAACACGCCAAAGGCTGGCAGCGTATTATTCGTGACGGTAAAGACATCCCCATCGATGTCTAAATCCACCCCATTGCCGTTATCAGCAAACAAGTTGCCATTAATAACAGTATCTTCAGCGGTGGTAAACGCATCATCTACTGCATCCGGCGCATCATTGACCGCAGTCACGGTGATATTGACCGTTGCCGTATCAGTACCGCCATTGCCGTCATCAATGGTGTAAGTGAAGCTATCTCCACCATTGAAATTAGCAGTAGGGGTATAGGTGAAGGTGCCATCAGTATTCACAATCACCGTTCCATTGGTTGCAGTTGTGTTACTGGTGACTGTGAAGGCATTCCCATCAATATCTAAATCCACCCCACTGCCGTTATCAGCAAACAGGTTGCCATTGACGGCTGTATCCTCAGCGGTGGTAAAGGCATCATCCACCGCATCCGGCGCATCATTCACTGCATTGACAGTAATATTGACTGTTGCAGTATCGGTGCCGCCATTGCCATCATCAATGGTGTAAGTGAAGCTATCGCCGCCATTGAAGTTGGCATTGGGGGTATAGGTAAAGGTGCCATCGGCATTCACCACCACTGCTCCATTGGTTGCGGTCGTATTACTGGTAACGGTAAAGACATCTCCATCGATGTCTGCATCCACCCCACTGCCGTTATCAGCGAACAGATTACCATTGACCGCTGTATCTTCAGCGGTGGTAAAGACATCATTCACCGCATCCGGCGCATCATTTACCCCAGTCACGGTGATATTGACTGTTGCAGTATCAGTACCGCCATTGCCATCATCAATGGTGTAAGTGAAGCTATCGCCGCCATTAAAGTTGGCATTGGGGGTATAGGTAAAGGTGCCATCGGCATTCACCACCACTGCTCCATTGGTTGCGGTCGTATTACTGGTAATCGTAAAGGCATTCCCATCAATATCTGAATCCACCCCACTACCGTTATCGGCAAACAGATTGCCATTGAACGCTGTATCTTCAGCGGTGGTAAAGACATCATCCACCGCATCCGGTGCATCATTTACTGCATTGACGGTGATATTGACTGTTGCAGTATCGGTGCCGCCATTGCCGTCATCAATGGTGTAAGTAAAGCTATCGCCGCCATTAAAGTTGGCATTGGGGGTATAGGTAAAGGTGCCATCGGCATTCACCACCACCATGCCATTGACCGGGGCGGTGTTGTTTGTCACCGTGAAGGCATCTCCATCGATGTCTGTATCCACCCCACTACCGTTATCAGCGAACAGATTGCCATTGACCGCTGTATCTTCAGCGGTGGTAAAGACATCATCCACCGCATCCGGCGCATCATTCACGCCAACCACTGTGATATTGACCGTTGCGGTATCGGTACCCCCATTGATATCAGTAATCGTGTAATCAAAGCTATCAATGCCGTTGAAATTGGCATTAGGTGTATAAGTGAAGGTACCATCGGCATTCACCACCACGTTGCCATTGGTTGGGTTAGTGTTGCTCGTGACCGTGAAGGCATCTCCATCGGGATCTACATCAGCTCCACCACCGTTATCAGCAAACAGGTTGCCACCGAATGCTGTTTCTTCAGCAGTGATGAAGGCATCATTGAGGGCATCCGGCGCATTATTGAGCGTGGCTGGACCCGCAATATCCAATGCAGCAATGTCACCGGTAAAGCCCAATGCACTGCCGTCGAAACACAACACAGAGTCAAACACGCCTTGGGTATTTGTCCCTGTAGTGGTGGCTGTAAAGCTGAATACATCTTCATCCTGCCCAGAGATGCCATTGACTGCGAACCGACCTGTGGTTGACAACAACAGTTGGTTATTGACTACTGTGACCGCATTGACATCCTCCCTACTACGAGTAAGCCCAACATCACTCCCATCAAAATAGAGAGATACCTCTCCATTTGCTGGGTTGTACTGTATGAGGTCTTCATCAACTGTCTGCAGACCGTTTATAGTACTTGCACTGGCAGATGTGGAGAAGAGCAGAGTCCCATCATCCAGACGTGTGAGGGCATCAATATCCTCAGTTGGTTGGGTTAAGCCTATGGTGCTGCCATCCAGAACCATGGCAAAACTACCGGCAGTTGCATTTTCACCCAGGGATGTCGCATTAAATTGCACAATGTCAGAATCATCCACCAGCCCAATGCCATCCAAGGTTAAGGCCCTACTAAAGGACATCAAAATTTCGGTTGAGCTGACGATGTCAAAGGCATCGATGTTTGCACCGCTAATTCCCAGGGAGGAGCCATCAAAGAAGATACCAAAGCCGCCATTGCCATCAGATTGGATAATATCTTCGGCATTGCCGATACCTGTGGTATCTCTGTCTGGGCTAAAGAAAACACTATCACCAGCATTCATAAACGAACTCTCCTGAGATCAGTCATGGTTAACCTGTAAGCGTTCCCTGAAGGGAGTCGTTGGTGTAGCCTTCCTAGTGGGAATAGAGGGCACTGGTTGTGAAAGTTGGCTAACTCCGAAGGAGATGCTTCGTGAATGACCTCGCTCAGCCAACGGCATTCGTGGACGTTACGTTAACCCTTTACATCGCTTGATAAAAAAGACTTCTGAGCCCTAGTGTATTATCCTAACAGGGCTGTTGCTTGCAAAAGAGTTGAGATAGATAAATAATCCATCTGTTTCGTAACAACTCTTATCTTATATTTTTGCCCTGATCCCCTAAATCTAAACAGTTAATTGTAAGGTTTGGAGTAAATCAAAAGTTAAGCGTCTTAACTTATTGATGTGTGAATTTTAGGGGCTGTAATAATAGCATTTTAGGTTTGTGGTGTGCTCTGTTATGGCGTATATGGCATGGAATAAGCTCTGTAAAATATCCTTATATACTGTTTTAGTATCATTAATATGCCCTGCGGTCGTGAATGCTCAGGAATCCGAGGCCATTGAGGCGACGACGACAATTTCTCCTCGGGTTGGTGTTGATTTCAATACACCTCGCAATGGCGACGATGAACGCAGTTTTGGTCGCGTTACTGGCTTTATTCCCCTATGGCAAACACCTGGGAATGGGTTAACGTTTTTAGATACTGCCGTTCGTCTCAATAGCACAGGTGAACTAGGTGGCACAGTTACCGTCGGACAGCGATTTTTGCAGGGTGATGTGGTGCTGGGTGGTCATCTTTCCTACGATATTCGTGATACCGGCAACAATACATTTAATCAACTCGGCCTGGGGGTGGAGGCCTTTGGCGATCTGTGGGACATTCACCTGAACGGCTATTTACCGGTAGGTGATACTCAGGATTCAGCCGGTAGTAGTGGTAGCAGCACTAGCCAGATAACCGATACGCAGTTTCAAGGTAATCAACTGGTATTCATTACAACAGGCGGTGGTTCAGAGTTTCTGGAGAGCGCTTGGGGCGGTGTTGACCTGGATGCCGGCATGCAATTGGCCGACTGGGATGACTGGGGACAGCTCTGGGGTTACGGAGGGGTTTACTATCACGGAGATGCCATCGGTGGACGCCTGCGAGTCGATCATCGGGTACAGGACTGGATGCGTCTGGGGTTAGGCGTACAAAGTGACGATAACTTTGGCACCCGAGGATTCTTTTCTATCGGATTTAGCTGGGGCGGAGGCAGCAATGACAGCTCCGATAAAGAGTCACTATGGTTACGGGCATCGGAAAGCGTTACTCGTAACAGTTCTATCGTTGTCAAAGAAAGTGAAGTAGTCACAGCAGCAGGCGGCATTGAAGTTGCTATTAATCCGGCGACGGGGCAAGCCTACACGTTTCAGCACGTTATCCCTGATTCCACCTCTACAACAGGAGATGGCACGATTGAAAATCCCGCAGCGAATGTCAATTTGGTCACTGTCCAGGCGGGGGACATCATTTATGTCAGGGAGGGGGATAGTCGTACCAATCCCCTGGCCCCCTTTACCGTGCCAGCCGGTGTAGTGGCGATTTCGGATGCAAACCTGGAAACCATCGCCACCCAATCTGGAGATGTCACCCTACCCGGTTCAGGAACTGGCATTTTACCCTTAGTGGATGCCACTGGTAGCAATGCTGGTATTACCCTCACTGGAGGAAACAACCGCCTATCTGGCTTTGAGATCACTGGAGCCAACGATGTCAATATTTTTGTCAACAGTTCTGATAATGCATTAATAGAAAACAATTTTAGCCGGGACGATCTAGACGATGGCATTGATGTCTTTGCTTCCAACGGTGTGACATTGCGTAATAACACCATTAGTAATAGTGGTGACGATGCCATAGATCTTGAAAGCTCAGACAATGCGGTGATTCAGAACAATACCATTACTAACGTTGTTGAAGCAGGTATCCAGCTATTTACATCGGCCAGTGCAACTATTGAAGGTAATTCAATCGCTGGAGCTGACTTTGGTATATTTGCTAGTGAATCTAACAATGCACAAATTCAAGGCAATACCATCTCAAATATTGCATTTTCTGGTATAGAAATTGCTGAATCAAACGCTGCAACTGTTACAGGAAACACAATCAGTAATAGCGATGAGTTTGGTATATTTATCGATACCTCAGACAGTACATTGGTTCAAATGAACCAGATTACTGACAGTACTCTTAGCGGTATTGAATTAACAACTGCAACCAATACCAGTTTGATTAGAAATACCATTAATAATAGTGGCAGCGGAGCTATTGTTGCTTTTGGCAGTGATACTATCGTCCTTCAAAACAACCAGGTGACAGATACGGCTACTGATATCACTGCTGATAGTATTGCTGGGGCTATTTTCCTCCAGGAAGTTGTCGGCACAGTTAATGTCACTGACAACATGATTACAGGCACTACTGGAACCAATCAGTTTGATGGCCAAGGGATTGCGATCGGCAACTCTACAGGGGATATTGCTCTAACGATCGATAATAATGATATTAATAACAATCAAGGCGACGGCATTGGTATCGCCTTGATTGATATATTCACCCCTGGTCCTGGGGATGGTACGGCTGATATTGCTATTACCAATAACAGAATTAGTAACGATGGTGCAACAGGTCCTCTACGGGGGGATGGCATCAGGATAGCGGTAGAAGAAGATGGGGTGATCAATAGTCTCCTCATTGAAGGCAATACGCTGACTGGTAACTTTAATGGCGGCATTGATATCAGTGCAGGTTTGGCTCAATTGACAACAATCTTAATGCCTGATCCTAATCTTTCCAGCAGTAATGCTCAAGTGCTAAATGCCGTGATTCGGAATAATCAGGTTACTGACAGTGCAGGCGGGCAAGGGATACTTCTACGCAGCTTTGGAGACAATAGTAATGTCGTGGTTTCTGTCGAAGATAACGTCCTGACTAACAATGCCATGGGTGGTCTGGAAGCGACATCGGCCGACACAAGTGGTGCTCCTGAGACCAGGTTATGCCTGGCTCTCAACAACAATACTAGCGATGGTAACTATACGTTGACTGAAACCTTGCCCTTGTTGTTTTTTACGTCTAGTAACTTTACCGTGGTCAATCGAGATGGTGTGGCTGGTGCGAATACAGGGACGGTAATATTCGATCCAGCCATTGGTAGCTTTGACACTGTTGCCAACATCGCTGCTTGCCCATAGCTTGTCGATAGTCTTCTTGACGTTAACGGTTCAATGAACAGGGAACGGCTGGCTGTTAAATAACAGCCAGCCGTTATTTTTAATCTAATCGTTCAACCGAAGAACGATTTATGCCTTAGACCATCCTATGGAGTAGGCGGTGCAGGCTGACCAAAGTTAATCGCCCCAGAGGTAGCCACCCTGTCTCCATTGTTGACTGCACTCAGGTTAGCTTCACTAGTCTGAGTAACGTTCAGCGTTGGGGTCTCATTCGGTATAGGTACCTGTGCCAGGAAAATCTCCTCGAATAGGCCCGTAAAGTTATTCCCAGTGATATTGAGATTCAGCGTATTGTTGTTATTGGCCCGACCAAATAATCCAGCTCCTAACGTGGTTGGGGCTGTATCATTCGAGTTATTGGTAACTGTTGCATTTAGGGTGCCCGTGCCGTTATTCGCATTTACGAAGATGGCATCAGTATCGTCCAGCTGTCCAAATATATTGTTGTTATCAATCAACGCATTGATGGTACCGTTACCAGCTTGATCGACCTCAATGGTGAAGCTACCCGCGTTGTTGACCGTAATATTGTTACCACTGATGGTGGTGTTGACGGTGCCGTTCCCATTACCATCCACCAAAATTGCACTATTACTCACGTTGGACAGGGTATTGTCGGTGACATTGACCGTGACGTTACTCGCTCCATTGCTGATTACCTCAAGTTCTACACCTGTGGTCGAATTAGGCGAATTCACCGTGTTGTTTTGCAGCGTAATTGTCGCATTCGCGGTGCTGTTAGTGAGCTGGACGGCTTCGAGAGCCAGACCGGTAAAGGTGACATTATCGATCAGAGTGTTACCCACATTGGTACCGACGATGCCATTTTGGGTAGTGGCTCCAGCAATGGTTAATCCTCGAACGGTGTTGCCAGATCCTAACGTAATGGCATTGCCACCATTGTTCACAATAATGGGGTCGGCCCCGCCGAGGGTGGGCAGCGGATTACTAAAGGTGGGCAACGTAATACCCAGTAATCCATCCAGGGTACCGGTGGTTCCTTGACCAATCAGGGTCTGACCATCCAGCAGCGTGGTGCCACCTGTATAGTTGCCTGAGCCCGAGCCTAGGAAGATATCGTCATTCGCTCCAGGGTTGTTGCCGCCACCATCATTGGCTGTATTAAAGTCAGCCAATGAGGTGAAGGGGTTATTCAGGGTGCCTGTATTGGTAGAGCCCCCGGCGCTGTTGTCAATAAACCAGACGGTATCGGCCACGGTGAAGGTGACTTCAGCGGTGTCATCGCCGCCTGAATTTTGACTGAAGTAGAAGAATGAGTCAGCGCCGTTGAAACCGGCAGCCGGATCATAGGTGAAGGTGCCATCAGCATTTAGCAACACCGTACCGCCATTGGTGGTGGTAATGGTATTGGTGCCATCGGCCGCTGTCCCATTGGCGGTGCCTGATGCATTGCCAAAGAAGAGGGCTGTGGGTGTTCCACCGATGTCATTGTTGAGGATGGAGCCGGTGCTGGTGACATCAATGCCGACATTACCGGTGACGTTAAAGGCATCATTGACAGCATCTGGGACAGGTACTTCCACCACATCGGTGACATTAACGGTGATGTCCTGGCTGTCGGTTAAGCCCCCGGCATCGGTGACAGTGACCTGAAGTTCGTAATCGTTATCGCCATTGGCATCCCCAGGCACTTCAAAGTCGGGGGCCGCATTGAAGGTGACCACACCTGTGCTGGCATCAATGGAGAACACGGATTGGTCGGCTCCACCACTCAGGCTATAGGTCAACCCTGAGCCTTCGGAATCCACGTCATCCGTAGATTGAACATCAATCGCACTGGTTTGATTTTCGGGGACACTAGCCGTGGCTGAACTAGTAATCGTCGGCGCGGCATTCTCCGCCACATCGGTGACATTCACCGTAATGTCTTGAGAATCGGTTAAGCCTGAAGAGTCAGTCACCGTCACCTGGACTTCATAGGCATTATCGGTGTTGGCATCGTCAGGAGCCTCAAAGTCAGGTGGGGCATTAAAGGTGAGTACCCCAGTCGCTGCATCAATGGAGAACAGACCATTGTCGGTACCGCCACCGGCATCGGTAGTCAGACTGTAGGTGAGACCCGAGCCTTCAGAGTCATTATCATCGCTGGTCTCCACATCGGTAACCGCTGTCTGATTCTCAGCGGCATTGACCGTTGCGGTATCCCCACCGCCATCACTGGTAATTTCCGGTGCTAGATTAGATGGTGTGGAGTCAATGAAATCATCTTCATCTAACTGATTGGCGCGTACACCAAATAGCCTGGCTAGATTCTCACCATCGTTTGGATCACCAGGTTTATTAATACGAATTGTTGTATTTCTACCCTGGGGGATTAGATCCAAGTCATTAAAGGTAAGACCATCTTCGAGTTGGATTTTATCTTGCCCTGGCAAGAAGTCTCGTATTCTGTCAAAACCATCGCCCGGTCTTAGAATAACAATATTCTGACCTAGGCCTGTGAAAATATTGTCATTGCCCAGACCACCATCGATAGTATCGTCACCAAATCCTCCAAATATCTGGTCATTACCAGCTCCGCCGAGAATAGTATCGTCACCAAATCCTCCAAATAGCCCGTCGTTATTAGCGCCGCCGTCCAAGAGGTCGTTACCACTACCACCACCCAGGATGTCATTACCGCGCTCACCCAGGAGGGTGTCATTACCACTGCCACCTAATAGGTTATCTCGGCCATCACCACCATTGAGGTCGTCATTACCACCATCGCCGCTCAAAAAATCATTGCCGAGATTGCCAAACAGCCAGTCATCTTGACTCCCACCAAATAATCTATCATTACTATTGCCACCGATTAACTTATCAGTACCGGCACCGCCCAATAGAAGGTCTTTGCCGTTACCGCCATCTAATAGATCTGCTCCAGCTAAACCTCTGAGGGTATCCCTACCACCCAGTCCAAAGATTTCATCGTTAAGCCCTGTTCCATTGATGGTGTTGGCACCATTATTGCCAGTGAAGACATTGTCGACAGGGGGATTAAACACTCCATCAGCCATTGTTTCAGATTCCTCAAAAATAATTTAAAAAGGTTGACTCGAATGGTTTTTAGTGAAAATCGCAAACTACAATAGGCCACCCACTCATGACTGACCAGGTTAAAACTCCTGTGAAACAAGAGATATAAGTAAGAATTTGACAATTTTAAGGATCATGAATCCTTTTACAGTAGTTATAAGTTAGCCTTATGACGAAAGACAGAATGCTTCTTGGTCGTGTTGTCTCATTTCTCTGTACCTAACGGAACAGGGCCTGTCCAGCTTTTTAGGGTAAATAAGCTCGCTTGCATTTGTCAGATACTACAAACGTGCGATCGCAACAGCTATCTAACATTTTCCAGAGAGTAGCTTTGCCTTCGATGATTCAGCATTTTTCTGCTTAATCCCTAAATCTAAGGGGTTATACGTATGTCCCTAGATTGAACAGTAGCATTCACATTTCTCATGTGAATGCCCACTTTAAAGAAAATTTATCAAAGAATATCCATACTTGTTGGTTTTTTCAAGTCAATCGATCGGCTCTCTCATAACTGGTTGAGATTGTTTGCCAGGACACTATATTTCGATTTTCATAAATGTTCCCTTAACAACATCTTCACACTTATGCTATGCGATTAAAAATGCTATACCTTGCTTAGGAGTGAGCCAGTTTTAAGTTCTAAGTTTTGGTATATGTAGGCGCATGACCTTGGGCCTTTATTTTGAGTTGGGCGCGTAACTTAAAACTCAAAAATGAGAACTTATTTAACGTTGACTCCTTATCTATTTGATCCATTGATAAAGACATGAAAAATTATAGTGGCCTTCTAAAAGATTGATATGTAGTATTTCAATATGCATTTCTTGAGCAAAACTTGAGAGAAAACTTATCATCGCCGCTCGCCTCGCCCAACATATCTCTCTGCGCCACAGCCCTACCTACGTATTTTCGAAATAAAATAGAAAATAAAACGAGTTGTTGTTATTTAACAACAACCCGTTCTATTGCATCTAATCGCTCAATTTACTGAATGATTATGCTTTCGACCATCCTAAGGAGTAGGAGGGGCAGGCTGATTAAAGTTAATCGTTCCGTCAAGGAACAACCCAGCGTTATTGTTGACGGCAGTCAGGTCCGCTGCATCCGTCTGAGTCACATTCAGGGTTGGATTTGCCCCCGCGATCGCTACCCGTGCCAGGGCGATGTCCTCATTATTCAGGCCCACAAAGCTATTCCCAAAGATATTGAGATTCAGCGTATTGTTGTTTTGGACCCGACCAAATAACCCAGAACCAATCGGACCAGTAGGGGCCGTATCATTCGAGTTATTGGTGATGGTTGCATTTAGGGTGCCCGTGCCGTTATTCGCCACGACGAAGATGGCATCGGTATCGTTCAGCTGTCCTAATATCGTGTTGTTATTAATCAACGCAGTGAGGGTGCCGTTACCGGCCTGATCGACCTCGATGGTCGGACTACCTGCATTGTCGACCGTAATATTGTTGCCACTGATAGTGGTGTTGACGGTGCCGTTCCCATTACCATCCACCAAAATTGCACTATTACTCACATTGGACAGGGTATTGTCGGTGACATTGACCGTGACGTTACTAGCACCATTGCTGATCACCTCAAGCTCTACACCTGTGGTCGAATTAGGCGAATTCACCGTGTTGTTTTGCAGGGTGATTGTCGCATTGGAGGTGCTGTTGGTGAGCTGGGCCGCTTCGAGAGCCAGACCGGTAAAGGTGACATTATCGATCAGGGTGTTACCCACATTGGTACCGACGATGCCATTTTGGGTGGTGGCTCCGGTGATACCCAAACCGCGTACGGTATTGCCTGAGGCCAGGGTGATGGCATTGGCTCCGGGGTTGGATAGACTAGGTCGGTTAGCGTTCGACCCTGTAATCAGGGTGGTGCCATCCACTACCAGGTCGACGGCTTGACCCAAGAGTGATTGGTTATTTTCTAGGGTAATACCACTGGTATAGGTGCCATCCAGGACGTAGATGGTATCTCCTGCCCCATCAAGGCCATCGCTGCTACCGCCTGTATTCAAAGGCACTAGACTATTAAACGGATTAGCGGAGGTGCCATCGCCACCCGCTGCGGCATCATCATCGACGTACCAGATGCGATCGCTACTCACATTGATCGTCGCAGTTCCGACACTACTGCCTCCGTTTCCATCTAAGACCGTAAAGGTGAAGGTATCCGCCACACTCACATCACCAGCCTCGGGCGTATAGAAGAAGCTGCCGTCAGCGTTGATCGTGACACTGCCTCCTGCCGTTGTTGTTTTTGTCTCCGCTAGTGTCGTCAACGTATCGCCATTGGCATCGGTTGCTCCGGTCAGAAGGCTGGTAGTACTCGTGACGGACGTTGCCTCATTGCCTGGGATATCTGCTCCGGCTACCTCTAGCACTGTATTACCAAAGGTGGAGTAGGTTTGGTTTTGGGCAACAGGATCGACGTTTTCGACTTCATCAGTGACGGTCACGGTCAAGTCTTGAACATCAGTTAACCCACCCGCATCGGTGACGCTCACCTGCACCTGATAATTGTTATCGCCGTTGGCATCCCCCGGTGCTTCAAAGTCGGGAGCATTGTTGAAGGTGACTACACCTGTGTTGGCATCAATTGAGAACAACGATTGATCTGCACCACCGCTGAGGCTATAGGTCAACCCTGAACCTTCAGAATCGGTATCATCAGATGTCTCTACATCAATGGCACTGGTCTGATTCTCAGCAACACTGGCTGTCGCAGAACTAGTGATAGTCGGTGCTGCGTTCTCCGCCACATCGGTAACATTCACCGTAATGTCTTGAGCATCAGTCAACCCAGATGAATCGGTTACTGTTACTTGAACCTGGTAGGCATTATCCCCATTAGAATCACCCGGTGCTTCAAAGTCAGGTGCATTATTGAAGGTGACGACACCAGTATTCGCATCAACTGAGAACAACGATGCATCGGCACCGCCACTGAGGCTATAGGTCAACCCTGAACCTTCAGAATCGGCATCATCAGATGTCTGTACATCAATGGCACTGGTCTGATTTTCAGCAACACTGGCTGTTGCAGAGCTTGTGATAGTCGGCGCTGCGTTCTCCGCCACATCGGTCACGCTAATCACCAGGTCTTGAACATCAGTTAAGCCTGAAGAATCAGTAACCGTCACTTGAACCTCATAGTCATTGTTACCGTTGGCATCCCCCGGTACTTCAAAATCAGGCGCATTGTTGAAGGTGACGACACCAGTATTCGCATCCACCGAGAACAACGATGCATCGGCTCCACCACTGAGACTATAGGTCAGACCTGAACCTTCAGAATCGATATCATCAGATGTCTGCACATCAATGGCACTGGTCTGATTCTCAGCAACACTAGCTGTCGCAGAACTGGTGATAGTCGGCGCTGCGTTCTCTGCCACATCGGTAACATTCACCGTAATATCTTGAGCATCAGTCAACCCAGATGAATCGGTTACTGTTACTTGAACCTGGTAGGCATTATCCCCATTAGCATCACCCGGTGCTTCAAAGTCGGGAGCATTGTTGAAGGTGACGACACCAGTATTCGCATCAACTGAGAACAACGATTGATCTGCACCACCGCTGAGGCTATAGGTCAACCCTGAACCTTCAGAATCGGTATCATCAGATGTCTGCACATCAATGGCACTGGTCTGATTTTCAGCAACACTGGCTGTCGCAGAACTAGTGATAGTCGGCGCTGCGTTCTCCGCCACATCGGTCACGCTAATCACCAGGTCTTGAACATCAGTTAAGCCTGAAGAATCAGTAACCGTCACTTGAACCTCATAGTCATTGTTACCGTTGGCATCCCCCGGTACTTCAAAATCAGGCGCATTGTTGAAGGTGACGACACCAGTATTCGCATCCACCGAGAACAACGATGCATCGGCACCACCACTGAGACTATAGGTCAGACCTGAACCTTCAGAATCGGTATCATCGGTCGCATCAACATCAGTCACTGTCGTTTGATTTTCGGCTACTGAAATGGAAGCTGTGTCACCACCACCGTCGCTAGTGATTGTTGGAGCAATATTAGATCCACCGCCATCATCAAAGATAAAGTCATCCTCAGTTAACTTATTAGGACGAATCCCTACGAGTTTGGCCAATTTCTCACCGTCATTCGGATCGCCAGGTTTATCAATACGAATCTCTGTACTGAATTTACCGTGTTTGCGGATATCCAAATCCTCAAAGGTGAGACCACCCTCTAGCTGAATTTTATCCTGACCATCTCTATAGTCTGTTAGTATGTCAAACCCATTGCCAGGCGCTAGCACAACAATATCTGACCCTTGGCCAAGGTGAATAACATCATTACCTAATCCACCATCTAGAAGATCGTTTCCTTTACCACCAACCAGCAGGTCATTACCTGCGCCACCGCTGAGGTCGTCGTTACCATCACCGCCCCAAAGCGCATCCGCATCCGCACCGCCAAAGAGCCAGTCGCGGTCTTTGCCACCTAGCAATAAATCCTTGCCAATACCGCCTTCTAATTTATCTGTGCCTGCACCACCGGAAAGCCAATCATCGCCGATCCCCCCCTCCAGCAGGTCTGCTCCAGCCATTCCTTTGAGGCGATCGTTACCAGCCAGGCCAAAAAGCTGATCGTTTAAGTTGGTACCATCCAAGACGTTATTACCACCATCTCCGGTGAGGACAACGCCATTGACATCTGGATTAAAAACTCCGTCAGACATTTGTTTAATCTCCTAAAGCAGTTACAAAATAAGTGAGCAATGTTTCTTGTGCAGTTCCATCGCTGGCATACTGCAATGTGTGAACCTACTGTCTTCAAATTGATGACTTAACTATCGCGAAAATAACTGACAGAAAAAATCCTGAAAAGCTCAGGTTTGTTCAGGTAAAAATTCAGGTTTATTCAGGTTGCATAAGGATTAGTGATCTCAATCAGGTCAATGGTTTGACGTAGATCACACTTGATCAGGGTTAAGCGGAAGCCATCTGGAGTAACGGCAAAAAGTAGTGCAATCAGTTGTAAGCGAAATCAAGATATGATGTGAAGATATCTCAGTCTCTCTTTAGCAAAGAAAATGAGCGGCTGTTCTTGAACAGCCGCTCATTTTCTTAGAGAATCTCTATTAATTTAGATTTTTTTCCTCAATGTCCCGACTCAGTGCCTATAACTGACAATTAGCATTATTCCACCCTGGTGTTCACATCACAAAACCCATTGGATTTCCCCTTAGATAAAGGACCTGATAAATCGATGTGAGCATAATACATAAGCCTTACAGTGATTAGATACCTGTGAAAGTAATTAGGCACCCCTGTGAAAAGATCTAATAAACATCTAGTTTGAGTCTGAAGAGACCTTATCCGTATGCTTTAAAAAATCGTCTAATTTCTGTAAAATTGTCTCAAGCTGTTGACGCTGAGTGACGTTGAGCTGAGATTCAACCTCCTTCACCTGCTTAGCGACAGCCCTTATTCGCTTCCCAAACGATACTGGGGTTTGTTGACCCGGTTCAGTTAGTTGTGCTCTTAATTCCTTGACCTGCTGCTGTACCCATCTAAATGATGCAGACTCACGGTTTAAAATCTCATTGAGCAACGTTTGACGTGCGATCGCATCCTTAAGTTTGTGTAACTCTAGAGCAACTGACCATGAAATTTGTCCCTTAAGATGAGCCTGGATGAGTTCATCCGATAATGTAAGACTACGAAGATTCCGAGTTCGGAACGTTTGTAGCTCAATGTTAAATGACTGCAGTACCGATTCGATATTTTGCAATGCTTGACTCGGTGCAACGTCACACCGGGAGCGCTTATCCGGATGTCCCTCGGTGCGGATAATTTTAGCCGCTTGTGCTTGACTGAGACCATAACGGATCTCGATCAATCGCAAGATGGCCATAGTTTCCTCTAATTTACTGAGATCCACGCGTTTGACGTTCTCAATCAGTGAAAACTGTAGTGCTTCTTCATCACTAAACTGATTGACCAGACAGAGAACTTTTTCTATTCCTGCTTTTTGGGCAGCTCGCCAACGACGTTCTCCTGCAATTAGTTCGTATTGTTCATTATCTAGTGGTCTAACATTGAGGATCCCCTTAAAGCCATTTTCTCTAAAACTCTTGGCCAGGTTATCGATCTCCGACTCATCAAAATACTGACGAGATTGCAATGTTCCAGGTTGAATATTCGCAACAGCTAGCCACTGCTCCATAGGCTCATGATCTAACCGTCTTTTATTTAACCACTGTTTGTCACCCTCAATGTGTTCCTGACTTTCAATAATAGGAAATATGAGACTATCACTCTGTCCATCGGACAGCTGAATAGTAGAAGTCGTAGACAAATTCTTTAGATCGTCGTTAAACATTTTTCGGTTTCCTAACTAGCTATCGTTGGATTTCCATTGATTGCAAGAACAACGCCATGGTGAAGGCTATGCATTTTACTAACCAGGTCTGTTAAGTAAAATGTAAAGTCTGATAAATCACATCCTCAGTGTGGCGAATATTGAAAGCAGAAAAAATACCGATAAGTTCAGGTTTATTCAGATAAACATTCAGGTTTATGCAGAGGCATCAATTTAAGCTGGGAAATCCTGACTAGGTGGGGAGATAGGAAAGTGCTCAAGCATCTTAAGACGCTTGAGCACCCAGTAGGAAGTTAGAAGCATGAGTTAGACGAATAACAAGAGCATTCAATGCTTGCTCAGGCTAACGGAGGAATTACCCATAGGAACAGCTTCTTTGTATATTATATGGAAACTTGAACTGCCTTACTGAAGAGGCTTTGATGCCGTTTAAGGCGTCTGATATGGCGAGCTAATTCATAACGGTTCAAAATATCAATGGGTAAATGCTTAGCACCTTGAATTGTTTCTAGACACTGATCACTACCACATAAGCATGAAAAGGCATCCAATACTTCCCACTCTGTTGAGGGATAGAAGCAGGTAATATACTCGCCTGCCTGAATAGGCTTTATACAAATAACTTCGCCTGCCTGGATATCAAATACCACATTAGGGTCACAGCTATGGCTAATATATCGCAGCTGTGTTGGATAGAGGCCAATATGACAGGTTTCGTCTATTTGTAGGGAGTCATTACTGGGTTGGGAGAACTCATCCAATGCATAGAAGCGAGATAAAAGCTCACCAGGGGCAAAGTTTTTCTTAGCTATGAGGGATTGGGCTCCCTGTGCTTCATCTAAAATCACCTGACAATCATTAGCGATATCAGTGGTTTCAAGATGTATCGGATGTAAGGAGATTGACTTTGTTGTATTGCGAATAATGAGTTCCGCTAAGCTCATGATACTTCTTCCTTGGGGTAGCCTTAGTTGCTAGGCTGTATAACTATGTTGAAGCTGGACAAGGTTTATGATGACGAAAATCCTTGGTAGAAAAAATCCCGAAAAGTTCAGGTTTATTCAGGTATTGAAAGCGATGGTGATGATCACTGTCCCAAGAAATTAAAAAGACGAATGCAATCCCTTTAGACCACGGAAACATACATGGGACTGGATTTATTGTTTTTAGTCATCACTGTGTGAATAAAATCTTGTAAACACGCAATATCCCTTGCCAGACCTTTTTCACTACTCTGCCGATCCAGGCTCCGGAACCGTTGAGAATTGATATTGACGTATGAATCAATAAAGTGTTGACGAGATTTGGCTTTAATTGAGTCAATGGGAATTAGAATAGCTGCTTCGATGACATTGCCAAATTCGAGATTACAAACACTGCCAAAGTAACGAAGCTGATCGCTTGTCTTCAGATAACTATTCAGCAATGACGGCATGGGCTGACCCATTTGCTTAAGTTTACCCTTAAGAGAATGAAGGGCAGTTTGATGGGATGCTTCTGTCCATGAAAGATTTGGGATAGTCGGATTATGAACTCGACAATGCATCTTAGGGATGGCCAACATTTCCTGAGCCATCTCGTAACGCTGCATAAACTGCATCAATAGATTTTGACCAGATTTAAAATGGGGCGACGCAATGGTCACTTTGCCGAAAAAGTAGTCCATATCAGGATACTCCTGCACCAGAGCACCTAGCCCACACCAGACTGCAAATAGCCCCAGTCTGCGTCGTTGGGCACTACGATTCACAACTGAACGTCCCAGTTCAATTGTCTTGGGCAAATACTGCTCTTGAAACCGTTGAGAAAAATCGAACAGCTTTGCAGTTGCCAAATCCAGTTCACCGTCTGAATGGATAGCATCACGACAAAGAATGTAACGATACATGGAGACAATTTCCTGGGCAACGGGATCCCAAACCACTAGCTGACGATAAGGCACTGGGCCCTGATCAAAGATATCGATATCCTTCGGTTTGCCAGTGCCACCACCCTCCCTCCGAAATTCGACTTCTCGAATCCGACCAATCTCAGTCATGACTCGGGGCGAATCATCGGCAGTCACCAGATAAATTTCTAATCCTTTATGGGTCCGAATCAGCTTGTCTGCCGTCAGCTCAGACGCCAAAACATGCTTATCCACTGGATGGGTAATCGAAGGGAGAGTCCTCGCTATGACTTTCATCCATATACCTCCAAGCCTTCAACGTTATTAGGTGGTCTCGTTGGAAACGCCCCCATGATGCCTGACATCGTTAGCAGTAGAAATTTTGAAATGTTATTTTAAGATAGCGTGGTAGGAGTCGCTATCCCTGAGCCCATGTCCACTTCCAGAATTGGCGTTTTACCCTAGGGCGAAAGGTCAGGTAAAACTTAAACTTGTTTTAACACCCCCTAGCCTACTTCACCTAATTCAAAAAAGAGTCTCAAGATGAGATCATATTTTAAACGTTAGGGTTAGTAGTTTGTACGGAGTTAGATTGAAAATGTTTGGTGAATTCTTAATATACTTCCTTGTCAGCCCGCGATTTAGCAACCTGGGTTAGGGATTGTTTGCTGTATCTCCTGGCTTAATCTTTTATGGTCAGTTACGATCGCCTCTTCAAAGACCGCCCTTTAACGGTATCCTCGAAAAAAACGTTGCTTCGTCCTCGCCCCTTCGCTTCAGCGGTGACTCACCCAGAGAGTTCAGATCCATCTACGACGACCGTTTCACCCAAGTCAGAGCCTGTTTCCACGTTTGACTTTAGTAAGGTAGCCATTACAGACAGGGGCTCAGTGCCTGTTGTACCTTTTCAGAATATGCTATCTATGCCAGTTCAACCCAAGCTGAGCATTGGTCAACCTGGTGATAAGTATGAACAAGAAGCAGATACTGTGGCAAAGACAGTGGTGCAGCAAATTAATAGTCCTTCAACAGGTCCTCAAATAGCCCAGCGAGAAGAAGATCGTCAGCCGCCGCCGCTCCAACTAATGTCCACAGTGCAACAAGACACAAGTTCGCAGTTAGATCAGCAGAGGTTGCAACCCCAGTTAGAACCGTTGACTGTTTCACATCAGTCAATGAATGTCCCCATGATTCAGTGTGATTGGGAACCCGATGGTGGTCACCAAAAATGGGACGAAGGTCAATATAGATGGTTTCGCAAATTTGATTCAACTGAAGGACAATATATCTACGCGTTTGTAACTGCTTTAGATGGGGAAGACTTCGACGATATTCTTGGAGTTGATATTTCTGACTCTAATGCCGCTATTCTTGAAGCCTTTTTGGACGAATGTGGTTATGGCGATGCCCGTATTTTTAGGGAAAGAACTTACTGGGAAACTCAAATTTCTACTTTAGACCAAGTATTACAATTAGGTGCAACGGCCAATCCATTCCCTCGGCCACCCGCTGATGGTGATGCTCCGGTAGGATTAGAAGACGCTGACTCTCAGGAACTTTCTACTGAAGTTGTTGAAGAGGTTTCTGACATTGTTGAAGAGGAGCCTATACTGGATGATGTCCCTGAGCTGGCAGGATTATTAGCACCCGTTATTGGGGAAGCAGGTGAAGAGTTTGAACAACCAGAATGGAGTCAGGAGCTGTTTGGTAAGGTTATGACTCAGCTTGGTAAATCTATGGGCTTAGGTGGTATTTGTAATGCTATTACAGCAGCCGGGCTCAGTGGATTTTTGGCTCCACCCACTGCAGGTAGTTCAGGAGTTGGGAGAGCTATTATTGAGCCGTTACTTGGACTCAAAAAGCTTTTAGACCAGGCTGCCCAAGACATCCGTGAGCAATCGGCTGAAACAACGACTTACTTTGTCCGTTATTTGAAGTCAGGTAACGTTGATCAAGATTGGTTTAGCAACCTTGATCGGGCCAATGCTTCTTTAGAAGCTGTTAAGTTTGTAGATTTTTGTAAGCAATATGGCTTCGAACGCTCGCCTAATCAGCGAACTGATGTGATCGAGTATGTAGATAATTACGCTGACTCAGGTACGCTTAATATTTTTGATATGTTAGACTATGATGCTTTGTCCCCAGCCTCCATAGGCTCTGAAATTGCAAGTAAGTTGTCTACGTTCTACAGTAGTGAAAATGATGTTAAATGTGATGGATTAGTTTCCCTTGGAATGAATGTAAAAGAGTATGTGGTGAAAGGGGAAGGACATCAAATTGGATTCAGTGCTATTCCTCAAGAAGATCAGCAGTATGAGTGTGTTATTCGAGATCAAAATACCGGTGTAGTTAAGACAACGGTTAACACACTGGCAGATGTTGCTAACCAGTTAGCTCTGCATATCCACAACTTTTATGTTTTACGGCCATTAGATATAGAGGTACCCAGCATTGGGGTATGTACATCTAATGTTATGGATTTGGAAATGATTCTTTTCCAAGGAATGTAGGGAGTCGCTGGGGTCTGGAAGCCGCACTCTTGAGAGGACAATGCCACGATCAAAGCGGGCAACGTGCCCGAAGATGGTGAGGATAAGCCGCCTGTAAAGTCTCATTCACACACTTCTTTAGATCTTTAGATCTCTGAGACTAATCTCTAAACGTGATCTGACATAATCGAGGGGCGATTATGTCAACCCGACACTCCTGCAAGTCTGAAACAATGCTTGGGATGGAAAACTGACTATGGAAGAAATGAGTCAGGTGTTGCAAGCGCGCAATCGCAGTGACCTGTCTCCAGTGGAGCTATTGGTCTTTAGTGCTTGTAAAACAGCCTCTGGTGATAGTCGAGCGATCTTAGGCATTGCCGGTACTGCCATTCGGTCGGGAGTGCGCAGTACCTTAGCTGGACTATGGGCCATTAATGATCAGGCTGCTGCTACCTTTATGGCCGAATTTTATCAGGCTTTGGCTCAGCCGAACACCACCAAAGCCGAAGCATTTCGTCAGGCTCAGCTGGCTTTGATGCAAGACCCGCAGTTAGCCTCTCCCTATTTTTGGAGTCCCTTTGTCCTGGTAGGTAATTGGCTATAATGATTACGTCAGCTTTGATCGACCGTGCTCGGATTCATCTGCTATCCAGCTATGCGGATAAAGGCTAATTGAGAGAGGCTATGAACATAGACACTTTCTAGAAAGCTGTTTGTAAAAAATCTAAAATTTGAGCTTTGAATAAAATAGAGCCACCTACAAGCACAAGCACTAACACCGCTGATGCAATTGGTAAAATCCCAACGTGGCTCTTCATCACGCCCTCCTCGTGATCACGAATTGCCTGGGCAATGGCTTCACTCATCTCTGATCGAAAAGAGTCTAACTCTGTGGCTAATTCTTCTTCTGGTTTCTCTTTTTCTGCATACAGCTTGCGTAGCCGGTCAAATGCACTGCGGGTAAGGATAAGACTTTTATGGGGATTGTCGAAGACAATATCAACAACTTCATCATTGGAGAGAACTGATACAGTAACGGGTTCTACAGCTCGAACTGTGGCGGAGCGAGGTTGGTTATCAATAATGCCAAATTCACCAAAAATATCACCTCGATTGATGGAGCGCAGTATGATGGTGTTCCCGAGATGTTCTCGAATGACTTCAGCCTTCCCTTTGCGAAGGATATAGGCATAATCGCTTGGATCACCTTCGCGTAAGATGATGTCTCCTGCATCAAAGCGTTTTGTTTCCATAGCATGTTCAGACCAAGCAGGGATAACATTATTCTGCAGTAATATGCTATTTTGCCAGATTAAGATTCTCAACTGGTTTCTATCAATCGATTAGCCAGCATTCTGTAAAGTTTTGTAAGCCTATGGTCAGGATTTTCGATCGAGAACACATGGTTACTGGCTAAGATCATCAAATCCTCACTGTGGGGTAAAATAGCTGCCACCTCACAGTTGTAAGCCGTTTCTACCTGTGCCTTCACCTCATTAGCATCAAATAGGGACGGTACCTTATTCATCACAATTAGCAGGTTCTCAACGCCTAACTCTTGAGCGACCTCTACGGTCACAGCGGTCCCCTGATAGTCTTGGGCATCGGGTCGCAGTAAGATGAGCAGGATGTCAGAGAAAGCAATGGCCAGTAGCGTCTCTTCATTCAACCCTGGATGGGTATCAATAATTAAATAATCTAATTCCAGGGCGTCTATGAGTTCATTGAAGCAACTACTGAGAACATCAGCATTGTAACCTGCTCTTAATATGTGGATAATGTCATTGGCTTTCAGGCTAGATGGAATTATAAACAGCCTGCTATCATCATGCTCACCATCCAGAAGGTGGGTGACATCATAGGCAGCTTCCTGGGCTTTGCAGTTACCCTTTAGATAGTCGTTTAGGGTTGATCCGATCGCCTGATCGGTCAGCTTAAATAGGATGTGAATGCCGGGTGATTGAATATCGGTGTCGATTACCCCGACACGATATCCCAACTGGGCCAAGTTGACCGCCACATTAGCACTGGTGCTCGATTTGCCTGTTCCGCCCCGAAATGAATGGATAGAGACAATGGTAGACATTTGTGTAAAGCAAGCATTTTGTAACAGCCCCTTGCTTTACTCTACTGTAATTCAGGGTCAGAAAACTTGATGGGTAAGCGACAGCCCTAGTAATAAATTAGCCAGCTTTTGAGTGGTTCATACCAGATAACTATCAGAATGATCCCCACAACGACAAACAACATTGCGAAGCCAATGTAGGTCATTTTCTTTTCATGACTTTCTAAGGCACCTTCGAGATCATCATAGACCTCATTACGTAGCCTAGCCATGATTTTAGGGCGTTTGGTAGATGGCATAACAGACAAGTTTTATGAGATGCAGTAAATCTTTATGATGGTATCTCTTCTCCTTAATTAGGGAGCATCTACATAGCTATTTTATATGCTTTCGCTTAAGAACGAGACCAATTCCGTAAAGTGCCGTTAAAAACGAATCCAATAACAATAGGAACCACCATGGGTAACGTTAGAAAGATTTTTGGAATCCCCATAGATAAGCACTTAAAGAAACGTTAGAACTGACAAAAATGAAATAATATTTTCTTTTGATTTCCTTGCTACTTCTGTCTTTAGTTGGCTTGATTTTCCTGACTTAAATAGTAAATAACTTTAACTGTGTTCATTCTACATTTCGAGAAAACGGTACCATAACATAAAGTTCATGTGTACTTGAATTTCAGTTAAGGCATGTAAAAACCATGGCTAACTCTCAACCTACTACCCTCGAATCTGGAGGCAAGGGTAGTGGTCAAGCTATATTTCCATTGTGGTGGGGGATTGCTGCTTGCTTAGCTATCATGGGCGTTATCTTGTTGCTAGCTCCCTACAGTATCCACATTAACTTTGTGGAGGATAAAGGGAGTTCTTGGTATTTTTGGCAGCTGCCCGACCCCACATTCTGGACTCACTTTACGGCTTGGGCTGGCTATGCCTTTCACCAAGTCACAATCTGGGGCATTATCTATGCGGCTCAACGTCAAAACCTTAAATATACTAAGGGGTTGCATCCTATCAATGCGATTGCCCTAGGTACCAATCTTTTTTTTGTTGCCTTACATATTTTACAGACCAAAATTTGGTACGACGGTCTAGCCCCTGATGTGCCCTTAGCATCCTCCATGGGGTCCGTTATCCTGATGTTGGTGATGATCATGATCATGGAACACCAACGTCGTGGTTTGTTGTTGGGACAACCAGTGCCGATTCCCTTTATCAAGGATGTGGGTAGGGTCTTAAGAGAATATCATGGTTACTATTTTGCGTGGGCGATTATTTATACATTTTGGTTTCACCCCATAGAAACCACCCTCGGTCACTTAGTGGGTACTCTGTATGTTCTCTTACTGTTGCTTCAAGGAAGCTTATTCTACACGCGAAATCATCTCAATCGTTGGTGGACATTAGCCCTGGAAACGATCGTAGTTATTCATGCAGTCCTGGTGGCTTTAATGACAGCTGATCAAGGTATCGAACAGGCTGCTAAATTTCTCTTTGCATTTGCTGCTATTTTCATTATTACCCAAATGCATGGGGTTAGCTTTAAACTTTGGCAGCGCTATACATTTTTGCTGCTATGGATTGCAGGGGTTTTATGGTTTTATCACGATCGCTGGGAGCTAGCTATCAGAATCTTGAAAGCCCCTATGATGGAATACACCCTGGTATTGCTGCTTACAGCATTAATTTGGTTGGTTTTTCTATTTCCTCAACGATTACTCAGGCGTTATCAAAAAATTACAGAGGAAAACGAAGATATTGGTTAAGGACTTAGCCAATGTTTGATCGGTTCATACTAGATAGCTGCCATGATGATGCCTACTACGATAAACAGCATTACAAAGCCAATGTAGGTCATCTGCGATCGCAGCTCAGCCATCACCCATAATCTCAAGACCATTCATTTATTTAAGCAGGGTTTCGTACTGTACCGCATTCGAACAACCAGATAATTGCCCTCAACAATCAATACTCCCATAGTCAAGCAACTGAATTCTAAATTGGTGACAGAAGATCACCAATTGGTTGATACTCAGAGAATCAATTTTATTCCACAACAATAAGTCTTAGCAATTTCACTATTTCGGTTTTCGAATGCTTTAAAGAATCACAAAAGTAATCATGTTGAAAAATTTCTGGTATGCCTGTGAATTTAGCTCAGCAATTACAAATACACCTAAACGTATAACTCTACTATGTCAGAATTTTGTTTTGTATCGCAATTCTAAGGGACAGGTGATTGCCCTTGACGATACATGTCCGCACCGGGGTGCTTCTCTATCTTTAGGAAGAATAGAGGGAGATTGTATTCAATGTCCCTATCACGGTTGGCAATTTCAAGCAGACGGAGCCTGTGTGGAAATCCCTGCTAATCAGCCAGATGTAAATATTCCCAAAGCAGCCCATGTAACGGTCTATCCCATCCAAGAAAAATATGATTTTGTTTGGATATTTTTGGGTGACTTACCTGAAAATGAACGCCCCCCTTTGCCAGCCTTCTCTGAATTTGAAGACCCAACCTGGCGAGTAATATCTTCGGAATTCAAGTGGAATACTCACTATACTCGAATTGTTGAAAATACAATTGATCCTGCTCACACTCCTTTTATCCATGCCAGTACCTTTGGTAGTGGAGCTGCTAAAGATCCCAAAATTCCTAAACACGATGTACAGCTAAGCGACTGGGGTGGACAGATTATGATTATGCATCCAAAACAAGAGTCCAAGAGTTTCTTTTGGAAGTATATGAGCTACGCATTCAAAGATTTTCAAGGATTAAAAACAATGAGTGGGTTTTATATGCCCAATATTACTATTAACTATATCGGTGACAAAATGATTCTGTTTTCTGTGCACCTTCCCGTTGATGAAACGAACACACTCACGAAAAGAATTTTGTTGAGGTCTATATTACCTTATGCTTGGGCAGACAGCATTTTTAATGCATATTCTCGAAAAATAAGCCTGGAAGACAAACCAATAGTTGAGTCCCAATACCCTAAAATGTCTCCCTGTACTCTCACAGGTACAATCTATACCCCCGCTGATGCATTAATGTTGGCCTACAATAAACTCCGCCACCAATGCCTGGAAAAGGGGTGGGGCATTAAGTCTCACCAAGAAGACAACTCCAAATAAATTGATAGATCTACCAGATTCCAGGGATCAAGCGAAAGCGGACTCGATCTGAATACTCCTCATAACCAGGCAGTTCCGATTGAAGAACACGGTCCTCAAGGGCAGTTCGAATCACTAACCCTATAACAGCAATCAATACTGGAATAAGAGACCAAGTTGACGAAAGTAACAATGGTGTTGCAACCACCCAACTCAAGAAACCCACATAGCCAGGATGACGTACATAAGCATAAGGCCCCTTGTCGATTACCTGGTGCCCACGATCTGTCTGAATTCTTACCGTCTTTTCAAAGAATGGATTTATAACCATGGATTGGTTAACCAGCACCCAGCCAGTCAAAAAGATAAATAAGCCCAGCGACCACGCTACCCCAGGTACATGGGAAACACCATAGAGGGTCTCAAAGATTGCGACCATATAAATGACGATCACACAAAACGTGAATACCGAAAACCAAACTTTATCCCAAGTTTTAGTTCCCTCATTAATTTTCTTACGATTCTTGAGTAATTCAGGGTTCCAGCGCTGCAGACAGGCTAGATGAATACCCCAGGTTGCGGTCACAATCCCTAAATACATCCAACCAACTGTCCAGCCCAACCAACGCCCAAGTACCAATAAAAGTCCGGTCAAGACGATAATTGCAACCACAACCGAAAAAGCTATAAGAGAAAAAGACTTTGAGGATTGAGGAGCAAGATGCACTTCTGAGGCATCTATGACGCGATCCTCTTCACCCTTAGAATATTTGTCAGATATCATCTTAGGTTTCCTCTTCTTAAATAACAGAAACAAGTGCAGCCTACAATAATATACAAAACTGTCCAATCTACTGATACTTCTCTTTTTGGGAAATACTCGTTCATTTCTCTCTCACCTTAAACCATCTTCTGCAGACTTAGAACATCACCCAGGTTTATTCAGATGTTGAGACAGATTCCATCAGGTGTTGGGTAGAAAAACTTGAAGATTCAACCGCATACTTCATCTCCATACTCTTTTTACGAAGCTTGCGATAGGCAACCGTCATTGCATCACCCGCCACATGAATCTCTGCTGCCAAATCATTAGGAACTACACTAGGCCTCTGGCTCTCAAGAGTTGGTTTATCTTCCAAAAATGTTTGGATTGTTATTTTTCGGATAAAGCCATCTGCCCAAGGAAAATTGAAAAGGGTCCGAGAATAGATAGTTTTTATGATGGTTGTATTATCATTAACGGGGATCACGGCATAGGATTGGCGCATTCGAAAATGAGAATCTACGGAAAAAAATGTTACATTAGGCAGACAAAACCTCAAGCTTATGTTTGTTGTCCGTTTTTTCTCCCCGTAAACTAACTTCCAGAATCTTGATACAGGTTGAGGGACATCTACAGAAAGACTTGCCCCAAAATCATCCATCACAACCTTAGCTTTGGTGATGCTAGGGAGAGCCTTTGCAATACCACCACCAAAAGAATTCGCATGAAGAAAGGCTGCGTGAACTGGATCAATCAGGTTCTCTATTACCCGGCTATAATGAGCATTCGCCTTTCTTTCGACATAAATTGTTCGAAAGGCTGGGTCGGAAAAATCAGGCATCGTTGGTAGTGGTGGCTGATTTTCAATAGAAAGATCACCCCAAAATAACCAGATAAACCCATATTTTTCCTGAACGGAGTATACAGGGATTTTTGCTTTACGAGGAATCGGGACATGAAGAGGATTAGAGGGGATTGTAGTGCAAGCTCCATCCGGTTGAAATTTCCAACCATGATAGGGGCATTGAATACAATTTCCCTCTACTTTTCCAAGAGATAGAGCTGCACCTCGGTGGGGACAAACATCTTTGAGGGCAACCACACTGCCAGAGACATCTCTATACAGGACAATTTTCTGATTCCATAGCTCAATTTGCTTAGGCTGATCGGTAACAGCATGACTAAATTCGCAAGCGTACCAAAAATTCTGTAACATGCCTTTCTCTAGTAAAACACTAAATCTTAAGAGTTAATGAGTATAGATTCCCCTCGATATTTTTTACGAAGCTTACGATAGCCAACCGTCATGGCATCACCTGCTACATAAATCTCTGCAGTCAAATCGTCAGGAGACTGATCAGAAGACATTAAGCTCTCAAGAATTAACTGATCTTCCTTAAAAACCTTATCTGTAAATTTCTGGAATAAGCCGTCTACCAAAGGATGCATTAAAAAATTACGATATGAAATAATTTTTATAATAGTCTTTTCATTATTGACAGGACACAAAACAAAGAAATGACGAAACTTGATTTTATCATCGAGAGTTTCCGCTATGAAATTGGGCAGGTAAAAGCGTGTGCTTGATTTAGTCTGACTCACTTTTTTCCCACCAAAAAGGGCTTCCCAAAATGCTAATATCTTCCATTTTGGTACAGTTTTTTGAATAATTCGATAAAAAGAGCCACCAATACTATTTGGAAAAAACTTGATCTCTGCAAGACGGCGAGGTAAATCTGCTACCGAGTGAGGACTAAATGAGTCACTGTGTACAAAGGTCGAATGGGCAGGATCGAGTAAGTTTTCGAATACCCGACTGTAGTGACAATGAATCGTTACTTCGTGATAAATAGGTCGAAAAGACGAACGCGGGAATGACTCTATAGTTGGCAATGCTGGCTGTTTCTCAAACGGAAGATCGCCCCAGAATAGCCAGATGAAATCGTACTTTTCTTGGACAGGATAACTTTTAACGATTGCCCTACGTGGTATAGCAGTATGAGAGGGATTGGAGGGGATTTTGGTGCAAGTTCCATCTGTTTGAAATTGCCAACCATGATAGGGGCATTGGATACAATCTCCATGAACTTTTCCAAGAGAAAGAGCTGCACCGCGATGAGGGCAAACGTCTCTGAGGGCAACCACATGATCAGAATCATCTCTATACAAGACAATTCTTTGATCCCACAGCTCGATTTGCTTGGGGGCATGAGTAACCGCATGGCTAAACTCACACGCATACCAGAAATTCTGTAACATGGCTCTCTCTAGGAAAACAGCAAGCCTTGAAAGCTAACAAGTAGATAATCTACTCGATTTTTTGTATGAAGCTTGCGATAGACGATAGGCAAAGTTCAGAGCACTAAATAAACTATCATTATTATTTTATTCATAGTAATCCGTATAAGTACTTAGAAGTTAGTGTGCTTAATAACACGTAAAAGTTGACAGTTTTTTTTGTGCTCCCCCAATCGCTTAAATGCTATCCTCTGGCCTGTCCTTATCATTAAAGTCAAAGTCCTCCTTCGACTTTGCTCAACCAACAATTGTTTCTGGGGTATGACTCTTCACCAATGTCTGGCCAAGGAATTGGGATTAATCCTCCATGAGCGAATCATCGTCAGATAAGTCGCAGATATATGTAACTTTTCACTTTATTCAGAGTCGTGTGTATGAAATTCGAAAAAACCAAAATGGGGGGTGCGAAACGAAAAACTTGTATAGATGATGAGGGCAGACGCAAAGAAAAGAATGAGGAGACTTTTGAGGGCAGGACCGTATTCTATCTTTTCTAGAGGCTTTTCAAGGATAATGGCTGTATAAACACCTAGCCAAGAAATGATAATTGAAAAATAAAGTTCTATAGCTGTTGGAAATTCAATGCCAAGGGCATCAGGTACATAAAAAACAGATATGAAGGTCCAAGGAACCGTTACGAGAATAAGAAGTCGGGCAAAGAAAAATGATGATCCAACAAACTTATGGTGGCGACGACGTAGATAGTAATCAAAACAACTAATAAGTAGATAAGGATAAAAAAGCATTTTCATATGGGCAAAGTTAGATTCTTGCTCACCTTCGGCTAAAACTGCTGCCCAAGTGCTAGGGAAGAAATCATATAACTGATGCCAAAAAGAAAAAAGAATAATGCCTACCAGAAATTTCAGCCAAGGAAAATTTGAGTTCATATCTACGCACCCTTGAGCACTCTTTAAACTAAAGCTATCAAGTTTGGCAAAGACAGCATGTAAATTTTATTTATCGTTATTAATCGGTATCCCCAGAATTGTACTGAGAAACTAACAAAATTTAATGATTCTAGGAGCGCTTAAGTAAAGACTATTTGGCCAGTTCTCTTGTGTGCAGATTTTCTTTAAGAGATAACCATGAGTCCGTTTGGAAGAGCGGAATGTATTCTAAACTCAAGTAAAGTATATTGTGCGTCATGGAATCCATAGCTACTCCTGTAGAAACACAATATTGGTACTGGCAAGGATTTCTAATTCGCTATCAAAGAGCCGGTGGTATAGGGCCTTGTGTACTTTTGATTCATGGTTTTGGAGCCTCCTCTGATCATTGGCACAAAAATATCCTCGTCCTTGCGCAGGACTATCAGGTCTATGCCATCGACTTGCTGGGCTATGGCTTTTCCGCCAAACCTAAACCGGGCGATCCCCTAGACTATACATTTGAAACCTGGGGACAACAAATTGTTGATTTTTGTAAGGAACTCATTGGAAACCCTGTTTTTTTAATAGGAAATTCCATCGGCTGTGTTGTTGCCCTACAAGCTGCGGTAATGCAACCAGATACAGTGCGTGGTATTGCATTGTTAGACTGTGCTCTAAGGCTACAGCATGAAAGAAAACTAGCAACAGCTCCCTGGTATCAGCGTTTTCTATTTCCTGTTCTCCAAAAGGTTATTACCGCTAAACCCATCGGTAACGTTTTCTTCTCCCAGTTTGCTCAACCCAAAGCCCTTAAAAAAGTGTTGCTCCAGGCCTACGGCAGGCCTGGAGCTGTCACGGATGAATTGGTAGAGATGTTTCTAAAGCCTGCCAGAGAACAAGGAGCTGTTGATGTCTTTTTATCTTTCCTGAGATATTCTCAAGGGCCATTAGCAGAAGACCTCTTGCCCCAGATTAATTGTCCTGTGTTAATTCTGTGGGGAACCGCCGATCCCTGGGAAAATATAGAACTCGGCAAAGAACTGGCTAAATTTCCAGCAGTAGAAGAGTTTATTCCTCTAGAGGGCATTGGCCATTGTCCTCAAGATGATGCCCCTGATTTAGTGAACCCGCTCTTGCGAAGCTGGTTGGCCAAGCATAGCCTACCCAAAGACTAACCTCTACAAATTTATTCATAACAGGTATGACTCGCCGTAATAAAAAAGCATTTTCCAAAATTTCCCCACTGTTTTTTATCTTTATTACGGTTTTAATTAATCGCTTTGGTCTGACTATTCTGATTCCAGTCATGCCGTTCTTGGTGGATCAGTTTAGGTCCGATGCCCTTACACTGGGCTTGCTCACCGCTTCATTTTCCATTGCTCAATTTATCGCCACTCCCGCCACTGGGGTGATTTCAGATCGCTTTGGTCGTCGCCCAGTCATGTTGATCTGTGTGTTGGGGACTGCCCTATCCTTATTAATGTTTGGTTGGGCAGGAGCATTATGGGTCTTATTTCTGTCCAGAATCTTGGACGGTTTAACGGGGGGAACAGATTCTACTGCACTAGCTTATATTGCCGATACATCTGCTCCTGAAGATCGTGGCAAGAATTTTGGCTTAACCGGGGCTGCATTTGGTTTAGGCTTTATTTTAGGTCCCGCTCTCGGTGGCATTTTAGCCAATGTTTATTTAACCTTGCCGGTCTTCTTTGCTGCAGGTCTAGCCTTTTTTAATCTTGCCCTTGGGTATTTCACCCTGCCAGAATCCCTCAAGAAAGAGAATCGAGAATCCTTTGAATTAGGAGATCTCAATCCCTTTTATCAAATCCTCAAATTGGTGAAAAATCATAGAATTCAGGGATTAGTATGGGGAAACTTTATTTTCAATCTAGCCTTTATTGGATTCACCAGTACGTTTGTGTTGTTCTTATTTCGCAAATTTAACTGGACTCCTTTGGAATCTGGGGTGATTTTTGTCTTTTTAGGGGTTACATCTACCTTTATCCAAGGATTTTTAATTCGAAAAATTTTACCTAGGTGGGGTGAGGCAACTGTAACCGTCTCGGGCCTAATCTGTGTCAGTCTCAGCATGTTGATGATTGCGCTGATTCAACCCAATAGTTCGCTCGTATATCCGTTACTGTATACCAGTATGGCTTTTCTATCTATTGGTATGGGCTTTTTTACCCCAGCAATCCGAGGACTGATCTCAAATCAAGTATCTGACAAAGAACAGGGTAAAACCATCGGTGGAAATCAAGGTCTGAAAAGTCTAGCTACTATCTTAGGCCCCATACTGGCAGGCCTCAGTTTTGATTACATTGGCACGTGGGCACCGTTTGGCATTGGTAGTGCCTTAATCCTAGTGGCTCTAGGATGCATTATGCTCAATTTGCGTACATTAGAAACGGTTCACAGTTAGTGTGATGGGAAAACTTATTTATTCAGCCTATACTAGCGCCCACCTACTGCTATTAGCAGTAGGAATTTATTTATTAGATAAGTCACCAAACCAAGGAACTGTCATATTATTGCTAGTACTAGGGGGCTTAGTTTATGACAACCTGATTATTACCGTTGGAGATACCATCGGCGAAGGTCAATACTTAAAGTTCCTCAATCAACTAAGGTATTGGTGTCATGGCCTTTTTTCCCCTTTGTTATTAGTAGTTACGCTACAAATACTTAAGATTGCTGAAATTGTTTGGGTTAGTCATCCCCTCATTTATCCATTCACTTGGGCTCTGGCCATAGGCTTAGTATTAATTGAAGTGTTAACCCGCATGACTCGGTTAACCCTCAGACCTATCGTCTTTTCTAATACCCTACGGTATAAGGAAGTCGTGCCCAGCAAAGAGATTCCCACCATTTTAGTGATCTCCTTGATGATTATGGCTGGTATCCTTCTATGGCAACAGGTTGGTTTTCCCTGGCTATTTCTAGGATCTCTCACTATGCTGCTAGGCAGTGGAGTACCTCCAACAACTGTCTTCGGTCCAGCCATCGGTTCCGGCGTAGAGATTATCCTGATGGCTAGCCTGGTAGCCAGCCAGTTGCTTTTGTAGAAGTTAAAAACCTCTTGATGGTTTATATGCGGACGATTGTATTACTTTCTAGATTGCTTAAATTCAGCTGCCTGAGCCTTCAAATTTTGGAACGTCACATTACCAATAATTTGAATCACCTGTTCAGTCTTGGTAGATTGTTCGATGTCAATCTTAAACGCTTTTATCTGTGAGCTGCGAACATCGTTTTGCTCAGTGGCCTGGTGCCTCTTATTGATCACACTGTCTAGCATCTGAGTGGGGTCTAGAACATTAGTAACAGGTTGACGTTTTGTATTCCTCAATTGTTGAAACATGGCCCTCTGAGCTTTCAATTGACGAAACATTTCACTTTCTACAATCTGGGATATCTGCTGATTTTTAGTAGATTGATCGATTTGGAAAGTAAGTTGGTCAACCATGATGTCTGCCCCTCTTGCTGCTGCTCATGGCTTTATGATGTCAATTATCAATGGCAGAAAAAATCCTGAAAAGTTTAGGTTTATTCAGGTAAAAGTTCAGGTTTATTCAGGTGTTGTGAAAATTAGTGATTGTCGTCATAGTGATGGATTGACGTAGATCACATTTGTAAGAAAAGCGACTAATCAAATGAATTATTGGTCTTTAGGGATAAGGATTTTATAAGATCCAAAAAATATGTCTGAAGAGGTTGCCATGGCAACCTGTACATCAAAAGATAGAACCTAATTGAATTCTCATTCCGGGTATCCGCGTAAGCCGGGAAATTTTTATCAGGTAAGGAAGTTAGTGGTTCGTGGTAGTTAGTTAATCCCTGACTGGAGTTTAACGACTAACTACCAACTGCTATCTTCCAGAAAACGTCCCGCATTAAGTTGATACCCACAAATTCTATTCAGCTTCCTAGATAAAAGAACAGGATTTATGAATTTAAGACCTGAATAAATCTGAAGTTGTATCCCAATAAACCTGAACTTTTCAGGATTGTTTCGACCCAAGATTCTAGCGATAGTAAATACAACAGCTTGAGAAGAGTACTCATCAGACTCTTTAGCAAACTATTGCTCAAGTTTCCAAAAATGGTCCTCACCAATTACCCACGAAGTAGACCAATGAACATAACTTGCAGAACACCATCTAAGATTGTTTCTAATCAAACCGTAGCCTCTCCCATTACCCCAGTCAAAACTCTACCTATTGACAAACAGATACTATCATCTGAACTGACAAAAAATAAGCTAATTCGAACTTGCAAAGGCTTAGAAATATATGTTGTCACCGCAGAGGACTCACCCCAAGTGATGTCTGAAATTGGACGGATTCGAACAGTAGAGTTTCGTCGTGAAGGGGTTGACACAGGTAAGGCTAAAGATATTGATACCTTTGATTATGGACCTAACGCTTATCGCCAACTTGTGGCTTGGGATCCGATCAATCAGGAAATTGTTTCCATGTATCGTTATATTTTTTGCCAAGATGCAATCCAATCCGATGGTAGCATTAGGCTCTCTACGGCTGACCAATTTGAATTTTGTCAGAACTTCCAAACAGATTACTTAAACAAAACAGTTGAGCTAGGTCGTTCGGTGGTTAATCGTAACGCAAAAAATTGCAAAATTGGATTGTTTGCTATTTGGCAAGGGCTAGGTGCTTTACTCCGAGAGTACCCCAATATTAAATATATTTTTGGCAAGGTGACGATTCCCTCCACCTATCCTCAACCGGCTCGAAACCTTTTGATAGAGTTTCTCCAGCTCTATCACCTTAATGTTAATCAGCTATTACATCCTAAGGAAAATGTACGGGTTGTTGTTGACACTAACTCAACTTTTAGAGGTGGAGACTATGCAACGGAGTTTGCCTATCTCAAAAAGCTACTGAAAGATATGGAGCAGGGAATACCACCGCTCATAAATACATACCTTAGAACGGGCGGTGATGATATTCAGTATTTTGGCAGTGCCTATAGCAAGGGGTTTGGTAATGCGATCGCAGCGGCCCTACTACTGCCAACGGCTTCCATCAAAGAGAAACAAAAAAAGCAGTTTATGGATTCTTACACAAGTACTAATCCTCAACGTTTTCGAGAACTTGATCTCAAGTCTCTAGAAAGCAAAGTTTCTTGCTTGGAGCAAGTCATACACTTCATAATCTCTCAAAAAAAATATTTCCTAAGCTGCCCCTTAGTGCTATCTAAGGTCGCTTAGAATGGCTGCTTCTAGGTATCGCAGACCTCAGAGCCAGCCTCTGAAACACCAATATTCAACCAAGATACTGACCAAAGGAAGGTGTACAATGAACCATTCACAACAGGACCTGCTTCAAGCGCTAAAGCAAGCGGCTGAGAGAGACTATATTGCTTCAGTTGCCGAAGTAGAAACATCCCTGGATGCTGAACTAACACGTTTTCGAAATGTTGCGTTTACCTTTACCTCTCTGCCAACCAGTTCACCACTAACAAATCAGGATCTGGGCCAAAAACCTTACTTTCGACTTTTTCCAAACTTAACTGCAAAACCCTACTGGGCAACATCCGATTTCCCTGATCATATCTCTTCATTATTAACATCATTAGAGAGTCAATTTCACCTGTTGTCCTCAGAGTTCGAGCAGGGATTACAGACTGTTCAAGATTCATTTGATGGCACAGCTACAGGTTACTTCGGGACTAATGCTAATTGGCGTTCCTACAATCTTGTGACGGAAGAAGGGCAAGTTATTCCTGAAGCCTTAGCTCGCTTTCCAAAGATTGGAGAAATCCTAACTGAACTAGCAAGCCAAAACTTTCTGTGCAAAACATATTTTGCATTGATGTCTCCTGGTTTACACTTGCCCCCCCACTGTGGAGGACAAAATGCATGCTTACGGATGCATTGGGGACTGCGCATACCGACCGGTGATCTTGGTATTCGTGTCGCTAATATCAAAAGAATATGGGAAAACGGCAAATGTCTGGGCTTTGATGACACATTTGTCCATGAGGCTTGGAATCACACAGATTGTGACCGGTATATCATGCTGATGCGTATTATGCATCCAGAACTATCGTCCATAGAACGGCAGGCCTATTTTGAAATCGAAAACAAGTTCACTCAAACTGACACTTATAAGACATTGCTACAGCTTAAGCAAAAAATAAGTGTGAATGCCCACTGACGTAATCTAAAGGTGTTGTTCCTGCTGAGTCTATGGAACAACTACAGGAAGAACCTGAAAGGGTTTCATGGCTGTTCTCAAAAGATGCGAAGAGTTTCTCATGATATACATCATTGCTGGAATCGTAAATGGACTGGTCACGGGGTTTACCGGGGCCAATGGCATGGCAGTCGTCCTTTCTATCCTACTGTTGGCAGGGGTAAATGTTCATAGCGTGATCGGACTGTGTTTGAGTATACAGGTCTTTACCATGGCAGCGACTCTGATCCCTCTTGTACAGCAGGTAGGGCTTGCTATGGAACTCATCCCAGTCATCTGTATTCCTGCGATGGTAGCCTCCTACGGTGGTGCCAAGGTTTCGCTACAAATGCCAGAGCGTTTTCTCGAAGTGCTTGCTGTTGTTTTACTGTTGATTGTGGGAGTATCGTTGCTAAAGTCCAAATCTTCAACCTCAAGAACTAACAGCACTGCAAAGCCATCCCAATTAAATTCACAGATTTTCGCAAAGATTGGTTTTACGGGAGCAGCGTCAGGCTTTATGGCAGGATTAGTGGGCGGTGGTGGCAACATCATTGTTGCTACTGCTCTCAATCGTATGCTTGGTGTAGCGTTTAGACGAGCTATGGCCCTCAGCCTCTGTTTAGGGATTTCAGCCGCCGCTATGGGGGTAATACCCTACTTGCAATCAGGACAAATTGATCTATGGGCAGCGGGAAAGATGCTGATTCCAGGAATACTCAGTGCTGGACTATCAAGTCACTGGAGCCGTCAAGTGCCAATCAATCGAATTCGACGGATGCAAGGTCTTTATTTGCTTGGTATCGCCACACTGTTAACCATACGCTCTTTACACTAAGAGGTGATTATGAAACTACTCCGCATGGTGCAAAAGTTTAAAGATGGTTTAGCGGTTTCGCCTTACCCTCTTTCCTATACCCTGGCGTATCCCTGGTACGCCCATCAACCTTCATTCAGAAATCATTCTGGGGTTTCCCCAGCACCGCTAGTCCGCCGACCTGCACAGGAAGATAATAGCCTCGTACGGTTAGTGTTTTTTGGCGATTTAGTTGGCTTATCTGCAGTACCCATAATCGACGATAAACTGCGACAAGTTTTTAGCCGTGCTGACCTGGTCATTGGTAATCTCACCGGGTTATGTGGAGAACGTACTGGCGATAATCTTTGGGAGCAAGCGATTGATCCTGATTTCCTGGTGAAGTTGTTTTCAAAAGTTGGTGTGTCAACCGATCGTCTGGTGATTAGTGTGGCCAATAATCATGCCCAAGATGCTGGCGATCAGGGTCTTGAAACCACACTTAGAACTTTTTCAAAACATCACATCGATACGGTGGGACAGATCACAGAAGGTCGTCCTACCCATCTTGTGCGTACATTACCATCAGGCCTGAGTGTAGGGATTTGGGCATGGACCCACTGGCTCAACAATTCTACAGAAAATGGCTTTAGAGACCCAACAAATTTTGGCATATTGCATAGCAAACAGGCCCCTGAGCTATTATCTTCCGATGCAGTTGATACAACAGTAGTATTGCCCCATTGGGATTATGAATATCAACACTTTCCATCCCGTGCTACCCGTGATTTTGCGAAAACCCTTGCTGCCCAAGATGTCGATATAGTAGGTGGCTGCCACCCTCATGTATTACAGCCAATCGAAAAATTTGGTGATTGTCACATACTCTACAGCTCGGGTAATTTTTTGCAAGGGAACATCGAGATTTCTCGTTCTCTGTCAAGTCGTCTGGGCGCACTATGGGAAATCATGTTGTTTACTAAAGGCAGCAAGCGAGGGAAAGTGGCTGGGTATCAATTACATCCATTTGTGCATGATCGCCAAAGTAATTCTCTCCGTTCGGTAGATCCTAAAGACCAGGATGCTTACAAAATTCTAAACCGGATATATGCTTTGCCAGATAGATCCTTTGAACAGCTTTACCCGATGAATGCTCGTCCAGTTCAGCCCACAAACGGACGCCTGATTGAATTTCACGAAGAATAGCGATGGTGTGAATTCTGAATGGGGATCAGGGTGAGTGCGAGTTAGTCCTGCACGCCCTCTTTCTATCTCAGGGAGTTTCGGGCACAGACGGTTCTAGACATAGGCAAAGTTTATGTCAGGTATGTGATCCGTCCGGACTGGTGGGTAACTGGTTATGAAGGTTCTGCTAGATTGCTCACTCCCTTCGTTACACTAATAGTTCACGATTAACCAGGGTGCCCATATGCTAACTTTCAGCAAATAGAGCCACAAAATCATGGGTAATTTACGCACTCCACAATCTCCGTTTAGTGCGATGTATCATTTAGAGAAATTTACCAGGCCATTCACACTGGTAAAGCCTAATCAGGTTCTAATGATGGGTGTTTGCAGTCTGTTAGTCGCAAAACCAGCCTTCGCCCAACTGGTTCCAGACCCCACCACAGGCACTCAGATTCAGCCAAATGCTGACGTGCGTGGACTGCCCTCAGACCTGATCGAAGGGGGAACGGTTCGCAGCGATAGTCTATTTCACAGTTTTCAAGAATTTAATATTGATCCTAACCGGGGAGTTTACTTTGTCAATCCCTTAGACATCGCTAACATTTTCTCACGCATCACTGGAAATAATGTCTCTAATATTGGTGGCACTTTAGGGGTTTTGGGCAATGCTAATCTCTTTTTGCTCAACCCCAATGGGATTGTTTTTGGCCCCAGCGCTACCCTAGATATTCCTGGCTCCTTTACGGCTAGTACGGCAGAGTCTTTTACATTTGGTGATGGTCTGGAATTTAGTGCGGCCAACCCTCAAGCGCCGCCTTTGCTCACCCTAAATGTCACACCGGGGGTCCAACTCGGTCAGGGCGATATTAATAATGCTGGTAATCTAGTTATTCCAAATGGACAAAGGCTCACTTTCCAGGGACGGCACATTAGTCATACCGGTAATCTGATCGCGCCTGGTGGCACTGTGGGTCTGTTTGGTCAAACAGTGGGTGTGTTGGATGATGCCTTGATTGATGTTTCTGATCGCGACGGTGGTGGCACTGTCTTGATTGGTGGGCGATTACAAGGGGCTAAGCCAGAACTCAATGCTCAGCGCACATTTATTGGCCCCGACACTCGCATTGTGGCAGATGCCACAGAGTCAGGAAATGGGGGGACTGTTGCCATCTGGTCCGATCAGGTCACTGGCTTTTATGGTGATATTTCTACCCGTGGAGCGAATAACCCAGCCCAGTTCTCAAATGGCGGATTTGTAGAAGTCTCCAGTGGCGGCCATTTAATCTTTCGGGGGGCGGTCGATACAGCAGCGCAATTTGGTCAGACTGGCATTTTGCTGTTAGATCCCACCACCATTACCATTGCCAATGGCACAGCCGATAGTGCAGCAGACGGGGCAGATAGCTTTGCAGGTAATGTCTCGGGGCTAGCTGGGCAGATTTTAAGCTCTCCCCTAAGCGCTATTAATGATCTAGGACCCAGCACTATTTTTGAATCTGAGTTAGAAGGCCTTGCTGGTGATACCGATGTCATTTTGCAAGCAACTGATGGAATTACGGTTGAAGACTTAGTCGATAATCAACTGAGATTTTCCAGTGGCACAGGCCGGATTGCTTTCATTGCCGATGCCAATAACGACGGTATCGGTGATGTGGTTATGCTGGATTTGCAAGATACTTTAGCGACTAATGGCAGAGATTTGACCATCTCTGGGGCCAACTTTCTGTTGGGTAATATCAACACATCAGCCTTAACTGAAGAGACAATTATCGATGTCGATGCTGGCGGGCCGATCCCAGCAGTTGGCACATCAGGTCCCGCTCAGTTTAGCTTTACCGTTCCTGATGGAGTCAGGACTGTAGGTGATCTAGATGTCAGATTCTCTGCTGCCCATACCTTTGATGCAGATCTCACCGTCACTCTCACCAACCCTAATAATCAATCCCTCATCCTTTTTGATGGTGTCGGTGGCGGCAATGATAACTTTCAGGATACTGTTCTCGATGATGAAGCATCTATCGCCATCGCTGATGGAACAGCTCCTTTTATTGGTAGCTTTCAGCCCGATGGCAGTTTAAGTATTTTTGATGGAGATATAGCCAGTGGCATCTGGCTCTTAGACGTTGTCGATAACTTTGCAGCGGATGCTGGTGCACTTTTTCAAGCTGGGGATGCGGCTCCTTGGGGGGGCGCTATCGGTACACAATTATTGTTCACGTCCCTGGCCCAAGGCAATGGTGGCGCATTAGACCTGATGGCAACGGGAAATATTGCAGCGAATGGCATTACCACTGCGGGGATTGGTGCTGGTAGTCAAGGCGGCACCGTGGCCATTGATGCCATTGGAGAATTGTCATTAGCCGGTATTAATACGTCTGGTAGTGGTGGTAGTGGGGATATTGCGATCGCAACCCAAAGCACCATTACTACAGGCAATTTAACCACCTCTGCACGAACGTTTGGTGGATCTAGCAATGTGATCAGTGGGGATGGGGGAGATATTGCGATCGCGGCCCAGGGCAACATTACTACCGGAGATTTAACCACCTCTACAACAACATTTTCTGGAGGGGATAATGTCGTCAACGGGATGGGAGGGGATATTGCCCTTTCATCCACTTTAGGTGATATCTTCACAGGCACATTGAACACATCGACTCAATCAACCTCCGGGAACCGCTTAATCGGTGGAGATGGGGGCGGTATTACCCTGTCCACCACATCTGGTGACATCCGCACCTCATCTCTGCTCACATTCACCCGTACCAATGGGTCTACTGGGGATGTTGCCGGTGGCAACGGTGGCGATATTGCAGTTTCAACAACCTCCGGAAATGTTGATTTCTCAGGTACCAATATTGTCTCACGCTCGCTGTCCTCCGGTGGCAACATAACCGGAGGACAAGGAGGCAGTCTTTTAATCTCAACATCCTCCGGAGACGTCACCCTTGCAGATGTGTTCTCAGCTTCACAAACATCTGGGAGCATCAACGTTACCGGTGCAAATGGTGGAGCTACCCTAATTTCCACCCGCTCTGGCAACATTGATGCCACCGCATCAATCACGTCAGGATCAATCACCAGCGGTTTTGGTGCCGAAGAAGTGCTTGGGGGAGTGAGCGGAGCAGTCTCATTTTCCACCACCACTGGAGATATCAACAGTCGCTCACCGTTGTTGACACTGGCTAGAACAACTGGAAACACAGGAAATATAACGGCAGGTACGGGTGGACAAATTTCGTTCTCTAGCACTGCAGGTAATATCAATGTCACTAGCGCGGATTCATCCTCGTTTTCTAGTTCATCGTCTGGTCCCATCACGGGGGGGAACGGTGGCAATATTTCAATCTTGAACAGTTCTGGTAATATCTTCACAACTTCGACCTTCGACGTGTCATCAGTGTCAATGTCATCGTCTGGAACAATATTGGGGGGTGATGGTGGCAATATTGATATTGCCAACGACTCCGGTACTATCAATACTAGTGCCTTACGCGCGTTTTCCAATTCGTCATCCTTTATGGGAACTGTCATTGGGGGCGATGGCGGCAATATCACCTTATCATCGGGCTCTGGTGATATTGCTACAACCGGTCTACTAGATTCATTTTCATTTTCAAGGGCTGCTGACGGTAATACAGCGCCTGGAGGCGATGGCGGCAATGTGTCTATTTTCTCTAACAGTGGTGAAATTAATCCAGGTTTGCCTATATTTGCCTTTTCGTTAGCGACGGCAGGACCAGCTGGCAATGGCGGTAATATTTCTCTGATCACAGAACAGAACAACATTGTCGGCAATGAGGATGCGATTCTGCAGTCATTTGCCATTTCTCAAAATGATGCAGGCAGTGGCAATGGTGGTCAGGTCATCTTATCTGCCAAAGATCAGATCTCAGACTTAGATGTTTTGACGGTTTCTTCGCAGAACCAGGCAGGAAACTTGACCATTAATGGTTTGGGTGATCTCTTACTGGATAATGTTGATTTAGTCACCAGTGCCACAGTTGTCGTGCCGTTTCCTTTTGGTCCTCCGATTATTTTTGAGGTGGGAGGTATTGGTGAATCGGGAGATATTGACATTATCGGATCTGGCGATCTCACCTTTGGCAATAGCAGCATTATCAGCAGTGCCCAGGGCATTCGCGATGCAGGGGATGTCAGCATTACCAGTCCTGGACTGATTACCGTTCAAGATCGGAGTGAGATTTCTAGCAATACCGTTAGCTCGGGTGCTGCCGGGAATATTGCCATTAGCTCAGATACAGGCATTGTGCTGGCCGGCGCAGATACCTTTTTGTCGGCCATTACCAACGCCCAAGGTAGGGCTGGTAATATCCTGTTAAATGCTCCTGATATCACCCTGGATCAAGGGGCTCAAGTTTCTGTTCGGACCAATGCTGAGGGTAGCGCGGGTGATGTTGATCTCTTGACCAATCGCTTGACTCTCGCTGAGGGTAGTCAGATCTCGGCCTCTACGTCTCGGGGCCAGGGAGGTAACCTGCGGGTATTGACACCAGCAGCCCTGACTATTACTGGCCCTGGTAGATTAGCCGTTGAGACAACGGGACCAGGCAATGCTGGCAATATTGAGATTCGCAGTCAGCAATTAACCTTGAGCGATGATGTGGAACTTGCTGCCTCCACACTGCCGGACGGTCGCTTTCCGGTGGGTTCAGTCAACGATGGGATTTTTGTCGATCCAGGTGATGCGGGAGATATTGAGATTGTTGCCGATACCTTTGATCTAACCGATGGAGCAACGGTTCAAACCAATACCCAGGGGATTGGCGATGCTGGCACAATTGAGGTGAGCGTTAGCGATACATTAAGGTTGGATGGGGGTGCGATCGCAGCAAACACCACTACCACAGCCACCGGTCAAGGCGGCAATATTAATATCAATGCCAACACAGCTCGATTAAACAACAGCAACATCAGCGTCAATAGCGAAGGCCAGGGTAGGGGAGGAGATATCTCAGTTGATTCAGACTTGTTATCCCTAAGAAACGGATCGACCATCAGCGCCACCACGGCTAACACCGATGGCGGCAATATTGATCTCCAAGCAGAGAATGCATTACTCCTGGCAGATCAGAGTGAAATTAATGCCACCGCCGGTAACGCTGCCGCCGGGGGTAACGGTGGCAACATCAATATCAACACTGATTTTGTTGTTGGTCTGCGCGCAGGCCAGAATCGCATCGTGGCCGAAGCCTTTAGCGGCAATGGTGGCAATATTAACATTGTTACTATCGCCATATTGGGAGCAGAGTTTCTAGATATTTCTGCCTCCTCTCAATTTGGCTTAGATGGAGAGATCTCCATTGACTCCCCCAATCTCGATCCGGCCAGGGGCCTGACCCAACTCCCCGCAAGCCTGGCCGATGCCAGCAACCAAATTGCCAATGCCTGCGCTATCGATCGACAAGGGCAAGCTCAATTTGTCGTGACCGGGCGGGGCGGTTTACCCACCACCCCCGCCAGCCAACCCATGGGCATTTACCCGCTATCTGACCTGGGTGCCCTGCCTAACCGATCCAATACCATTGGACAGGTAGCTCCGTTGCCAAAATCCCACCGCCAGGCGGCTCAACAACAGGCCACTGCCACCCATAAAAATAGTGATCTGACAGCATCCATTAATAGCCATACTCTAGATCATCTTTTGCAGCAGGCGGCCCAGGCCTACTATCAAGCTGACTACATCCAAGCCGCTACCCAATGGCAGCAAGCAACCAACCTACTGGCACAAACCAATGATCCCCTGACCTATGCTTCTACCCTGAGTAATCTAGCCCTGGCCTATGGTCAGCTAGGCGATTGGCAACAGGCAAATACCACCCTAATCGCCAGTCAACAACTACTTACTCCGGAAACAGTCACCCCCCAACTCCTGGCCCAGGTTTTGAACACCCGCGCCAGCCTCAACCTCAATCAGGGTGACACGCAGATGGCCCTGACCGACTGGCAACAAGCCGCCGCTATTTATCACCGTGTGGGCGATCAACCAGGGTACCACCAAGCCCAGCTCAACCAAATCCAGGTGCTGCAATCATTAGGCCTGTATCGTCAGGCCCAGAATCAACTGGAGGAAATCATTACAGCGTTAACAAACCAATCCCCCTCCCCACAAAAAGCCATCGCCCTATTAACCCTGGGGAATAACCTCCGTAGCAGTGGTGACCTGTCCCAGGCACAACAAAACCTGGAAGCCGCCCTGGCCATTGCCCAACAGTTAAGTCAGCCTGCCCTCACCAGCCAGATCTGGCTGAATCTGGGTCATGTTGCCACAGGGAATCCTGATCAGGCCCTGGCCTATTATCAACAAGCCCTAGCCATTGCCCCCAATCCCCTGGGGCAGTTTCAAGCTAGCATTAGCCAACTTCGACTACTCGTTACTGCAGACCCTGGAGCCGCCCAAAATCTTTGGGCCGATCTAGCCGTTGACCTGCAACCGTTAAATCTCCCTACTAGCCGAGAGTCCATCTATGCTCAGCTACATCTGATCCACACTTTGTTGAATAGTGATCTGTTTGAGCACTCATCTGCAGACCTACTCACCCTACTAAACCAGGCTAGTCAGCAGGCTCAGATCATCCAAGACCCCATCGCCCAAACCTATAGCCTTGGTTATCAGGGAGACTTTTATGGGAAACAACAACAGTGGAACAAAGCTGAAGCAGTTACCCAAAAAGCATTTCGCCAGGCTCAAACTCTCCAGGTACCAGAAGTCACCTACCCAATCGCATTACAGCTAGGACGTCTGCAAAAATCTCAGGGCAAACGTTCCCAAGCTATTGACGCTTACGGTATGGCCATCGACGCTCTCGAAATTTTACGAAAAGACTTGATTGCCACCAGCGATGATGTTCAATTTACCTTCCGGGATGATGTGGAGCCCATCTATCGCGAATTTGTCAAACTCCTACTCCAGGGGGATAACGCTCGCCCTGCTAAGGAAACAGATTTAAGACAAGCTAGAAAACTAATCGAAGCTTTACAGGTTGCTGAAGTCAATGACTATTTCCAGGATGCCTGTATCCAGGGCTCTTCTGTACTAGCTGACGAGATTGATCCAACGGCGGCTGTCATCTATCCAATTCTGCTGGATGACCAACTCGATGTCATCGTCAGTGTAGACGGTGATATTAAACATTACAGCACATCCGTGGCCTCTCAAGATGTAGACAAGACGATCAAACAACTGCTAGGAACTCTCACCTCACCCATTCGGTCTAAGCGACCACGGACAACTCAACAGCTACAACAAGTCTATACCTGGATTCTAGGCCCCGCAGAGGACTACCTTGCTCAACAGAATATTGAGAGCCTTGTCTTTGTTGCCGATGGTATTTTGCGTACATTACCCCTGACCACACTACATGACGGGGAGCAGTACCTGATTGAGAAGTACAACGTCGTCCTCTCACCAGGACTGAGCCTCTTAGAACCCCGTCCCCTGCAGCAACAAGATCTAAAAATGCTTGCCGGAGGTCTGAGTGAAGCGCGGTCTGGCTTTTCAGCCCTGCCCTTTGTCACCGATGAACTCCAACAGGTCACCAATCAAATCCCTGACCACCAAGTTTTGTTCAACGAAACGTTGACTAAGTCCAACCTGCTCAACAGCCTCAAAACAGCCCCAGCGGGTGTGGTGCATCTTGCCACCCATGGAGAGTTTGGGGCAACCGTCGAGGATACCTTTATCCTCACCTGGGAAGGGAAACTGACGATGGAGGAAATGAGCAAAGTTTTGCAAGCTCGTCATCGCAGTAACCTATCCCCTGTAGAGCTACTGGTCTTTAGTGCTTGCAAAACAGCATCGGGTGATAGTCGAGCTGTCTTAGGCATTGCTGGCACGGCCATTCGTTCTGGGGCACGCAGTGCCTTAGCTGGGCTATGGGCGATTAATGACCAGGCTGCGGCTACCTTTATGACTGAGTTTTATAAGGCCCTGGCTCAACCGGAGACGACCAAAGCCGAAGCATTTCGTCAGGCACAGTTGGCATTGATGCAAGACCCACAGTTGGCCTCTCCTTATTTCTGGAGTCCCTTTGTCCTGGTAGGTAACTGGTTATAAAGCTGTTTGTAAAAAATGTAGTATTTGAGTTTTGGGTAGTGCTAAATATGAATCTTGCCGTTCTTGACAATGTTCTGGAAGGTACATTTAGAGCAGCTGAGTGAGGCGGATATCATAAAGCGCGACAGATAAGAATTGAAGCGATACATTACTATATCCTTACGTCTTTAGGCCTACCAAAGCCTATACTGATTACTTAAGAATGTATGCGTTCGCTCTGTCCTATGGACTACAATTTTATAGCATTTAACTCCTGAGCCTTAAAAAAGATATATTTTCTCAACTATGAGTAACTTTTTATTGGTTCCTATACAGATGGATGCTTTGCATCTCAAATATGGAACAAGCGTAGCAGAAGCAATGGTGGAGTTTAATCGTCTCCCCTATTTCAGTGGGAAGCGAGATGTTAACCCTGATATCGTTAATGTAAGTGAATCTATTGTTTCCCAGCCTTTTCAAAATAAAAACCTTCACCTCAAAGCAGGAATTCACTTACATTGGGCACTACCCGATGCACTGACCAAAGAAAGTGTATCAGGCAAATTTCCTGCTGTTCCTAATCGTTGGCTAGTGACTCGTCGTGATCAAGACGGGGTGGACCATTGGATTGTTGAAAGTGATTATCTGCATCTCCCAAGCGTCGGTTTTCAGGAGGATAGCGTCACTTACCCTTACCAAGACGAAACTAATCAGGATTTACCACGATTTCGCTATCTGGGACGAAAACTGCCTCTAGCAGAATGGAAGAATGAGCTACAGGAAAGCAACCCAGATGTAACGTACTTAGAACGTCTAACGACTGTAGGTTATGGTGAGCCGACTTTTGCTGCCTTTTATCCTAACTGTCGTAGTGTATTTGGCTTTCACGATCCAAAATATACTGATGCGACTCCTCTACCAGATAAAGATAAGCTCCAATACGAAGTTATAGGCTGGTATAGCAACTCCAGTCAAAACTATCTCAATGAATTTCTTAAGGACTTCAATGTAAGGTATCAAGAGGATTTTCCAGAAGAGGCATTGACACTTGATACCTTCATGGATGCAATTAAAGAAGAATTCAAGTGGAAGTTTAATTGGGACAATGAGGCCTTTACTGCCGATAGTGAAGCCCCTCAGATTATCTGTTATTCTCGTTTAACCTTTAGGCCTTCTGAACATGACTTAGAACGCTCTTCCCTAGAAAAAGCGAATATCAGCCTAGCCGTTGCAAATACGGGGACAGAAGCACTATCGGCCTACCTGGCTGAAACGATTGATAAGTCTCAAAAAGCTATCATTGAGGAACAATTAGAAGCTCTACAGTTTGCGGAAAGCTTAGAAAACCAAAAATTAGATAACGGACCCAAATTTCAAGAAATTCGCCATGGGGGTGGGTTTAATGCAGTCGCTGGCGGATTTCTGTGGAGAATTCGGCTAGAAACAGAGCAATCAAATTCAGAAAATCAAGTATCTCAAACAAAACTTAATTTACCCTCAGATATTGCCGCCCAACTCAGTGCACTCAATCAGAAACAGCAAGCATACGATTCTGCTTTGGCTGAGATTAATGCCAGACGCAGGCAGCTTTTTTCTGACTGGTACAAATATATGGTTTCCACCTATCCCCCTGAAGATAGTTGGGATAATTATCCCGATATTGATGAAGTAAAATACTACATCCAAAAACAGGGACTTGAACCTCTACAAGAAAAGGTCAGGACAACGGGAACGCTAAATTTATTTCAAGATGATGCAAGAAATTTGAGTAATGCATCAGGGTCAGATTCTTCTCTATCCTCTGAACTAGCAGGAGCAATTAATAATTTAATCAATGCAACTAATACCTACAATCAGAAACTTAAAGATGACTATAATAAGCTGGATGCAAAGGAAAAAGAGAAAGTACCTTACCCCCCAGTCTATCGTTTAGAAGTAGCCGGAAGTCCTCGTTACTGGGAAGTAAAAGAACCTGTTGTTTTACTAGTGGGAGACGATGTCAAAGCAAATGAACGGCATGGTAGAGATGGTCGTTTGAGTGAGGATGGGTTACTTGAATGTCAAATCATAGAAAATCAAACGATTCAAAGCTTAGTTCAAGAAAATTTTAAGACTATTTCTGACAAGCTAGATGAACTTAAGTTGGACAAGGGTCAGGAACGGATTGGCTTTAGTATTTGGGAACGGCAACCATGGAATCCTATTATATTAGAATGGTTGGTTGAGTTATATACGGTAGCGAATGGTGGCAATAAAACTTCTGCCAATCGTAAATATAGCAATGATTTTCTGCTCCAAAATTATAACCTTAGGACAAATGATATAGATTTGTCGCTCAAATCTGCTCGATCTGTTGTTGATGACACCGCAGATAATCGCATTAAAACTGACCAGGATTCTAATATTTACAGTGGCTTTAGTATCTTAACGCCCTATGCTAATCCATTGTTACAAAAGCGCATCGAAGAGTATTTAGATAAACACGATCATAACGGGCAAGCAACGATTACTAATCCTGTTTATCAGACAATTAGTGATTACGCACAGCATTTGAAAAATCAACAACCAAGAGATAGAGAGATAGAAAGCCATTTGCGTCAATCTATTGCACCACAATATGTCGATTATGAAGAGGCCGTTGAGATTGATAGTGACGAATATTTAGGAGAATTGGCAAATATTCAAACGCTCAAGCAATGGTACGAAGATAACAAGTTTGATATCATTCCTCATCCCGTTGCTACAGCGAAACAAGCACAAGCACGACTGAAGAATCTCAATTGCCTATCTCAGGCTATAGGTGGGTTTAATGAAGCACTGTTAATGCATAAACAAACCTTGCAATTACCGATTCAAGACCCAATTGGTTTTGCAGACTACCAAACGTTTACAGATGAAGTGGGGGCAGCGGTTTCAGGAGAAATCAAAAGTGCCCCCCAACCTTTAGATGATTTTAGCCCGATTCGTTCTGGAGAACTGCGGATTATTGACTTGCAGTTAATGGATACGTTTGGGCAAGTTAGAAACTTAGATTGGAGGGTTGACTTAGAAGAATATGTGATTAAGCCAGAGAGTATGAAGGCTGAACAGAACAATCGTATCGTTCTTCCTCCTCGTTTTGTTCAACCTTGTCGGATTAATTTCCGTTGGTTATCTGCAAATGACAAAGATAATCGAGAAACAAATGATCTCTCAAACACAACTCCAATTTGTGGGTGGATACTTCCTAATAACTTAAACGATAGCTTGATGATTTATGACAATCTCGGTCAAGCTTTAGGATCAATCAATATTAATGGCGAATGGGATGATGCACCCGGTGATGCGCCACTGGCAACAACAATAATAGAGGGACACGATGTTCCTAATATATCGAATGTCCATTTGCATAAGGTAGTAAAAACCATCATTACGTTAGGCAGAGATTTCTTGGTAAATTTCAATCGCTGTCTGAATAATGCACTAAATAATATTGATCCAGAAAGTTTTGCTCAGAATCAAAGTTTGGCATTACTGATGGGGCGTCCCATTTCTGTAGTCCGAACATCCATCAGTCTAGAATTGCAGGGACTACCGGCCATTAACCAAGATTGGAATATTTTTCGTCAAGAAATGCAGCAAATGCAATCGCTTGACGAAAGAGACACCGATGACTTAGATGATGTGAAAATTCCGATTCGCATTGGGGAATATCGACAGCTTAATGATGGCGTCATTGGTTATTGGAAAGAACAAAAAAATGCAGCCAACGAGACGGGTTACGACTATGAACATGATATCTTTTATGCACAGCAAAGTGATAACAATGAATCTGAAAAAATAGAAACTCAGTTTATCGATTTGGAAATGAATCCAGAGGTGGAAGAAGGTCCAATCAATATTATCCAGTCTATTAACAGCGACCCTCAAACTTTAACGATGCTAGTTGACCCGCGAGGCGTATTTCATGCTACATCGGGGATTTTACCCAGTAAAGTAATTAATATCCCTGCTGAGCACTATGCTGAAGCATTAGCCAATATTAAAATCACTTTCTTAACTGCACCTATTTTGACAGAACGAACCAACCAGAGTCGTCTCAATCTTCCGTTGCCAACGGCTCCAGATTATGATTGGTCTTGGCTAGAAAGAAAGGGTAGAGAAACCTGGTTAGAAATTTTGACCACTTCAGTCATTGAAAAAGCTGTTTTTGTTCAAGCGTATGCTGCCTATAAAATCGAGCGGGATCCTGAAGAAGATTGGCAAGCGTTATTAAATCAAGGATGGTTAACACTTGTTAATGGTGGTGGTGAAGAAATTCATAGTAAAGCCAAAATTATTACTAAAGACGACCGGGAAACGCTTACGGGGAATTTAGAAAATATAGATGAGCTGATTGAAGAGCTATTTGATTTACATGAAATTAGTATTAACCCAGTGACTTCGCGGGCTGCTTTTACGGGGTCTCAAGAAATTCGTGAAGGTTGGCTTATTTTGAATCAATCACCAGACGAGAACTTGGGAAATACAGATACACACAGCACACCTTAGAACTATTACCTTAGATTTTGAATAATGGAACAAATAAGTATCAATATAACCATAGAAGAAGTCAATCTCATCCTGGAGACGTTAGGGCAGCGTCCTTATGTTGAAGTCTTTCAGCTAATCAATAAAATCAAAGCTCAGGCTGAAGCCCAAGTACAGGCTAATGAAATGCGTCAGCAAGAACCTAATAGAGGAGAACCTAATGCCAACCTTACCTGAAACATAGCGAGCCTTAATCTGTCTTGTATTCAAAAAAAGTTTATTAGGTCGGAGGAATTTCAATGATCGCTATTGCTAATAATGCTATGACTACATCTCGCCTCGATGTTTTCCAGATTTTTCTACAGGATGAGGATGGACAAAATATTCTGAGCATTGACGATGGATCATTGAGACAGGCACTGACAATTGATATTGTTAATACCTCTGGGAAAGAAATTGAACTTCAGTCAATTGATGGCCAACCTTCTCTGAGTAACTATCATTTTTGTATCTCCTTTCGACCGGGTACATTGCTATCTAGTCAAGACGAAGATAAAACAATTACCCTAAAGGAGACTGGGGAAGGTTGGCAAATGAAGCCGCAGGGCAATACATTTTATGTGTTGTCAACGAGTCCAGAGTCCACAGTAATCAACCCTGGCAAAAGGATTACGCTCACTCTGGAGAATATTGGTGCTGCACCAGCTGGAGGCTCGCGAGGAACCAGGGTAGAAATTAAGTATGACCATCTTCAGTATCAAGGTTCTACTGAAACGATTAGTGGCAATCGTTTACAGTATCTCAATATTGTTAATCAGCGTGGCAAAAAGCAAATTCCGCTATATGTCGGTTTTTTGGGGTCTAATACGATTCTCAATGATGGAACTGAAAATGAATTAACGTTAACGATTCAAAGCTTGCCGCATCATAATGCATCATTAACTGTTTTAGACTCACCTGAAATCACTTCAATAGGCACAACCCGATGGGATGGGAATATTGCTAAATTTATTCAAGAAAAACTTCCGAATTTTGGCGAAGCTATAAAAGAAATCAAACAAGACCCAAAAATATCCAAGGCTAGTAAACGTTTTTTTGATTTACTGAAAACATCAAAAGATTCAAAAGACTCTTTGCAAGAATTTAAAGAAAAATCAGGCAAATTAAACTTAAAGGATACTGACAAAGAGACAATTCTTTCAATTTTAATTAACAATCTAGGTGTCGTTACCCAGAAAGATCTAAATGCCATTCTGGCACGGTTGAATGAGTTACTTTATTCAACAAAACCCACTGCACAAGAGTTAGCACGTATCAATAGAAAAACCAAGGAGATAATACAGGCATCCGAGAACCTCAAGGTAATTGAACATGAATTGAATCCTCATGTGTCTTTGTCATTAAAAGGGCTTGATCAGGAAAACACGCTTGATCAAGCAGCCAAGTTTACAATTTATTTTGATGTTGTATCGAAAGACAGTAATCCGAAAAACTGGGCTTTAGTGGACCATACGGATGCAGATGATGTTCAGGTGCTAATTGAAAATCGTCAGGATAAATGGATTTTTGGCGGCAAAGAAGAACAAGGAATTACCCCAAGATGGAGCTTCATTTGCAAACAAGGATGGGCGCTCAAAAAGGATGAACGCGAAGAGATTTTAAGACTCAAGATTAACAATCTTAAAACCCAACTCCTGGCTGGTTATGCGAATCTCTATGTCCATTATGAAAATATTCCAGGATATTGGGATGGATATATTACCGTTCCCATTCATAAAGGGCCTTTAGTTTATCGAGAAAAAACTGTTGATAGTAACAAGATTGGTTGTGTTGGCATTGGGACAGATGAACCGCAGGCCAAGCTTCATGTTAAGTCCTCATCTGGTAAGGATATAGCTAAATTTTCTTCAGCTTCTGGTGATGCGTATATTCTTATTGAAAGTGGTAGTTCTGATGAAGCTTATCTGAGACTACAAAATACAACCACGGGCAAAAATGCCTGGATGGTGGGTATGGATGATGATGAACAATTTAAGATAGCTTATGGATCCGGTACAGATATTACGGCAGGTAACAGTAAGATAACCGTAACTCAAGCAGGAGATACCGCGATCTCAGGTAATCTCTCTGTCACTAGTGGAAAAGTTGGGATTGGGATTGCGTCAGGTACTGAACAATTGAAAGTAAAAGGTGATACAGCGATTACAGGAAATCTCTCTGTTGATACTGGTAGTTTTGGTATCGACAATAAGGGCGAGCAGTGGAACCTGCAGGTTGATTCTGACGGTAATTTGAGATTTAATGCTAACGATCTTGTTGATGGATCTACTCGAATGATCATCAATGACGATAATGGCAATGTTGGTATCGGTACTAATGATCCAGGTACGAATAAATTAAAAGTACAAGGAGATACTGAGATCGCTGGTGAACTTAAAGTTGACGGCATAATCCGCTCGAATGTATTTCGACCTTCAACAACTAATGATTGGGAGATCGCTCTAAATGGTGAACATCTAGAAATTCGAGAACCAGAAGAGGATGGTAAAGTCTGGGCAAGATTCAATGATGATAGTAGTCTTCATCTGATTGGGACACCCAATCTTATAGTTGATGGCACTCTAAAAATAGGTAATACTGTTATTACTGAAAACGATTTGAAGACTTTAAAGAAGTTTGTCGATTCTGAACTAAAAGTCCGTATTCAGTCTCCACAAGGTTATTACATTGACAACTATGCAAATAGGAATGGTGGTGGAGACAGCGCCCGCTCGATTGAATTTCGTAGTGATAAAGCTCCCGGCACTAGTTTAAAACTAAAGATTATTGGTTAGTACAGATATTTTGCATCTATACTTCAACTACTTTTCTCCTTTAAAGAGGTCATTATCGATGGAAATTAGCAAGCGATCGTACCCTATCCCATTCCAATTATCAGAGCCAATAAATGATGAGTCTCAAACGCGATCACACTTCTCCCACTCCAATGATTCAGAGAGAATGAGTTATGAAAATTAAAAGGCGATCGGACTCTATCCAATTTCAGTTATCGGAGGGAATGAGCTGTGGAAATTGGAGGCGATCGCCTATTCATGTAACTAAAGGATAAAGAGTAGTTCAAAATTGGAAGTAATTACTCCCGACTCCGTCTCAAAAGCTTATTTTCCGAAAACGGTAAAAGCACACTATGGCCATCTCAGCTGACAAAAACATAAATTATGGTGGTGACCTTGTCAACCAAAAGTACAGACCCTTAGACAACATTGTTTATGACAGGAAAAACAAGAAATACTATGGTGCTTTACTCGATAACCGATGGAATCAGCTTATGGACGCGGATATATTGCCGAAACCCTTGTTGCTGGCTACATCGAACTGGCGTACGATTATCAGATCTGAAGCAGGTAAGCGACCACCCCTGGTAGTTATATCTAGTAACCGCTCAAAATGGATTAAGCAGGGGATTGAAGCAGCCAACCAGAAACTACTTGTTCTCGATGAGAGAAGTTTTAGAAGTGCCAGCGATTTGCGCGCGCTGATGAGTGAAGAGGTTTCGCCACCTATCTACTGCCGAACAAGGATTGCTCCAGGCACTAACAACAATCGTAATATATACATTGTTGTCAATATTTCTGAGTACGAGACTTATAAAAACAACCTTGCAGGCACGGGTATTACGGTGATTGGATGGGTATTTAAAAGGTCGACGCCCCATCCACCTCCAAATCGTAGTCACTTTGTCGGCTTTGGAGCGAGTCGTTTTGCCGCAATCCAGTTCTGTAAAGAATTAAGAACTGCAGCGACTCCGCCAAAAGGAGACGCTCCCTGGGATTATGCTTGGCTCTTCGACGACAATGTTGTGGCACTCGGAAAGTTTCCCGGTTATGGGGCTATAGAAGACAAAATAAAGGAAGTTGAAAACTGTGTAAGTGTTGGTTTTTCAGGAGGTACAAAGGCAGAAGAACACTGGAGGATTTCTGCATGGGCACAGACCGAGTCAGCCAACGGGAGAGGACAACAATCTGACACCGTCCCCAATGCTGCTAACTCGGAAGGTCTTATACAACAAGCTGCGTTATGGAATATAAAATACTTAACGGACAAAGCAATCAATTTCAGCCCTGTATACATTTCGTCAGCCGAGGATGTTAGCTTTGTGAATTACTTTAAGAGGCAGAAAATTTCGTACTTGTTTTACAAAGGCATTAGCGTTGTTAAGGAACGCGTCAGCATCTACGATCAAGAGATTAATAAGGTTAATAGCATGAGACAGGGTTATACAGCCTGGTTCTCTGATGCTGAAAACTCTGGGGTTTCCGAGAATGGCCTTCCACCACCAGTTATGGTTGACCCACAACAAGGCAATGGTGAGCAAAAACTTTCAGATTTCATCGTTAATCATGTTTTACCAGATAAAATGAAAGGCGATTTTAATATACGACATCTTGCGAATAGTCAAGCAGTAGAACAAATTACGTCTGGTGCAATAGAAGAGAAAGTTCTCATAGAGGACAGAGTTATAGACCGGGTTTTCAAAATCTCTGGAATCAGTGTTGATAGACGCGATATGCCATAGGAATGGATCGAAGCATGGCTAACCTAAATACACTTGCAAGTAACCTAAAGGCACAGGCTGCGACAAACTCAACCATCGCTCTCGATAGCACCGTGTTCTCGACTGATGTGTTGGCCAATATTCGTGCTGCCTTTGGACTAGAAGCCGACGTCAATTTGACTCTCACAGGCGTTAACGCGACCGATATTTCCGCTCCCTCAAACGGCATTTTAACAATTTCTGCGGGAACAGCGTCGGTCCTCAATCAAGATAACGTGGACATCGGTCTCGCCTTTACAGAGTCTGCAGGTTCACTTCAGGCACTTATTATCGTCACGATGAGTGATGCATGGAAATTTAGCGATAGCTTTAATGGGTTGGATATTTTCCCATTTTCAAATCTCAACCTTTCTGCTGCACAGTTTGTGTTCATAACCACAGAACAAACAGCCTATCCATGGCCAGGCGATCCCTCCCAAACCATCCCTCTTGAACCAGGTCTTAATTTTCTTGCTGATATTACACTCGACAACTTCTCGATCGTTAGTGACCTCTTGGGCACGCTGATCGGCCCCAATTCCTTCAAGTTCTACGGACCCTTTACCCCAACAGATGGTCAATACCTGCCCGTTGGAACAATCAAAGCTCCGCTGGGAACGGGCACTTTCAGTATCGGCGTCGCACCCAATGCCTTAACCCTGGCAAATCCTGCCGTCGCCGTCCGTATCGACACTGCCAATATAAACAATCCTCTACAAAATATTGATCTGTTAGTCGAAGCCGAATACAACAACACCCTGACCTGCGCCATAGGTATCCCCATGTCAGGAAGAACCTTGGGTATCAGCACAAAACCGCTGCCCAACCAAAGCTCCATCAATAGCCTGATTGAAAGCCTGCCAGGCGGCAGTGGTTTTACAAGTTTTATTCCTAGCGAACTATCCAGCATTTTTGCCAATGTCGGACTGGACAACTTTGCCATGGTTGTCCAACCTGATCCCAGGGTCAGCTATTTAAGTTTGTCGATCAGTACCCTCCAGCCTTGGTCCGTCATATCTGATGTTCTCGTCCTAGAGGGATTAACCTTACGAATCGAGACCATTGACCCAACGGGCTCAAACTGGACACGGGTCTACATCGATGCCCAAGCCGAATTTCTTCCCAACATTTTTGATGGCGAATTCGATTTTGTTGTAAGACTAGAAAGACAGACCTCATGGCAAGTGAGTACGGTCAGTGGTTCCTACTACGGAGCAGTTAGCCTAGGAAAAATTGTTGGCGAGCTACTGGGCAACCAGGAATCCGTCCCCGCATCGCTGCGCGCTATTGCATTTTCAGATTTTGGTGTCAGCGCTACCCGTAGTGCCATAGGCTCACCGTTTAGCTATAGCTTCTACGGCAGCGTGGAAACCGCCTTCCCCATCCTAGATACAGCCCTAGTGGCCCAGCTCTATCTATCCGTTACCAAGACACCCACAAGCCATGAGATCTTCCTCAGTGGCGCGCTTGCGATTGGTGACCAAGCCTTTAGCCTTACGCTTGACCTGGGAACAGTCGGTGCTCAACTCAGAGCGACTTGGCAAACTCAGGGCGACTACCTAGAACTTGAAGATATTGCTTCTGCCTTTGACTTAGAAGTGCCGGAGACCCCCGACGAAATAAGTCTTGCCTTAGAGGCGGCTTCATTCACCTATGACTTTGCCAGCAAAACCTTGGTTATCGAAGCCGTCTCCGCTAATTTTGGCCATGCCGTCTTTGTGACTTTCAAAAATACCACCACGGCGAAGTGGCAGTTTTACTTCGGCCTCGCTGCAAGTCGGCCCCTGGCCCCTTCGGCAATTAATCTCTCTAACCTCCCCCTCGTGGGTTCAAAATTCCCTCCAGAACAAACCGTCAGCATCAATGGTTTAAAGTTCCTTATCCTGTCTCAGGCACTCACGGTAGAGCAAGTCGATACCCTCAATCCCCTCATCCCCGACGGTAGTGCTAAACTTCCCTCCCACTCCAGCGAGGCACAAGTAAGCAACGCCTCAGCGATTCGAAAGGGTTTAAGCATATCGGCAAACCTTCAATTGGGCTCCACAACCGAAGCGCTTGCCCTACCTATCTCATCTGACGACCAATCAACAATTGAGCCTGCTCCCGCAGCCTCAACTACGCCAGTACCCGTAGCCGACAACACCAAATGGTTTCCTATCAAAAAAGCCTTTGGTCCCCTATACTTTGGCCGAGTCGGCATCCAATACAAAGATACAGTTCTCTGGTTCCTCCTCGACGCCTCCCTCTCCGCTGCCGGACTCACCCTAGCCCTCGATGGCTTATCCATCGGTTCCTCTCTCAAAGAATTCAAACCCCAATTTAATCTCCAAGGCATCGGCATCAGCTATGAAAGTAAAGGAGCCGTCTCCATTGGCGGTGCCTTCCTCCGATCCACCATCAATGGCAGAGACGACTACTCCGGCATTGTCATCATCAAAACCGAAGCCTTTACCCTATCTGCCCTCGGTTCCTACACCACCACCGCTGAAGGCCATCCCTCCCTCTTCATCTATGGCGTACTCGACAAACCCCTCGGCGGACCTGCCTTCTTCTTCGTCACCGGACTAGCCCTCGGTTTCGCCTACAACCGTCGTCTAATCATGCCCACCCTCGACGAGGTTGGCGAATTTCCCCTCGTGCGAGCCGTCCTCAGCGGCGGCAATGCCAATGTCGGGGAATTGATGCAAATTCAGCAAGACCTGCAACCCTATATCCCGCCAAAAGTAGGACAGCTTGTTCTTGCAGTCGGCATCAAGTTTACCTCTTTTAAGCTGATTGAATCCTTTGTTCTGTTAGTTGTCACCATTGGCGACCAATTTGCCCTCGATCTACTGGGTATCTCCACCTTAATCTCCCCACCCGTTCCACCAGGGATCGATCCAAATGCGCTACCGCCACCACTTGCCAAAGTCCGTATAGGAATCCTCGCTCGTTTTGTCCCCGACGAAGGCACGCTCACAGTCGCAGGAAAAATCTTGCCCGGTTCCTACCTCTTTGAGCAAGCCTGCCGACTCAGCGGTGGATTTGCATTTTATTGTTGGTTTAAAGGCGAACACGCAGGAGACTTTGTCCTGACAGTGGGTGGCTACCATCCTCGTTTCCAGGTGCCTGCCCACTATCCCAAGGTTGACCCCCTCGCCCTCAACTGGCGCATTAGTAACGAGTTGACGGTCAAAGGCAGTATATACTTCGCCCTCACCGCCTCAGCCATTATGGCAGGCGGAAGCTTAGAAGCAGTTTATAAGTCAGGCAATCTCAAAGCCTGGTTTATTGCCAAAGCCCATTTTATTGTCTCTTGGCAGCCCTACTTCTACGACGCTCGGATGTCCTTAAATGTTGGTGGATCCTATACCTTTAAGGTTTTCGGTGCTAGTGAAACGATCACAGTAGATGTTGGAGCCGACCTGCATATCTGGGGGCCAGAGTTCTCAGGCATCGCAGAAATTGATCTGGATATTGTTTCCTTTACCGTTCGCTTCGGTAATTATTCTCAGAAGAAGCCAGCACCTATCGGTTGGACGAAGTTTAAGGATTCTTTCCTACCTACCGATCAAGACGTTTGCACCATTGCTGTTGAGAGTGGGCTCCTCCGTAAGCTGGGGGAACGGGACTCTGAAATCTGGATTGTGAATCCCAAAGAATTCGTTCTGAATACTAGCTCCGTCATTCCGATAAAAACAGGTGACGTTGGCGAAATTCTAGCAGAAAGTGACGAAAGTCCTCCGACAAAAGCTTTTGGAATTGCCCCCATGGAGGTTAAACGCGATGGCTTTAATCAGTCTAGCTATCATATTTCCATCAAGAAGAATAACCAAGAAGTAGGAGAACACTTTAAATGCAAGTCCATTGTCAAAAATGTTCCGACCGCATTATGGGGAGAATCCAATAGCAACGACACTAATCGAGAAAGATTTATCAACAATGTATTGTCTGGATATACCATCAGGCCTGCAAATCCTCCAAAACCTGGTAAGACCCAGGCAATTGAGCGTAAAAACCTCGCTTATGATGTTGAGAAAATAGATAACGCCTACCAGTGGGGTTCATTTTTAATCAGCAAAGAAAGCAAAGAAACAGACGAAGATACCCGACAAGAAACGATTGGCCATAGCATCATCTCTGAAGCTGTCGAAAATACCAGGAATCGTTTACTACAAAGCTTGGGACTATCAGACATCGATATTAATTTAGAAGACTTCAAAACCGAAAAAGGAAGGGAGCAAGCATTTGTTATCGCGCCTCAACTAGAAGTAACCATGACTTAATCCTTTCATACTTAACTTGAACTGCTAATTCGAAAGACTAATTTTAACCATGAGTACCAAAGTTACTGATAATACAGCTAAGAGTCAACTACAGTTTATTCAAAATCATCAGACCGCTTTAGATGCGGGAGAATATCAAATTGAGATCGAACAAACTGTCAAAATTGATGATGCCCTCGATAAGTTTAGCGCTAATCTCACGTTCGTTGTTCAAGGCGATCGCTTTACTTTAGCCCCTCAAGACATTCACGCTGTTTTTCCCCCAGTCGGAAGCTTAGGCGATCATTCCCATATCCTCCCACACATTGCCCTAGAGTGGAGCACCCTGCCTTGGGAAAGATTAGTTCATGCAGGCAGCTCTCAAGATATTCCTTGGTTAGCCCTGATTCTGATTCACGAGGGTGAACTGGTAGGACGAGACGGTCAAACTGGAGAAAGTTTAATTCAACCTGGCAATACTAAAATTGTTACCCTTAAAGAATTACAGAAACCTTCTACTAATACCATTAAATGGCCTGGTATAACCTTGGAAGCTGGGCAAGAGCCAGACGATAAAGTATCTGTGATTGATGTGCCCAAGACTTTGTTGTTAGAGATATTGCCCACCACACAAGACCTATCCTATCTCGCTCACGTTCGTAAAATCTCTGGAGAGACGGAAAACAACGCCCCCTTAGCAGTGGTGATTAGTAATCGGCTTCCCCAAAAAGACCAGAGCAGCACAGCCTATTTAGTCTCCCTGGAAAGTCGCTATAAAGAGAATGGCGAGTTTGATCATCAAAATGCCACAGATGAAGATTCTATTCGTCTAGTCGTCCTCAAAAGTTGGAGCTTTGCTTGTTCTGACCCCAAACAAAATTTTCAAGCCCTACTCACAAATCTCGATAAAAATACTCTCAGACTACCCGAATCCGATCAGGCTGAAGCCAATAAATATCTGACCAAAGGATATGTGCCATTACCTCACTATCTTCGACAAGGCGGGAAAACCCTTTCTTGGTACCATAGCCCTCTAGCTCCAGGGGAAAATTCGACAAGTTTAGGTCTTTCTAAACTCTCTGTTCGCAGTGCGGACCAACTCATTGCCTACAATCCGAATAATGGATTATTTGATATCTCCTATGCAGCCGCCTGGCAACTGGGTCAACTATTGGCTCTCCAAGATAAACAATTTGCCATCAGCCTCTTTAACTGGAAACGTAGCAACGCCCAAAAACTAGCCCAAAATAATCAGCAGGCACTTTTCCCTCATCTCTTTACTGATAATAATGGTAAGTCTGCTAGTAGCAACTCTGCTGACAATGAGTTTCCTAACGATATTAAGACCTGGTTTGAGCAACTAGGACTGTTATCTGGCGTTCCCTTTAATTACTTAGTCCCCGATGAGCAGATGCTACCCTCAGAATCAATCCGTTTCTTCTGGTTAGATTGGTTTTGGGTGGAATCACTGCTGGATGGTGCATTTAGTATTGGTAGAGTACAAGCCTCTGATGCACAAGAAGATAGCAAGAATAATCCTCTAACCAGTAAAGTTAAAAAGATCACTGGGTTTTTAATGCGCTCAGACGTCGTTTCAGGTTGGCCTGATTTACAAATAGATGGTTCCGAATCTTCTATACTGGATGAGCGGCCAATGAAGCAGAATGAGAAGTTAAAGATTTTACGTCAAGATCGCCTTTCAGAAGATGTATTAGTTTGCCTATTCGACGGAGCAGTTCGGACAGTTGATATATCACTCAAACCAGAGGGATTGCATTTTGGTTTTAATAATGACGATGCTGATGAGCTATGGCGAGAGTTAAGAAAGCTAGATGGACAAGAAATGGGTGATTGGAAAGTTCAACCTATTCCGTGGAAAGATGAGACTAAACAGGTCGTTAACATTAATAATCTAGTCGATGCAATTAAAAATGAGTTGAAAACTCAAAATGAGATAGAAGAATCGAATGCTTTTACTGCGGCTCAATTTGCCTTGCAGATGATTCAAGGTGCAGAGAAAGTGAGATTATCTATCAGTACTTGAAGTCTTTTGCGAAATAAGGATTTGGAATAGAAGGGTATCAATTTAAGCCAGGAAATCCTGACTCCTGTAGAACTTTCCTCTTCTCGGAGAGTATTCTGTCCTTAGGAAAATGTCTTGCTTTACGTTGATACCCTGTCAGGGTTAGTGCTTATGAAAAGCTTTCATTAACTTGGGCCGCAGTCAACCCAAATTGTTCTAACGAATAACGATGGGAAGCTTTATTTAGCTTAGAATTACGCGTCAGCGATTGCTCCATGGCGTGAGCCGCCGTATCACTCAACTGATCGCCAAAGAATTCATAGATTTGCCGGACGGTTGCTAGTGGATTGTGGACCAATCTATTGTAATCCACATCGCAAATGCGGACATCCGGATGTTGTTGCCGAAAACGATGTCCTTGATGGTAATGGTGGGTCAAAATCTTCAGCCAATCTTGACCGATTTGGGCAGTGTCTATTCTATCCGAATAGACACTGTGAATAATGGCTGCCAAACTGCAAATTGATGGCATGACTGTGCAGGGATCTCGATGTGTTTGCACGACACAGGCATCGGGAAAAACGGTAAACAATGCATCCAAACTTCCTAAGTGAGCAGGGGCTTTAAGTAGCCATTGCCCTGACCACTGCCAACTGAGTAACTGGAGTTGTTGCCGAAAATACCCATACTCAGACACCATATCTTTTTGCTGCAGCCACTGATCATAGGTGGGAATATGCGATCGCAACTCAAACAAAACGCTGGCAAAGGCGTGTTCAAATAGATGGTTTTCTTCTTCTGGGATTTCAGCATCTATGCGATGGGCCGTAGAAATGGCAGGGGCCAGTGTTTGATATTGCTGTATCAAACGCTGGCCTGATTGAATCCGTGGATCCGTGTTGACATTCGCCTGTATGGGTGGAGGACAGGGGGCTATGAGTTCCCAAAAACGGAGCCAGCGAAATTTTGGATCCTGGGCCAACAATCGTTGCAGAAAGGTAGTACCCGTTCTAGGTAACCCAGTAATGATTAAGGGTCTTTGAATAGATAACTCTAGAATATCTGGATGTTGCTTAAGCGTTGCCTGAATTGTTAGACGATTTTTCAGTAAGCGGACCAGCTGTTTGCGGATTAATAATCGTCCTATCAAGCTGAGGTTAGCTTCTTGATTAAGCGCCTTGATTAAGGTTTGCAGCCCTTCCCTAAAGGCTTCATCACCCCAGTCTGATAGTTGAGTATGCTTCTGGGCTGTGGCGAGTAAGACGGCCTCGGAGAACTGAACAGGTTGAATGCCTAATTTTTCCAGGTTATGACCGCCCCAATTGATCCATTGCACCCACCAAGGGGATTGATTATTTTCCAGGGTAGAGCGTAGCGTTTGTTGGGTCATAATTTAGGACAGGTCACGGGATAAATCCTAGATCAAGAAATATCGTACTTTTGCCAGAGGACATTGAAAGATTTATTACAGAGTCGCTCTTGCCGCAGTTTGAATACCTTCCCCAACGACAGTGGGATGCTCTGGCAGGCATAGATTTTTACGGATTTCTGGTAACGGCCTACTCCATTGCTGGGCCCAATCGTAACCAAAAAGGGAGTTCGCCGACATCCCTGTCCGCCAACCTAATTGGAACGCATCTAATCGTTGTCGAAAATTAGATGGTTGGAAAAAGATGGTGTTTAGTAACATTACACCCAGCCCCAAAATAATGTGTGGTGCTGTCTGAAACTGAGCCGCATAGAAAGCAAATAAAGAGATTTCACCTAGCTTATCGCTGCCATATCCTGTCACCACATGCCAGATGTCATGGGTTTCTACAAAATGTGCCATGACAAAACTAGCCGCATCCACAGCAGGTAGTGGTGCAACGATATTAGGATTTAGTTCTTTTTGAGTCATGTGTTCTGCCAACGTTTTGCCCAAGCTGCCTGGCGGCAGTTCTGCCAATCTAGTCAAGTCAATCCAGCCTAGACGCGGACGTGTCTCTAGCGCATGTTTAATCCGAACATCGCTGGATAGTTGTTGGGTAACCTGGTCCCATTTAGCAAGCCATGATAACCATCTTGACTGGGCAAATGTAGCTTGAAGAATAATAAAGTCCTCAGTGCGTGATAAATCTTGAATTACGCGCCAGCAAGAGCGAGCAAAACGGAAAGGATTAACAACTTGATTTGAATATTCGTAGGCACCTCGGCTAGCCAAGCTGGCTTCAGGAGGATTATCATTTGCTCTTTGGATGTCGTAATTATTTAGAGATTTAATGTCATAGATATCAGAAATAGAAGAGCTGAAGGAAGTCATACTTTTGGGTCTCCATCTTTCGCCACTCCTACTGTGGCAAAAGACTTTGGTGGAAAAAATCCTGAAAAGTTCGGATATATTCAGAAAAAAGATCAGGTTTATTCAGGTGTTTGGGAAATGGGTGATCTTTGTTATGGCAGAGGATTGAGGTGGATCACACTAAACCAGTACAACACTGGTATCCACTGCAAAACCAGATTGATTTTCCAGGATTGAGATCGCATTCCCCACTCCAGCCACAAACAACTCACCCGTCGCAGCATTAAAGGTCACGTCGGTGGTCTTACTGCCGATACCAAACCTGTCCTGGTCAATCTGGATGCGATCGCCTTCACCATAGTCAAAGTCAAGAATGCGTCAATCCCAGCATCCACAGCTTTATTAAAGACAAACATGTCTGCACCATGACCGCCAATGAGAATATCATCCTCTTTGCGGCCATTCACGATATCATCGCCATTACCACCTAGTAAAATATCATTGTCCCGAGCCCCAAAGAGAAAGTCATCGCCATTGCCACCAAAGAGATAATCATCTCCCTTCGAAGTTCTGAAATAGTTATCGCTACCACAAAGCGATTGGTATTGCATAGAGTATCAATTCCAACAGTTGGGGCATTAACTTTTGCGCTCTTTCTAGATACTTTGACTGGTTGTGATAAAGTCAACATCTTTCTACTTTGATATTTACCAGTTGCTGAGCGCATAACAACTAAGCGCTCAGTTGTTATGCGGTGTGGATGATAAGGACAGAATCATTACACCAAGGTGACTAGCTCGCTGATACCTGCATAACTGCCCTCTATGCCCCCTTCGAAGACTGCTATTTCAATGCCTCGATATCCCAAGAGAACATCACCACCGCCTAAGCTAACTGTAAAGAAGTCGTCCATTGAGCGAATCTGATATGCATCTTGATCGATCTGGAGCATATCTCCTTCAGTCACACTGAAGTCAGTAATCACGTCTGTTGTGCTGGATCTCAAAACGCTGTCATAGTACAAATCTTTCCCCTTGAATACAAATGTATCCTGGCCACTGCCTCCGGTTAAGGTGTCTGTACCACTGCCACCAATCAAGATATCGTTTTCACTACCACCAAGCAGCCGATCATCTCCTTTGCCGCCTCGGAGAAGATCATTCTCACTGCCACCCGAGAGAATATCGTCTCCCATCTCTCCTCTGAGCTCATCCGCGCCCTGATCGCCAGACAGAAAATCATTGCCTTCACCGCCCTTGATGGTGTCATTGCCTTCATTGCCAAAAAGGCCATCATTCCCTAAGCCACCAAAGATCCTATCATTGCCTTCACCACCATAGATATTATCGCTTCCCTCTTCGCCAAAAAGAGTGTCATGGTCGCCCTCGCCTTCAATGGTGTCATTACCTGCACCACCTAAAATATAATCATTACCACCGCCACCTCGAAGTACATCATTAATATCGACTCCGATAATTGTTTCATCCAAATCGGTGCCCGTGACAATGGGATATTCAACAGTGCTTTCTAGAAGAGCGTCGCCTATTACAAAAGACATTTGTGTGACTCCTTAAAGTTTTTGTCTTGAAAATGCTGTGACAAACCGAATGATTTAGGGGTGGCCTTCACTTATTCGGTATGGGTTAATGATGATGGAAATGGCTGGTAGAAAAAATACTGGAATGTTCAGGTTTATTCAGGGAAATAGTCAGGTTTATGCAGAGTTTGGAGTAACTGGTGATCTATTACATAGCAGGGGGATGGAGTAGATCACACTTTTAGAAAGAGAAGGTAGATTCAACAGATACGGGGTAAGCTGTTGTGTCTTTAAATAATTGAACCCCGATTGATTAACGCCAATCGGGGTATTCGAATCGGAGTCAAGATAACATTTTCAATGAGATTAGGCCTATTAAGCAATCTTCTGATGGATACCAAAGCCACGTTTTACTGAACGCTTACGCCAATGCTGTAGGGACATCCCTTTGTGGGTGCCCTTCGATATCGGGTGCTATCAGTCAGGATTTCGTATTACTTCAGGTTTAAGAATATGAAAGTTCAGTATGATTTAAGCTATCCCCGGTCTATGACAGCAACCTGTTACGGAGTATGGTGCTTTGCTTCAATCATCTCCCTATCACATCCACGCTAAACTCCACGAAAGCGCCCATGCTCTGGTTTATCGGGCAACGATGCAGGCTGACACCCAGGGGCTGAAGGATAAAACGTCTGTCATTATTAAACAACTCAGGCAAGAGTATCCACCGCCAAAGGTGCTAGCGCGTTTTCGTCAAGAATATGACATCATTCACTACCTGACGGACAGTGTCCGCAACCAGTCTGATCACGATCATGCAACGTCTTCCCCTGATGCCGCTCAGTTTATTATTCAAGCCTACGGACTAGAACCCTATGGAAAGACCCAGGCCATCATATTAGAGGACTTCGGTGGAGAGTCCCTGCGCAGCCATCTCAAGGCAGGACCCATGCCTTTACAGGTGTTTTTGCCCCTGGCCATTAAAATCGCCCAGGCCCTGGGATATATCCACAATGCCAATGTTATTCACAAAGATATCAACCCTGCCAATATTGTTTTTAATGCGGCATCGGGACAGGTCAAAATCATTGACTTTGGCATTGCCACCCAACTGCCTCAGACCAGCATTCGTCTAGAACGTTCAGACGTGGTGGAAGGGACCCTGGCCTATATTTCGCCTGAACAAACGGGTCGCATGAATCGATTTCTAGACTACCGTACGGATTTTTATTCCCTAGGGGTGACATTTTATGAGCTGTTGACCCAACGACTCCCGTTTTGGGCTAACGATCGTCTGGAACTCCTGCACCAGCATTTAGCCCAGGCCCCTCCTTCTCTGCAGGAACATTGCCCCGAGATCCCAACGGTTGTTGCCAACATTGTCTCAAAGTTACTACAAAAAACAGCAGAAGATCGATACCAAAGTGCCCAGGGACTCCAGGCAGATTTAGAACGCTGCTTAGATCAGCTAGAGACGACAGGCACTGTGCAGTCGTTTACGCTAGCGAGTCAGGATCGCTCTCACCAACTGAGAATTCCCCAGAAGCTCTATGGTCGTAGTGCTGAAGTGGACCAATTGCTACAGATTTTTGATCAGGTCACCCAGACAGAAAAGACTGCACTGCTGTTGGTAACGGGTAAGTCTGGCATTGGTAAGTCAGCACTGGTACAGGAAATCCATAAGCCCATTACTGAAAGAAAAGGCTACTTTATCACGGGTAAATTTAACCAGCTTCAGCGCGATACCCCTTATTCTGCGGTAACAGATGCCTTTAAAAATTTAATCAGGCTGTTATTGACTGAAGACGAGGCCCGTCTCCAGGACTGGAAAGCCAAACTCACCCAGGCCCTGGGTAAAAATGGTCAGGTGATTGTGGAGGTCATTCCCGATCTGGCGTTGATCCTCGGTCCCCAACCTGCCGTTGCCCAGTTGGGTCCAACGGAAACTCGCAACCGCTTTAACCTGGTGTTTCAACGTTTTATCCAGGTATTTAGCGATCGCACCCATCCCCTGGTTATTTTTCTCGATGATTTACAGTGGGCCGATACCGCCAGTCTCCAGCTCATCCAGCTCATTTTGACCAATCCTGAGCTGAAATCTCATCTATTAATCGGGGCTTATCGCGATAACGAGGTTAGTTCCACCCATCCCTTAATGCACACCCTACAGGCGCTGCAGGATGAGGGACTGCAAGTCCATGAGCTGACATTATCGCCCCTGTCGGTGACTCACATCCAGACACTGCTGACCGAGACCTTTCGCTGTGATCATCCGGCAACGGTGCTCCCCCTGGCCCAGTTGATTACCGTTAAAACCAATGGCAATCCCTTCTTTATTAATGAATTTCTCAAGACCCTAGCCACTGACAATCTGCTTTATTTCAGTCCTCGCCAGGGTCAGTGGCAATGGGATATTCCCACCATTCAAGCCCAAAACATCACTGACAATGTGGTGGAGTTAATGATGGCTAAGCTGCAAAAGCTACCCCACCCAACTCAGCAGGTACTCTGGGATGCCGCCTGTATCGGCACCACCTTTGAGCTCCACACCCTCACCATTGTGTCTGGGAAAACGGCCTCAGAGCTGGCTCAATCCCTGATGATAGCCGTTCGGGCCGGGTTGATTTTAACCACCTCAGATCCCGATGTGGGTTTGCTCATACAAGACTATCGCTTCTTACACGATCGAGTGCATCAGGCCGCCTATGATGCCATGGACGATACCCAAAAGCAGCAGCGCCATCTTTCCATTGGACAACTGCTCAAACAAACGACCCCTGAGGCTGAATGGAACGAAAAGCTGCCGGATATTGTGCGGCACCTGAACCTGGGACGGACCCAAAACACCCAGGCTGATTTTCCTCTGGACCTGGCTCAGCTCAACTTAAAGGCAGCTCAAAAGGCCAAGGGGGCCATTGCTTACGAACCTGCTCACACCTATCTCTGCATTGGCCTAGAGTGTTTGCCGGTCGCTAGTTGGCAAGATCATTACCCACTCACGCTAGCCCTGCATCAAGCCCAGGCTGAGGTAGAGTACCTGTTGGGAAATTTCGATGTCTCTCGTCAAATTTTAGAGACTGTTTTAGAGCAAGGAAAAACTGTTATCGAACGAGCCGAGGCCTACAACTTACTGGTAGTGCAGTCTACTGTTCAAACTGAGTATGCCATGGCTCTGGAGTATGGTCGGCAGGCGCTAAAACTTTTTGACATTGACTTTCCAGAGGATAACTTTACAGCCGCCTTTAACCAGGGATACCGACAGATTCAAACCCAGTTAGGCAGCCGCTCCATTCGCGCCTTGATCGATTTACCTGAGATTGTTGAACCGGAACAAAAACTGGCCGTTAAAATCCTCTCGAACCTGGGGTCGGCGGCCTATCGCTATAACCAAACCATCTGGCAAATTGTGGTGGTACTTTCCATTAACCTATTCCTGAAATACGGCAATGTAGCCGAGTCCTGCTATGGATATTCCAACTATGGCACCCTGCTGGGTTCGGTGCTGAAAAACTATGGTGACAGCTATGACGCTTGTGAAGTGGCGCTCGCCTTGAGTGAACGCTACGATGATCTGACGCAACAATCACGGGCCTGCTTTATTTTGAGCAACTTTGTCCATTCCTGGGTGAAGCATGTAAACCAGGCGGACGCCATTAACCAGACCGGAGCCCAGGCCGGATTGGAATCTGGAGAATTACAATATGTGGGCTATACCATCAGCTATCGAGTTTCTAATCTATTCTTCCAAGGTAAAAATCTAGAGGAGTTAGCAACAGAGTTACAGAAGTCGTTACAATTCTGTCGCCAGCATAAAAATCAGTGGGCCATCGATGCATTACGGGGCTATGAATTAGCCCTAGAACAACTACTAACAACCGCTGGAGAAGGGCACCCCTTGTTAACAACCCATCCAGACGGAGAAACCTATGGGCAAACGTGTCAAGCCAACAAAAGCTTTAGTGGTCTCTGCCGTTATTATATCCTTCAGGCCATTGTGGGGTATTTGGCCGGACAATTTGACCAGGCGCTGAATTATGCTCGACAAGCTAAGGAGCATCAGAGCTATATTCTCGGAGTGGTATCCAATGCAGAATTAACGCTTTATACTACCCTGATCCTGATGCAGCTATATCCAGATGCTGCGCCCCAGCAACAAACTGACTACCTTGCAGAAATTACGACCCTGCAACAAGAACTTCAAGGCTGGGCGGACAGCTGTCCAGACAACTTTCTCCATAAGGTATGGCTAGTGGAAGCAGAACTGGCTCGTCTGCATAATCGTCCCTGGCATGCTTATGAACATTACGATCGGGCCATATCGGCTGCCGCTGCTCAGGGATTTGTTCAAGAAGAAGGACTGACGAATGAACTAGCGGCTCGATTTTGGCTGGCCCAGGGCAAACGAGAATTTGCCCAGAGCTATCTGCGCAAAGCTCAGTATGCCTATCAACTCTGGGGTGCCCAGGCCAAGGTAAAACAGCTACAGCAGCGATATCCTAACCTGTTAGCAACGCCTACCCAAACAACTCGATCATCCATTTTTAATGCCCAGTCTACGGCGGTAGAATTTAGCCTCTCATCGGGTACAGAAACCTTAGACTTCCAGTCCCTGCTGAAAGCGACTCAATCCATTGGTCAAGAAATTGTACTGGAAAAACTATTGTCTCAGCTGATGACGGTGGTGATGGAAAATGCTGGAGCGCAGACCGCCCATCTGATCCTTGAAACCCAAGGACAGTTTACGATCGAAGCCACTGGAGAGATTAATACCCCCATTCGAGTACTGATGGGAGTCCCTTTGGCAGGACGGATTCCCATGGGACTGTTTAACTATGTGGTGCGCACCCAGAATAGTGTGGTATTAGCCAATGCGATCGCACCCGATGCCGCTGAGCAATTTGCCGACTTTGCCCAAGATCCTTACATTCAGCAGCACCAGCTCAAATCTGTTCTCTGTACACCTCTAGTGCATCAGGGGAAACTGATCGGGGTGTTGTACTTAGAAAACAATCTAGTGGAAAGCGCTTTTACCCATGATCGTTTGCAGGTTTTGAGTCTACTCTCCACCCAAATTGCCATCTCATTGGAAAACTCACAGCTTTATACCACCCTGGAGCAAAAAGTAGCTGAACGCACTGTTGAACTTAAGTTTGCCAGGGATGAGGCCGAGATGGCCAGCCAGGCTAAAGGCAAGTTTCTGGCCAACATGAGCCACGAGTTACGCACACCCCTCAACTCGATTATTGGCTTTAGTCAGATTATGGCTAGGGATGCAGACCTGACAGAAACTCACCAGAAACGCTTGAATCTGATTCGCCATAGTGGGGAGCACCTGCTGAACTTGATCAATGACATCTTGGAACTTTCTAAACTAGAAGCGGGTAAACAACCCTTAAACGAGAGTCTATTTGAGATTGGTCAATTAACAGAAACCATTCAGGCGCTCTTTCAGCTACGGGTGGAACAGAAAGGATTACAATTTTTTATAGAGACTGCCCCAGATGTCCCGCACCAGTTTATCGGTGATGAGAAAAAGATCCGTCAGGTCTTGTTAAATCTCCTGAGTAATGCACTCAAATTCACGAATCAAGGCCACATCGGTGTGCGAGTGCGTCCTTGCCTTGAGGTTAATCAGCCATGCTTAGAATTTAGTGTGGAAGATACCGGCGAAGGCATTGCCGCCGATGAACTACCCAAATTATTTGTACCCTTTGAACAAACCGACAGTGGAACTAAATCCAAAACAGGCACTGGGTTAGGTTTATCTATTAGTGAACAGTTTGTCAAACTAATGGGAGGAGAGTTTCGGGTTACCAGCCAACTCGGACAAGGAACGGTATTTGCTTTCACAGTTCAGAGCCAAAGTACCGCTGAGGAACTGGAATCATTGCCCCCAGAAATAATACCAGAAGTCATATTAGACCCTGCTGTCCCAGCCATCAATCGTGCAGCCGCACCCACCGTGCAAGCTTTAGGGGACCTGGCCCAGGGTACCAACGACCTGGTCCCATCTAGTGCCATTATCCAAGCCCTGTCCACTATGCCTGCAGGCTGGTTAACCGATATCAAACAAGCCTCACAGCGACTTAATGGTCGCCAGGTGATGAAACTGTTGGATCAACTGCCAGAGTCTGACGTAGCCGTGGCTAATCATTTGAAGGAACTCGCCGAAAATTATGACTACGCTCAACTCACTGCCCTTTTGTCAGCTGATCTAGCTTAGTTGGGGTATCAATTTAAGCCGGGAAATTCTGAACAGGTAAGGAGTTAGCTCCTGTAGTATGGCAAGGAATTGATGCGTTACGCTACCGCTAACACATCCTACAAATCCTACAAATAATTATGATCACACGACTTGGAAGGTTAAGCATCGGCACATAGAGAAAAGGGTCGCTCAGGGCTTTCCTCCCCGAACCCCTCCTGATCTGGGGAACTCAACTTCCCCAGACCCCTCGCACAAGAGAGTATGGGTTAACGGCTACAATCATTGATATGGGTGGTCGGTTAGGTGAGTTACGCTGCTCCGCATTCGCTCCACATCGTAAAAGATAAGGTGTCTAATTTTCTTGTTAGGCTTTCTTGGGACAGAGAATCAAAACTCTGTAAAAAAACTCTTTGAGCATCGATTAGAAAAACATCGATGGAATAACCCTTTTTAGAATTTTGCGCGACCGAGCGTAAAATTCTAAACCGCTCTACCGACCACCTCTCAACCATGTCGCAATCAATCGTAATCCTCCAGTACCGTGGGTTCTAGGGCGGCGGTTTCCGCCCTAGTCAGGGGGTTTGGGGAACTCGAAGGGACCCCAAGCAGCCGGTTTTGACTCTAACCAACACTTTAATCACAGCCTTGAAAATAACGGCTTTAATTTTTCTCTATTCATAACCTTCCAAGTTGTGTATGATCACCTACTTATTGTAATAGAGAAAAATTAATCCTCTAACAAGTTAATAATCTCATCAAACTGATAATTCTCAACCAGGGCATTGAGGCGAGCAACAATGGCACCTCCCCTTTCCTTCAAAGCACTATTGGATGCCACTGAGATCTGACTCAGCAACTGCTTTACCCGTTTCCCCTTAAGATAGCTAGCCGCTTGTTTGAGCTCCTGCACCCACTCAGCAGACATAACATTTAGCGCAGCCGCTAACTCATCCGTGGTTACCGGCGCAGCCGTTGTAGCACTGATCGGATTAGATGACTCACTAACCGAGTCATAAATGAACTCAGTCCCCAAATGCTCACCAATTTTCTCCCAAATACGCTCTTCCTGAAACGGCTTGAGCACAAAGTCATCAAACCCAGCCTGTAGCATTAAATCTTGCTTACCCTCAAACACACTAGCCGTCAAAGCAATAATAATGGGAAGTTTTGACTTTTGACTTTTGACGTTTGACTTTTCTCCTTCTCCTTCTCCTTCCCCTGCCCCCCCTAACCTCTCCACCGCTGCTCGAATCCATTGCGTCGCCTCATACCCATCCATCTCAGGCATTCTCAAATCCATCCAGATCAAATGGGGCTGCCATGCTTGCCAGATGTCTATCGCCTCTTGTCCATTACTTGCCTGACGCACCGAAAATCCCACTGGCGTTAGTAAATCTAACATCACCAGACAATTATCCGGCTCATCATCCACAATCAGTATGCGGTAGTCGGGTTGGCCTGGAGCGACCCCCACCACCTTGGCGTTGAAACGTTGCACCGGAAATTCGTCACTATCAGCAATCTCAACCGGCAGAGAAACACGAAAACAAGTGCCTACACCGACCTGACTGTTAGCACTAATCTCTCCCCCCATCAGGTTGACAAACTTATCTGTAATGGAGAGCCCTAACCCAGTACCCTGCTTAATCTTGTGCCCCGCTGTCGTTTGTTCAAAGGGAATAAATAATTGCTCCAAATCCTCCCTGGGAATGCCGAGACCCGAGTCTTCTATTTCTAAGTAAAGCATCGGTTGACTAGCATTAGGAGTCTCCACCCTGGCTTTTATAACGACTGATCCTTTTTCGGTAAATTTCACCGCATTACCCACCAGGTTAATCAGTATCTGGCGCAACTTCCCTTCATCGGCGTAGATTTGCCGGGGTAAATGAGCGTCAGGTTCGATCCGAAACTGCAGCCCCTTATTTTGGACCTTAAGACAAAACATTCCTTGAATATCTTGCAAAATTGCATGCAGATCAAAATATTTAGCATTGAGCACAATCTGACCTGCTTCGATTTTGGACATTTCCAAAATATTGTTGATCAGCGACAGTAAATGCTCACCACTGCGGTTGATAATGGTCAGACGCTGCTGCTGCTCTGGCTTAAAGGAGGTATCTTTACCTAGAATTTGAGTAAAACCAATAATACTGTTGAGCGGTGTCCGGAGTTCATGGCTCATATTCGCTAAAAACTCTGATTTTGCTCGGTTGGCACTTTCTGCCTTTTCCTTAGCTTGCTGGAGTTCTACTTGAGTTGCCTTTAAGGTTTGTAGGGTTGCTCTCAGTTCTCGGTTGCTTTTTTCTAAGGTCTTCTGACTTTTCGTCAGGGATGTGGTGCGCTCGGCCACTTTTTGTTCTAGTACTTGATTAGCCTGGGCTAAGGCGTTTTCGGCTTGTTTGCGAGCGCTGATATCTCGCACCATGATCAACACTTGGTCTTCCCCAAGCACGATAATGCGCACCTCTTCATCTTGGGGGTGACCATCGACTATGATTTGATGCTCATAGATTTGTAGTTGCCCGGTTTGTAATGCCTGCTGAATATGGTGTTGGCGTTTCTTGGCTAACTCAGGGGGTAATGAGTCTGCCACCGTTTTACCTGGTAAAAATTTTTTGACGCCATATATCCCCTGTAAGCGCTCATGGCCAATATCTATATAGGTACCATCTCCTCTAGCCTGAATGAGTAAGTCTGGAATGGTCTCAACAATGGCTCGGTTGGTGGTTTCACTCTGTTGCAAGGCCTCGAAAGAGGTTTTGAGCTGGCTGGCCATTTCATTAAATGCCCCAGCTAGGGTATCAATATCCGTAATCAGGCTGGGGGTTATTTGCTGCTCTAAGTCGCCTTTGGCTAATTTCTCAGAGGCTTGGGCAATGTCCATCACTGGGGCAGTAATCCAGCGGGCGGTAACAATGCCGGATAGGGTAGCGATCGCAAGGGCAATCGCACACAAAAGCAGCGTATTCCGAGTATTTGTATCGATCTGGGCAGTGAAGTCGGCCTTGGGAATCACCACCACCATGAGCCAATCCAACCCACGACCGTCCCGAATCGGGGTGACTTGGAGAAATTGTGGCTGCCCATCCAACTTGAACGTCAGCCGCTGACTTGTCCTAATCTGATCAAAATTGTCAAATTGCCGCAGTAAATCTTGGGTAGCCGCCTGGATTAAGGGATGACTACTTTGGGCAGCTGCCAGCCGTTCCTCTTTTTTATCCACCTTTAGAAATGGCGGCTCTGTGACTGAACTAGCAACAATATTACCTGAACGCTCAATAATAAAGACCTGACCATTGGCACTGACATCCAACTGGCGTAAAAAATCACTGATATTGGACAGGGTCAAATCTACTGCCAGTACGCCCAAAAGATTATCTGCACCCACTGGCACGGCATGGGTAATGCCCAGGCGAGGCGGATTCGCAAATACGTAAATCGGTGACCAGGTGGACTGTTCAGCCTTTACAGCAGCCTGGTACCAGGGCCGTGTTCTCGGATCAAACCGATCTTGATTGAGCAATGTCTTGCGATTACCCTGCTGATCCAATTGATAAATGTCTCGACTAGGGGCCTGACGCTGATCTTTAATTCGCAGTGTGGTGAGATCATCCGTTTCACGCCAAACGCCCACAAAATCTCCGTCAGGGTTACCAAAATAAATATAGGGTACCGCTTCAGAAATTTGGATCTGTTCCCAAAAGTAGCGGGCCATGGCATCATAGTTGGTCAAATCAAAATAGCCAGCTTGAATCGCTGCCACATTAACTTGTAAAAACTGGTAAGGAGTATCAGCAAAGGTTTTAATATGGGTTTCCACACCTGTCGTTACCTCATCGCTGATCTGATTCACCAGGTCATCTACCGACTTTTGAGCATTCCGGAATGAGAGCCAGCCGGTCAATCCAACTGCTGCCATGATTTGTACAACAAATGAGACTACAAGAGTCTGACGGAGACTTAGCTTAGTGTTTTTAGAATGACGCATGAATTTAAAGGTTCAGTGCGGTATCTAGTCCATGGGATTTTAATTTTAAATGACTAGTTCTTGATGTGACTAGGCGAGTTCAAGGACACTTTGGGGATGTCATTAACTATGGTGGAAACATTGATCAAAGAAAATCCCTAAAAGTTCAGGTTTATTCAGGTTTAAATTCAGGTTTTGCGATCGCTTTATATAGTTTTGACTATCCATAGGATATTAATATCTGAATGCCTCTGAATAAACCCTTGGATAAGTCTGGATGTCTGGATGTTGTCTGCTGATTCCCTGGGAAAGAACCACGTTGAGGCAGTATCCTCTGACATTAATGCCGTTATTGACGTTGAGCATCCCCTATCCATCACGGATACACTCAAATTTCAAGGATAGGTCAGGTCAAGTTGTAAGCATCTTAATGATCTCTGCTGATTGTCTCCGTAAAAAATCCATACAAAGTATCGATTTTTGAAACCCTGCCATGCAGACTAGTATTTAAGACTTTAGTAACCTCCTTTAGTAACCTCAATGGAGCTGGGGAAGCGAAATTCTTAGCCAAAGAGAAAACAAGCGTTATTCATGAGCAACACTGACGGTATTTTAGAATTTGCTGAAACTCTGATTCACAAAAAGACCGATACCTTTTGCAGTGAGTTGCAGCGCCAAATTTTGGTGGCCGCCCTCCAGGGAGAGCGCAAAACCTATGACCAAATTGCTGAAGAATGTGGCTATTCGGCCAAATATGTCAAGCAAGACGTTGCACCGAAACTCTGGCAGCTAATTTCCCAGGCGCTGGACCAAAAGGTTACTAAAGCGAATGTGCGCGGACTGCTTGATCAGGAGATGCGCAATGCGGCACCGCCCGTTGCTGCCCCCGTTGCTGCCCCGATGGCAACGGCACCCATCGGCTCTGTCCCGACTGGCTCGCTAACGATCCAACCCCTGACAGGGTCTAATATTCTACTGGTAGACGATCAGCCCAAAAATTTGCGATTGCTATCAGATTTGCTCGAAGAGCAGGGCTATGAAGTGCAGCAGGCCATTAATGGCACAGTCGCGTTGCAAGCAGTCGCCTTAGAGCCGCCAGATTTGATCCTGCTGGATATTCACATGCCTGATATGGATGGCTATACGGTCTGTCAACAGTTGAAGGCTAATGCGACGACCCAGGATATTCCTGTTATTTTTGTCAGTGCGTTGGATGAAGCTTGGGATAAGGTCAAAGCGTTTTCGGCGGGCGGCAGTGACTATATTTCTAAACCGTTCAAGGTGGTGGAAGTGTTGGCACGGGTGGAAAACCAGCTAAAGGTGCAACAATTGCAGCGCCAGCTAAAGGCCCAAAATGCCCAGCTGCAGCAGGCGATTCAGGAACTACAGCGACTGGCAGCGCTAGATGAATTAACCCAGGTTGCGAGTCGGCGGCGGTTTGATGCTTACCTACTGGATTGTTGGCAACGGGCATTGCAGTCCCAGATATCCTTAACACTTATCCTGACCCAGGTGGATAATTTCAATTTTTATGGAGAGGGGGGAGACTCTGATTCAGGTGATCAATGTCTGTCTCAAGTTGCACAGGTCCTTAAACAAACGGTACAAGGTGCCGATGATTTAGTGGGGCGCTATGGCACTTTAACCTTTGCGATTGTTTTGCCAAACACCACCACAGCTGAGCAGACGGCGCAACGTTTGTTAAAAGCAGTTAGTGCGACTGAGCAAACCCTGAGTATTGGCCTGATCACCGCACAACCGACACCGGATGTGGGCCTAGAAGAGTTTTTGGAAGGCTGCGATCGCAACCTGCAACAGGCCAAAAGTAAGGGTGGCAATAGTCTGAGCATGACATCGTTGTAACCGGTCAATCAGCACCCATAGCTATCTTTTTCACTAAGACCTGAATAATCCTGAACCGATACCTAAACAATTCTGAACTTTTAAGGATTGTTTCTACCCAACATAGTTGTCATAGTGGACTTGTTGAATTCCCCGTACAACAGCAACAAGACCGCCTCCTACAACGACCTTGCCCTATGATGTTTTCCCAAACTGATCTGAAATACTTCGAGTTAGAAATGCTCCATACCATTCTGACCGATGACGCCCCCTACCCCTGGAATCCTGCTGAACCAGCTGCTGCTAACTACTTTGATACCATAGAGACCCTGACAGAATTCTACGATTTACTCAAAGATAACGAATCTCAATGGTTGCACCTATTAAGACAGCTAGAGCCTCTTTGGGAAAAGGCGTAGGAGATATGCTTCAGCCCATAGGGGATGCGCGGGAAAATAATGTACCCGTTGGTCAAGTCCCTAGAGACTAACTCAGCCTGGGCATTTTAGGCGTTTACTGTGGGGCATTTCTCTGAGAGCTGAGAACAGATAGCTAACGATCTCCCTGGCCCATGATTTCAGCAATCTTAGATAAGTATTGACGTTGCAGACCTGTTTCATCAGCTGCCAGATCAGACAGTAGTGATTGAACAAAACTAGAACCCTCTGGATCCCCTAAGGCTGCATTTAGGGCATCATACCAATAGCCAGCTTCTGCGTAGAGGGCGACCTGTTCCAAAGGGGTTTGAGCCAGGGCCAGGGCGTTCTTCAGGTCTGCTGAAGGGGAGACGATGTCAACCTCAGTGATAAAGAACTCTGGATAGGTAGGACTATCTAGATCACAAGATAGATTGATCTCCCAGAGGTAGCGCTGATCAGACTCCAGGATCACTTCTTCTGGGATGGTCAGGCTGCTAATCATCTCTGACGTACTGCCTACATAGACAACTTCATACAAGAGATCTGCTTGATCGATAGTATAGAGAGAGAGCTGAATCCGATAGGGCTGAGTTGTTGGCACAAACCAGGCGAAGGTGGGAGTCGTTGTCGCCGTTTGCCCCACATGATTTGTTAAGGCCGGGGCCAATCCCGTCAATGGTACCCCATGGTCTCCTTGGCAGTTACCACGGGAGCCATTGGACCCGGTAGCTGTTTGAGGGGGATCCCCCGTTGGCGGAATATATTGCTGAGCCTGGACAGGGTTCAACGGTAGCGTTAACAGTACAGTTCCGAGTACGAGTTGATAACAACGTTTGAAGATGAGAGATCGCTTGGATGACCGTCTTCTGGAGATATGCTCGAAGTTTTTAATGTATTTCATAGTCTTTACTAAAAAGTCCTAAAAAGTCCTGCCAACCGTGAGTCTCACTATCCTCTTTACCCATTATCATAATCCGACTCTAATGGAAGATAAGGGAAAGGGCATGGTTTCTTTTAATAGCGAGCAGCTTGATAAACCTGGGATGAGCAATCTTTTTGGCATGACGATTGTCCAATCGGATTTCACGGTTTATTTCCTACCCACTACTTTCTATAGATCGATGGTACATACCGGAGATTAAGATCTCCCAGAGGTGACGGTGGAGAGACCAATTCTAAACCTGAAGATGAGTTCAGGCGATGTAAATTTTGGTTGCAGCTAAGATGGCATCAACAGCCATGGCTGTTGGCGTGACAATTAGTGAGAGCTAACAGATTGCGATAACAGAGTCAATTTGAGTGCGTTGATGACGTTATTCAAGGGCAAAGTCTGGTTCGGCATCAATGGACACCCGGTTCCATTCTGGGTCTGGCATATTGTGGGTGGCTTCCCGCAGGGCCCATTCCCAATATTTACGAATTTTTGCCAGGTAGGGGTCGCTGGACTGGAGCTGGACTCGGTGGCGGATTTCAAAACTGTCGGCTTCGTAGAGCACCATGTTGATGGGGGGACCCACGGAAATATTGGAGCGCATGGTGGAGTCGATGGAGAGCAGGGCGCATTTTGCGATCGCATCCAACGACGACTCATGGGTCAGGGTCCGATCCAAAATCGGCTTCCCATACTTGGTCTCACCAATCTGCAAAAACGGTGTTTCCGGTGTTGCTTTGATGCAGTTCCCCTGACTGTAAATCAGATAGACCTCTGACGCTTCTCCGGGTAGCTGACCCCCGACCAAAAAATTGCACTGAAACTTAATCCCATCTTGGTCCAACCAGGTCCGATCCTCGTCTTGAATCTTGCGAATTTCATGCCCAATGTAGCGGGCCACTTCATATATGGTTGGGATGGTATGCAACGAATCCTTGGCACCATTTTTAATATCCTGCCCCAGCTGGTGCACGACGGCCTGAGTCACTGACAGATTGCCCGACACACAGGCCACGATCACCCGCTCTCCAGGAACCGAGAAGTCAAACAGCTTCTGATAGGACGAAATATAATCCACGCCAGCATTAGTGCGAGAATCAGCGGCTAAGACCAGTCCTTCTTTCACCGATATTCCTAAACAATAGGTCACTAATTCAGACTCCTCTTGTAATTGACCGAAATGTTTGTGAGACACAACTTCAGGAAACCCCAATGAATTTTGTAGTTATTGATACGGTTTTTGGTATCCATGTTCATAGTAGGGGGTATCTGAATTTAATCGTCTTTAGGGCTGCGTAGCCTGGTGGTGAATCAACTGCTGCACCTTGCTAATCGCCGGATTAAACTCAGGCCCTTTCCGTTGGGGCATCGCTTCAAACGCCCGCTGTTCATCTTCCATCATCAAGACATCCTGCTCTACTAAGCCCGCTAATAGCCCACGGGCCGCATTAAATAAACGGTTTTTAACAAAGCGACGGAATCGAACCGGTAGTTTGTGTAATCGGTGGAACGCACCAAGGGAAACAAAGTGTACGAGGTATGCCTTAGTGTGGGTGGCGTTAACTGGGCAAAATAGGCAGTAAATCTTAAAATCACTGCCCAGTACAGATCGCCAGTGGGGATAGACATAGCTGACGTCTAAATTGGTAGGCCTTAGCTTACGCATGGCGGGTATAAACAACTGCCCAACGGAATAAATCTTGTCGATTTTGTAGTAGCTCTCGGCATCGTAGTGGGCATCGACTCGAATAGGACTGCTTTCAATGTCACGCAGGACAGGGTTGGCCCAAGCCTGCAGGTCATCGTGTAGTCGCCCATGGTACATGTCCATCAGGTTCTCAATCAAAAATGAGAAATGGGCCTGGGTGTCAATGGTTGTGTAAGAAGCGATGTAGTTGATGTGGTCCCACTCTGGCAGTCCCAGCAAGGGAATGCTGTCTGCTTGAGCTGCATCCCCCGGAAATAACCAGATAAAGCCATCCTGTTCCCGGACTGGATAGGTGCGCAACCGACAGTTGGGAAGTCTTTGTTTTTCGGTGAGGTAGGGTACATCGACACAGGCCCCGGTCCCATTAAATTGCCAGCCGTGGTAGATACATTCCAATTGATTGCCCTGTACCTGGCCATGGCTGAGACGCACCTGACGATGGGGACAGCGATCTTCAAGGGCATGAACGCTGCCGTGACTGTCTCGATACAGCACTATTTGCTGATGCCACAGCACTATCGCCAAGGGCTGATCAGTTAGCTCACGACTTTGGGCTACCACGTACCAATGATTCGAATTAATGGCGGTACGACGGACAGCCTCAACCGATGGTGCGGGTTTTGGGATGGAGGCTGCTATGGAAATAGGCTGAACCATTGGAGTCTCTGCTGTAGAAGGCACTAGGGTAAAGCGGCAATTAGATTACACCCTAACGCACCCCTACAGGTGTTAAGCAAGCTAAATCATTGCCAGGCATTTAGTAAGAAGGGACCCCGGCTGCTTCACAGTCTTTTTCCTTTATGGCTTCCCACTCTGCCTGCTTAGCCAAATCATTGACCTTTAAATAGGCCGATGCAACCACATCTGCCTGGACACAAATACTAATTTTGCTGTTGTTGCTCTGCTTAACCGATTCATATTTTTGAACAGCTTTAACGATTGTTTGGTCTGTTTTATTATCTGCAAACCAACTCAATTTATTACCCAGGAAAAGTAATATGGCTACACTGAGCAATATCGAAAACGTAGCAACTTTTGCAATACTAACGCTGCCTTCAGGGGTATTAAATAGGTTCTTTAAATTGCTCATTGTAATAGCTACCGCCAATAACAGCTAAATGCCTAGGTTTGGTAACCCTTTATCTTCAGGATTCAAAACAGAGCAATCAACTACTATATGCTTGCCTGGCACACCAATATCAGAAGAGAAATCATAAAATAAAAAAGGCTAAGATAAAGAAGGTGGAGGGTATCTACTTACAATTGCCAATGACGATAGTTGCAGTGTCAGGGGTTAAATCCATATGTAAATCAGCCCTGGCCCTGGGCACGATGGTTCTTATCAGCTGTCAACCGCCTGCGTCCACATCGATTCTAGAACCTATCCAAACGTCTAATGTGGAAGCAGAGGAGCTGGTAACTGCATCTCTTTGGCAAAGCAACTTGAGTCATCTCTCCTGGATGAATGAGTGGGAACCACGAGATGACAAATCTTGGGGATTTGACAACTTTGAACTACTCTCAAATGCCGATAGTCCCTTTGACCATATCCTCAGGGTCCACTATCCTGCCGGGACTGCCAGTCCCTCTGTCTCACGCCAGACAAGCTCTCCCCTGGGTGGTGCTCAGTTCTATGGAGATCTTTTTCTCCCAGCTCAAACCCAGTTACGGCTGAGCTATTATGTTCGCTTTGCCGAAGGATTTGATTTTGTTAAAGGGGGCAAACTGCCGGGCTTATTTGGTGGTAGTGGGGCCAGTGGTGGCAAAATTCCTGATGGGACTGATGGTTTTTCGGCCCGGTTCATGTGGCGAAAAGATGGCCAGGGAGAAGTCTATGCTTACCTACCCACTAGCGAGAGCTATGGTACCTCCATTGGCCGTGGAGCCTGGCAGTTTCAGCCAGGCATCTGGTACAAGCTCGATCAAGAACTTAAGCTCAATACCCCCAATCAGGCGGATGGTGAATTGCGTATTTGGGTGAATGACACTCTAGTACTGGAGCAGGCAGCGCTAGTCTTTCGCACAGCAGAATCATTACAAATCGACGGGATCTTTTTCTCCACCTTTTTTGGCGGGGGCGATCCGTCCTGGGCCACCCCTCAGGATACCTACATTGATTTTGCTAATTTTTCAGTGTCGACGGGGGATTGAATTGGATGTCCCTGTACGACCACCTGCTCAACTTTGATATTTTCAGTTTGGACAAACATCAGCGGATCGCGGAGATTGGTTGCGATCGTAAGATTGCTCACAGAACTATCCACCACTTGGTGCATCCTAATCCCATCCAACCGGGTAATGGCCGCCGTATCCACAGCCTCCAGCGTAAACCCATGCAAGTGAATACCATTCAAAACATCTGAGCGTTTTGGCTTCACCTGTATCACACTATCGCCCTTAGACCGATCAAAGCGAGCGGCCAACACTGTACGCCCAGGGCCTTGACCTTTGAGGGTAAGCTGCCCCCGAGTAATCGTTACAGGTTGAAGTAAATCCAGTTCACCGATCGGGAGACGTAGCTCCACAGGCATTGTATCCAGGCCATCGATCAATGTTTGCAGCGCCTGGCCATCGTCCTCACCATCATTGGGCCAGATGCCATGCTCCATCACATCCACCACCTGAACAGTATTCGACTGGGTGGCCCGATGGCTAAGGTGCAACCCAGTAATATCCCAAGCAGGATTGAGATTTCCCGTCAGCCAGCATAGAAATATGCCAAATACAAATAACTGCACGTACAGCAACCCTCGTGAAGTCCCCAGCTTCATTACCCGCTCCAGACCCCGACCATGGGCCGAAATACTCTGAGAACCACGGTTGGTCCATTTCTGTTGGGCCAGGTTCATTTGGGTCCAAATTTTTACGAGAGACCCGCCCCATTGAGACAACAATAACAATGGAAAATGAATCAGTTTGAGGGTGGAGATGCGGCCCCAAAATGTCAGCATCAGCATTAGCGAACGGCTAGCAATGACCCAGCAGACAACGACAGCTGCTGCGTTCCAAGCCCCCTGTAGCAAGGAAACCAACAAAAATCCAGGCGTAATCAAACAGGTCCAAAAACTAATGCGCTGGTCGCACAGACTCCACCAAGTAAACCAGCCTGTAGTCATAGGGCCTAAGTTAATGGCTCGACCATTATTGCGCAACATGTTGCCATACCAGCGGCGCATATTGTTGTAAGCACGATCAACCACTGAACCCGAAAGCGTCTCAATAGAATTAACAACGGCATCTGGGACATAGAACATGTCGTATTTATGACGCAGCAACCAGTACCACGTGCTCTTATCATCCCCAGATAAAAACTTAAACCGTCCCCATAGCCAATCGTTGAGATAATCCTGTTCCAACTGAGCCACAAAGGATGGCTGCAGCGCCGCTTTAGATCGAAATAACGAAAAGCGTCCGGTCAGACACATCACCTTGTGGGAAAGCGAGTCGGAACACATTTGCATATGCCGCTGCGCAAACCGCAAATGGAACCACTCGGAAAAGAAATAAGATCCTTTCACCACTGGCATTTCATCGGTCGTCAGCGCACCCATTTTGGGCAACAACCGGAAAAATGGGAGACAGCGACGTAGGGTGCCTGGCAACAGTTCTGAGTCCCCATCCATCAGGGCAATCACTGTGTCGGCAGGCAAATCCAGCTGAGACAGGTGGCGCAGGCTATCGGCCATGGCCTTACGCTTACCATCTTTCTGGGTCATCTGGATCAGTCGAATCCACCTCAGATCCGGATCTTCCTGCTTAATAAGCTTACGAATCGCCGCGTTCTCATCGTCGCCACTGCTATTAACCAGCACGGTGGTTGGCTGGGCCAGGGTTTTCGCCTCATTGACAATGGCCTTAAAAACTCGCTCCGTAATCCAGGGTTGTTCTTTGTAGGTAGGCACCAAAAAACACATGTGGGGCAGGTCCTCCACAGGAACTGCATCAGCTCGACGTCGCCAGCGAGGGAAAACGCCATGCAAATAGTAGCGAGCCCTTAACATTCGCAACAAAAACCAGGACCAACGCCAGATCCCCACCGCGCCAAGACTAACTAAGCCAAAAATATTCCAGATGGCAAAGTGTTCAGGACTTTGCAGTAAATAGAGACCGCCCAATCCAACACTGAACAAGACCAAAAAAGTAGCCGTGCTGATATAAGCGCCCATGAAGTGCCGCTGGGTTGAAGATGTAGCCATGATCCTCTTAAAAAGCGAAATATAAATAAGAAAAATAGATGTTACGGATGTATAGACAGCCTCAAAATGGAGACAATTTACTTAGAAATTTCACCAGATTTGCTTGGGTGCCAAAGGTGAGGGTGGCAGGTTCACCCACACCGCAGAATCGATAGGCTTGCTCTTGGGACTGGGTGGGTGGCATGCTGACCCGGACACGGGCCAATGACTGTCCAGCCAAATTAACTGGGACAGCGGGTACCAGGGCCTCAGCCCGAGCTTTAGTAATTTCACCTGCGCTAATCGCGGTGACAAAATCAATCTTGCCAACAATGGTTTCAGCGTTACCATGCTGGATCCGCACAGGTTGGCTAGCATCAATGCGTCTTGCCTGGTCAGCACTGACTAAGGTTTCCACCCAAAGCTCGTTACAATCTAAAAGCGATAACAAAGCAGCAGGACGATTGACCTGCTCTCCCGCATCGTGGTTAGTGGCATAGACCACACCGGCAAAGGGAGCAACTAGAGGAATCAAAGAAGAATCAGGAGAAGTGCTGACGTTAATGGTTGTTTCCTCAGTAGTACTTACCTGAGCTGCAGGAGTTGCCTGGGAAGACCGGGTCTCTAACTCAACCGCTAGGAGATCAACTTGATTGTTCTGACGTTGAATTTCTTCTGTCAGTCGTCGTCTTTGAGCTTGTAAGTCCTTGAGATTTGACTGAATCGGAACCTGTTGGGCCAGCGCATCAGCATGAATCTGAGCAATACTTTGTTCAGATTGAGCCTGTTCGACAGCCGCCTGACTGGAGCGCCAGTTGGCTTCAAGTTCGTCTACTTCCTGTTGAGACACAGCTCCTTTTACCAATAGTGTGTTAAACCGCTCATACTTATTACGGGCAGCCGCCTCTTGTGCAATAGCTGCCGCCACAGCTGCATCAGAGTAATCAACGGTTTCAGAAGCAACCCCAGTTGTTACTGCAAGCAGCAATTCTTCCTGGCGATACAAATCTTGCAACTGTTGATTCAATAATTCCAGTATCTGCTGTGCAGAGGTCAAACGAACTTCCAGGGTCTGGTTAGCTAGCTGCTTCGCATTGTTAGTTGTTCTCTCAACTGGATTGTCACCCTGTGGTTGTTGTGACAAGGGTGTTAGCTGGGCTAATACCTGTCCTGCCTTTACGCGTACACCTGGTCGGGCATAAAATTTTTGAATTTTGCCATCAATCGGAGCCTGAATTCGTACGGCGCGACCATTAACTACCCCCCCATCAACCGTCAAATGGGTCAATCGATAGGACATTGATGCTAGCCCGATACTTGTTGCTAAAACCCCTAGAGAAACATAGGCCACCCCCACCAAGCCCCGCCACCAAAGCGGAAACGGCTTGTGGTCAAGAGGTAGTTTGTACTGAGATGAAGTAGTAGAAAAAACATTGGACTCAGAAGCCCCAGACATAGAGTTAACCATGAACCCCAACAACCCGACTGTCATCAGTGATGTGAATAGATTGAGATGAGTAGTTTTATACGCATGCTCATCAAAAATATTACATATGAAGTTGGTTTCTACTCACTTCACATTGAGGACTTCACATAACAAGTTATGGCCATAGCCATTAGCGGCATAAGTATTTTTACATAGATATAGAAGATTTTTTAAAAAACAAAAGAAAGTATAAGAGGTCCACCAAGGTGTCTACTTCTCCCTATATGAGAGGGATAATTACTTTTGTCTTTTTTAAATTCACAAAAAATAGGAATAATCAAAGTATAAATAATTACGTCTGATTAAAATCAGACATTTTTTTCAAAAAAATTCCCGAGATTTACGCAATCTTTATTTAGGAAGCCTTCTGCGTATATATACGTAGAAGGCTTTTGGTTGTAAATTACAGGCTAATAGATGATTTGGCCGTAGTAATACGGAGTCTGCTTTATCTCAATTTTTATAGAAGCCTGGGGAAGGTAGACCAGATTCTAGATTGTCACAACAAATTTTGCAATGCATCTTTGGGAATGCATTAAACCAGTGACTTCCTTAAAGCAGGCAACAACATCAGCTGAATCTGGTATAGGAAGTTTTAGACCTTAAACACCCCCTCGGGATTAACCGACATGAGTGGACGACGAGCTGTGCCCTCTCTCTGTAATACCTCATTGGCGGCTAATAATCCGCTGCTGATGGCTCGCTCCATGAGACCGCAGGGGAAGGGCATTTTTACCCAATCTCCGGCAAACATGAGATTGGATACGACGGTGGCACTTTCAGGACGGTTGGGATAACTACCGGGGGGGAACCCGGCAAAGTTCTTTTGGTTGACCAGTTCCTGATGTAAAATGTTAGCCCCTTTTAGCTCAGGAACAATTTCCCACAGTTCTTGTTTGAAGGTATCTAAGAGGGCCTGCTGGGTGGGAAACTGTTTTTCCTTATAACAGTAGGCATGGAGTTCGACCACACTGCCACCAGTGTCTTCAGCCCATTTTATATAGTCTCCCTGGACCTTGTGGTAGAGGGTAATACTATCGGTGAGGGCGTAGCCAGAGAGAGAGGTAAACCAGCTTTGCTCCCACTCAAAATCACGGTCTAACCAAAAGCGCCCTACGGCAAACGGATCGGCTACCTGGAGTTCATCCACCTGGGTCATGAGGGTGGGATTGGGTTCTCCCTGGGATAAGGCAAAGAGATTTTTGATGCCGGGAATATCGGCGGCAAAGATATAGTAGTCGGCCTCCAGACTGGCGGCTAGACCGTCAGCAGGTTTGACGGGATTAGCCGCGATCAGCTGGATCCGATCCCGTTCTCGTTTTAGCACCTTAAACTGGGCCAGATTCTCCTGGGCGGGACCGCTAATGACGTTACCCTGGGCATTGTAAACAGCACCGTGACAGGGACAGATAAAGCCATCCCCCTGGTCGGCGACTGTTTTATTGACACTGCAGCCCTGGTGGGTGCAGGTGAGAGAGATCGCCCGATCATTCTGGCCATGACTGGCATCGACGACAAATAGACGGTCGCCAGCGCCATAGTAGTCGGTGGTGTCGGTGCTGAGGAGGGAGTTGCGATCGCACCAAAACGGCACCGGATTCACGGCGATATTGCCTTTCTGGTAGTCAACGCTGGCAATTTTGCGATCGCCCCAATTTACCTGGCTGACCGTCACCCCGGTGAGAATCCGTCCACCATTGGCCTCAATCGCCTCACTTAAGGGATCCACCAAACAGCGACCCATATCTTCACAAGTCCCGTTAAAGGCCAGCCCCTCAGGATTGCCAAAAAAGTAAAAGTGGAAAAACTGCATCAGCTCCCCGGCACTGAGCACATCGGGTGCATTTAAGCTCGACTTGGCAAAGGGCAAAAAGTACAGATCGTATAGCCCCTTGGGAAATTGCCCCTGCCCCCATTCATCCACCGAGAGATGGTCCAGCCGCTCATAGGTTTGGGGCATACGGAAGCTAGTGATCTCTCGAAATACTTCCAAATGCTTGAGCTTGGTGAGGTTAATCCCCCAGCTCAGACGATTTTCTGAGGATACCGCCAGGTCCACAATGTTCCAGGGAAAGGCGGCATTACTCGGGTAAAAGGCCTCGGGCTTATAGCCATTTTTATAAAGAACGGAGTAGAAGTTGAGCGACTGAAAATTGTCCTGGGCCTTGAGCTCATCCACCAGGCTAAATAGGTTGTAATACTGGGGAAAGAAGCCATGGAAGCCGTGCTCCATGCGCAATTCATGCTCACCGACCTGGATCGGCCAGCTGGCAATTTTTCCGCCCAGTTGAGGGGAACGCTCCAGCAGTGTGACGGCAACCCCTCGCTTACTGAGTTCATAGGCGGTGGCCAATCCAGCCAGGCCCCCACCAATGATGACGGCGGTGGTGGGGCGGCCTACCGTCTGCGGTAAATCAAGTCGATCCACTTGATGGAGCGTCGGTTTAGGTTTAGCAAAGCGGGTATAGCTCAGGGTGCCACCAACGGCTCCAACGCCTAATAATTTAAGGGCACTCCGGCGTGAAATATCAGGAGTGTGCCAGGATTCAGAGAATGGATTCATTAAGGAAATAGACGTAATCGGTGAGCGACGGTCGAGGCTGAGTTTAGCCACAACCTATACGGAGACCTCAGGCTGCATGGATTGTCGATGGCTGTATTTAATTTGTTCAAACGTAATCAAAGTGGACCAGCCTGTTAACGACTATGCTGAGCAGCGAAAAGTCAATGAGATTCAAAAATGATGCGGTATGGACGGAACGTCTGGATATCCAAAAATTGAAACCGATTGAAGTTTGGGGTACCCATTTAAGCCGGGAAACCCTGACCAGGTGGGGAGTCAGGAGCCAGGAGTCAGAAATCAGTGAGGGACTGGATTCTGACTCCTGAATTCTGGATTCTATCCTGAGGAAAATTTCCCGCTTTGAGTTGAGACCCGAAGTTTGATTCCTTAAAGTGCATTTAGAGGATGACTAGCCAAAGTTTGATATAAATCAAGTTTGGTACAAATCTTAAACTATAAAGTCCTGCAGCGGCGCAATGTTTATGGCCTATTTGACAGCTCAAATTATCCGGTATTGGCGAGAAATTGGAGCTGTGGCCCAGCGAATTTTACTTGAGTTGGTGAGACGGCGACGAAGCCTGATTTTTTGGGCTATTTTTCCCACATTGCTCCTATTTCTGAATGGGGCGATCACGGCAGAACGGGCTTCATTAGAGTTTGCCGATGCCCTGGAGGTGGTGGCTCCGCCGACGTTGGTGGGGGCAGCGCTGTTTTTTAGCTGTTTAGGGGGGAGCGTGGCTACCGTGGTGGCTGAGCGGGAGCAAAATACGCTCAAGCGGTTATTCCTGTCACCACTGCGGGGGGTGTCCTATTTTTTAGGGATCGTGGTGGCCCATAGTGCCATTGGGGTGGGGCAGGCGTTGCTTGTGTTTGCGATCGCGCTTAGCCTTGGAGCCATTTTTCCCGGCCCCTGGCCCCTAGCGATGCTGATTATTCTACTCAGCATCCTGGCCTATGTCGGTGTCGGCTTTATTCTCGGTACCCAGTTTGCCCGTCGGACCGAAGATGTCAATGCTCTAGTGGCCGCCTTTGGGGTGCCATTATTGATCCTTGGCGGTGCCTTTATGCCCACCGCTATCTTTCCAGACTCCCTGTTGCAGCTAGCCCGGTTTAATCCAATTTTTCACATGACCGAGGCGCTCACGCTCACCATGGCAGGCGAACCCGCCGGTGGACATATCCGTTTTCTAAGCATGTTTGCGCTACTCATGGTCGTGACCGGTTGGTTGTCATACCGTCGTATGCTGCATTTGGAGCGACAGCTCTAACCAAAACGAGCAAAAATAGATCACCATCAGTTGAGCATAGTTAAGACCAATGACTTCAGACCCTGTCACCCAATCTCTCCCCAAACATGTCTCTCTGCTACAGTGTGGTCTCGGATGGGATGCCCAATCTGAGACAGAGCTGGATTTAGACATGGCTGTATTAGCGCTGGACACTAGCGGCAAACTAGTAGCCGGGAAAGAGGGGCTGATTTATGCAGGGCATCCTCGCCATCAATCGGGTGCGATCCAGTTGCTCAATGACAGCATTACTGGTGAAGGCGAGGGCGATGACGAACAGCTCTTGATCAATTTGCTAAAACTGCCTGTCAATATCACCAAGCTTATTTTTGTTGTCAATATTGACTGCGGCGAAGAGCAACAACAAGACTTTAGCCAAACCCAAAATGCCTTTTGGCGTCTCCTCAATAGCGCTAATAAACAAGTGTTGCTAAATCGTGCTCTGTCCAATCCACAATGGCAAGGGGTGACCACCCTTTTGGTCGCTACCTTGGAACGCACCGATACCCAATGGCAGTTGGCTTCCCACCTCGAACCCAGCTCGTTGAAAACCTAAATGAGTTGCTGTATCAGTATAGCTAGGGAGAGATAAATGACTAGCAGTTAAACGGCAATGGCTTGTCATCATACCTGTAGTCTTCAGGATCTAATCCTAATGCACAGGCATAGATAGGTAACGTATGTTGGTATTGCAACCTTTGAGGCAGCCGTCCACGACTATTGTTAGTAAAAGCAAACGGCTCACCCACATGTACATATTTAGGCCCCTCCATGGGAGACTCAAAACGTGGGGGTAAGTTAGGTACGGCATCTACGGTATTAAAAATCCGAAATGCCTTGGTTTTCTTGATCCCTTCTGATTTCCCTTCCGCATCAAAGAAATCCTCAAAATCACTATTCCCTACACGGGGACTGGCACTGGTATATAAATAAATCTCCGCGTCTTTGTAAATAGTCCTAAGCTCAGCGGCGGCTAATGTGGCTAATGCTCCGCCCAAACTGTGACCGGCAATGTAAATCCGCCGCTGATCAATCGGCTTACTTTCATCAAAGTGTTTTGCAAAGGTGGTACGAATTGACTCTGAAATTGACTGTAAACCTGCCGGTCGTTTTGGATCTGGACGTGTATATTGTGCTCTAAATCCCTTATGGACATAGCCTGGGACCGCAACCGGGTCTGATTTCCCTGGAACTTCTACTTCTAAAGGTTTCCAAGACTGATAAAATCGTGTGTTCGAGACCCAGTCTCCGATGGTTTGAGACCCTCTAAAAACAATGAAAAACTCATTATCTCGCTGAGCGACAAAGCCAAAAACAACTGACTTCTTCCGCAAGAAAAATATTTGTGAGAACAGCAGATCTTGCAAAACTGTATAATCAGAGCCAGATTCACCAGGCAAACTATTTAATAGCTGATCCGGCCCTGCCTTGAAGCGTTTTCGTGCTAATTTTCCCAGATACAAGAGCTGTCTGGCTCGGTCAATATCAAAGCTAGATTTTGTCGGATCTAGAACATTTCTACTAGCCACTCTTTAATTTCTCCAAGGTCTCTAAACAATCAAACTTCAGATTCTTTTTGAATCAGGTCCCCAATTTACTGTCTTATTGATCTAAATCGTGATTAGAGAATATAGGATCTGTCGGATCTCCGGCAGTACCCTTGGGGGTACTTTTTTTGAGTCGTCATACGTTAGGAAATTTGCACGGGTATAGCGTAGGGTGCTGTTCTTAACGCACCGCTAACGAGCTAGGTTGGTGGTGAAGCTGTATCCCACGCCAGGTTCAAAACCCAGCGCTAATCGGGGGCTGTCTGCTAAAGCGACAACTTGGCTGTGAGGCTCTGTATATAGCGGTTCCGGCTTGTTTTGAATACACCTTGATAGTGCCAACCACTGAAACCTCAAAATCGAGTGTATTCAGTGCGAATGAGAACCGCTATATAGAGCTTTTAACCATCTCTCAACCCCTACTCTGTGAGAAGTCTTGTGCCTATAGGTGCCGTTCTTAACGCACCGCTAACGAGTGTTAAACCTTGGAACGGTGCGTTTGCTTAGCAGCAACAGCACCTACGAGTCTTTGCTAGATATAGCAGGCTTTTAGCCGACTTTGTCGCTTGAGCGACAGCACTCAATTAGCGTTCGGTTTTGAACCGTGCGTGGGTTGGAGGCTCACCACCGACATTGGTGCAAGATGTGAGTAATATACAAATATTCTTGATTGATGAACTCTTTTTGACACCAGCGTAGGGTGCCGTTCTTAACGCACCGCTAACGAGCGTTAAACCTTGGAACGGTGCGTTTGCTTGGCCGCAACAGCACCCTACGAGTCTTTGTCGGTTAGTTTTGGCAATATTTTGAGCAGCTGCTCACCAAATTGATGTTTGAGATCGTTGCTGTCAGCATAGTTTTGATAAAAATGCCCCATATCCGAAAGCGTCTGTTTGAAGTTCAGCAGGGTCATAATTTCTGGGGTAATGCTGCTCATATTAATGGCAGCATCTTTGAAATAGGTATAAATTAGGGGCTTATCTTTATCCTTAAAGGTTTCCAATGCTACGAGGAATTCTTCTGAAGGAAAGCCTACACCTTATTTCGCCACCAACGCCTGATTTCTCAGATAGGGCATAGACTCATGCTGACGAGGCAGCAGTTTATAAAACAGATACAACAAAAGAAACAAAGACATTACAGCTACCACCACGTATCGATCCAACCATGGCGATACCGTACTCTGAAAATCACTCACTGACATAACCGTCTCCCGCTCAGCGGCTGGTTGGCCAAAAAACTTGATAGCTTTCCAACCAACAGCGGTAGCATTATAGAGCGCGTGGCATAGCATCGGTGCCACCAAGCTTGAGGTCCTCATATACAACAAGGCTAAGAACAGTCCACCCAAAAATATGGGAATAATGTCAAACCGAATATGAATAACCGAAAATAGCAACGATGAGGCGACAAGGCCTCTGGTCACGCCCCATCGCAGTCCCCATTTCTGAAAAATAACACCCCGAAAGATAAACTCTTCTAGCAAAGGGGCCAGGATGATGGTGGTGCAGAAGAACAGGATTAGCTCTGGAATATTCGTAAAGGTTTGGGTACTTTCAAAATAATTCTCCACGTAGCCTGGGGACACATGGGAGAGACCGTATAATGTAACCCGATTAAAGCTGAAGGAAAAGGTAAAAAGAGCTGCCGCTGACAAGATCGTGAACCCTATCATGCGACTGCTGGTCTTCTGCTTTAATCCGAAAATGGCCGATAGATCCAGGTTGATGGCCTGAGCCATTTTGAATAATATAACTATAAAATGGGAGCCAAGAACGATGCCAATGATGTTTCCAATCTGGTTACTGACCTTAATCTCAGCCAGATTTTGCCCACTCAACTGAGCCCCGATCAATACTGGGATGGCATATAACGTGCCTAAGGCAAAATATTTGAGCAGTATTCCTACAAGATTGATTTTAGAAAACACCTTTTCCGGTGCATCGTCTTCTGCCAACCCATCTGCTGCCAGACCACCTCTACGATCAGGCATAACAATCAGCAAGGATAGCCCCAACCAGTTGAATAGGCCAAACCAACCCCAAGCAGCTGCATATCCCTTGGCTTTGGCATATCCCATACATCCTCTAATAAAAGGAATAAATCCTCCTATCAAAGAACCCAGGACAACAACGGCGAATATGGAATAAACAGTAACGTATGTCCCCCCTGTCTCCCCGCCTGCTGCAGGGGAAGGGAGAAGGCCAAAAATTATAATTGGGAGCAACGTAAATGTCATTCCCATCAAAATCTGCTGGATGTATTTCTCCTGTTTAGACGATAGTGAGGCAAGCATATTGCAATACAATAATATAAGGGGGCTCATAGGCTAAAAATAGCCGCTACGACTGACTACAGTGGATTTACGCAGGATTCCTTAAATGGTGTTGCGATAGCGCAAGCGCTGACTTGTCAGTTCGCAGTCAGTCTAGATATCTTACATCAACCTCGAAGACCTTGCCCCAAGCATGACACCCCGGCTCTGGCGTACAATTGACCAATAACCGAGCCATCATCATCATCATCATCGCCGCCACCAAGTCTTAACTGGGGCCATCTCCAACTTACTCAACAAAACATCCCTCTGCGCAATCTTCACCCATGGCATCACCGTCCCAATATAATGAGTCCGCCGCCGCTTTTTCAGCGCCAACAACGCCACCCGCTGACTAATCGCCTCATCCGGTAACCCCCGACACAGCTCCACCACCGTCGCCGAGGTCACCTTCGACATTGCCGCCATCGCAATGGCAGCATTCATCACACCACTATGCTTCAGCTTCGACAACAGGGGCACCAGTTCGACTTCTTGCAAATCAAACGCCTCAATCACCCTCAGCGCCTCCGCAATCGAAATATTATTCGCCATCCCATTGGCTACTCCATTTCGCTGCCGCCGCACCTCATCCGGCAACAACGAATCAATGATGCCAAACATCTCATCCAGCATCCCCTTTATTGTCCGAAACTCACTCCGCCGCTTAATGGCGTCATACCGTAAAAACGCCAGCATTTTCTCATAAATCGTCAGTATCAGCTGGCTCGTATAGACATCCACCTCAATATCCCGCTGAAACCGTTCTAATGCCTGGGGATAGCTATCATCATCCAACCGCATCCGACTATGGATAAACTCATAAAGCGACGACAACGCCGCCGATACATTGTCTCTGAGATCCTGTAATGCAGGCAGATACAGCTCACCATTTTCCAAATCAGCCAGGTAGGGACTGATGGTTTGATAATTCTTCTCAGCACTGGCCACTAAGAAAAATAACGCCTCCAACAACAGATTTGCCTCTAAAATGGGTCCATTGTATTTTGCCGACAGTCCCCCCTGTTCCGCCTGAGCCAGCATAAACTCATAAAAACTAGTGGCATTGGCCTGTTCTATCCGCCAGGCCTTAAAAAATACCTCCGCCTTATTCATTTGTACCAGGGCAGACTCTTCTATCTGAGGATTTGCCGAGGATGCACCATTTTCACCTTTCTCATCCGCCAGCTGAGGCAACTCCAACAGCTTTACCGTGCCATCCAAAGCCGCCGTCGCCACATAGGACCGATTGGCCGCAAAGGCCAGGGCCACTGCATCCGCATCATGGCGAATCGTCGTCACCCGTCTGCCGGTGGCCACTTTGATAATATTAGCCGTACCATCTGCCGATACTGTTGCCAGATAACCACCATCCTCCGAGAACGCCACTCCATTAACAGGCCCCTCATGGTGAATGATGTACACACTTCTACCACCGGTCTCGGTGACCACCTTGATCAGCTTAATCGTGTGGTCCCACAAGCCAATGGCCAGATAGGTGCCAAAGGGAGAAGAGCAAATGGCCCATAGCTTTCCTTGATGGAGGATGGACGTGATTTTCTTGCCGGTAGATACTTTGGTGATTTGGGTATTCGCCCCAGTTGTCGTGGCAATGTAGGCCTCATCCGCCGAAAACCCCAGCACATCCACCGAACCATCATGGGGAAATGCGGTGACCTCATGCCCGGTGGCTACCGCCAGTATCTTGACTGTTTGTTCACTGGGCACGGCTAGATACGTCCCCCTAGGCGAAAAGTGTGGGGATTTTGCCAGATTGGTGGCACCTCCGGGCAGGGTGCGAATGGTTTTACCCGTGGCTACTTCGACAATTTTGACAGCCTTGGCAACAGAGACCATCGCCAGGTGGGTACCATCGGGTGAAAAGCAGGTAGATCGGAGGGGACCTTGATGCTGTACCGTCGCCACATCTTGACCCGTGGAGACATCGATAACCTTGACACTGCTATCGACAACAACGGCCAGATAGTGACCATCATTGGCAAATGCCATGGCCGTAAACCGCCCGGTGTAGTTAATCGTATGTAGTTCCTCGCCAGTTTGCACCTCAATGATTTTTGCTGTTGTGACCGATGGCGTTTCTGGTTCAAAGATCTGTTGCAGATAATAGGCTCCATTGGGAGAGAAAAAGCCAACCGGTTCAGATCCGTCAGCCAGGACCGACAAATCATCGTCAGCGCTAGCCCGATTAGTGGTGATTTTGCCGTCGGGCTTCACCAACTCGATAAAGATATTGGATAACAATGAGTCCAACCGACCACCGACCATCGTATCCGCAGACTGGGTACCTATATCCTCTGGACAGATGTCCATAAAGGCATCCTGCAACGCCGTGAGTTGCTGTCTGACAACGTATAAATTGGGAGGATCAATTTTGGCATCCCGCCGTAGCGATGAGAGTTTCTTCACTCCGTAGGTGGCATACTGATTGCTCTCGTTGTCATTGACAATGTCCTGACGAATACTCTCAAGGGCAATGTCCCGCGATTGGCTGAGCTTTTCCCGAGTTTTGACAAACTCATACAGGGTGGAAAGAGCCGTATCAATGCTGTCTTTACAGTTTTGCAGCTGGTCCAGGTTGAGATAGTCTTCCCCTGCGAGGAGCAGTGAGTTGATGGTCGCCAATGCCAGGTTGGTTTCTAAGATCAGCAGCCTTTGCTGATCCATGGGATTACCCGCCTCAGCGGCTTTATCGACCGCCTGCTTGATGCCATGTTGGGTGTAGAGATAAAAGGTGGCGTGGGTGGCTTGCTGGGTGGCTCGAAGGTGCTGCCAATGGAGGTAGTTCTGATTAAGCTGTTTGACGATGTCTAAAAACTGGTGGGGCAGATTATTTCTATCTTCTGGGGTGAGGTCAATGTGGATCGGGTCATCGTAGAGAACGTCTGGTGCAAACGTGGAAGACGATATTAAGGCAAGCATGCGGCAACGATTTTAGGGTGCTGATGGGCAAAAATAGCCACTACAGCTGACTACAGTGGCTTTATGCATGATTCCTTACATGGGGGTGCGATCTCAGCCAGATATTAGATACGTTGCTTCAGCCTGAGCCTTATTTCTAGCCCTGCCTAATCACAAATTAAGTTTGCTGTGGTTAGCTAGAATCAGAGCTAGAACTATTGAGAAATGCAGATGCAATACTCCAGCAAAATCGCAGCCGCACTGCTGACAAGTTTGGTGCTATCAGTCAGCTGTGCCTCTAATCCGTCTGATAGTCCAGTGAATTCCAGCGACAGCAGTAGCCAGGAGATTTCCACAGATGTCACAGCCACGCCTGATCCCTGTGCCGGGTCAGCTACGCCTACGCTAGTTGAAACAGGGACCGTTGAAACAGGGACCGTTGAGGCAGGGACCATTGAGACAGGGACCGTTGAGACAGGGACCGTTGTAGCCCAGACTATTCGTTACTTTGTGGATAATAGCGGTCTGGCAATTCGTGGCACTGACCCGGTTGCTTACTTTACTCAAGGTGGACCGGTTGCTGGCAGTACCGAGTTTACCCACACCTGGAACAATGCCACATGGCAGTTTGCTACCGCTGAAAATCGTGATCTGTTTGTAGCAAATCCAGAACAATATGCCCCCCAGTATGGTGGCTTTTGTGCCTGGGCCGTCAGCCAAGGCTATACCGCTTCGATTGATCCAAATGCCTGGAGGATTGTAGATGGCAAGCTTTATCTGAACTATAACAAAGGAGTACAGAGGCAGTGGGAACGAGACATTCCTGGCAATATTAGTCAAGCCAATGCGAATTGGCCTGGGATTTTAGAAGAGTCCTAATTAGCGTGGGTCTGTGACTAGAAAAACTCTTAAATAGGTTACCCAAAATAATTCCCCCTGTAGGGTGCTGTTAGGCGAAGCCGTAACGCACCGTATGGCTGGATCTGGAGCAGGTGTTGGCATATATCGGCGATCAGAATTTTAATGAGCCGATTATTGTGCAAGGTGTGGCCGGAGCTGGGAAATCTACCTTTTTCACCCTATGTGTTGATTTTTGATGGTTGGGATGAAATCAGTACGGGGTCAACCCAGGGATTTAAGGATGCCATTGATCAAGTGCTGAATGAAATTCGATCTCAATTTATCGATCAACGGCGAGGCAAACCAGCCATGCGGGTGATTTTGACCGGTCGTCCTAGTGTCGATGTGACCAGTGGAGAAGATGGGGCATACTTCGCAAATTTCTGCGCCCGGATCAATGCTGCCGGGGGACGACCCGAAGGATCTTTCCCGAACAAGATTCTAGCCAAATCTTCTTTTTTCCAAGCGGTAAATCTCCGTGAGTCCGACCTCCGTGGAGCTGACCTCCGTGAATCCGATCTCTATGGAGCCGACCTCCGTGGAGTCGACCTCCGTGAGTCCGACCTCTGTGGAGCTGACCTCAGTGAATCCGACCTCCGTGAGGTTAAAGGACTTGTTTTACGCCAAGCTAAACTTGCTCGCAATTGGAACGAAGCCAGATACGATGAGGCCTTTTCTCAAGAATTGCAATTGGCACAAAATTCTGAAACAACTTCATCTGATCACAAGTAATTGGTACCGTAGCGCAGCAGGTACAAAAACACCTGATACCCTATGCGAATTCCTTAACCCCGATTCACAATGGACAATGGTGTAGGGGCATCCCCTTGTGGGTGCCCTCGATACCAGGAGCTATCAGTCAGAATTTCGTATCAGTAACCCAGGTATCAAGAGCTGTTCAGCTGTCAGAGTCAGGTCAGGAAAAGTAACCGAGACAATAGTCTGATCACCTCGGAGCAGCTGAATATCATACTCTCCATCTACCAAGGTACAAACAGAAAGCGTCGGCTGTTTAGGCTTACCAATATGACGCACTCCCCCTAACCCCGCATAGTCCGCAATCCAATATTCCCCAATCCCCAAAGCCGCATAATCCTCAACCTTACGGGCATAAGCATTTTGCCAATTACCACTGACAACCTCAGCCACAAACTTAATCGAACTGCCCCTGGTCAAAATCGACTGTTCTGGCCAGAGCGGCTCATTCACCAGCTCTGTACGATCAATCACCGCAACATCAGGCCGAAACGCCGTCATCCTCGTATTACCTGGTCGAAACAACCCTCGCTGTAGCACAAACCAGGGTAAACCGGCCTGATCAATTTGGACACAAGCCTTGGTGGTGATCAAGGCAGCAACTTCCTCATGTTGACCTGTCGGTTCCAAGTCAAATACCTCTCCATCAATTAGCTCATAGCGATTATCACCGCCATAACGGGCGAGAAACTGATCAACACTCAAAAGCTGCGGTTGATGGATCGGCTCAGTTGCAAGGGTCATAGGTTACCTCAGCCCCAATCAATGACTTCAGTCTAGCAAATACGAAATTAGACCTTAACAACGATCAAAAAAGGATTATCGACCGATGGGACCAGGAGCAACAGAATCAAACCGCAAGAGATAAAAAGGAGGTTCTGCCGCCGGACCATCTCTTTGCAATGGTGGCGACCGATGCAACTGATTGACCGTCACATAGATCTTGTTATCCGGTCCAAAGGCAAACCCATCTGGCCAGCTCAGGTACCGATCATCCTGATGCAACAACCGATACTCCCCCTCGGCATCGATCACACCAATCCCACTGGCATTCAGATCCGTCACATAAATATTGCCAGCGCTATCAGCCGTCAGACCATCGCTGACCGGCTTATCGGCAAATAACTCCACCCGAGCACCCAGGGCTTCATCGGTCAGGGCTGTATTCAGCAAATCGCGGGTACGCACCCGATAAAGCTTTGTCCCCGACAACGGTCCATATGAAAATTCGGCCACTGGGGGTTACGGCTATATTGCCGGGGGGATTATTGAGACCAAATTCTGCAACAACGTCGATGTTGGGTGGGGGCTCGGCAAGGGTACTACTGGCTAATGTGGCTAGAGAGAGCAGGGCGCTGGTTGCAATCGCAACACCCCTAAAAAATGGTTTGTTCATACCCATACCTGTCTGTCCAATTTAGTTTAGCGATCTTAATGGCTTTCTATGAGCGCTCTCAACCAATCATTTGGAACGATATCAATCGTCATGTTGATACGATCATTAGTGCCTTCATTGATCACTTGATGCGGGTCCGTTAAACGCAAATACCAGCATTCTCCCAGCTGCATCGGTACCGGTTTCCCATTTAGAAAGAACTCTACATTATCGTTTGTCTGAATGGGAATCGTCAGACGAATGACAGACTTGGGTATATGTAGACCCAGGGTAGGATCAGTATGTTCTTTAACCATGCCACCGGGAGCTAGCCGCAGCAATCTTACCAGCGTGACAGTGCTATGGGCCCGGAAAGTATCCACTACACTCAACAAATAAGGAGATGTTTTGAGCATCTTTGTGTCCAGCCATTCCGTCCAGGAACCATCAGCATAGTCCTCTGCCAGTGGTGGCGATGGCAACGTTGGATCAACCAGGTGAGCCGGAGATCTGAGCGGTAACACACTGTAATATATATAATCACTCAGGTTCAGCGCTTGAATATCTGCCTGCATTCTGGCTACATCGAAAGATAGGGGTAGCCGAATACGATCATCCAGGGAAATAGCAGAGCTTACTAAATTTGTCATAATTACACGCCAGAGCTGTTAGATAAAATCTATTATTTCCGGCATTTTATCTAGCATTTTTGAGGGCTAACGTTCCTATTTACAGAACTTACTATCCAGTATTTGCCATCCAGGGCTGATATCTCGCTTAAGTTGACGCAACAAGATTGGTTTATATCTAGAAGAGCGCTCTGGAACATAGCTGCAACGACAATCGTGTAATACACGGTGTATACACAAGTAGGCGAGCTACTGGAAATCAGCTCTATTCACCGCATTAGCCCACTCTGCGAGAAGAGCAAAGCTCTACATCCTAAATCCTTCTCCCTAGGGGAGAAGGACTTTGAGTCTAGCCCCCCTTCTCCCTGGGGGAGAAGGGGTTGGGGGATGAGGGATCGAGATCTTGAGCTGTTGCCCATATATACACAGCAACCTTACGAAATGAGGATCTCTCACATTTTGCATCTGGCAAGGCAGCGTTAACCCACCTTGGACTCAAAGTCGCAAGGCTAACTGGATCAAAACCGCTCAAGCGGTTAGGTCACGGATAAGTAGGTGATCACAATTAATTTCAAAATCCTGGATGCCCCCTAAATCCCCCTTTCTTGAATGCCCCTTGGGCTATATTCTGGGGGACTTTGAACTCTGAAGCCCCTGAAATTGGGGGGGTAGGCAGGGCTGTTCCATTGTCTGGACAGAAAATCTGAAGGCATTGAAAGCTCATTTGAGGAAAGGCATGCTCTACCTGGAGGTGGGCCAAACAACAATGCGATAACCTGATTAATCGACCCCGCCGTAACCCCTATTTATGCAATTAAGGATAACTCAGTAGGCTGGGTTCTAGGGCGGCCTCCCGGCCCTAGCCATGGGGGTTTGGGGAACTCGGAGGGACCCCAAGCAACCGGTTTTGGTTCCCTCCGATCATATCTCGATTAAGTATGAACGAAGTAATAAGCCTTACAGATTTTCTCTGGTGAACACGGAACAACCCTGCAGGATTGGGGGGCTAGGGGGCCTTTTCGAAAGGGTCATGGCAGAGAAGCTCTTGTGTAATTGATTTTGCCTACCTACTTAACGTCTCAGCTGGGTCAACCCATCTAATCAAAGCGACTGAAAAATACCTTGCTCCAGTTGGACAACTGCCGACAAAACACCCGTCTCTGGATCATTCAGCAGTGACTGTTCCACCCCTTGTAAATAGTCCACCAAATTGGTCTTTAGCAAGGGACGCTCCAGCTCTACCGTATGCTGATAATCCCAAATATCCCAAATAAAAATCCCGACACCCACAATCGGATCCACTAAACTAGTACCCAATTCAGCCGCCACCGTGCCCCCTGTTTTCGCCGCTAACTTCGATGCTGCAGTTCCCGCTAACTTGGAACTGGCCTTACTGCCGATTTTTCCTGCAGTGGCTAACACCAGGGGTTTAGTCAGCATGTAACTACTGCCCCCGACCAACATCTTGAGCGAAAGGTTGGAAAGATTTCCTTCCGTGTCTTGAATGGTGGTAGAAATATCAGCCAGATATCGATCCCACTGCCCTTGCGGAATCCGGTATTTCACCTGCACCTGGTCCATGTTCTGGCGCAATGCGAGCAAATAATGATTGATGGTTGCTGTGGTGAGATTTTCTAGTTGGATCTGAGCCGTTTGAGGGACCAATACCTGCTTGGCAAATTGCTTCTGAAACTCTCCAGTAAAGCGGGTAATCACAGCTTCACTAGCCTTCATCTGATGCGGATTCACCGTATGGATGGCGGCGGATGACACCCATACCAGAGGCGTCATAAATTCCATCTTTTTCTGGTTTAAATAGCCAAAGTACCAATCCAGGAAATGGTCCACTCGACCTTCTAACTGGATTTCCCAATCGTCTAGCTCAGCCTGGGCAAATTCCTGGGCGCTTTGATGGGCCGTTTGCACTGCGTCTACCAGAGCTTTATCCAAATTCGCCCGTCTGGGAATTGCTGGTACCATGACCTCCGTTAATGGCGGCCTGGTCTTTTGCACTGGGGTAGTTGAGGAATAAAATAGGAGTGCCTTGCCAATCAATGGGATCACCACGACCAAAATAATCGCTCCCCAGATGAACGGCTGTAGCGATCGCAATAAATTACTCCATGCGACAATGCGCTGGGTCTTGGCCGTATAGGGCGTCTTTTCCTTTTCAGGGGCAGGCGGTTGAGTGGTTAAGGCTGAGGATGTTAGGGCCGTATTGGATGTAGGTTCGTCTGGAGGTGCAGAGTGAGATCGCTGAGCGTTCACCTCAGACGCTTGCTTAGCCTTTGGCTGAGACGCTTGCTTAGCCTTTGGCTGAGACGCTTGCTTAGCCGAATTCTGAGACGCTTGCTTAGCCAAAGGCTGAGACGATTGCTGAGCCGTTAATTCTTCAACGGTTGACCGCACATGACCAGTTTTTCGCGATTTACCCGATGATGTGGTCGGTCGACTTATGCGATTGCGGTTTTGGAACATGCGTTGAGCTTCACTAGGAGACGCATGCACCACAATTTCCTCAAAAGAGGATCGGGGAACCGAGGCAGAAGAGGCAGCGCCAGGCATAGAGCCATCCACTGCCTCTGAAGGGTCGGACCGGTCTGGCGGTTGCTGATCGGGTTGCTGTCCCATGGTCGATACCTCACACATCATCAAGGGCACTTAGGTCTCTAAGATGCCCATGCATGCTCAAGTTTAATCAATTTTTTTTGCTCAGTTTGCTCAAATGTAGTAATAGGCAACATTTATTCAGTTTCAGTCACCTATTAGACATCAGATCCGGATCGAGTTCCTATCTTCGTCATCTGCAAATTCGTTGCTAGCATAGCGTTGATTCCATATTAAATCGACTCCTCTCAGTGATCACAGTAGAGTCGGTTAGCCAAGCTATGAGACGTTGCTGAGACAAACCAAAATATGGGAAAAATTCTGACTAAGATTGGTCAATTTTATCTCTATGGGCTGTTGGCCATAGCGTTATCAATTGCGTTAGGGATAATTTGGTTCAAAAGTAATAGTGGCTATAGGGTGCGTAACGGCAAAGTGTATTTTCGAACCTTCGATAACTTGCATTGGCAATTCCAATCAAAAGAGGTTCAAGGTGCCAACCCAACCACTATTCGCACCATTCCAAGGAGTGGTAATCAGTACGGCACAGACAACCAGGGTGTATTTTTCGGTGACGTACAGCTGATGAATGCCGATCCTGGCAGTTTTTTTGTCTTGGATTGGCGTCAGGAATACAGTCGCGATGCCGACCAGATTTATTGGAAGTCAATCCCAATCACCGATGATGTTGAACATTGGGAAGTCTTATCTCAAGGCTATTCTAAGGATCGCACCCATATTTACTATGGCAAAACTGTTGTCGAAGGCGCAGATCCAGCATCATTTGTTGTGACTGGCGAAGGGACCAGTCATGCTAAGGACAAGAATCACTCTTACAATATGGGTCGCCGGATCAACTAATGTTTCACTCGACTTAGGGTTGTGACTGGGTCGTTCTAACCTAAGCCTGTAGGGCTATATAAAGCTTATTGTTCTCCTGCGTTTCCCGTCGCCTGAGATGAAGTAAACAATTTTTATTTGGAGCACATTTAATATGAATATGCGGATCCCTGGGATAATGGTTGTTCTACGGGATGATGACAATAATTCATGCAAACGGTCATGTGCGATACGGTTTTGGATTCGCTGTGCTATATAGAATTCGGGCAGAGGCTATAGATCAGTATAGATTGGTCTATAGCCTCTTAATAAGAATCAGGGCATCGGGCACACTCTACTCATTAATGTTGTCGTATTAATTTTTTGAGGTTTATGGAGCTATGCCCGTTAACCCCTTGAGTGCTTGCGACGGATCTCCTATCCCAGTCGGCATTTTGCATTCTTGCAGCGGCACGATGGCGATTAGTGAAATGTCGTTGATCGATGCGGAAAAAATGGCGATCGCAGAAATCAACCAGGCGGGTGGTGTGCTCGGTCGTCAAATTCTGCCCATTGTCGAAGATGGGGCGTCCCAGGCTGAAATCTTTGCCCAAAAAGCTCAAAAGTTGATTCAGCAAGATCAGGTGGCCACGGTGTTTGGCTGCTGGACGTCCTCCAGTCGAAAAGCGGTGCTGCCAGTGTTGGAAGACCATAATGCGCTGTTGTGGTATCCCTTGCAGTATGAAGGGCTAGAAGCCTCGCCTAATGTGTTCTATACCGGTACCTGCCCCAATCAGCAGGTGCAACCAGCGGTGCAGTGGTTACTGACTCACAAGGGCAAGCGATTCTTCCTGCTGGGGTCAGACTATGTGTTTCCCCGCACGGTCAATAAAATCATCAAAGCGGATCTCCATCGTCTCAACGGTGAGTTACTCCAGGAAACCTACGTTCCTTTAGGGCACACCGAGTTTGACGATGTTATTACCAAAATTCAAGCCCTGCAGCCTGACGTTATCTTCAGCACCTTAAATGGCGATAGCAATCTGGCCTTCTATCAGCAGTACCATCGAGCGGGCCTCACGCCGGAACAGATGCCAATTATGGCAGTGAGCATCGCGGAAGTAGAACTGCAAACCATTGGGGAGATCGCGGCGGGACATTACGTCAGTTGGACCTATTTCCAAAGCCTTGATTTACCTAGCAACCGAGCCTTTGTCCAAAACTTTCAAGCCCAATATGGAGCCACCCGCGTCACTAGCGATCCCATTGAGGCTGCCTACCTGCAGGTCTATCTCTGGAAGCAATCCGTGGAAGCGGCCCAGAGTTTTGATGTGGATGCCGTGCGGCAGGCGGCGATCGGGCAGATCTTTGATGCCCCTGGTGGCATCGTCTGCATAGAGCCAAATCAGCACCTCGGAAAACCCTGTCGCATTGGTCAGATTCAGCCCAACGGTCAGTTGAAAACCGTCTATGACACGGGGGATCCGATCCAACCGCTGCCCTGGCTTGGCGTTGAACAGTTAGAAACAGATCTATCCCCCTTAATTTTAGATTTACTGGGAGAAGTGCCTCAAGTCATTCAGTATGGTTGTGTGGCAGAGGAAAAATCCCGCGCCCTGAAGGCCGCCAACCAGCAGTTGCAAAAGACACAGGAGCAGTTGCGGATCTCTGAACGACAATTTCGGCAATTGACCCAACGTCAAAAAATTCTAAGGCGTACACTGTCCAGTCAGATTCGAGCCTCCCTCAATCTGGATACCATTTTGCAAACAGCGGTGAAAGAAGTCCAGGAGTTGTTGCAGCTAGATCAGTGCGAGTTTTTCTGGCATGACTGCACTGCGCCCTCCCATCAGGTGAAAGCTTTCTACGCAGCCCATCATGCTTGGCAGCCGGAATTAAAACGACACCCTGCACAAAGAGATCTGACCTGGCTGAACCAGGCACTAGCCCCACAGCCGTTGTTAGTGGTCAACCAGGTAGCTAACACATCCGTATTGCCCCAGCCCGATCGCCACCAGTTAGTCGAGCAGGGGATGAAATCACTGTTAGCCACTAAAGTACAGCCCCGCTCTGGTCCCCACGGCTATCTGGTCTGTACCCACTACCAGCAGTTCCATGCCTGGAAGCGTCATGAAGTCGAACTGCTGGAAGAGATTGCCAGTCAATTAGCGATCGCAATTGAGCAGGCCACCCTATACACTCAGAGCCGCAGTACTGCGCAACGGGCCATTGAACAGGCCGCTACTCTGGAACGCACGTTGAGTGACCTGCGCCGCACCCAGACCCAACTAATTCAAAGTGAAAAACTCTCCAGCATCGGGCAGTTGGTGGCGGGTGTCGCCCATGAAATCAACAATCCGGTTAGCTTTATCCACGGCAACCTGTCCCACGCTGAGACCTATGTCACCGACCTGATGGCACTGATCGATCTCTACCAGAAACGCTATCCAGCGCTCGATCCTGCTATTCAATCTAAGGCTGAGGACATTGACCTCGACTTTTTAATGGATGATTTACCCAAGGTGATCAGCTCCATGAACTTAGGGACTAACCGGATCCTTGAAATTGTTAAATCCTTGCGTACGTTCTCACGATTGGACGAGGCTGCTATCAAAGCAGTGGATATCCATGAAGGGTTGGAAAGTACCCTAACTATTTTGCAGAGTCGTCTTAAGAGCCAACCCGATCGGGTTGAAATTTTGATTGAACGAGACTATGGCAATCTACCCTTAGTTGAATGTTTCGCGAGCCAGCTCAATCAGGTATTTATGAACCTGCTCAGCAATGCCATTGATGCCCAAGAAGATCAACTCGTCGCATCACGACCGGAAAACATGACTCAGCCCTACATTCGCATTCAGACCACTGTCCCCAAAGCCAACTTTGTTGCCATACACATTGCTGACAACGGCACCGGGATGTCAGACACTGTGCGCGATCTCATCTTTGATCCGTTCTATACAACTAAAGCTCCGGGCCACGGCACTGGATTAGGGCTGTCCATCAGCCATCAAATTGTGACTGAGAAGCACCGTGGGCATCTACAGTGCTTTTCCACCGTCGGCAAAGGCACCGAGTTTGTGATCACCCTACCTATACAGCAACAAGTCACGACTGACATCGCTTAACAGTAAGGAATCAAGATTGAATGTTGTTAATTCATCATCTTAAGTTTGGAGATATTCCGATGCCAGTATTGTTGTTCCCACCAGGGCAGGTATATCCTTACATAGCCTGGGCGTAGGGTTTGGGGAAGTAGGCTTTATGGTGTGCTAGACAGTTTCAAGCTGTCGCTGCGGATGCGCAAATCTCGCTGTGGGTAGGGAATTTCAATGCCATGATCCGTAAACGCTTGCCACACTGCACAAATCAATTCACTGGTCACCACCTTGAACATTAACGGATCGGCGATACAAAATTTCAACTCATAATCAATACTAGAGTCACCAAAATTAAGGGCAAACGCTGACGGAGGTGGAGTCTCTAAGACTTGAGGGTGATCATGGGCAACTGATAAAAGCACCTCAATTACTTTAGGTGGACTGCAATCGTAATCAGCCCCCACCACCAACGAAAGAAACACCAGATTATTGCTGCCGGTTAAGGTGGAAACATTTTGAGTAAAAAAGATCTGATTGGGGATAATTTCCTCGGAGTTGTCTTTAACCACTTGCACCGTTGTCGCCCGGACACCTAATCGCATTACCTTGCTAATATCGCCATTGATTTTGATGATGTCCCCTGGCTTTAAGGCTCCCTCAAACAATAACCAGATGCCACTGACAAAATTACTAATCACCTCTTTCAGGCCAAAGCCTAAACCCACTGAGAGTCCCCCGGAAATTGCAGCTACTGCCGTGGGACTGACACCCACATAGCCAAAAATTATGACCGTCCCCAATCCAATCAGAAAATATCGCAGGAGTAATGACACCACCTGTCTAATTCTAGAATTTTGAAACCCCTGATTTTGAAAAATCGTTAACAGCAGATTTTCAAATAAAAAGACCCCGATATTCCAGAAATATAGTCCTAAAATACTGATAAATAAGGACTTTAATAGAATGGGTTCCCCGAAAAGGTTCAGCACATTAACCTGAGCAAGCTCCCGTAGATTAAAGAACCAACTGAGGATACGACAAATCGCATAAATGCAAAAGAGTGGCCCCAAAAACAGAAGGCGGACACGTTTGACAAAGGGAATGGGTAAAAAGGTAAAGAGCGAGCCGACAAAGAGGCGATAGAACCAAAAGCTCCCGATAATGTTTAGACTATCGGTTAAATACCCTGCAAACCAGCCCCCTTGCTCAAACAGCAGGGTGACGATGCTAACGGCACCTAAAATCACTGTCGGGGTGGATAGATAATGAATCAGAGCAAGACTATATTGTTTCCACTCCAGTCGTTGATTACAGTTTTCGTCTATGTTGAGCTGGGGATAGCGTTGCCTAAGCTGAAACCAAATCCATCGAGATATGGCCCAGGCCAGCAATGTCGTGATCACAACTGTGACAAATTGGCGTTGGATGACGGGACGCTGGAAAAAAATGCTGACTTTGAGCAGCTCATCCCAAAGATAACTGATGGGTAGGTTGGTTGAATCGGCCATTGTTTCCTAGTTACTCCTCCAAACCAAATGCTTGTCGAACAGTCGCTTTGATTTCGGTTTCCGCCATATTTGGGCTGAGCTCTCCAGCCAAAACTTTTTGATATAGGCTATTGCCACGCTCCACCACCGCCTCAGTCTGTTCCATTTCATCCAATGAAATCGCTAAGGCATTTTTAGATTGCTCCTGCAATGTCGCTCGAATCGGAAATAATTGCGGGTTAATCGTGACCAGTTTATTGCTAGGGATAAACGGAATAGCGGCTTCGATTCTCTTTTGCTGTTCGATATTGGTGAGAAACTGAGCCAGTCTAAGGGCCAACTGATGTTGTTTGGCACTGGAGGCTTGACTGAATGCAATAATTCCTGTCTCTATGATGGGACTGGCAGGTTGATTAGGCTGCCCTGGCAGCAGAGTCACGCCCAAGGTCTCTTTATCAAGGATCCGACTAAAGTCTGGGAGCCAATCTGAACGGCATCCGAGATAGGCCAATTGACCATTTAGAAAGGCCTGCCGTAGCGCTGCATTATCGTCACTCAGGATGAAATTGGGTTCATTTTGGGCTTCTTTAAGCCACTGTAACCATCGGGACCATGCTCGCCATTGCTGGACGTTAACTTTATTTTGGTTCTCAACCGATGTCCCGCCAAAACTGCCGACGCCCCAGTAGGTTTCGAGGAAGCCAGACATAAGACCAACTGAGTAGCCTTGTCGGGCCTGTTGAATTATCTCTGCTAGGGTATTGGGGAGAGTCTCAACTTTAGTTTTGTTGTAGCAAAGGACTTGGGTTGTTAGGAACAGTGGTAAACCATAGGTTTTGCCTTGATAACGAATATTTTTCAGAGCTTCGGTGCGAAACTGAGACGCTTCAAAGTCCGTTTCATCCACCGTTCTGAGTAGCCCGGATTTAATGACATCAATCAATTCAGGATTGGCGCGCACACTTAAGAGGTCAGGGCCAGCACCTCGCTGAATTTGGTCTTTCAGGGGAGCTTGGATCTGTCTAAATGGAAACTTTTCGACAAAGACCTTAACATGGGGATATAGCTTGTTAAAGTCTTCGAGGTTGGATTGAACCACCTGTTGAATACTCCCAACCTGACTTTCTGTTCCCGTCGATGGCAGTTCGACCCACAGCAAAATTTGGCCTTGAAGGGATTCAGTTTGGTTGGTCTCGGGTTGAATTCGAAGCAGAGATGAACAGGCGGTGATAAACAACAGACTAACCGACAACATGACAATGCAGGCTATCCGAACGATTGACAGGGATATTATTTTTTTAAATGATGGAAGATGCAAAGCGCGATCAGGTAGTCGAGACATGATACCTTACCATTCATGGTGCCTAAAGATAGCAAGAAGGTTGTCAGAATACCTACCCAATGCTCTTCGTAAGAGTCATCGTAAATCTTCTAGTTGCTAAGGCTTGGGCTCAATTGGGTAATTATCAAAAATTAAGCCAAGGCGAATGCACCTAAATAAGCACCCGTCACCCAATGGAATTGCCCATTTAGGTAAAGTTTCTGGATAATACCCTGTGCATAGGCGTTATCTGGAAAACTTTAACCATGTGATAGAATTCCTACCCTAGACACATCAACGACCGCATGCATCGCATTGCCGCAACACCAGGGGGATGGAACCCAGATACAGACGGAGTCATCATTCTGGAGCAAACTCCTGCACCCATTGTTATCCTGACCGCCGCTGATACGGAAATTCAAACCCTGGCGGCCTGTCTGCCGCAACTGCCCAAAGATTTTCCACAATTTCGTGTGGCTAGCCTGCTACAGCTACAGCAAGAACTGAGCATCGACACCTATGTGGATGAGGTATTGAGCAAAGCCCAGGTGATCTTGGTGCGGCTGTTGGGGGGACGCAGCTACTGGAGCTATGGTCTAGAGCGTCTGCGGGAAATTGCAGATTTTCAGGGCATTAGCCTGGTGGTGCTGCCTGGGGATGATCGCCCGGATCCGGCCCTTAGCAGCCTGGGGACGGTACCCCTGATGGTAGCGGATCGGCTCTGGTCCTACTTTGTGGAAGGTGGGGCGGAAAACCTGACCTATGGGTTGCAATATCTAGCGAAAATTTGTTTGGAATATCCCTATGAGCCACCTGCACCTAAGGCGGTGCCGCAGTGGGGGGAGTATCAATGGGAGGGGGGGAGAAAGGGGGAAGGGGAGAAAGGAGGAAGGGGAGAAAATTCTGTTGTTCCTGAAACCCGGCCCACGGTGGCGATTTTTTTCTATCGGGCTCATTATCTTTCGGGTAATACCCGCGTTATTGATGCCCTGTGTGAAGCATTGCAATGCCGTGGTTTAAATCCACTTCCTCTTTTTCTTCCTTCTTTACGCAATCCAGCGATTCAGGCTCAGCTGCTGGCAGAACTGACTGAAAATCAGAGCCTTGATCTGATTCTTAATACCACTGGATTCTCTCTTGCTAAGTTAAATGCTGAGTCTCCTCAAGTGGACTTTTGGCAGCGGCTAGATGTGCCGGTGATTCAGGTAATGCTCAGCGGTGGTAGTGAGGACCAGTGGCAACAACAGTGGCGCGGATTGTCGCCCCGAGATATTGCGATGAATGTGGCGTTGCCGGAGGTGGATGGTCGCATCATCAGTCGGGCGGTGTCGTTTAAGGCGGTGCAGACGGATCATCCCCAGCTGGAAACAACGGTGATGGCCTATGAACCGAAGTCTGACCGGATTGAGTTTGTTGCCGACCTGGCGGCTAATTGGGTAAAGCTACGGCGCACGCCTTCTCAACGGTGTAAGGTAGCATTAATTCTGGCTAACTATCCTAATAAAGATGGTCGTTTGGCTAACGGGGTGGGTCTGGATACGCCCGCTAGCTGTTTGGAGATTTTGCGATCGCTAAAATCGGCAGGCTATACCGTTAGCCCTGGCGTTGTTCCCCCAGAAGAGATTTTGTCGGCCACCAGTGCGGAGCTGATTGACTGGCTCACCCAGGGCATTACCAATGATCCCGAAGGCCAGGGCATGCGGCCTGTGCATCAAACTCTCTCGGCTAAGGATTATCAAGAATATTTCCAAACGCTGCCTGAGTCTGTTCGCCAGGGTGTCATTGACCGTTGGGGAGAGGTGAACCCAGATGTGGATATTCCCATTGCCGGGATTCAACTGGGTAACATTTTTGTGGGGATTCAGCCCTCTCGGGGCTATGATGACGATCCTTCGTTAAACTACCATGCCCCTGATTTAGAGCCCACCCATCGGTATCTGGCGTTCTATGGCTGGCTGCGTCATCAGTGGGGAGCCCAGGCAGTGGTGCATGTGGGCAAACATGGCAATTTGGAATGGCTGCCGGGTAAGAGTTTGGCTCTTTCTGAAAATTGTTATCCAGAAGTAGCTCTGGGGCCGATGCCCCATTTGTATCCGTTTATTGTGAATGATCCGGGGGAAGGTACCCAGGCGAAACGTCGGGCGCAGGCGGTGATTTTGGATCACCTGACGCCTCCTTTGACTCGGGCCGAACTCTACGGCTCGCTCCATCGATTGGAAGCACTGATTGATGAGTATTATGATGCGGAGTCGTTAGATCCAAAGAGACTGCCGGTGATTCGCGATCTCATCTTCACCCTGATCACCCAAGAGAATCTACAACAGGATCTAAGTCTGTTGCCAGGCCTCGCCCCCATCCTGCCAAAGTTGCCAATGGGTCAGGAAAATCAACTCAGCTCACGTCGAGACGATCAGTCGCTGGATGCAAACGCCTTTAGCGACTTTATTACCCAAACAGACGGTTATCTGTGCGATCTCAAGGAAGCTCAAATCCGTGATGGGTTGCATATTCTAGGTCAATGTCCCGATGGCAGACAGCTACGGGATTTGATGGTGGCCATTGCTCGGCAGCCCGGTCCCGGTCGTCAGGGATTGACCCGTGCGATCTCAGACGACTGGGGCTGGGATTCGTACTTTGATCCCCTCACAGCGGATCTAGGTACCGTTGTCAAAGATCTGGAGATACCGACAACTCTGTTACAGCCAGAAAAATTAGATAAGCAAACTCTCCATACCATGGGGGATGCCGTCGAGGTGCTAGAACACCAGGCGGCTTCCCTGGTAGAACACTTGTTGACTCAATCAGATAAGGACGCTGGTCATGCTGGTCAAAAAACAACCGCAGAACTCACCTGGATACGCCAGTGGCTCTGGCCCAGACTCACCCAAACCTCCGAGGAAATCACCCACCTGCTCCATGGCTTAGACGGAGGCTATGTCCCCAGCGGCTCCTCCGGTGCGCCGACGCGGGGACGGGCAGATGTGCTGCCCACTGGGCGGAATTTCTACAGTGTTGATATTCGGGGGCTGCCTACGGAGAGTGCCTGGGATGTGGGCCGTCGTGCCGCTGAAAATCTGGTAGAACGCTACACCCAGGACCAGGGAGAATACCCCAAAACCCTGGGCCTCTCCATGTGGGGCACCGCTACCATGCGTACGGGCGGGGATGACATGGCTGAGGCCCTGGCCCTGCTGGGGGTGCGGCCCGTTTGGGATGGGGTGGGCCGTCGGGTGGTGGATTTTGAAATCCTGCCTCTGTCCGTGTTACAGCGTCCCCGCGTTGATGTCACCCTGCGTATTTCAGGATTCTTTCGGGATGCCTTTCCCAATCTGATCGATCTGTTTAATTCAGCGGTGGCCGCAGTGGCTGCCCTGGATGAGCCCATGGATATGAATCCTTTGGCCCTTCAGGTGAAACAAGAATCGGACCATTGGCAGTCCCTTGGGTTTAGTCCCGAGGATGCAGCTATCCGGGCTCAGTATCGGGTGTTTGGCTCGAAGCCAGGGGCCTATGGTGCGGGGCTGCAGGGATTGATTGAGGCACAAAATTGGACTAGCGATCGCGACCTGGCTCAGGCCTATATCAACTGGAGCTGCTATGCCTATGGACGCGTGGGAGAGTCCTCAGATCCAGCCCCATCGGGTACCCGTAAACTGCGGTCCACCTCAGTCCCTGATGTATTTCAACAACGTCTAGGGCAGCTGCAAATTGTGTTGCATAACCAGGATAATCGCGAACACGATCTGCTGGACTCTGATGACTACTACCAGTTTCAAGGGGGATTGGTGGCTGCCGTGCGCACGGCCCAGGGTCAGAATCCCACCGCTTACTTTGGCGATCACTCCCGGCCCCAACAGCCTCGCATTCGTTCCTTGCCAGAAGAGATCAGCCGGGTTTACCGTTCCCGTGTCGTCAATCCAAAGTGGATTGCTGGGGTGATGCGCCATGGCTATAAAGGGGCGTTTGAGCTAGCTGCAACCGTGGATTATCTCTTTGCCTATGATGCCACAACCCATGCGGTGGCTGATTTTATGTATGCTGGCGTTGCCGAGGCTTACATTCTAGACGACAATGTTCAACGCTTTATCCAGACCCATAATCCCTGGGCGTTACGGGATATGTCAGAACGTTTGTTAGAAGCCCACCAGCGGGGATTATGGCAACAGGTTTCACCCGATATGCTAGAACAACTGAGGGCCACCCTGTTAGATGCTGAAGCCCACATTGAGGAAACACTATGACTAACCCAGAAAACACCCCACAAAACACGCCAGAAGACCACGCTCGACTACAAAAGATCAAAGCTGCTAAAGATCAGTCCCGCGCTCAACGTCAGGGTAATGAAAAGGGCTTATATCTGCTGTTTACAGGCTTAGGCAAGGGCAAGACCAGCGGTGCCATGAACCTGGTTTATCGCCATTTGGCCCATGATATGAGGGTGGCTGTGGTTCAGTTTATTAAAAATGACAGTGCCTTTCCCGATGGCGATCGCATTATGTTAGAAAAGCTCAAAGCCCAAGGATTTCCAGTGAGTATCGACACCCTGGGTGGGGGCTTCACCTGGGAAACCCAGGATCCGGATCGAGACCAACGCATGGCAGAACAAGCCTGGCAGACAGCGACTAAACTGATTGCAGCTCCCGACATTTCCTTAGTTGTTCTGGATGAATTGCACATTGCCCTGAAAAAAGCTCGTTTAGACCTGGCCCCTGTGCTTGCAGGCATTCAGGCCCGCCCGGTCCATTGTCATGTGGCCAGTACTGGACGCTACGCTCCCCAGGAATTGATTGATGTCGCAGACTTGGTGACAGAAATGACCCGCATCAAACATCCCATCAGTGCAGGGGTGCCAGCTCAAATGGGGATTGAGTATTAGACGCCGTCCCTGAGAGCGGTTTGACTATGGCTACTGAATCAATTGAGCGACCGCATTACTGACGTAATGGCTCCTTACTGAATCAACTCAGCGACCCGCATTGCTGACGTAATGGCTCCTTCGTGTAAGCCGTCGCCCAGATAAGCTCCTGCATAATAGGTATTGTTCTCACCGTTGGTTTCGACGATCTGATCGCGATAGTGAAAAGACTCGGTGGTATAAAGCGGGGTGTGATGTTCTTGGATATGCAGGATTTTGTTCTTATCGATCAGGCTAGATAGATTAAAGGCCAGGTTATAACATTGACCTGATTGAATATCGCAGAGCTGATTGAGAAATGCATTGTACCCCCAACCATGGTCGGTTTTAAAGAAGTCAAATTCTGAGGGCTGGGTAATGCCATAACGGTTGTATATAGAGGTATCAGTGTGGAGAAATGTCCGGGCATAATTTGGCTGCCAATGCTTGAAACGCCTCGTTTCAGCTAGGGTGGGATCGGCCAATAGCGACATCACCTGATCGGGGGGAGTGGCAAATACGACCTTGTCAAAGACTTGTTGTTGTTCTGGCAACTCCAGGATAATGCCATCGGATGTTCTGGTAATAGTTTTCACAATGGCGTTGAGAATAATCTTTCCCCTAAACTGTTCTAAGATTTTCTCAATGTAGGAATAGACACCCCCTTGAATTCTGAACCATTTGACAAATATATATTGACGCAGGGCTGGAATGGCTAGTTCTGCTGGGAAATTGTCAATGAGTTCATAGGGTATGGAATAGCTGTACATGGTCAAGAGTTTAAGCCAGGCGTTGCGGGCACATGTTCGCCTCAAATGCTGTCCCATGGACTGATCATAAAAGTCTTTCATTTTAGGAAACTGCATCCGTATCCAAAAGCCAGCAGAGCGTGCATACAGAGTATCCAACCGCAAATATTCCAAAAAACGCTGTAGACCAGTGAAATTTCTACGAATCATAGTCCCTGAGAGAATATGATGGCCATCCGGAAAAAACAAACCAGAGCCAATATCAACCGGTTCTAGGTCAACCTTTAGCCTATTCATAAGAGCCAAGAAATTATGGAAAGCTGACGGGAATTCCAGCACTCCATTTTCTAAAACTTGATCACAATCTGAATGATTGGGATTTACATTTTTGTTAAGGGTGCGGATATGTCCCCCTAACATAGGCTGTCGTTCAAAAACCGTGACATGATGACCTTGTTGATCGAGGAGATAGGCCGTTACCATCCCACTGGCACCGCCGCCAATAATTGCAATTTTCATAGTCTTATATCAAATTTGAATTCATTAGGCCCGATTAGAAATCGACAATCCTGTAGGGGCACTCCCTTGTGGATGCCCTTCGATACCGGGCGCTATCAGCCAGGATTTTGCCTTAGTCCCTTGTCTACCCTAAAATGACATCGCCTGACAGGCGTTGGTACAACAGTGCCCCTGTCCAAAACGTAGGTGCAAACCCCGGATAGCCAGAAGACGCGTTGCAGAAGTAGAAATTTTTCAAGGAACTCTGGTGATTTAGCCGTCCAGGCCCCATATTTTTAGGGGTCAAACTGGAACCATAAGAATTACCACTAGGACAATTACAGAAGCGTTCGTTGGTGGTAGGGCTACCGGTAATCTTAAAGACCAGGTGCTCTCTGATATCGGGAACATACTGTGCTTCGACAATATCAAGAATTTGGTTGAGAATTTCTTCTTTTTTCTGGGTATAGAGTTTGCGATCCTGCTGTAGCAACGTCTGAAAATAGTCATAATTGGCCACAGTCAGAAACTCAATGATTTGGCAGTCCTTAGGGCAATCTCGCGCCGCATCTGTTAACAACGTCGGGGTAGTAATGGCAAAGCTGGGCTTTGAGAAATCGTGGTGTACATACATGCGTTCAAAAGCTTCATTCAGGTCAGACTCCTCTGTGTGGAATGTATTCCACTTGCCAAAGTCGTAGTCTCGTAAGTCGATATCTTTGACCACGCAGTAGGCCATAAAATTTGAAGGCGAGTAGTCATAATCCAGCTTTTTCTGGACTGTTTTTGAAAACTTATCTATACCGATCATCTTGGCCGCTTTTTTGGGGTCCATGTTGCAGATGACGGTATCGGCTGTAAAGTCATGGGTAACGTGGGTATGGCGATCAATGGCCTGCACCCCATTAACTGTTTTGTTAGTCACCAAAAAGTTCACCACCTCTTGGTTGCATAAGACTTTCCCACCGTTATCATGAATGACCTTGACCAGGGCATTGATCACCGCCTCAAAATGTTGAGTAGGATAAAAAGCTCCCTCTTGATAGGCAGTAAATAAAATCACCCAGGCATAGAAGGATAGCTGGTTGGGGGGTAGCAAAAAATCTGGCCATTGTAGCGCCAGGAGAGTTTGGGCCTCTAAGGGCAGCTTAAATTTGTTGAAGACGTCCTGGAGGGTACTGCGCACATATTGAATCGTTTTTGTTACCTTGCCAAGGTGTTGTAATAGCTCTAAGGGCTGCACAGGAGGAGATAAGACTTTAAGCCCAGCTCGTACGGTCTGGACTTCATCGATAAATTTTTGAATGGATGCCTGATGGTCAGGAAACCGTTTAGAGAGGCGTTGGATCAGCGTTGCCGCATCTGACGGAATGTTGAGGGTATAACCAGGCATATTCATATGGTCAAACCCATCGGGATCATATCGTTCAAAGGTAATCTCTTGATCCAGACCGAGTTGTTTCAAGACTCGGTTGACCGTATTACCTTCGCCACAGTCCCAGACGTAATGGAGCTGAGCATTAAAGGTGTATTTCTTGGCCATGGTAAATGTGTGGCCAAAGCCGCCGGGGTACTCGTGGGATTCTAGGATTTGCACCCGTTTACCAGAGTTGGCCATGAGTGCACCAAATACAAGGGCAGAGAGACCGCTACCCACGATTAAGTAATCTACTGTCATAGATCCTCCCCTTTATGTAAAGCCGCATATCCGTAACGGTAATGTCCAAGTTTGAGGAACTTATGAGGCCATGGTTTTTCTTGATTTAAACCTTGTCCATGTCCAGAACGGTCGTTTTACCGTGGGAGAAACTACAGGTTTCAACTTGGGCGTGGCTTATGACGATCACTGCCAATTACCCACCAGAACAAAGGGACCCCAAAAATAAGGATGGTTAAAGTCGTTGGAGTGTAATAGGCTCAGTTGCGCCTGGCGCAGGGCTTCTGCTTTTGTAGTTTGTTGGGTGAGGTTTTGATAGAAACTAGTGATCAGCTGGGCCGTGGAGTCATCGGCCACGGACCAAAGGGTGGAGAGAATGCTTCTGGCTCCAGCTCGAACGGCTATGCCTGCTAACCCTAAGGCTGCCCGGTCGTCCCCCCGCGCTGTTTGGCAGGCACTCAAAATTAACAGCTCAATGGGTTGGCGATATTCTTGGTGGGATAGCAAGTTTTCCAGATCTTGAATGGTGAGACGGTCGTTCCAGGTCAGTAGGAATGTGTCTTCTAACTTGGAACTAAATTGACCGTGGGTGGCCAGGTGAATAATGGGAAAATCATTGACGTCAAGTTGTGCCTGGAGATTAGGGGTAATAAACGTTTGATTCAAAAAAGTCTCGGTAGGGGTGAGCTGTTGCACCTGTTCTAGTTCAGTGACCACATTGGGAAGGGCGACAAAGCCTGAACGCTGTTCTGATAGCCCACTGGCCAGGGTTAGGGGTTGGTTGGAAATGTCTAGCGGCTGGGAGGATGAGGGGAGCAGTTGTAACCCTGGAGAGAGGGCAATGGTGTATTTTTCTATTAGAAATTGGTTCCCGTCATGGAGGACGGCCATGGGCACATTACGCAAAAAGCCATCGGGGACAAAGACCAGGGTGTGAATTGAATGCTGGGCTAGCAGTGATTCCGCTGGCTCGATTAACCATTGATGGAGTGTGTGGGCGGTGGGGAGAATTTCGTCGGCGTTGTAGAGCAGGGTGAGGGCCGCTTGCAGGTGATCAAATACCTGTTGAGACATGGCTGGGGGAATGGCTCGGCCATAGTGCATTAATTCACGGGTGCCAGGGCTAGATCCGGGTATGGAAACAATCACCTCCAGACGTTGGCTATCGAGGTCCTGGTCGAGAAGAATGGGGTAGATAACAGCGGCAGTGGTGTCGATGGTGTCAATGGTGCGAGGGGTTCCGGCTATACAGGCTTGTCGGAAGAAATCATCTAGGGTGGCTAACTGCAGGTCTTCGATTAGTTGGCGAGATCGCACCAAGCGCCGTTGTCTCTCCACCCTGGGTAAGGTATCCACCTCCGCCAGTAATAATTGCGCCAGTTGTCGATACACGGGCTCTACCTGTTCTCGAAAGGAAAACTGAATGTCGGGGGAGAGGGACACCAGATCCTGCCGCAGGTCTTGCAGGGTATGGACGGCTTGGTCATAGGCCTCAATGGCCCCGTCCATATCTCCTGTTGCTTTGAGAATACGCCCTTGCTGCCACTGCCACGGCATGGCAATTTCTTTCGCTTGAACGTCCTGGGCTAGTTGAACCGCCGTGCGGGTTAGGTCTAAGGCCTCTGACCATTGCTGGTTGGTTTCATACAAATGTCCCAATTCTCCCAGGGCATAGGCTTCTGCTTTGGCATCATGGAGGGAGCGGGCTTGGTTGACGGCAGTGGATAGGAGTTGGGCGATGGATTGGGGGGAAAGTGTTTGAGAAAGAGCGGGGGAGAGGGTGTGGGAGAGAGAGGGGGGATGGGGGGATAAGGAGATAGCCTGGGAGAGGGTGATCAGGCTTTCGGCCAGGTTGACGTGGGCATAGACGGTGGTGCGGCTGGGGGGAAGTTGTTTTAACAGAGGGGGAATCTGGGGTAGGAGTGCGATCGCATCCTCCATCTGTACTTGTTCTCCTGTATTGACCAGGAGACTGAAGCGGTTTAGTTGGGCAGTGAGTTGGATAGACCGATCTCCTGTCAATGAGATCGCTTGTTGGTAGTGTTGGATGGCACGGGGCCAATCAGTTTGGGCTCGAAAGACATTTCCCAAACTCAGATGGATATCCCCTACTAACCCCGTCAACTGTTGTTGCTGGGCCAGGGCTAAACTCTCATTCAGGAGTGCTGTTGCCTGTTGCCATTCGCCAATGGCCTGGAGGGTGATGCCAAGATTTTGTAACCCGGTTACTTTGAGTGCGGAGGCGGGGAGAGTCTCCATCCTATCCGTCAGCTGTTGCAGTCGTTGGAAGGCTTGTCGATGATGGCCCAAGAGTTGTAGCGCCTGGGCCTGATTAAGTTGACTTTGGAGGAGCCCGGTGTCATCGTCGATCTCTCGATACAGACTCTCGGCCTGTTGCCACATGGCTAGGGCATGGGTGACCTGGCCTTGATGCAGGGCAAGGCTCCCTTGCACCATCCGTAGTTGGGCTGAGACAAAGTCGTCATTTAAGCGTTGGGCCAGCTGTTGGGCCTGGTCTAGGGTGCCGGTGGCGGCGGACCAATCGCCCAGGTCTTGCAGGGCAATGGCTAAATGAGCGGTGGTCAGGGTTTGCGATCGCACATCTCCCTGCTGAGCAAAGTCCTGGATCGCCGCCTGCCAATGGTCCACCGCCTGGGTCAGCTGGCCTCGATCATAGGCTTGCTGACCCAGGCGGTGAGCGGTGGCGGACGATTGCGGCGGCAAGTCTGCCATGGCTGGAACGGTCAAGGTAACCAGCAACCATGCCAGAGCGGCTAAAACTCCATAGCGCCAATTATTCATCCTTAGATCCTCCAATACGCCACTATAGTTGGCAGGTGCTAGATACAAAGGTGAGGGCATAGAGATCGGCAGATGAGTTAATCAGCCGAATGCTACCGTTAGCCGCTTTTACCCAAGTTTGAGCCTCGGCGATCGGTGCCTCGATCGGTGCATTGCCTGGCACCGCAGAGACATCTCCAGAAATCCCCCCGTAGGGGCTGTGCCTTGTGCCTGCCCCCTGATCCCCTGGCCCATTTGCCAGCATCTCATCTACCCCATGATTTACCCCACCATCTGTTCCACCATCCGGAGCCAGCCGAAAATCATGGCTAATGGCAGCCCCCCTCAGTCCTCGGCGCGGATCAGGAGGCAGTCCCCCTTGCCCAGTCACCGCAAAGCTATTGCCCCGTTGAGCCGGACATCCAGTGGCAATGCGATCGCTCGGATCCACCAGCGTCGGCAGTTCAACCGTGCCTGAGGTGGGATCGATCTCAGGGGGCTCAATGGTGACGCTGCCGACATCGATCGCCGGGTTAAATTGAGAGAACGCGGTAATGTCATTGGTGGCCCGATCGGCAGGCGTCAGATTAGCCGCGCGAAAACTGTCCCGATCACCCACCTGAAATCCTAGAATCGGAGAGCGGCTATTGATGCGAATTTGTCCGCCGGAGCCGTCTTCAGCGTTAGCCGTAATGTCGTTGTTGCCCAATAGGGGAGTGGCAATTAACAGATCGAGATCGAGGGTAATATTGCCCCCCGTAGCGGTGCCTACGGCATTGGTGGTGATTTGACCCCCGTTGTTCATCAGCACCGTGCCTCCCGTGAGGGTGATATTGCCCCGGTCTCCCTGGGTCGATGCCTCAAGGGTGGCAGAATTATTCAGCTTGAGGGTAGTTGTGGCAATTTGAATATTGCCCGCTGCTTGACCCTCGGTCTCACTAGATGCAAAGACACCGCTAGGGATGGGGGTGGTGTCCCTGGGCTGGGCCATGGTGGCCAAATCGATAGCTGGCGTAAAGGCCCCAGTTAATTCGATGGCGGGAACCGTAATGGTCACGTCCCCGGCGGTACCGTTGCCTGCCGTACTGGCAGAAATCTGCCCACCGTTCCGAAGGCTCAATGTCTCCGCATTGATGTCAATCGCCCCGCCCCTGCCGCCAAAAGAGCGGTCCGTATCCCCCTGTACTGATTCATTGGACGGATCCAGTACTTCGGAGATAATGGCACTGGTGTTGACGTTTCCCTGGTAAACAAAGCCCCCGGACACCTCCACATCGCGAGCCTTAATCTCTAGGCGTCCAGCATCGCCCCCTAAGGCCAAGGTGCCAGTGGCAATTTGGCCTCCATTGGTAACGCTGATGAGATCGCTCTCAATCAATAAATTGCCAGCATTGCCCTCGGGTGGTCGGGCTGCTAAAAACTCCGGGACGGTTTCAGTCCCCAACTCGCTACGTTCTCCCAACATCTGGCCGGTGACAATCACCTCATTGGCAACAATCGTAAAATTTCCTCCGTTGCCCAGGGAATGGGTGCCAGCTGACACTTCTCCCCCATTCTCCACCCGTAATTTTCCGACGTCTAGCCGTAAATCTCCGGCATTGGCCTCATTGGCTGAGAAGGTAAAGGGATTATCAATCCCACCTCGAAATAACAATTCTTCCTCTTCTCGTTCTGCCTCTGTACTGAGTTCACTTTCAAAGATGGATTCGCCATTGTCCAACAAGAGAGTCTCGTCTATTTGCACCGCCCCTGACACCAAGACTTCATCACCCATTATGGTTAAGTCTCCGGCATTGCCCCGACCAAAGGAACGGGTGGTCACCACTGCCGCATCCGTCACGCTGAGGGTGCCGATGTCCAAGGTCAACATGCCCCCATTGCCGGTGGCTTCTGAGCCCACCTGGGTACCTAAGACGCTAAAGGGATTAAAGCGATTGACCGAGCCCAACCCGCTGAGGGTCACCCCCTCTTGCACCTCAACCCGTGAATCTTTGAGGGTGACTGTGCCCAAGGTTTCTGAAATAATTTGGGCCCCATTCTGTAGCCGTAGAGATTGTCCCTGAAGCTCAAAGCTGGCCCCCCTCACCCCAGTGAGATCAGTGGTTGTGCTTTGCATGGAGAAGAGTCCCCCCTGCACCACAATTTCACCGTCACTTTGGATCGATAAATCCCCGGCTAATTGTCCTCGGGTTAACACCGATGCACCGGGCTGAAAGCGAATATCTCCCGTGGCAGTTAGGGATACCCGTCCGCCGTTGCCCTGACTGCCCAGGGTATTGAGGGTGTCGGTGATCTTCAGTCCGCCTCCAGTCGCTGCTACGGTAATATCACCGCCAGTATTGGTGGCAGTTGTGGTGAGCTGACCCGTACGAATGTCTCCATGGGTGGCGATTAAGGAAATTGCTCCACTATTGGACAGGGGCATTTCGGAGATTTGATTGGCCACCCCAGTCACTCCGGCCAGGGTGATGTCATAACCGCCCACTTCTATTCCTGGCTGATTGATCCAGGTGCTTAAGGGTTCATTCTGTCCTGGTCCGGTGGCTACTTCGAGGGCATTAAAGTTCAATGTGGCAAACCCGTCGGAAAATATGGCTCCTGTGGAACTAGCGGGTTCGGCGGCATAGGAGGCGATGCCCAAATAGTAGATACCCTCAGGGAGCTGGGTACCAGGTTGGAGGGTGGATTGGCGGCAACCACAGGTGGCATCATTGTCATTGCCATAGAGACCTCGGCCAGTGGCATCAAACAGAAAGAGTTGGGTGTTGGGGCTGGCGGTATTGGTCGTTACTGTACTGGCGGAAAATGGTTCTGTTCCTGATAGGTAAATTTCGTAGAGATCTACATCGGTTGGATGGGATAGCTGTCCTGAAATTGTTGTGAGGGCAGGGCCAGTCACCTGTCCGATTGCCTGGGCAGAATTTAATAGTTGACCGGCATCCTGGTTGGGGGTGGCGTTGGTGTTGAGATGGCCGACTTGGAGATTTGCGCCTGCGATCGCAATATCCCGGCCAAACGTATCAATCCGATCCGCCGTTACATCCTCCATGATGAAGGCACCCACGCCATCCCCGTCCGAGTCGGCTGTGAACCGTACTTCCCCCCGACCCGGTTGCAACTCCAGGGCATTATCCGCCAGGTCCTGGAGCACAATGTCATTCGTCGCCGTAATCAACAGATTGGTATCCCCTGATAGCCCCTCTAATACGGTTTCAAATAAAACATTCAGACTGTTGACCCCAGTCCCATTGGCAATGGTCACATTGGTTGGGTCCAACAGTAACGTCCCCGACAATCCATGGGTGGCTGTGGCATCAACCTGGCCAGCATAGACCAGGCCCGTCTTGCCTGACACTTCCACAAAGCCACCGTTGCCTGCTCCGGCAGTGCCACCTATGACTGGAGTCCCATCTGGAGCCCCATCTGGAGTCCCATCTGGAGCCCCATCTGGAGTCCCATCTGGAGCCCCATCTGGAGTCCCATCTGGAGTCCCATCTGGAGCCCCACCCCTGGCCAAAATACTGCCCTCAAAGCGAGTGATACCATCGGACCATAGGATTACCTGTCCGCCATTCCCTGTACCAATGCCATCCGCCGTTAGCTTCGTCTGGGCACCCACCGTAGTCATAGCCGATGTGGGGCGAGTCGGCTGTCCCTGGTAATCCCCGCCCACCAAGATCACGCCCCCCTGGCCAGGACTCGACACATCAATCACCGCCTGACCCACCACATCAATCTGGTGGCCTAGCAGTTCGACTCGTCCCCCTGGCACCCTCAACTCGCCGCTGTGCTCAACCTGGTGACCAAAGAGGGTGAGTTGTTGTTCAGGGGACAGCGCTAATTGACCTTGATTGATAATGTTGCCGTTGGGGCGATCGCCATGGTGCAAGCCGATGGGAGCACTGACCGTTAACAGGGGCTGCTGTGGCTGGACTGCACTAAACGTAGCCCCATCCTCAAACGTCAGCTGATCAGCCGTGCTGGCTAAAAATGACCCACCCATCTCCAATTGGGCATTGGGGCCAAACAGGATACCGTTCGGATTGAGCAGAAAAAGATTGGCATCACCATCGACGCCCAGGGTACCAAGAATATCAGAGCGTTGTGTCCCCGTTACTCGACTCAGAATATTAGCAATACCATTAGGGTTAACGAAATAAACCTGTTGTCCCTCTGCTACATTAAATTCAGAAAAACTATGAAATAAATTGGTCCCTTGAGTTGACCCTCCCTGAATCAGCTCTCGGGTACCATCGGTGGTGATTTGAGAGGGCCTGGAACCTAGGCTGGCATCACTGGTGATTTGGGCAGAGGCTGGAAACGCTCCCAGCATTACCAACCCCACCGCCATCCTCAAAAACTTGCCAACAGAAACGCACCGAGAGCTGCAAGCGGGTGCAGTAGACATAAATCCCATGCTAGCCATAGCACACCCGACTACATTTTCCCTGCACCCATGTACTGTTGCCGTAGCCTGTTGCCCGTAACCATATTAATTAAGCAGTCTAACCGGCTATTTAAGGTTAGCATTTTTGTCTAGAGTATTTCGACCGATGGTAACAATAGCTAAGAGGAAATAAGAGTTTTTATCAGGTTTTATCGATTTCATGCATTTGATACTGATGAGAAGTGACTTTTGGTAGGTGGAAAGAACACTTTTTATGAGGTTGAAAACGAACCGGGGTAGAACTGGGTGCGATCGCACCCAGTTTAATGCCACGACGCTGCACTAGCTACTTTTTGTTACTTTTAGGACAAGTCACCTTGCTTGTTATCTGAGGTGGATCATTTTGTGAGTCTCATCACATCCTGTTGACTTGCATCACTTTACATCTGTTTTGCTCGATGTATTTCTCCTTGTGAGTCTCATCACACCCTGTTGACCCGCATCACCTTACATCTGTTTTGCTCGATGTATTTCCACTGAAATTAAAGGGATTATGGCTTTTGAGGCTTGATTTTTGGTTGGTTAAATAACAACAAAAATTAAACCAATCGATCATTGATGCTGATCACACAAGGCGCATAAGAAATGGTTTTTACTAAGTTTAGATGAAGGAAATCATACATTATGCCAATGACATTCCATTTTTTCATACTTAACCCTTAAAGATTATCTCTGTCTAGCATCAGAGTTTTTGCATAGAAAAGACTGCAGGTTTTACCGGGTCATAGTTGAACTAAGTAAGCCATAGATTGTTTGTTGAGGCTTTTTAGCTTAAAGCTAATTCATTCATAAAAGTTGTTGAGACCCTCTATTCTCTCTGACATGAGAGTCACTTCAAAGTCTCACGCCCATAGTCTATTCGAGATTAATTAGATCGAGCTAACTGCGAGGTCTTTTCGTAAGTCTTTATGGAATCTTCTCTTTAAAGTTGTAGCAAATTCAAACACCAAGGAACACGATAATGATGGGTAAAACTGAACAACTTCCAGTTGGGTTTATGTTCACACTACAGTGCGTATTCTATGCTGTCGTTTCACAACGATGGATACAACTGGAGTCTCGTATCAGTGCAATTATCGCGGGACTGGCAATTGGCTACATTTTATTGGAATGGTTCCCTGCTGTCAGTTATGAGTATATGGCTTGTGGGCAACAGATTTATTGGTTGCTAACGCTAACATTGAGCCTATATCTGGGGCTTAAACAGCTTTTTCCAGGTCAGTTCTCCTATGGTATGCTGCATCAAAGTATCGGCACCCAGAACATTCAACTAAAGAGAACTAATCAACGACTGTGCCAGCTCCTTCAAGAACAGACAATGTTAGAGCAGTCTCTCAAGGAAGAGAATCAAATGCTCTACAAACTGGCAAACACTGACGAGTTAACCCAGGTCCAGAATCGCCGTTTCTTTAGTCAACAGCTACACCATGAGTGGCAACAGCTCCAGCAAAAAGGTCGTCCCCTATCGGTGATTCTATTCGATGTGGATTATTTCAAACGTTATAACGATTGCTATGGGCATCTTGCCGGAGATGACTGTCTGCAAAAAATTGCCCAGGCAGCTAACGATAGTCTTCAGGATTCGACTGATTTTGTAGCTCGATATGGTGGAGAAGAGTTTGCTGTGGTGTTGCCAAATACCAATGAGCAAGAGGCAGTTGCGATCGCACAAAATATCCAACAAGCCATCCAAGCCTTAGCGATCTCTCACGCCCAATCTGACGCCAGTTCGATGGTTTCCATTAGTCTCGGCATTGCCAGTATGGTCCCGACGCTAGACACCTCGTCCAATCGACTAGTAGACTTGGCGGACCAGGCTCTGTACGCAGCCAAACGCCAAGGTCGCGATCGCTATGTACTCGCTTGAACCAGGATAGGAATACCTAGCTAGATGGTAGAATTCTAGCTAGGTTAGTGAGGAGCGACAAGCGTATAAGGTGTTACTAACAGGGCTAAACCTGTATTAGCAACACCAGTCACCCTATAGGATCAGCATAGCCATTTTATTCAAGTGTTGGCAGCTCTAAAACTCTTATCTTGTCTGATAAAAAGTGTTATCTTTTCATGCGCTATGGACAGTTACTAGGCTGATCTGGGGGAGTGCCAACTACATCATCAGATGAAATCCCCCTTGCTCCCTTGCTCTTTCCCCTAGTCTCAACCTGAAAATTCAGGGTTGACAGACCACTAAATTAACAGTCAATCTAAACAATATGTTGAAGCGCTTCATCTGGTAAAGCATAGGCTGTATTCAGTTCATCCTCAGTACCTTCAAACACCTCAGGAAATCTTGCGTGAGCCATTATCTCTACTGCAAAAATCTCTTGGACACCGCTGTCAAATCTTAGAAAGGCGACTGTTTCACCCGTATGGATGTTCAATACCCAAACCCCACATATGTACACAGGTGAGGGGCTCTTGTTCTAGGGTTGGTACAGATGTCATAGTATTTACGAACAAGATCTATGGGTAATCATTTATGGACATGTACTGGGCTGACCTGAGGGTGTCCCGACGACATCATCAAATCCGGTATTATTGGCAGCAACATTGTCAAAGTTCACAAAGTCTACCGTCGACCCTGGCTCAACGATGATATTCAGATCATTACCACCTGCGCTAAATGTATTGGGTCCACCACTGGTGTTACCACTAAATTGTGTAACACAGATGTTGCTAGTGGTTTCGTTAGTCTGGAGGATCACACTGTGCTCTCCTGCCTGTTGAATTTGATTATTGGTAATCGTGGCGTTGTTCATTGTGCCAGCATCCTCGATGGCAAATTCAATGCCCTGTGCCCCCTCTCCGATTGTCGAGACTGTGTTGCCCGATATGGTTGGATTGTTTAGTGTGCCGCTATAGACATAGGCATAAATACCATCACCATAGGAGCCAGTGGTGGTAATGGTATTGCCCGATATCGTGGTATTGTTTAGCGTCCCCTCATAGGTTTCCAAGTCGATGCCATTGGCGTTATTTCCTGCCGTTGTAATGGTATTCCCCGATATGGTGGTGTTGCTAATTTCGCCATTATAACTATTGGCGGCAATCCCATTGGAAATAGCTCTTGTTGTAGTCAGGGTATTGCCCGATATGGTTGTATCCCTAATGGTGCCACCCGTGTTCGCATATACATATATACCTTGAGATCCGATGCCCGTTGTCTCAATGGTGTTGCCTGAGATGGTCGCACGGCTAATGGTACCGTCACTGGCCAGTTCTAAAATACCATCCGTAAAGAAGCCGGATGTAGAAATTGTATTACCTGTGATGGTTGTATCGCTGATGGTGCCACCATTATAGGCATCGTCAATAATGCCGTAGGAAAACAGCTCAGTTGTTGTAATTGAGTTACCCGTAATCATGCTGTTACTGATGGTGCCACCATTGTCGGCATAGTTATCAATGCCACTGGCCCTGATGCCTGTTGTTGCAATAGAGTTACCTGAAATGGTTGTATTGCTGATGGTGCCGCCATTAGAGGCAGAGGTGTCAATGGCCCTGGCCCCCTCGCCGATAGTAGTAACAGAATTATCTGAAATCCTAGCGTTATTAACGACCTCACCAGCCAGGGCATTAGACTGAATACCACTGGCAGCAGTGGTGGTCACTTGATTGCGATCAATGGTAAAGTCACTCACATTTCGAGCATAGATACCACTAGTTTCTACTGTTTTCACATCGAACCCAGATAGCGTTGTGCCATTGCCCATGGTAACGGTGCTATTGACTAAGGGTAATGTTCCTGACCCTGAGCCCGGTAATGGGGTAATCCCCACATCCTGGACATCTAATGCCTGGATCACGCCGGTGGAGAGGACCTGCACATTATCTGGAATCGTAAAGCCGGCCAGACCTGTGCGGTCACCAGCCTCTACGTAGATCACATCATTGCCTGCAGTGGCTGCGATCGCAGTCCCATCGGTTACCGCACCTAACGGGGTCTCAAAGGTACCATCTCCACCCATTACCCCATCAGTTACATGGAGAAACCGCCATGTCTGCCCCGTTGCAGGATTCCTGGCGATCAGATTATTAGCCTGAGTCAAGGAGAATGTTGTAGCGGTCTGTTGATCAATGGCAATAACATGTCGTCGCTGCACCTCATTTCCGAGTCGAGCCACTAACGAGCCTGCCGAGGTTTCCCCCCGCTTACGATGAGAATTTCCACCAAATGTTACTCCCAGGTTAACAGCGACCGTTGTCCCAAAGTTGTCGTCTGACTGGACAGAAAGACCCCCTTGAAAATTATCAACCGCCACTTGCAATCGCCCCCGTCCCCCGACTACCGATGACGTCCCCGAGGCATCTAGAAAATAGACACCGCCATAGCCATACAGATTGCCCTGATCCCAGCTCAAGAGCTCATACCCGGCTTCCAGGTCCACCCCAGTCATTGCGGCTTCGTAGAGACGGGTAGTCGTTTGTTGATTCAGGCTTGAGTAAAGTAAATTATTTCCTGAAAATCTGAAATCTGAAAAGGTGGTACCGTTGTCTGCCACACTACTGGCAACTTCCCTCCGGGTAGAGCCCACCGGCAGATAAGCGTTTGTACTAACTATCCACTTATTGCCCTGCAAGTCGGCCCCCAGACCCATTTGATGAAATGTCTCATCCGAGGAAGTTTGGTTCACATCCCACCCAACATAGCCCCCTAAAACCAACTCGTTGTTAGGTAATTGAGTGCGATAGCCTAAACGCAAATTACCGTTGAAGTTATCGTCATTTGTAAAAAGATTAACCTGCCCTGCCGTGTAAAATGTACTTTGTTCAGGGATTTGTCCAAAGGGTACAAAAAAATGAAGACCGCCAAATGATGCATCATAGCCAACGCCGGGACCTGATTGAAAATTGACCCCAACCCGTGGCTCTACCTTTAGGGGCTGATCATCGGATCCATCAATATTTTGTGCTAGGGGGCGATCCTCTGGACGAGACTTTAATTCAGGCTGATTTTGTGCCCAGGCACTGGAGGCGGAAATCCCAATAAAAGTAACGAACGAAGCGGTGGTGCTGAGAACAGTGTTGCGGAGCAGAGCGTCAGGAATAAATGTTTTCACAATAGCTTGACCTTCAAAATAGAATGAATAGAGATGATTTCATCAATGGCTCGATAGGCCCTTGGACACTTTTGTTATTCTTGTCGTTCCAGGCCTATGTAACCATCGATGGCTGGCAACTTGTGGTGCATTGTAGAGTCAAAGCATGGTAAAAACACATTGAACGTCCTCTACGCTTAGTAGGTACTGTTTCAGTTGTTGTGTTTAAGATCCGGAATTAACAACAATAATATTAAGTTCGAACCATTCTGTCACCAGGGTTCCCATGATTTAAAGATGGCGTTGATTTCCTATTCAATAAACCTTTCAACCCTAACAGCTTTTGTTGTCAAGGACTAGAGAGATAAGTAATGACAACACTTTTTGCCACATGTAGAAAAACTGCCTGTGGTAAATGCCCACTTTTTATAACTTTTCATGAGCCAGGCCTGTGCCATAACAGGGAAGCCTGGATACATACACTTTAAACATAACGCTTGTGTCTTTTTTTTATTTATATTCCATGGCTATATCATGACCGTTGGAGAACACAGGAATGAGTGGAAAAACCGAACAAACTTCAGTTAGTTTTCTGTGCACATTAGGGCACATTTTCCACTCTTTCATGTCACAGCAATGGCCAAAACTAGAGTTGCACTGCGGCTCTGTTACCACAGGATTAGGCATTGCCTACATGTTGTTGGAAGTCGTTCCTGCTATTAAGGTTGAGTACACTATTGTGGGACAGCAGATCTATTGGCTGTTACTAATCGTCTTAAGTCTGTATTTTGAGCTTAAGTCTGTTTTCCCACGTCCATACCTCTACAGCTGCTTTACTCAGAACCTGAGTATTCAGAATGCTCAACTGCTCAAAGTCAACCAGCAGCTACGTCAAACTCTCCATGTCCAGACAATGACTGAACAACGGCTCGCAGCATCTAATCAAATCTTGCAGCGACTAGCTATCACCGATGGCTTGACTCAGATATATAATCGTCATTTCTTTGATCAACAGCTTCATGCTGCATGGCAAAGATTAGGCCAGGATGGCTGTCCTATCTCTATGATTCTGTTTGATGTGGACTATTTCAAACAGTACAACGATTACTATGGCCATCAAGCTGGCGATGTCTGTTTACAGCAAATTGCCCAGGTGGCGCGAACGAGTCTTCCTAGGCCAGTGGATTTTGTGGCCCGATATGGTGGCGAAGAATTTGCTGTGGTGTTGCCGAATATGAGTCAGCAAAGTGCGATCGCAACCGCCAAACGGATCCAACAGGCCCTGCAAAAGCTCGCCATTCCCCACCGTCGATCTAACGTTGGTGCCATCGTCTCCATTAGCCTGGGCATTGCCAGTATGGTCCCTACTATAGATACCTCCTGCAAGACGCTAGTAACCTTAGCCGACCAAGCCCTCTATGAGGCAAAACGTCAGGGTCGCGATCGCCATATTGCCAATTCAACAGTGTTGATCTGACCTGACATAAACTATGGCGTGAAATCTTGAAGCCGTTCGCCAAAGTAGTTTTGGTACAATTCGCAGGTAACTATCGCTTCATTCCGATGCAAATGTACCAGCCCCAAACTTTGTAATTTAAAGCCATCAATTTGATTGACACTGATGGGCGTAGACGCGACCAATATTTGGCTAAATGTGTTGACTAGATTGGGTGACTGTTGCAAATAACCAAGATGCCGATGGAGGTGCTGATGATAAATGCCAGTATCGGTGGCCGCCGTCGCTAGAATTTCACTGAATGAGACATTTTGCTTAACCAAATGGTACAGGGTGAGCCGCGTCAGGTAAGGATGTCCGCCCACCAGCTGTCTCAGCTCATCAATTTCAGTGCTGGATAATGTGAGGCCATGGTGCTGAGCTAGCAGGCTTACTTGCTCAGGATTAAAGGGTTGTAAATCAATGCTTAAGCCCACATTCAACGGTGATTGGTTAACATCTAAAGAGACATAAATCTCGGTAGAATGGACCATAATTAATCTGAGCAATCGCCACTGTTGATCCAATTTGCTGCGCTCATGCCAAAATCGCAACAACGTCAAAAATTCTTGAGCAACCTGGGGATATTCCAATAATTCATTGACTTCTTCAAACGCAATGACTAGAGGAGTCTCACATTGATTAATAATATGGGACTGGAGAAACAGGTTGCAGCTCATTTTACTACCTAAGTCTTCGTCCCAATAGTGATCAAGCTGAGGGGATAATCCCAATTGCGTTGCTAGATTGGCACAGATCCAACGCAACAATCGATTAATATCAGATAAAACGGCGGCTTCAGCCTGCTGAAAATTCAACACCACCGTTTTGTAATTGGATGTTTGAGCATGGCTCAAAATCCGGGTCAGCAGAGATGATTTGCCCATTTGCCGGGGCGCTTTAATCCGAATCAAAGCGCTCGGGATTGTGATTTCCTGCTGGCAACGACGATCGTTTTGCCCGCGCTCGATATACAGGGGGGAACCCAGGGGAACACTGCCTTCTGGAAAGGCCAAATTATTGTCAGTAGCTGGAGACTCACCACTGGCAACATCAATGTTAGTAAACCCAGGCTCATTGGCAGCTACATGGACTAAGCCCCTGGGCTGGTTTGATGTTGGGCTGGCGAGGGATCTGGCCGCAAGCTGTTGGGCTTGATCAGCAAAATATCGACATAGGATTGTTTTGACCGTCCCTTTGGTCACTTTTTCCCCAGTAATCTGCGATAAGATTCGCCATAGCTTTGGCCCTACCCCCTGTTGTAAATAGCTGAGGGAATACTGAGTTTCCTGGGCTAATTGTTTATAGGTTTTACGACTGCCTGTCCATGCTTCTTGGAACACCAGTACCTGAACTGAACTCAAGTGCTGACCAGTGTGGTGTTTGATCACATCATCCGTCAGCTTTAGAGCTTGGCCCAAATCGATGGATTGTGCATCTGTCTCCTCAAACATAGTTACGCTGACATGGGTGTAACCTAAAAATAGATCACAATACGCCTTAAATTAAGCCCATAGTAGGACAGTAATAATTTATTAACCACTACTGTGTCTACCCTGGATTAGGTGAGTATCCATTGGGGGTTACTAATGGCTCAGGACGCTTTGGTATGAGCCACCCGAATTTCTTAAATTACGAGTAGATCTCTTAAGTTTGCAACGGTATCAATTTTTATAAGGCTACTCTTGATCTACAAACTCTAATAGTTGGGTCCATAGCGTCTTTGATGCTCTATCTGTCGGGTTAGTCTGTAACGCTTGATGGAGTGTGACAACTGCTTCGTACCAATATCCTTGGCTGGTGTACCAGGAAATCTGTTCAGGGACAGATTGTTGCTGTATTAATGTTGTTGTTTCGGTTGTGGCCACCCGTTGCACCCAACCGCTAAAAATAGGGTGGTTGGGATTTACCTGGCCATCACAGGCGACTAATAGAGTCCACTTATAATTTTTACCGATGGCTAAAGGCGGCCGATCGTTGGGTAGTGAAAATCCTTGAATGGAATGTTCTGGATCAATCGACACTGTCACCCGTTCACTATAATCTCCAGCTTGATCTTCAAATCGCAGCACTACGAAAGGGGCGACTATCCCATCAAAATTGATAAAGACTGTTGGATGGTCTTGCCATGTTAATCCGAAGTTCCCAGATGGCATTACAGGCCGAATTCTGCGGTGATTTGAAGCTGGGGTGTCCGGATCCGACGTTAGCTCTGCAGTCGACTCTGCTACTGTTGTCGTGCATGATCCAGTCCGTGCCCCTGAGCCCCGGCTAGTATCAGGCCGCCCATCGCCTGGGGGGTCAAAATTTTGAGAAAAGTTAAAGCTAGGGCTAGGGGGAGTCTGTGCTATTGATGGACTCACTGCTTTACTGGCATGGGCTGTGTCCATGACAATGGTTTGGATGCCCCCCATTGATGCGAGTAGAGTGATGATAAAAATACTATGTTTAGAAAATAACACTAGATCAACCGTTGCTAATACGGGCAATTACACAACCAATACCGTTATCTCATACCAGTCCCCGGTTCAATAGAGCATTAAATCAGCGGGCAGCATAGATAGCTTGATGTCCTCAGGTCATCCCATCATAGGCAAATAAACCACATCTGACGATAGATAAAAACTGATAAAAAGTGATAAAAGCTGATATTTTTATTCGATCTTCATGGAGAAGGGGGCTAAACCTCCTATCAACATGTTGTCATCTACACTATCTACATTGATACGGTCTGACGTTTGCAACGTACCTACCCATGCTCCCAGCCTCCCATCGATATCCAGTTGGCGGTAGTTTATCGGTTGATTCGCCTTATTATGTTGAGCGGCCAGCCGATGCATTGCTCTACGAGGCATTAACCGTTGGAGATTTTTGCTATGTCCTGAATTCTCGGCAGATGGGTAAGTCATCGTTGTTGGTCCGGACCAAATATCGTTTGGAGCAACAGGGTACTCAATGTGTGGCCCTTGATCTCACCGGGATTGGTGGGATCGCATCAACGCCTGAACAATGGTATAAAGGCATCTTTGTGCAGATTTGCCTGGATCTTAATCTTTTAGGAAAAGTTAATTTCAAATTATGGTGGAAAGACCATGCTGATTTGCCGCTAGCGCAGAGAATTACGCTCTTTATTCGAGATATTTTACGGGTCTATATTCCAGATCGTTCCATTGTTATTTTGGTGGATGAGATTGATACGGTTCTTAGTCTGAGCTTCTCTAGTGATGACTTTTTTGCGTTAATTCGGTTTTGTTATAACCAGCGATCGATCGATCCTAATTATCATCGGATTGCCTTTGCCCTATTTGGTGTCGCTAACCCGGCTAATCTAATTCAAGATCCTCAACGTACCCCTTTTAATATTGGGCAGGCTATTCCACTTCAGGGGTTTACTATTCATCAGACAGAACCATTGATGCGGGGGTTAAAGCTACCCTATGCGCTGGCCTTTGATATTCTTAAAGAGATTTTAAGTTGGACGGGGGGACAACCTCTTTTAACCCAAAAACTTTGCAAAATTGTGGGGGAGCGTTTGCCGCAAAATCTTTTATTAGAAGACTCTGCACCTACACAAAAAGTTTCTTTAACCCAGCCTATTGCTGATTTTATAGAAGGATTAATCTATGCTGATATTATTGGAAATTGGGAATCTAAAGATACTCCAGAACATTTGCTGACAATTTCAAAGCGAATTTTGTCTAATGCTCAAATGACAGGTCGGTTATTGGGAATTTATCAGAGGATTTTAGCCAATGATGTGATCAAATTAGACTATAGCCCTGAGCATATTGAGTTGTTACTGTCAGGTTTAGTGATCAATCAAGATGAGGTTCTCCAAAGCAAGAATCGGATCTATCGAGCTGTGTTTAATGTCCAGTGGGTGAATGATCATTTAGAACAGCTCCGTCCCTATGCTCAACAGTTGAATGTCTGGTGTGTTTCACAACAACAGTCTGACCACTTGCTAACAGGATTCGCTTTAAAGGAAGCCCTGGCTTGGGCTCAGGATAAACAGTTAAGCGACTTAGATTATCGCTTTTTGGGGGCGAGTCAAGCCTTAGACAATCAATCGACTGCCCAGGAATTAGCGACAGAGAGACAAGAGCGAGCATTTGCCGAACGGATGGTAAGTTCGCTGCAAACGGCTACCCAGGTCTTTGCGGAAGCTCGTCAAACGGCTAGGAAGCAGGTGCGCCATGTCAAATTGGGGCGAAGGTGGATTGGTGGGATTGCGGCTGGGGTTACGGGTGGGGTGCTGGTGCTGCGGCTTACGGGGATATTGCAGGGCTTGGAGTGGCTGGCCTTTGACCAGATTGTCCAACGGCTGCCATCCCCAGGACTTGATTCTAGAATTACGATTATCACGGTGGATGAACCTGATATCCAGGTGGCTGGGAGCTATCCCCTCTCGGGACAAGTCTTGGCCGATTGTCTGCAAATGCTCAATCGCTATCAACCGAGGGGCATCGGTTTAGATATCTATCGCGATGTTCCTGTTGAACCTGGCCATGGGGCATTGGTACAGGAATTGTCACGCTCCCCCCATCTGATCGGTGTTGAGCAGGTGATTGAGCCTACTATTGCAGTGTTACCGGTGTTGGCAAAGCAAGGCCAAATGGGATTTGGCGATCAGGTGGTGGATGGCGATGGGACGATTCGTCGGGCCACCCTGTCGATTAAATCCACCGATGGTACGTCACTCCACCTTAGTTTTGCGTTGCAATTGGCGCTCAATTATCTGGCCACTGAAGGCATTACCCCAGAGGATTTGGCCCATGGTTGGACTCAATTGGGCCAAGCGACCATCAAACCCTTTGAGCCTAATACCAGTGGCTTTTATGTGGGGGCAGAGGACGGGGGGTATCAGATGTTGCTCAACTACCATGGGCCGATAACAGGCTTTCAACAGGTGTCGTTGGCTGATGTATTGGCAGGGCAGGTTGACCCTGAGGTGATTCGCGATCGCATCGTGCTAATTGGCTTTACGGCAGAGAGTGTCAATGATTTGTTTCCGTCACCCTACAGTAATCGCATCATCGGTAGTTCTCGCCCCATGCCTGGCATTGTTGTCCATGCCAATGTGATCAGCCAGCTCCTCAGTGCCACCTTAGATGGGCGACCGTTATTGCAGGTGTGGCCCCAATCGGGAGAATGGCTCTGGATTGCCGTTTGGGCCGGTATCGGGGCAACGATAACCTGGAAAATTCGCTCGATGGTTGGTCAGATTTTTGGGGTTGCGATCGCAACTGGAAGTTTGTTAGGCCTTGCCATAGTTGCCTTTGCCCATGGTTGGTGGATTCCCCTGGTTCCCCCCTTATTCACCCTAGTCGGAGCTGCCATCATCCTGCCGGTGGCCACCGCTAAACATATGGAAATGTTACAGCTCCGTCAAACCGTAACTATCCTGATGGATACGGTGCGAGACAACCCATTGGTTGGAGAAATTGCCATTGCCTATTTAAAGCAGGTCGAAGGACAAGAACCGGCCCGATTAGCCCTGATTGAACAATGTCTGGATCAGGCTAATGTGAAACTTGGGCAGCAGGCTCACCCATTAGCTGGAGATAATTGCCCCTCACCGTAGCTGCTGTTCAATGCCCATTTATTAAGAGTCATGGATTACCGCTGCGGATTTTGGGGAGTTTGGCGCAGTATCGAGCTAAAGGGATCCATGTTGCTGCTGGGACTTGTCTGAAAATCGCTATGCTGAAATCTCTTCAGCGCTTATTGATAAAAGGCTATCGTTGGTTATGGCGACGGGGTTGGCGGGTGAAAACTGGCTTATTTCTGCTGCTGGTTGGACTGCTGTTGGGAGTGATTGTGCGAGGCATACCTGATTGGGTCCCTGTGCATGGGGTAGATTTAGCTCAGGTGGATCAGGCAGTGGAATTTCGCGATCGCAACCACCTCCCCCTCGGCACCCTCCTCTCCCGCGACCAAGAACACACCGCCGTTGTCCCCCTATCCCAGGTCTCTCCTCACTTTCGCCAGGCCATTCTCGCCGCTGAAGACCGACGGTTTTATCAACACGGTCCGGTTGATTTACAGGCCCTAGCTCGCGCCAGTCTACAGGCTATGCGTACCCGTCGCATTGTCAGTGGCGCATCCACCGTGACCATGCAGTTGGCCCGCATGGTCGATCCCGTGCCCCGCACATTTGTCGGTAAGGCACAACAAATCTGGTCCGCCTGGCGACTGGCCGCAGGCATGACCAAGGATGAAATCCTGACCGCCTACGTTAATCGACTGCCCATGGGGGGCAACATCTACGGCGTTGAAGCGGCTGCCCGTGTCTACTTTGGTGTGCCTGCCGCTGACCTTACCGTGGCCCAGGCTAGTCTACTAGCCGCTCTGCCCAATGCCCCCAGTGCCCTCAACCCCTACACCAATTGGGATGACCTCAAACAACGACAACAGTATGTGCTCAATCGCATGGTGGCAGCTGGGGCGCTCACCCAGAATCAGTCTGAGCGCATCTATGATCAACCCATTGCACTTCAACCCATCGATCAAGACGTTCTGGTAGCCCCCCACTTTCTTTTTTGGCTAGCCGACCAGCTCCCCCCAGAACATGCTGCCCAGATTCAAACCAGCCTCGATATCTCCCTTCAGCGTTTTGTCACCGCCCAGGTTCAACAAGCTATTCAAGGCTTAGCTGCCAAAAATGTTCGTCATGCAGCTGCTCTTGTGGTTGATAATGCCACCAGCGAGGTGTTGGCCTATGTGGGCTCGCCCAGTTATTTCTCTACGCAACAAACCGGCCAGAACGATGGCGTTCAAGCCCTGCGCCAGCCAGGCTCCACCCTCAAACCCTTTCTCTACCAGCTGGCATTAGAACAGGATGTGATTCAGCCCAACACCATCCTGGCAGATGTACCCACCCACTATGGGATTCCGGGGGCTCAGCTCTATAGTCCCACAGACTTTAGTGAGACCTTTCAGGGACCTGTGCGGGTGCGAACAGCTTTGGGAAATTCTCTTAATGTTCCTGCCGTACGTATTTTGGAGAAAGTGGGGGTTGATGACTTTCTAGAATACTTACACCAGCTGGGTTTTAGTCACTTGGATAAATCTCCTGACCATTATGGTTTAGGTCTGGCTCTAGGCAGTGGCGAAGTCACCTTATGGGAATTGGCGCAGGCATATTTAACCCTAGCTCATCAGGGTGATTCTAGGATTTCTTTGTCTCCTGTTAAATCAGGCTCCTTGGGAGACACTTCTTTTGCTTGGACATTATCAGGTGAGCCTAATGCCTCTGCAAAGGGCAGGCACAAGGCCAGCCCCTACAGTTCCCTTTCCCCTACTCCCCTACTCCCTTTCTCCCCTTCACCCACCTGGTCCCTGATCACCGACATCCTTGCCGACCCCCACGCCCGCGCCTCTGCCTTCGGTGTAGACTCCGTCCTCAACCTGCCGTTTCCTGCCGCTGTTAAAACCGGCACTTCTTCAGATTTTCGCGATACCTGGACCGTCGGGTTCACCTCTGACTACACCGTCGCCACCTGGGTCGGTAACTTTGATGGCACCCCCATGCAGGATGTTTCAGGCGTTACGGGGGCAGCTCCCCTCTGGCATCGGATTATGGTGCATTTGCATGAGACCCAGGAGCCAGATCGGTTTACTCCACCCGCTGGCATGGTAAAACGACCTATCTGTGCCCTAACGGGACAAAGGCCCACCTCTGACTGTGACGCTGTTGTGCAAGAATACTTTGCTTTGGAAGATTTGGCGGCTTATGAACAGAATGCCACAGCAGCAAGCCAGACTGATATGCAAGTAGCTAGCACAGGGTTAACGATTGTCTCTCCTAAGCCGGGAAGTCGATTTTTGCTGTACCCAGATGATCAAGACCAGCGTCTGGAATTTCGGGTGGCTGAAAGAGATTCCCAGCCACCCCTATCGGTTAAATGGCGGCTGAATGGTCAGCCCCTGGCTGCCGATAAATCTTCTTTATTTTGGCCGATGCAGCCAGGGCAGTGGCGTTTAGATGCCCGTAGCGGTAACCAGCAAGCCCAGGTGCAGTTTGAGGTCACCCTGGCAGAAGAACAATCTGTTCGATCCGGATTTTCTCTCCGAGAGAGTCAGTGAACAACAATTATCATTATGGCTGCAGGACATCTAATACTCAGATGTTGCACCAATGTCGATGGCGAGCATCCAACCCACTGAAGCCGAGATCGCGCCCCGTATTTTCCTTCCATCGCCCTGAAACCTTTCAGGAACGAGCTGTACAACACCTATGATTCGGATGAAATTGAGGCTAGAGCCCGTACGGGTCTAGAACTGAGTGATAAGGTAACTGAGTGATAAGGTATTGGATTCGCAGATGCAGGCGGCCCAGCGGTCGCGGATCCGGGAGGCAGCCAGTGCGTTTACGACGGAGGTGATCGACTACCTGGAAAATGTGCGGAAAGTGCATGAGCAGGTGATCGATACGGTAAATTATAGATAGGATCTTGGTAGAGATGAATGAGGCATTGGTTGCGTAAGATGACACAAAGACCAGGTTTTCATCCGTTTAGCAAAGGGTTACTGATTGTTTTAATGAACTATAACGATCATGCTCCGCCCCATGTCCATGTGAAATATTAGGGGGATGTACGTAGCTTTTGAAACGACGGCAGCGTAATAACGGAGAGAGCAGTCTATGGAAGCGTTGATTGAAACTATTCTTGACAAGCTTAAGCGGTTATCTAGTGCTAGATTGCAAACGATTTTGGAATTTGTCACGTTTCTAGATTGGCAGCAAGCACGGTCAGAGCAGCTCGCAAATGATGATGCGCATAGATTGGCTCGTGAACAGCGGTTGACACTGAGTCGGTCTGCCAAGGGGCGATTTGCCCATTTGCCTAATTCGAGTGCTGCCTTTGCTAGCAAGAAACTAGCAAAAATAAATGCAATAACCGAGGTTGGCGGTTAGGCTTTCTATAGGGAGGTAAAACGTTTATGGATGCGTTGATTGAAACCATTGTTGATAAGCTCAGACGGCTGTCAGTTTCTCAGCTACAGATAATTCTAGAATTTGTCAATTTTCTAGATTGGCAGGCGACTCAAAAAAGCAAAACCCAAGAGCATCTAGATGCACAAGCAGAATGGCAAGCTGTTGTAGAAGAATGCGCTGGTGCTTGGCCAGATTTCCCTACAGCTGAAGAACTCAGGGCAAATATGGGTCAGGATGTTGTACGGGAACAGTTTTGATGTACGTCTTAGATACAAACACGCTGATCTATTTATTTAAAGGAATGGGACGGATAGGCGAGCGGATGCAATCTGTCTCGTCGGGTGAAGTTGGCATTTCAACGCTTGTGTTGTATGAGCTGTATGTAGGTATTGCAAAGTCTCAAAATCCGACTCGTCGGAAACAGTTACTCGAAAGTTTGACGAGTCAATCTATAATTCTTCCATTTGATCAGAAAGCGGCTAAAGTGGCTAGTCAGATTCGGGCGCGGTTAGAAAGTATGGGGCAGCCTATTGGACCTATCGATACTTTAATTACTGGGGTGGCGATGGCTCAGGATGCGACGCTTATCACACATAATGTGAAGGAGTTTTCCAGAGTGGGAGGTTTATCGATTGAAGATTGGTACTGCTAAACATCCCAAAACCAACATCGAGATAAGCCAAAGAAATCGAAATCTTCCAGAAGGATGGTCTTGTGAGACTGTAGGCTCTCTTTATACTCTTATTGGTGGAGGAACACCTTCTACAAAGCTAAAAGAATATTGGAATGGTAGTTTTCCATGGATTACAAGTGCAGACATTCAGAACTTAGATCGAATTGCACCGAGAAAGTTTATTACAGCAGATGCAATCGACAACTCGACCACGAATCTAGTTCCTTCTGGCACTATTGTTGTTGTTGTTACGCGCGTTGGACTAGGCAAGCTAACTTTAACCAATAAAAAAATTTGTTTTAGTCAAGATTCTCAAGGATTGGTTGATAAAACGAATGGGAAGGCAATCTACAACAAGTATGCCTTGTATTATTTGTCATTAGCTGTCAGAGAATTTAAATATAAAAGTCGTGGAACTACTATCAATGGGGTTACCAAGAAGCAACTTTCAGATCTCAATTTCCTGTTACCTCCCCTTGCTGAACAACAACGTATCGTAGACAAAATCGAGGAGCTTTTTTCTGAGCTGGATGAGGGAATCAAAAGCCTCAAAACTACCCAGCAGCAGCTCAAGATCTACCGTCAGGCGGTTCTGAAATGGGCGTTTGAGGGCAAGCTCACGGCCCAGTGGCGCGAGGAACAGCAGGGCAAGCTGGAATCGGCAGAAACGCTGTTGGCCCAAATTAAAGCCGAGCGAGAACAGCACTATCAGAAAGCATTGGAAGTTTGGCAAGTAGAAGTTGATGTTTGGGAGGCTAATGAGAAGGTAGGAAATAAACCCACTAAGCAGAAAAAGTTCAAGGAATTAAAGCCAATTAGTGATGATGAGCTAAACGAACTACCAACTGTTCCAAATGATTGGCCTTATATTCGTGCAGAAGGTATTTCAGATTTTATTACAAAGGGTACAACACCCAAAAAAGGAGAGTTATTTGAAGATACTGGCGATATCCCTTTCATCAAAGTCTATAACTTAACCCATGTCGGCAGCCTGGACTTCTTCATCAATCCTACGTTTGTTAATGACAGCAGACACCATGGCTTTCTGAAACGCTCTCAGGTGCTACCTGGTGATGTTCTAATGAATATAGTCGGTCCTCCTTTAGGCAAAGTCTCTTTAGTCTCTGCCATCTTCTCTGAATGGAACATTAATCAGGCAATTGTCAAGTATAGAACTTTCAATTCAATCTCAAATTTACATACATCCCCCACCCCACCATGAACACCCTAGAAACCCTGAAAATCAAACTCCGAGACCTCAAACCCAAACTCCAGCAAGACTACCAAGTCACCCAGCTTGGTCTCTTTGGTTCCTACGTGCGCGGCGAACAAACCGAAAATAGCGACATCGACATCCTGGTCGAATTTGCTCCAGAGGTGTCCTTTGGCCTGGTCACCTTCTGTACCCTTGAAAATCAGCTAAGCGATAGCCTGGGTCAAAAAGTTGATCTGGTCATGAAAGATGCATTGAAACCACATATTGGCAAAAAGATCTTAGAAGAGGTAATTTACCTATGACTCAGCGGGACATTCGCGATTACTTACAAGATATTTTGAATCATATTGCCGCCGCTGAACGATTTATCAACGGTATGACCTTTGATGATTTTCAATCTGACGAGAAAACCATCTTTGCCCTGATCCGTGCTCTGGAAGTCATTGGCGAAGCCATCAAACAAATTCCGCCATCCCTGACTGAGCAATACCCAGATATCCCATGGCGAGGCTTTGCAGGAATGCGCGACAAGCTTATCCATGTATACTTTGGCGTCAAGCTTGAAATCCTATGGAATACGGCCCAACAAGACTTACCACAGCTGCAACCTGTTATCCAAGCTATGCTAGCGCAGCTAGAAAATGAAGATTAGGCTAGCCCAGACATTCATACTTTCTTATTTTTTCGAGTTTGCAATAGATTTCATCGAACGCATTATATGAACAGCACTGCCAGTATCATCTCTAAACCAATTAAGAATTGTAGGCATTTCCGCAATTTGCTTAATCCCATTGGATATCACAAAGGAAGTGTGGCCAGTGGTGGGCTTAATGTTGGAAATGCGAAAGTTACGAAAGCTGTTCATCTATGGATTGATCGGCCTTGTCCTAACATTGGTGCTGGCTACCTGTAATCGTCCTAATACCCTACGTACACAGGATCAAAACACACTACCCCCAGCCCCCGAGCCATTGCCAGCAGTCGCAGAAGTAACCGAGCCGGAACTGCCTGACTGGATTGAGCAGTTTAGTCCTATAGGCCAGGCCGAAACGCTGGCCCAGATCCGGATTCGGTTTGCGGAGCCGTTGGTGGCGGTGGAGAGTTTGGAGAGTCCAGATCGCAAAGCCACTCTAGAAAAATTCGAAGTCTTTCCCCCCATCCCCGGCCAATTTCGCTTTCTCACCCCCCGCATGGTCGGCTTCCAGGCCGATCGCGCCATTCCCAAAGCCACTCGGGTACGGGTTACCCTCAAAGCCGGTCTCAAAGATCTCTCTGGTCATAGGCTAGACCAAGACTTTGCCTGGACCTTCACCACAGAACCGATTAAAATCACTAATCTTCCTGGCGTTGATGGCCGGCGCGGCTCAGCTGATAATCCGATTGACCTAGAACCCGTCCTAGAATTTAACTCCAATGTTCGACTAGATCTAGATTCTCTTAACAAACATCTAAACCTCTCCACTGACGATCAAGAGAATTCCATCCCTGTGCGGGTGGTGGAAGCTGCATACGAAGACGATCATCTCTATCCCCATGAGCAGTTTGATGCCTCAGCCCGCCCCTGGCAATATCATGTCACCCCAAAGCGTCCGCTTGAAAAAGCGACTCAATACTTTCTTGCCATCGCACCTGGATTACAGCCTGCTGGTGGGAATCTGCCGACGGTCAACAGTGTCGATAGTCTGATTACCACCTACAGTCCCCTCTCCTTTGACTCATTGGAGATGGCAGGAGCAGGCCAGGCAGGGGGAGCGACGGGTCGATTTACCAATGGTTTGGGCCAGCTCAAGTTTAATAATGGATTATTGGCTGAAACCGCTGCTGAACAAATTACGATCGATCCTCCTGTTAAAGCAGACACTCGCTTAGTTAGAGCCTACGACAATGATAACTGGGTGAGCCTCAATCCCTGGTCGGTGGAGCCCAACACCAATTACACCATCACCATTGGAGCCGATTTAGAAGACCGTTTTGGTCAAACCCTGGGCAGCCCGGTGACGGTGAACTATACCCCTAGCGATCTGACCGGTGATCTCTGGGCTCCTACGGGGCTCAACATTTTTCCTGCCAGTCAGGATCTACAGCTCAACCTATCGGCGGTGAACCTGCCAGACGGAGCCTATAAAGCCGCCTACAAAGTGGTTCAGCCAACGGATTTAGTTAAAACGGATTCTGCCTATCCCCGCGATAACAAAACGAATTTGTTGCCAGACCGTGGTACCTGGTCCTCGTTTGCTGTGGCAGCTGAGAAAAATACGTTTGCGGATATTCCGGTACCTTTGCGGGAACAGCTGGGTGGCAATACCGGTATGTTGGCCTATGGTGTGACCGCCCGCACCAGCACCTACGACAGCAATGGCACCCAGAGCTGGTATGAACCCAGTTACTATGGCCTAGTGCAGCTCACTAACCTGGGTGTCTTTGCCCAATGGTTCCCTGATTCAGGCCAGGTGCGGGTCCATCATCTAGCCGATGGCTCAGCCGCCCAGCAGTCTGCCATCACTATCTATCGCTCCTATACCTATGACGGTAATCCCCCTACGGGCAATCCACAGCCCTGTGCCACAGGCAAAACTGACAACAGTGGCACCCTCAAATTAAATGCCCAGGCCCTCAAAACCTGTATGAACGGGGCTGAGACGTTTGACGACCCCCCAGAACTGCTGGTCATTGCCCGTGAAAACAAAGACTGGGCCTTTGCCCGGACCACCCCCTACACAGGCAGTTCCCGCTATGGCATTTATGCAGGCTGGGAGGGGAGTCAACCCATCTCTCGCGGCACGGTCTTTTCAGACCGTTTTCTCTATCAACCAGGAGAGAGTGCCTGGCTGACGGGCAATGCTTATTATTTGCAACAGGGCAGTCTGCGCCAGGATAAAAACAGTCCCTACAGCATTAAGTTAAGGGGACCTGAGGGGGATGAAATTGACCTGGGTACTCAGACCACCAATGACTTTGGTACTTTTTCGGTGAAATGGGATATCGGTGTCGATCAGCCCCTGGGCTACTATTCGGTGGTGGCTACGGCTAAAAATGGAGTGGAGCTGTTAGGCAAGTTACGAGTAGCCGAATTTAAACCACCTAACTTCCAGGTGGATTTAAGTCTTGATCAAGAAACCGCAATAGCAGGGGAGAGTGTCTCTGCCAACGTAGATAGTAACTATCTGTTTGGAGCTCCGGTGCAGGGTAGCGAGATCAACTACTATGTGACTCGTCAGCCGACAACATTCCTGCCAGAGGGTTGGGAAGACTTCTCCTTTGGTCGGCGGTGGTACTGGCCAGAGGAACGTCCCATTGTTTCCAGTGATGTGTTACAGACGAGCGCAACTTTGAATGACCAGGGACAAAGTGAGCTATCAGTAGATATTGCTGGTGACCTGCCCTATCCTATGACCTACCGATTAGATGCTGAGGTGGTGGATGTCTCCAATCTATCGGTGGCCGATACCAAAGACGTGACCGTGCTGCCAGGGAAATATCTCATTGGTCTGCAGACTGATTTTATCGCTGATGCTGACCAGGCCTTTGATGTGGACGTAATTGTGACTGATGCCATGGGACAAGCCCAGGCGGGTCAGTCGGTGCAGCTGTTGCTGGAGCGGATGACCTATAGCAGTGTTACTCAGTTAATCGAGGGCAGTATTAGTCCCAATTACCAGGTGGAATATGAGCTGGTAGATGAGGTGTCGGTGCGTTCTGGAGACGCGGCCACAACAGTTCAGCTGATGGCTCAGGAAGCGGGGTCCTACCGGATTCGAGCCACTTTTACCAATGGTGATGAGAATTCTGCTACGGATACTCGCATTTGGGTGGCAGGGGCTAACCCCGTCTACTGGGGCAGTCGCTATAACAATAATCGATTGGCAGTGCAGCTGGACAAGGACAGCTATACCCCTGGAGAAACCGCTACGGCCATGATCCAATCTCCCTATGAATCAGGGGAGTTGTACTTTGCCGTCGTTCGTCAAAATACTCTCTATGAAGAGGTGGTGCCCGTCAGCGGCGGGGCTCCCCAGGTACAGTTCACCGTTACTCCAGCCATGCTGCCTAATGCCGCCGTAGAAGTCGTTCTTGTCCGTCAGGGGGAGTCGCTGGAAACAGTTGAATTGAACAATCTTGAGGATCTAACCAGTATTGGGTTTGCTCCCTTTCAGGTAGATCTGGCAGATCGCTATCTCAAGCCAGAAATCTCACCAACCCAATCAGAGATTCTGCCTGCTGCTGAACAAACCCTAAATCTCACCTTGAAAGATGACAAAGGCCAGCCGGTTGCCGGACAGTTTACGGTGATGGTGGTAGACGAGGCGGTGCTGCAGCTGAGTGGTCATCGCCCGCCGGATTTGGTGGAGACTGTCTATGCTGAACAGGCTATTTCCACCCGCTTTGCCGATAATCGCTCGGATGTGGTGATCAGACCACTGAGTTCTCCCCTGGAGAAAGGCTGGGGCTACGGCGGTGGTTTCTCCGCCGGGGGGGAGAATACCCGCATTCGTAAAGACTTTCAGGCGCTGGCTTACTACAACGGTTCGATACTGACAGACGATCAGGGCCAGGCGCAGGTGAGCTTTACCCTGCCGGATAATCTCACCACCTGGCGAGTGATGGTGGTGGCCACTGATGGCAATCTGCACTTTGGTAATGGCGATGCTACATTTGTAGCCACTCAGCCCCTGATTACTGCGCCGATTTTGCCTCAGTTTGCTCGTCCTGGCGATCGCATGATGGCGGGTTTATCGGTGACCAACACCACCGACCAACAGGGCCAGCTCAAGATTCAAGGAGATGCGGCTAGCGGTCTGAGCTTTGCAGATGGAGAGTCTAGCACCACCCTGGAAGAACGCGGTAAAAAAGGCACCCAAGCCTATCGTTTCCCCATGGCGGTGACAACGGCAGGGGACGCCCAGATCCAGTTTCAGACTCAGTTAGGGGATCACAGTGATGGTTTCCAGCTGCCACTGCCAGTCAAACCACTGACGATTACAGAACAGGTGGTGGAGGCTGGGGTAACGACAGACTCGGTCACGATTCCCCTCAATGTTGACAAAACTGTGGTGCCAGATATGGGCGGTTTAGAGGTGTCTCTTTCCAGTACCCTGCTGACGGATATCAAAGCACCGGTTCAACAGATGGAATGGATCGAGTCGCTCCCCAATCTCTCCACGGTGGCTAGCCAATTGAGCATTGCTGCCAATCTACAAATTCTCAGCCAGACCTATGGCCAGGTGCTGGATGGGTTTGATGCTAAGGCACAAGCTAATCAGGCAATGCAACGCATCAAACTACTCCAGCGTCCGGATGGTGGCTTTGCCAGTTGGCCCGGCAAAGATACCTCGGATCCTTTTGTCACTCCCTACGCGGCGAGATCCCTGGCTCAGGCTAAAGCGGCTGGATTCTCAGTGGATGGAGCCTTGACCAGTCAGCTCCAGAAATATCTCTCGGAGCTACTGAAAAATCCAGGACAGGTGGACTGGTGTACGTCATCTCAGTGCAAGAGCCAGATTCGGTTAGAAACATTGTTGGCCCTGGCCGATCTGGGTGATGTGCGGCAGGATTTTCTGTCGTACCTGTATGACCAGCGGCAACAGTTTGACTGGGTGGGACAGATCAAGTTGGCGCGCTATTTGTCCCGCCTGGAGAATTGGCAGGATGAAGCTGATGTCTTAGCAGAACAGATTCAAGAATCTGTGTATGAAACGGCCCGCAGTGCCACAGTGAACCTGCCTAGTGGTTGGGGCTGGTGTCATTCTCCGGTGACGGCCCAGGCGGAGGTGTTAAATCTGTTTATTGCTCGCAAGGGCAGTCCTGAGCTATTGGACCGCATTGTCGATGGGTTGTTGGCACTACGGCAAGATGACAGCTGGGGATTTCCTTACAACAATGCCCAGGCCCTCAGCGCTTTGGTAACCTATGCCCAACGGCTGCCGGAACCGCCTAATTTTGAGGCTACGGTGCAGCTGGCTGGAGAGTCCCTGATTCAACAACAGTTTCAAGGGTATCAGCAACCGAGTGCAGAGTTGTCTGTGCCGATGGCAGAGCTGCCCAATGGTAAGTCTGATTTGATATTAACCAAGACTGGTGAAGGAGAACTGCACTACCTCACGGCCTATCGCTATCGCCTCAAGGGGAATCCCCCTGGTCGTTTACAGGGCCTGCGGGTGACCCGCACCGTGCGTCCCGCCAATGAGTCCGAGGTGCTCTATCAGATGGGGTTGAGTCCTATGAAAAAGAATCTCTCCTTGGACGTGGGACAAGTGTTTGATGTGGGTCTGGAAATCATTAGTGATCATCCGGTGAACCATGTGGTGATTACGGATCCTCTGCCTGCAGGATTAGAACCGATTGACACGTCATTTCAGACGAGTACGGCCTACTTCCAGCCACAGCAGGATAGTTGGGAGATTGGCTATCAGCAGCTGGGTCGCGATCGCATCCTCGCCTACGCAGACTATCTAGATACAGGCGTCTACACCCTCCACTACTTGGTCCGCTCTGTCACCCCTGGCACATTCCTCTGGCCTGGTTCAGAGGTGCAGCTGGAGTACACCCCCGAAGAATTTGGTCGGGCGGTAACTGCAACATTAGAGGTACAGTCAGCAGCTTAGATCTGGTTTCCCCAATTAATAGTGCCTTCATAGGTGACTATCATTGCCAGCTCTATCGTGTCTTGTAGATTTGATGACGAAAGCTTCCACGGCTGGGTTAGCTTATCGGTACTTCCTCCCTGAGCTGGTTTTGGCTCAAACGTGAGCATATAAACACCTTTAGCTTCGTTTGGAGGAGTTATCTCCGCTTTCTGATATCCAGGAATCTCCAGAGTGACAGGGGCAGAAGAATTTTCAGAGGTGGTCCATAGTAAATGAACCTGAGAAACCTTGAGTTTTTGCAGTCCGTGACGGAATAGGTTAGGCGATACAGGAAAAGATAGTTCGTTAGTGTCCTTCGCAGCTTGATGTAGCTCTTGTTTCAAGTCCAGGGCGAATTGTCCAGTAAATGGTCCAAAGTGTTTGGAAACAGTTTCTTTAATTGTGGAGCCACCTTCCAGGGCGGTATAGCTGAGGGTGATGATAACATCGGTAATGCTGTTAAAGTCGATGGCATTACTGGCTTTTGGTAGGTCAAGTTTCCAACTGGAAATGGTGCCTGTGCCCTCGAAGGGAAGGTAACGTTCGTCTTGAAAATTTAGGACAAATAGACCACTATCGTTGGTTCCTTTGGAAATGGCAATTTGTTGGTGTTGTCGCCAGCTTTGGCGTATTGTTCCTGTATCGGGTTCTTCTCCATCCCCAGTCAACAACCACTGTAGTGCTTTAGGATCAGGTTTGATCAATACTTTGTCACCGGTTTGGGTGAGGGTGGCGTTAATGTTTTGGTAGGGGCCGACCACTGCAGGAATGGACACGGAGATGGTTTTGATTTGGCGGCAGTAGTGGCTGGGGAAATCGAGGGCAAAGAGTTTTTCGTCAAAATTAAAGTTGCAATTGCCTTCCTGGATCAGTTTGAGGAACGCGAGTGGGTTGAGTTGACGTAGGGAAATGGTTTTCTCGATTTCTAACGTGCGTTCGTTGCTGTCTAAATAGGCTTTTTCTAATTGGTTCAGGCCTAGCATCAGGCTTTCACCGGCTAGGAGGCCTTTTTTCTGGCTGTCCCAGTGGGTGGGTTGAATGTAGGTGTTGTCTGTGCGGAGTTCGTACTGATAGGCTTTTTGGGCGGCATTGGCCATTTCCAGGGCGACTTTGTAGGTTTGGAAATAGAGACTGGATAAGCGACCGACCATCCATTGATAGAGTTCTTTGTTGGTGTATTTGTCTTTGAGGAATTGTTCGACTTGTTGGGAATGTTGGATGCTCTTATGGTGAACGTCGAGTTCGGCTTTGGCGATCTCGATTCGTACTTGGGCAGCTTTGATTTGCTCTGCAAGCTGCTGAAGTTCCCAGTCTGCCATTTTTTGTTGGAGTTCCCAGTCTTCTTGGCGGCGTTGATATTGGGCAAGGATTGAAGCCATAGAAGAGCCTTGATTGATTGAGCCAGCAATACTATCCATCACACTAGCTGATGTGCTAATTGCACTACCAGGTTGCATACCCCCAGTAGAAGCGCCAAATATAGTAGGTGTCACATATGCAGCAATTGCGGGGATTCGAAGCACGTTAGCCCCTAATTGATACCGCAAGGCATCAGCCGAGAGCGCTAAAGAAGCAACTTCCCAAATATTAATTTTGTTATCGATTAAAGTTTGGTAGTGACGTTGGCGATCGCTTGCTGATGACAAGCTCTTGTTCAGAGACTCTAAATTAACTTTAGCTTCTTCGATTTGTTTTTCCTTAGTTTTGGTAACTAATTGCAGCAATGTATGCTCTTGAGTGGCTCTCAGTAAGGCAAGTTTTTCTGCATCCTTTTTTTCTAGGGTGCTTAATAGGGTGGAGCCGAGTTGAATGACGGTGGATGCCATGCTTTTAGAACGTTCTAGCAGGTAGGAAAAGCGATAGTGCGGTATGACATCTGCCATTGAGAGAGAGAGTATATTAGCTCCCGCAGCAGATTGTTGTACCAACTGTCTAGGATCAATGGGTGGAGAGAATAGAGCCAATTGACGTTCGATGCCTTTGATATTTTGGCAGTGACGGATCTTAAAGAGGCGATCTTCAACCCGATCCCAGTATTGAGCAAACTCTTGGTTCTCACTAATACAGAAATAAGTATCTAGAGCATTAAAAGGTCCATCAGTACCAAACTGTTTGATAAATTCTTGGTACTCTTTGCGGCTGTCCTCTAGATTGAGAAGAAATTCAGAAGTAGGTGTTGTAAGATCCCGATCCCGCAGATCTGCAAAGGTTTTAGTCTTTTGTTCAGGTGGATCGCCTAGATTTCTGGGCTTGGCACCGAGTAGTTCGTAGGCAAGAAGGTAAAGCGTTGTAGCTTGGGAAATGTCTTCCCATGTATCTTTTGTAAATAATGCATCTCCCCAGTCGAGCAGGTTGTCGATATATTTCATTACCACGGCTTTTTGGTAAGCGCCAATTCGCAGGCTTGCAATGGCATGGGGGTCAAAGGGGTTTTCTTTATAAGCTTGGATGGCTGCGTCGTTAGTTAGAAGCTGCTTGAGTTTTTGGGTAGATTGACCCCGGAATGGCAAGAATCGCCAGAAACGATCTGATGGAGTTGTCACTGTCACATCTTCAAAACTTTGAAGGATCTGCTCGTTGCTAAGAGGCACATTCCAAATGCGAACATTAGTCATATGACCTTCAAACCAGGTAGCTCCATCGGTTCCCCATGCGTAGGCACCAAGACTTACTGTTTCAGTTCCTTTGAAGGGTTGTCGTCCTGAAGAAGATGCATCTAACCGACCATCAATAAAAATGGCTTGTTCTTGAGTTAATTTTGTATAGCGCCATACTGTTTGATACCATTTATCTGTTTGAATCGCGGTATTTCCTTGACAATCATTTCCATAAAAACTCATAAATAGTTTGTTATTTCTGATAATCAAGTGGAATACTCTATTATTTAGAGATTGAGTCCCAACCATCCCGAGAATTGAATAATCTTTATCGGTAATAGGTTGTGTAAATTTTATCCAGACTTCTACGGTGAAGTCGCTATCATACAGACTCAAAGATCGTGCATTGGCAAGCTCTATGCGGGTATTGGCTCCATTGAACTTTAAAACCGACTTGGAAGCAGCACCTGGAAAGTCTCCAACATTTTCCCACTGAGCTTCTCCATGCAAAGTACCATCGAGCTTTCTTTCCTTATCATAAATAGTTGCTCCTTCTTTCTCTTTTTCATCCAATGACCAAGAACTGATTGCTTTAGGGAGTTGAAGTTGAGTTGGATTGAAAATGTATTGATACCACTGACGTGCTTCGTTGTAGCGTTGGTGAGAATTTAAGTTGGAAGCAATTAAAAAAGGAATATGGAAGAAGATTTCCCAGAAGTAAGCACCGTAAGCATCATCAAAATCTTGACTTTGATGATCCGGCACAAACGGAAAATTCGGCTCGGAAATTTGCTGCGAAGCGAGAGAAATTAAACCGTCTATACCATGAGTTAACAAAGTTTGACTAAATAATTGAGGCAAGCTAGTGGATAAACGTTTAATTGTAATGTGTTCATTATCTTGCAAAAGGTAAAAGTCTTGTTGGGAGCTATTTACAATCAAATCTAGGGATTTGCTATTAATGAGTGTATATTCTTGAATATTTTCATTGCCAAAGGCTGTTAAAGCTGGTGTAATAGCCACCAAGTAAAATCTGGCAAAATTAGTTAACGAACCAGAAAAGTACTCGAAACCAGGCCTCAACTTAAAAACATCATTTATCTTAGCTTCACCTATTTTTAGATTTTTATTGATCACAGGGTAGTACAAGTCAGATTTAGAATCACCCTTAGTCAATTGTTTGAGTGCATACATTGGCCCAACAATCTTTTCAGCTATTTCACGATATTGGAGTTTATGTTTTGGTACAGATTTTAAGTCACCAAATAGTAATGCTATAACCTCAGAATTTTCATTCTTCATCGCTGCAGGGTGAATTTTTTGCCAAAAGCTATAAGGTATCTCAATTTTATCGAATTTAAAGAACCTGAATGGCACACCCTCAACTAGGATTTGAGGTGAAACCCAATTTTGACTAGCGTTAAGAAACGAATACTTCACAGATAGAGTCGCGAAGTTACTCTTCTGTGCTGCTTGTTCTTTATTCTCAAAAGACTTTCCTTTTTTTGTTTTCGTTTCTTGCCGAGAATCATCGATTTCTACCCAAAAAATGAATAAGCGATTAAAAGCATAGACTGATGAAATATAGTCTGAGTCAATTGGCAGCTCTATTTTCTCCCAATAGCTCCATGAAGGCTTCTTGGATGTAGGACGCTCACAATGCCGATAGTAATAGGTATGGGGTTGGGCAACTGTTTTTCCAAAAAGGAATAGAGTGTCGATCATCTCCTTGCTCTTAGGTGTTTTAACTGAGGAACGGCAAGCATCAACTATTTTTAGGTTAGATATCTCGGTTAACTTATCGAAGTAATGTCGATAGGCTGTTTCGACTGTATCTGCTGTAATATCTGATTGTAATAGCTCGTCTTGTAGTTCTTTAAACTGAGGAGAGGCATCTTTCCGGAGGCTGGGATCGATATAGTTTTCGGGATATAAAAATACCTTACGGTTGGCTTCCCACTTACGATAGTTGGGGATCCACTCCCACCACACCTCAGGAATATCGACATCGATGATGCCTGTTTCTACGCCCATACGACAGCGCTGCAGGTAGGTTTGTAGTGATAGAATACCAAGCTGAATGCGTGAATTAAAGGCACAGCTGGTCATTTCTACATCGAGCAACAGGTACTCTGACAGTTTGCGAAGATTATCAAAGCCAAGTTTATGCAATGCAAAACCGGTGAGAATTTTAGTTTTGCGCTCTTCGAGAGTACCATTGAGTTTTTTGAATACTTTTGTCCATTCTTCGTCGTTGTGCTTGGCTTTTGTGAGGGAAATAACTGCATTAGCTACCTGCTTATAGGTTTCCCAATTCTCCGCTGCTGAGCTATTTTTTACTAGATCGCACAAGACACCTAGAAAATCTACACTACAACCGAGAGTGTCGGAAAGTATGATACAGCGCCCGATCTTCAACAATCCTTCAACGGACTTGTAGAGAGCATCAGTTTTATTTTTGACTACTGCATGGTCAATTTTATCTAATGGCCAACCTGTAGCTTGTGCAAGTCGGCTAGAGATTGTTGGATATTTGAAAAGTTCTGAGATTTGGTTGTTGCTAAGCGCCTTATTCCAAATACGAAGATCAGTGATATAACCATCAAAATGATTCCATCCTTGAGCATGACTAAAACCAATGTAAACCTCTTGACCATACTCCTGTAAAGGTTTAGCTTCTGTTCTTACAGCATCTATAACTCCATTAATAAATATGGCTTGCTCTTCAGTAGAAGCATCATATCGCCATACAACGTGGTACCACTTATTATTTTCAAGTTCTTTCTTTCCAATTAACCCAATGCCATTAAGATGGCCACCATTAAATGTTAGTTGAACTTTGTTGCCACTAATTCCTAGAGACAGTAATGCGTTTGATTCATCCCCCATGCCTGTTGATATTACACCGAGAATACTTTGTGTGTATAGTGGATTACTATGAGAGTATCGATTAATATATTGTGGATTGACCCAAGCTTCTACAGTAAAGTCACTCTCAATTAACTTTAGAGATGAAGCCAAGCCAATCTTTATGGAAGTACTTTGGTTATGAAAAATCAATACGTTTCTAAGGGTACTTCCAGGGAAATCTGTAGATTTTTTCCAGGTGAAATTTCCATCTAATCTATTGCTACTTTTATTTGTTTGTTCGAGGACTTCTTGATGTCCTTCTCCCTCATCTAAGGGCCAGTATCGGAACGGAGAAGGGCCTTCATTAAAAAACTTAAAGAGGTTTTCTTCAGAACCTCTGAAGACTTTTAACAAGTTATTTTTGCATTTGTAAATAGTCTGGATATTTTGAATGTTGAGCGTGTACGAAGAATCAATATTGTAGGCTTTGGGGCAAGTAAAAATACTCCTGAGCGTTGTTTCAGTTAGTGACAGCTTTTTAACTAGCAAATGCCATCTCGATATGGATTTCAAACAGGCAGTAATTTTCTGCCAGTCTTCTTTTTCAGTGTCTACTTGAGTCAAGAGAAGTTGAATGTAGTCCTTCTCCTCTATAGCGTTTGCACCTATCTGAGCCAAAATTGCAAATAGTTCTGGCTCAATACCAAAATGATGAGCGAGTTTTACATTGAATTCCTGGCTAATTTTTCCAAGGAGTTTGATTAATACATCTCCCTGCAATTTTTGATCAAGTGGTGTCTGAGATTGCTTGATTTGGATGGCTTTTTCCATCGCCTCTCTGTCGCTATACTTCTCAGAGAGGATTGTTAGCACTCGATCTAAATCAGCAAAAGACCAACCTGTTGCACGGGCAAGACGCAAAAAACGGTCAATGCGATCTAATGTCCTTAAGTTGAGGTTGTTGATTACGTCTTCGTCTAGGCTGACAAATGTTTTATCCGGTAAGGGTTGGTTAATATAAAATCTTTGATTGGAAAGTAATTCTTTTAGTTTCGATTCAGAAAGAGCGATTTTATCGAGAAATACTTGCTTATTCGTTAATCCACCAAAGGTGTCATCACCTTCATTGCCTATTTGAACCTGGAAGCGCTTATTTAAACTTTCTCTTTTAGGATCTTCTGTTGTGATCAACTTATACTCTTCTGGAGAAAGTTGCCATGCTGTTGGCCACAAGGACTGCATCGAGGTAGTCAGCTTCTCTTCTGGCAAAAGCGCTTCAACAGAAGGATGCTCTGTTCCATAAAGAATATAATCAAGCTCATAAATGTTCAAGCCAGAACCTTTGAGCCATGTAACAATATCAATAACTTCAATTAATTGATCAATTTGCAACTGATCAATTTTGAGTTTATCTTGACGTTGAGGGAGCTTGTTTAAGCTTTTCAACAGCAGTTGATACTCATCGATATTAATTTGGAGTAATTGAAGTATAAGAGCAGATCGGAAAAGTTTGGATAAGTTAGAAAGGTTTAATATGAGTCCTGGAGTTTGCTCTGTTTGCTCCTGACTAGATAGGCTTTCTGAGTCGCCCCAAACTTGCTTGGCAAGTTTAGTTAAGTCTTCATCCCTTAGCTTTAAAGCTCCAAGGAGGCGTTGTCTAATTAGTCTAGATTTCTGTTGCTGTTCCTCATCCGTAATTTTATCGATTTCCCATTTCCATGATTGCGGAGCCTCTAAATTAAGTGACTCTGCACCAGGACTTATAAAGGGATTATTAAATACACGATTGAATAGATCTTGTGGTTTATTTTTATTATCCCCTTTACCAATGGTTTTAATGTCATGCCAAAAACTGCACAGTACATCTAAAGGCAGCTTAGTTTGAGCTTGCAGTTGTTTGATTTTGGTAATGGTGATAATAGTCGCCTCATCGATATCCTTTTGGGCACCTTGAGCATTTTTGCCATTAGTCCCCATGGATGTCAGTACCCAATCTAAATCAGCAAATGACCAATTTAGTTTTTGAGCGAGGCGCACGAAGCGATCGATACGATCAAGTTCATCTAAACGTAGATTTTGAAGTACAGTTGTCTTTTTCTGGTCATCATAGGCTATATGCAAATACTGATTATCTAGAAGCTTCCGATTGATATAAAATCGGTGAGCCAAACCACGTTGAATTTCTCCTTTTTTGTTTTCATCGTTTGATTCTTCTGACGATAGGTTTTGAGAAAATAAATCATTTAATTCCTGCCATGAAAGCTTTATTTGCTTTAGGAAGGTGTCTTTTTCGACTAATCCCCATAAATCATCCCCTGGAGCATTATTAGTCTCTATGCCGTAGCGCTTCTTTAAGCTATCAGGATTGGTCTGTGACGTTGTTATTAACGTATATTGCTCTGGAGAAAGGCCCAAAAATTCTCGTGCCCAAGCTATATTGTGAGAGTCTTGGGGAGTGCATATTTGGTAAATCTCAGCAAGATTAGTGTTTAAATGTCCCAGGTAAGTCCGAATTGTTTCGAGGTTTAAGTTAAAAGGCAAGTTTCGCGGATAATCTGCCGTAGCAAGATATTTAAAGACATCTTGGCCAAGGTCGTTTTTAAGCTTTTCTTCTAAGACTTCATTGATAATTTGGGTGTACGGGACAGTATTTTTAGTCTCGTCACAGGTTAGCTGAAGTTTGTTGAATAAATCTGGTCGTCGCTGATCCAGTCGTAACCCATCGGGAATACTTTTTTGATTCTTTTGTGTGATCTTTTGATCGCACAACCGCATTAAATCGACAAAATAGGCAGCGGGACTAAAAATCGACTGGCACGGATCGCATTGGAGAAAGTTTTGGCTGCCAAATAGGTTTTGATAGCTGGGCAGCGATTTAAATGAGTTGCGCAGTGACTCTGAATTATCAAACTGAGCAGTTTCATACCGAGGGGAAGCAACCTCCATAATATTAGCGAATAGCACCATCTCGCCAGCAACAGTTTTGCTGGCATTCTGATGGACTACTTTGGCTTTTGCCGGGTCGAGACCAGATGCTTGGATAAATTTTTCTTCAGGGAGTGAGGCGATGGCGACGGCTGAATCAAGTTTTTTAACCTTTGTTGGTTGACGTTCTGCTGATAAAGCAGCATCTAGTTCTGGACCTGGAGTTGATGGTACCATGAAGGCATCTGCGGCAGGGTCGGGAGATGAAGCGTCATCAGATGCTTGTGGTGGTTCAGGATCTAATAACGTTTTTGCTTCTTGCCCAGTAAGACCAAGGTTTAATAGTCTATGGTAGCCTTTGAGGCGTTCCAGAACCTTTTTCTTATCTTCTATCCCACTCCACTTTAAAGCGTCCTCAGCGGCTTTATCGAAAAAGTCAAAGTTGACTAAGTCAAAATCTGGGTTATGACTTGCATCAAAGAATGTGGTCAAAAGGCTATCATTTTTGATGGCGGTGAGATCTGTCATGGGAAGATTATCCTGAGTGTTGCTGGTGCAGCAAACAAAGAAGCTACATTAAGGGACAACAGTTATATGCTGTAAAATGGTTGCTAATAAAGCTAATTTACGAAAATCAAACTAACAGTTTTTGTAAACGTAGTATTTGGTTGAAATTACGTATAAGTTTAGCGATTTTTGAGGATATGAAATCGCTTTAGGTGTTAATTTTTTTAGCGTAAGGAGTTAAGAAATGAGTAAAGGGTGATCAGGGGATCAATAGTGTTTAATTACTATCTGTTATTTCCCTTGAGAGCCTCTAGATATCTCCTCTGAAGGTTAATGTAAGTAGGTTGTCCCAATTATGCTTCAGATACCGAGGCCCCCTCCCGTCCCCCAATACTGGGGGAGACTAGACTCAAAGCCCCCAGTATTGGGGGTTTGGGGGCTTATACGAGGAAGCCAAACATCTGATCTTCTATCTTATAAACGATTAGGCTAACCTACTTAAATGCTTGTAACATTACTCTTTAAAGTCTGCTAAATTCTTGAATAGCAAAGAGATTACAACTCGTCAACTGGCTGCGTTTGCGGGACTCACACCTCAAGAACATGAATCGGGAACGTCCGTCAAGGGTAAAACTCGCTTGTGTAAAATCGGTAATCGCTGATTGAGAAAAGCGCTTTACTTTCCGGCTTTGGTTTTATTGCAACGGTGTCCTCAGGCTCAGACCTTTCGTGAACGCTTATTGGCCGCAGGCAAATGCAAGATGCAAGTGGTGGGAGCATTGATGCATAAGCTTATCAGAGTCATATGTGGGGTACTTAAATCTAGAAAACCCTTTGACCCTGATAAACTTATGCCAGCCGCTTGACAACTAGAGTTCAGAACAGTACGCTTGCTGGGTTAAACATCAAAGCAAAACACGATCATTCTGCCTCGACGCTTCCAGTGTTTTTTGTCTTGAGGCATTGCTTTTAGCGCATCGGCTTCTGATTTAAGAATAAATTGCATCTCTCCTGGAACGATAGTGCAATCGATGAATTCCCAAGATCGATCAATCCCTGCTGCTCGTTCTGCTTCAAAGTCAGTTAAGATTTCGCCGCATTTGATAGAGCATCGATGGCGTAATGTAGCTTTTTCCCAGGTTGCTGTGTAATGGGGATGTTTTTCGCTATCTGCTCCTAGGCAGGTAGTTTGGAAAAATTTGGGTTTCTCGGTGTTGCCGTAATTGAAGCCTAAAAATACGGTAATAACTTGAAAGTTACCGGCTGGGTCATTGGCAACTAGTAAATTATTGCCGTCATTCATAAATGTGCGCCAGGTGGCTTCGTCATTACAGACAACAGGCTGCTGATCTTGCAAGATATATCGTTGTAAATCTTTGGGATTATCTGACAATGCAGCCATAAGCAATTCCAGCCTTAACCATCAACGATAATAACAAGTATAAACCTTGTTCCTTATATTGGTCTAAATCGTAGGACAATGAGAGCATAAAGGAATGATGTTATTTTCATTTTCAAGAGAGTATGATGACTGAACTACAAGAAGCAAGAGAAGTTGCTATCGGTCTTGGTGGAGCTATTACAGATAATAGCGTTGGTTTTATTGCTTGCTTTTCAGATGAACCCATTGCTGAGCACTATCTCACTCTAGTTGAGGATTATGAATCATTGGCTTCTGAGAAACATGATAGATGTGTGGTGACAATTATTGCGGCTAGCTTAATGTAAGGTAATTTCTCATGATGCTTGAAATAAAGCTTAGGGTACTGAGATGCCATGGAGCGAGGAGAACGTAATCTTTGGCAACGTCGGTATTGGGAACATTGGATTCGCGATGAGCGAGATTTTGCAACGCATTGTGATTATATTCATTACAATCCGGTACGTCATGGTTTGTGTGAGAAACCGCAGAATTGGAAGTATCCGAGTTTGCATCGGTTTATTGCGGAGGGAATTTATCCACCGAATTGGTGTCAAGAGGAGAGTCCAATAATTCCTCACGATATTTGGGATAAGATGTAGGGTGCTGTGTAGCGAAGCGTAACGCACCTTATCAAAGGGTTTTGGAGTGGTGCGTTAGCTCTTGGAAGTGGTGCGTTGTCACGCACCCTACCTCTATACCTGTTCAGTTGAACAAGAGAGAGTCACGCACCCTACCTGGCTTCATCAATCTTCAAAACAAGTTGTCACGTTTACACTTTCTTCTTAAGATTAATGTTTATTCCATTTTTTGACAGGTCTCTTATATCCTGATCGGTTGCTGTGCGGTGTTCTATATTGTTGTTTTCGAAAATTTTCTTCTTGTCATTCGGCATCAGCTGAGCCCCCGGAATAGATTTGCCCGCTCGAATCTCGTCTATTCCCTTACTGAATGTACAGCAATGATTCTCCTTATCTGGTCTTATAGTAAAGGGCTCCTTGGTGAGCAACGCGTAGTCGCCACTAGGGCCGATCTTCACTCTATTAAAACTATCAGTGAAGTAATTAACTGTTCTTGCCGCTTGTTCGTATGTTAATTCCGTGTCCTGGACGAGGACCTCGTCCACCGGTTTTCTGTCCGCCGTGCGCTTGCCGATTTGTTTGCCGTTCTTACTCTTGCTGTCGTCCATGGTCCCGAGGCTGGTATAGCGACCCACTGTTGCTTTCTCACCTTTATAGGTCCTGAAGTTGTACAACTTCCCGTTGTCGTTGTTATTTGGACTTTGCCCTTGTTGTAGTAATTTTTTCATCTCCTTTGTCTGCTTTTCCACTGGACTGATTCCGACCAATCCCTTGTTTTTCTCGAACGCCTCCTTTATTCCTATTATTTTCTTCTTTTCGTTGGGATTCGATTCATTTTTTTCTTTTCGATTAAAATTCGCAAGAATTGATTGGTAACTCTTTCCGGTAAACAGGGTCTGCTCGTGTCCTGGGATCTGACGACCCTTAAATTCGATATTGTATCTTAATATTTTGTAGGTTTTGAAACGTTTTTGGGTGTTGAAGTTGTTGAAGTTGAAGACGTTGTTGGCGTATTTTCCTACTTTCTTGACTATTTTACTGAACATCCGTCCGTCGGCATCATTGTTGGTAATTGGATTCCCTCCCACAAACCCATACAAATTCAACCCATCCACCGTCCCCGCCGGATCACAACTCATCCACCGCCCCAACCACGGCGCATAATACCGCGCCCCATAGTAATACAACCCCGTACTCCCATCCCGCTCCTTCCCCGAATAACGATAATGCTTTAACTTCACCTCAGCCGCATTCCGCCCCGCCACAAACGCCGTCCCCCCATAGGGAAAATACTCCTCATAACTAATCAACTGCCCCGCATCATCCACTTCCATCGCCGCCGACCCCAGATGATTCTCCAACTGATACCTCACCTGGATCCGCTTCACTCCCGCAGGTGGTTCACCCTCCGTCCAACGGTTGCGCACCGCAATGCACCGCTCATCATCCATCACCCGCAAACACCGACGTTCCTCCGTCAGTGTTTCATCTCGCCGCGTTCGACGAATCTCCACCCCACCTAAATAAACCACCTCTTCCACGTGGGCCACCGTCCCCCCACTGCCATAGCGCTCCATCACCTTCCGCACCCGGTCGCCGCTGCTGTCATACACATAAAACTCCACATCATTCAGCCCATTCTCTTTCCGGTCAACGATGGTCACACTGGCAATATTGTCCCGATAATTCCAGCGGATCGGCCCCATCCCCTTCGTCCGCGTTTGATTCCCATTGGCGTCAAAAAAGCGGTCAATCTCCACCGCCGCTGCCATCGGTTGAGGCTGAGTCGCCGTCAACAAATCACTCTCCACCGCCCGATTCGACCGATCAGAAACCGTCAAACGCTGGGTATGATTCCCATGATTGCTCTCATGCCGGATCCGATATAAATTCCCTCCATCATCATAGGAATAACGACGAATATAATTCTCCACCGCCTGCCCATTATTCAAACTCTGCAACGGCACAAAGTCCTCATCAGGCAAGGGACTACGCTGTCTCTGCCCTAATGCCATATGTTGTCGCCCCGTCGCCTCCTCCAAGCGATACAGCGCATCATAGCTATAGGTCGAAACCGGATCCACCTTCTGGTTGTTATTAAACACCGTATCCCAAGCCTTATCCCCAATCTGAGTAATATTGCCCACCGGATCATAAACATAATTCAAATCCTGCAACAGAGACTGATCCGGTCGCTGGGTCAAAATCCGTTTCAGATAGAACGTTTCTCGTTCATACTCATAGGTAGTCGTTACCCCATTGCCATACTCAATCTGCGTCCGCTGCCCCTTCGCATCATACTCAATACGGTTCACATAGCTGGTTGGCTCTGTCTCTTCACTGTGGGTTATCTGCAGCTGCACCAGCGACCCCGTCAAGTCATACACCGGACGATGCACATTCTCATCCGCATCCCTCTCTTCAATCACTCGTCCCAGCGCATCATAGCGAGCTGTTGATACGTAAATCTCATCCTGCAGCAGCTCCTCATCGGATTGAGTCTCTCCATTCCAATTCGCCTCCAGCTTATACTCATCCCGCAGTTGGCGTTGAGTTGTCAGAGGCTGTCCATCCAAACTATAGGCATCCACCTGCACCCGACCCGCCGAGTCATAGTGCTGATAAAGCTGCCCCCGTAAATTCTTCGCCTCAGCATCCTCCACACTATCCCCATAAACCATCCGCTCCACCCAATTATCCAAGGCTTGCTCTCCATCACCCCCCTTAACCCCCACAGCCACCGGACGGTGCAGCGCATCATACTCTGTCGTCACCACAAACCCACGAGCATCACAACCATAGATCGGATTCCCCATCACATTGTTCAGACTCCACTGGGTACCCCCATCCGCACTCACCGTCCGCAGCTCCGTCTGCATCAGGTCATATTCCATCTGAAAATTTTTCAGGTCCGACCCCTGGGCTGCCAAACGCGGATCAACACTGGACAGCTGATTGCCCACAATATCTAACCCATACCGAGTTTCTAACCGTCGCTGATCCGACCGCAGCTGGATCTCCCGCACCGTCTGCCCCAAATTATCCAACACCTTAATCTCAGGCGTATCGTAAAACTGTGCCGCTTTTTCCAGAGCCTGCCGTTCCGCTGCTGGCAAATCCTTGTTATTGTGATTCTTTTTGTAATAAGGGGAGTCCTTTACCGTATCGTTCTCGTCATAGTGCTGCTCTTCCCAGGGCGTAAACTCCACCTTTGTAAAAAAGCCCTTAGGCGTATCCATCCGAATCGGGCGATCCAGCGGATCATAATGCAGCTCCGACGACACCCCATACCGATTCAGACTCGGATGGTCCACATACCCATGGGTATCAATATAGTAGGGCTCATACTCACGAATCGGCTTGCCCTTGTTGTTATATAGCTTATGGCCAGAACTCAACCACCGAGTGCTTGTCTCTTTCTCTTCTAAACTGCCATCCGCCTTAACAGAAAACACCTTACCCGCATCCACCCGCATTTTCGTTTGCACTTCCCGCCCAAACCCATCACTGTAGGTAATCTGGGTCTGCACTCGGGTATCAGCATTGTAATTTTCAGCTATCAGATTAACCGCATAAACCGGCTGCTGGTTATCCTTCCAGGCAAATAGATCGTAGTAAAAATAACTGCCGGTTCCCTGCAGATAAGTTTGAGGATTGCTGATGGCATCTGCCATCTTAAAGGCAGGTAGAGGAGCATCACTTACCTCAGAAAACCCAACTCGTTTACCATTTTCCGTCCCATAGAGAGACGTCAGCATCACCATCCCTAGCGGATCAAATCTGACCGCTGAAACATTGTTGTTTAGATCCGTTATTTTTTGCGGCTGCAGGGTTTGATAATCAATTGTCTCTACAGTCATTTCGTTGCCAATGGCATCGGTAACCTTTTTCACCAACAGCTTGTGGTTATCGTATTCAACCTGGCTGATATGCCCAAATGGATCGGTGGTGTGAGTCGGCAAATAAAAGTGATCTTGCCCTCCATAGGTCTGGGTCAGTCCAGGGTTCCACCAATACCCCTGATCAAACTGGTACTTCCCTTGATCCCTCAGATAGGTCTCTAACTCCGATGTATTCAACACCTCAGAAAACACCGACTCAATTTTCTGTTTTTCCACCACAGCCCCTTCGCTGCGGGCCAATAACCCCTGAGGCCCCACCTGCCCTGAACCCAAAATCTGATCTAAGGATTGATTCCAATAAAAGTGACGTTCCCAGCTCAGTCGAGTCCGCTTGGCAGCACTAATTTTTTCAGCAATTCTTTCAGAGTCAAAATACTCCTTGCCAGCATCTAACCCTAATCCCGTTAGCTCATAGGTCTGACTTTCTACCGGCACCCCCAACAGCCTAACCCCATTATTTTGATCCAGATGGACAAACCGATTTTCGGTATAGGTCACCTTCAAACTCTTTTGTTCTGGTAGGGCATCAGCTGCTCGCCGCCCATAGGCAATGGCGCAGCTCTGTTCCACATTGCCATAATCATCAATTTTGACCGTAATGGTGTGGGCAATGCGTGGATCCTCAGGATTGCGCTCATAGGCATAGGCCAGGTTTTCCCGTTCCCAAACGTAGAAAACCGCATCTTGATTGTTGCCTTGCGATCGCAAGCACTTAATCTTAAACCCCGCTTCACTGACGCTATAGGGATTTTTCTTTAACGCTGACTTATCCAGCCCATATACCTCCGATCGCAACACGGTAGCCTTCAACGCCATATGGGCCTGCCGCACCTCTGTATCGTTAGGAGTATGGTCTCCCCACTCAAATACCGGCTTAAACACCTGAGCCGCCCGTGCGTCGCCCTTAAAATACTCTTGCTCGTACTGCTCAAATAAAGACGCCTCTTGCTGCCATGCCCCCGTGTGATACCAGGTCTTAGTCAAAATGGGTGACACATCGGTAGATTTAGCCTGATCAGAAATGGTCTCCGCGTCCTGCCGTTCCACCCGACCAAAGCCCCGAAACTCATGCTCAGCCCGATCGTAATAGCCATGGTGATAGCTGTAGAGACTCACCAATCGCGTCTGGGAAATCTGATCAATCGCCTCCACCTTTTCCACCACCTGCACCGGGAAAGGCAGCTTGGTCACCCAGGGCGTTCCCTGTCGCTTATCTTGCAGATAAAACCGAGTTGAGCTGGCATAGGTGATGTTGGTGATCGCTCCAAGATTGTTGTTGATTGTATTCAACAAATAAGGCTTTTTCTTACCGCAAAAGTCGTAATACCAATGGCGCGGCTCTACATGGTTTTCACTAAATACCACCCCCGTCGTCCCATTGCCTAAAATGTCGGCAAAGTTAATTTGCTGTAAGTTATCCCACCGACTGGGCAAAGCAATCGTCAACGGGTCACTAAAGGCATTACCGCTGTGGTTAAACCAAATCTGGATGCGATCTCTACTCACATAGGCAATATCCGCCGTTCCCGATCCATCAATATCCACCAAAAATAGTCGAGACGCATCCAGTCTCCCCTCAAATCGAGGGGCATCGCCCAACTGCACCTTGTTCCCAAACTTGCCATAGCCTAGATTGGGCCAGCATTCCACTGCCCCATTGGTAATCCTCACCAGATGCTGCTTCCCGGTGCCAAACAGATCCGCAAACTGCAGCACCTCTTCCACATCCCCAGACTTAGCCATAGGCAGTTCATGCTCCCGCTGCCGTAGTAGCGGCAAGGCAAATCCGCGCTCCCCCTCAGACGGGTAAACCTGTAGACGATCACGGTCGACCAGGAGAATATCCATCAACCCGTCCCCCGTCACATCCACCATCTGGTTGCGAAGATTGCTAAAGTCAGTGGGAAACTGGGAAAAAGGCTGAAATCCCTGCCAGGTATCCTGATCAGGATCATAGTGATAATAACCACTGGCCCCAGGGTCGCTAACCACCAAGGCAGTACGGCCATCCCCTGCTAGATCCATCAACATCCGGTTAGACGCTTGCACCTGACGCTCGATGGGAAAACTCTCAAGCTGTTTAGGCTGGGCATATCGGACACCGACATCAGCGCCATTACTGGTTCCCTGAGGTTCCCAATACAGCGTCGTTGCTCCATCACTATAGAGCACCCCTGGAATCCCCTCCCCATAGAGATCGATCGACTGATAATTGGGCGGTAAATTCAAACCCGGCAGCGGTTGCTCGGCATCCTGGGTAATTGCTTCAAACGTATACTTCTTAGGCGTAAACGTCGTATATCCAAATTCTATCGGCGGCAGTCCCTTGGCTTCATACTCAGCTGCTTGGCCATTCTTTTTGGGGTGATACCGATAGCCAACGGATTCTGCAGTCTTTAGTTGTGTCAGGTTTGGTTGCTGATCATAGTGAAAGCGGGTGGCATGCACAAGAATTGGAGTTTCACCTAACTCCTCCTCAAACCGATGAAACATCAAGATATTTCGACATAACCGATGGGTACGCATCTCAAACCCAGCATGGTAGGTCGAAAAAGGATCTTGACGATTTTTCCACGGATTAATTGGAGTATAGGGATTAGCCGGAATATAGGTCTGCTTAGCCTTTAGAGAGGCTGAACTAATCTCATACTCACCGTAGTCAAACACCACTTCAAAATACCACTTAGTAGCTTGAAGATCTTGTCCCTCTACTAAAGGAGCGTCATTGCCATATTTAATCCGCTCAATATACTTATTAGCCGTTTGCACCCGGTTCTTTTCAAAAAGAACATCAGGAACATTTGTAGTATCTTCTGCCTTATATTGATAAACGACACAATTCCCTGTAGCGTCAAAGACTTCTTCCAATAACCATTGGAATACCTGATTGGGCTGCTCGGGATTATAAATCCGTGCCTGGTTTGTTTTGCCAAACAAACTGATAACATTCTCTGCACTCACCACCCGCCAGTGAGTCTCCTTTGTCGTCTTGTGTGTCCAACGTTCAATTTTGGCAAATAATCCTTCTACCCGTGGCCGATAAGCTATTACCGTATAGTCAGGATCGCCACTTTCAGGAGGTTTTCCAGCAACAACGGGCACTAAGTCCTCTGCATTAGAAAACAAGAAGATATCTGTATTACGATCTGTATCGTTATATTTAGGAATGGCCTTTGACGTCTTACGGGCAATATTAGGAATCGTCAGATCAAACCCCAAGCCAAATATGCCATTGCCCGAGCCAGAACTATAGCCAACACTTAATTGGGGCTCACTTCCCCGACAGGGCGTGGTTGGAATAGGGATAGACAGGGTCGCCGCACCTGTAAACTCCGTGGACTGGAACGTTTCTCCAATTCCCTGAATCGCTCCCCCACCCTTAGGTAAAGACAGTTGAGGAGTCTCGATCCGACGATCATTGTTCATAAGTACTCCATCCACGAAGATAACAAGTAAGAATACTTGTATTCGAGTAATCTTTGGATTTTATGCCTCTTCCAGCAAAGGAGGAATAATGTGATCATAAATCTTGATTAACGGATGCATCAATTCGCAAACCGTGTTCCTGTTCTACACCGGTTCAATGATCGAATGGTGACAAGACTAACTTTCTTTGCGAGCAATGAGTCAGGGTATAACCGCAAATAGTCAGAGCATGACCTGATCACCCTTCTCGATTAGTGGATCCCAAGCGGAAATACAGTCAGCCATGGATAGTCGCTTTAGCTGTAAGACTACTTATGCCACCAACAAGCCCGTGCCCATGAGCAGATGCAAGGGTATTATCAGCCTCTATCAGAGAAGGATCGTCTTTTCCAATGCTGAAGTTATCTACAAAACCCATCGACAGCTTGGCATTCCTTTTGGGTACGTTTGGTTAGCCATGGCGATTCAGCCTTAGACGGTTGTGCTTTGTGGTGAGTTTTTTTGCCCCAAGAATGAATGATAATGTAGTAGTTGTTTTTCAGAAGACAATAAGGATCTTAAACAGCTTGAGCCCGAAATTTGAGGGACGATTATACTGAGTCAATCTATCTGGGCGTAATTAAGTGTTGTGGGATGGGTGTTTCAAAGAGCTTTTAGGTACTGAAGGAAACAACTCATCAAAGCGTTG
>NZ_JADOES010000029.1 GCF_018739885.1 Leptothoe spongobia TAU-MAC 1115 | reverse complement strand
AACCATGTTGATAAGTTTCAGGACCCTGAAAGATTGTTGATAGCTTAATTGCGTCGTTGCAAAAGAGCCTCACCCATAACAGATTGACTCCAAAATCAAAAAAGTGAAGAGTGAACGTTCGGAGAGAGAGATATCAAGGTCGTGAACCAAAGAAGTGTGGGAAACGTCATGTAAAGGGATGCTATCTACCTCAAGACCCATGGATTGCCGCTATTGCGACCATCCTAAGACTCACAAACACGGCAAAACCAGCAAAGGAACTCAATGCTACAAATGCTCCCACTGCACTCGTACGTTTGTCGAAACCTTTGACACTCTCTACTATTGGCGTCAAGTCAGCGCCGATGAAGTCGAGAAGATCCTTCAATCGCAATTAGAAGGAAGCAGTCTACGAGGGATTAGTCGCATCAACAAACGAGCCTATAATACTGTGGTAAGTATCGTCCATGCGGCAGCTTATCGAGCTCAATTAGTTCATAACTAAGAGGTTAGGGAGATTGAGACGGACCAAGTGATTGCCGATGAGATGTGGTCATTTGTAAAAAAACAGAAGCAATGCGGACCTGAGGACATCAATCTGGGAGACTGCTGGATAGGGGTGAGCTTAGCCAAGCAAAGTGGACTGATCCTGACTGATCGAGTGGGCAAGCACACGGATGCATTCTTAGAAGAACTCATCACCAGTACCGAAGGCAAAACCGATTGCAAGGGATGGTATACCGACGGTTGGGCTGGCTATGAGCGAGTATTGCCGTCTGACGTTGCCCATGTAGTGGGTAAAGAGAACACCCAACGATTAGAACGAACCAATGGCATCATTCGACAACAGACCGGTCGTTGGCATCGACGTCAGAATAAGTTTGCGAAAGTCTGGCAGACGACCGAGAGTATTACTCAACTGGTCGTGACCTACTTCAACTGGATATGGCAACACAGTCGCACAGGAGATACGGCTGCTCAGAGAGCAGAGATAACCACGAAACCTTGGTCCTGGAATGACATTGCTGCCTATCCCACTTTTTTCTGAGGCACGACCTTTGACCCGATAGATAACTGTGGTATGATTCCCACTGGCCACTCGTTCAATGCCTCGAAACTCCATCCCTTTAACATACATGTGCAGGCACAGCTAGCTGTCTGATGTCATTTGAATACCCCCGTCAAGGAGCGCGCGTTTCAACAAACTAACGATCACAGACAAAACACCGATAGTTTTACTTCCTCCGTTTGTGAACATGCTTGCGAGTCTGTTCGTATTGGCAATGACGGCAGTCCATCGTGTGCACCTTGAAACCATCCTTTAATTATGCAACGCCCGAGGCTTAGCTTTATTGACTTTCAACTCACGTCCCATCCACTCTGACCCATCCAGCGCTTCAATAATATCGGATTCTTCCATCTCGGCACCCATTGATACAAAACCAAAGCCTCGAAGACGACCTGTCTCACGATCAGTCGGAAGATAAACACTTTTAACGGTTCCATATTTTGCACATACAGCCGTTAATTCCTCTTCTGTAACCTCATAAGATAGGTTTCCTACATAAATCGACATAACAGATTGACTCCAAAATCAAAAAAGTGAAGAGTGAACGTTCAGAGAGATATATGTCAACAAGAAAGAACGCGAAACCTCGTTAATGCTAAAACAAATACTGCAACCGATGTCTATTCTCTTTCCTTGATTTTAGCACTTTATTTCTTACGAAAAGACTTTACACCCAAGTTTATTTTAAACTGCTTATTTGCCTTCGTCTTTTCTAGATATGGCCTCGGTTTGAGAGTTATCTATTACATGTGGTAACAACCGACCAATACGGTCTAACCAATCTAAAATTGATTCTGGCGCTTTCCGATCAATAGGCTGTGTAATCTGATATCGAGGTTCTTGGCTAATAGAAGGATTGTAGCGTGTGGTCATGTTGCTCACCATGCATCAAGTTATTGTAATATCTGCAAACACTTATCTAGAAAGGCATTATTTCTCTGTGTCAGAATTTTCTCTTCTGATTTCCCATGGTATCGAGATTACTTTTCAGCAGCTCGAATTAATAGTGGCAATGCTATTGCGAAGATAAATACTCCTACAATGGAGGGCACTAAAAAATGAAAGTTTGAAGAGGTATATAGCGGTTCTCATTCGCACTGAATACACTTGGTTTTGAAGTTTCAGTGGTTGGCACTATCAGGATGTATTCAAAACAAGCCGGAACCGCTATAATCTTCCAAGCTTTGAATTCCAAATCAGTTACCAATCAGGTTCGTTTATGTCGTACTTATAGTTACCAACGATATAACTACTCATATATTTTTCGCTCTTTTTTCTGTTTCTTAAGCTTTTTGGATACTTTTTTAGCCTTTTTAGATCCCCTATTTCCTTTTGTCCGCTTGGTCATGATGGCTCCTAAATTAGTTTCGTGATAAATATCAGTCAATCTAACCTTTAATATTTTTAGACTTCATGAGTAGAAACCTAAAATTGAAAACTTTCTGGTTACTGCTGATTACGAATTTCCTTGTCTCCAGAGATTTGAAAGCAACTGCAATACTTTGATTTACTAAACAATACAAACAAAGTATTTGTCTTATCAGTCACATGTTGGAGAAAAGTAAAGACTCTAAGCTATTACTTACCTGACCAATAGTTTATTAGAGTATTAATTACAGAAAAAACCAGAGTATTAATTACTCCAAAATGAATACAACTGTGATCAAGCAGTTACATAAGATATTTACCTTAAGTAATATATATCTTATTGAAACTGGATCTATTACTTCGATAGTGTATTGCTAATCAATGTTTTGAAGCGATTACATTTGAAATAATAGGAAATTAGTGATGAGAAATTTACCGCCTACTTTTATTTGTTTATAGGTGAATCATAGCACATCTGAAAATTACAGAAAATGTATCGTGGTCCCATCTCAAATAAAACAATATGTCGAGATACAATAGATAGAGAGTTGCCATAACGTAGCCGACGTCTGTTAATCAGGAGGCACGCTGTCATACAACGATTCTGATCTGAACAGCGAAAACCCTTCAGTAACGGATATTCACTATGTTTGATTTTTTTGTAGAAAGGGCGATTAGAGTTGTCATGAGTGCTCAGAATGAAGCTCGCCGTCTTAATCATCCTTTTATGGGGTCAGATCCCCTTTTTTTGGGATTTATAGCAGCAGAACCTAATATAATAGCGAATATCTTTAAATCTCTGGGGATTACACTCACTACAGCACGAACTGCCGTTGAAGATATTATTGGAAAAGGACCTGCCAGGATTAGCCATGAGATTCAATTTACCCCTCGCTGTCGGCAGGTACTGGCACAATCACTGAAAGAAGCGCAACAGCTAGGTAAAAATGCTGTAGATGCTGAGCATTTGTTACTGGCAATGATATGGGATGAAGCTGGTTCAGCTATGAGGGTGCTGGCAAAGTTGGGGGTTGACCGTAACAAACTTCTCGCTGACGTAATGCAAGCGATCTCAAAAGCAAAACCGACTCCTGCTAACAATCAGCCTAAGATTGAAAAAACTCCAATCCTGGATAGCTGTAGTGTTAATCTAACGAAATTGGCCACCTTGGGTAGATTGGATCCAGTTATCGGTCGCCAACAGGAAATTGAACGAGTGATTCAAATTTTAAGTCGTCGAACGAAAAACAATCCTATTCTTATCGGTGAGCCTGGCGTGGGTAAAACAGCTCTGGCAGAAGGTCTAGTTAAACGAATTGTCGACCATGATTTGCCTGAAAGTTTTCACAATAAGCAGGTTGTGACATTAAATGTGGGCTCCTTACTTGCAGGGACAAAGTATCGAGGCGAATTTGAGGAGCGTCTGAAGACCATTATGTCCGAACTATGTTCAGCTGGAAACATGATTCTGGTGATTGATGAGGTCCACACGTTAATTGGCGCAGGCTCAGCAGAAGGCACGATGGACGCTGCGAATATCCTCAAACCAGCTTTGGCGCGGGGTGAACTTCAGTGTATTGGCGCGACCACACTTGATGAGTACCGCAACCATTTTGAGCGGGACGCCGCTTTGGCTAGCCGCTTTCAACCAGTGATGATAAACGAACCGAGTGTTGATGAAACGATCTTAATTTTACAAGGATTGCGGAGTTGCTATGAACGACACCACCAGTTGACTATTTCAGATCTAGCCTTAGAAGCAGCAGCTAAATTTTCAAATCGCTATATTTCAGATCGGTTTTTGCCTGACAAAGCAATTGATTTGATGGACGAAGCGGGCTCTCGTGCGCATATTCTCTTCTCTCAGCAACAATCCTCTACTTCCAAGGATTTAGGCAAAGCATTGCGACAGATTCTAAAAGAAAAAGATAATGCGGTTCAGCAGCAAGAATTTGCCCAAGCCAGTGCATTGCAGATTAATGAAAACGATCTTATGCAAAAGATTCAGTCAGTTGATCAAAATGCTCTTGTTCTTGCTTCCTCTCCTGTTGTAGACGAAGTCGATATTGCCCATGTTGTGTCATCCTGGACTGGCATTCCAGTTAGCAAATTGACAGAATCTGAATCTGATCAGTTGCTCCATATGGAAGAAATTTTGCATCAGCGTTTGATTGGTCAAGAAGAAGCAGTTAAGGCAATTGCAAAGGCAACTCGTCGTGCCCCTGTTGGGTTACAAAATCCCAATCGTCCAATCGCTAGTTTTATCTTTGCTGGGCCTACAGGGGTAGGTAAAACAGAGCTGGTTAAGGCGCTGGCTGAAAATTTCTTTGGGTCTGAGGCAGCCATGATTCGTTTGGATATGTCTGAATATATGGAGCGTCACACAATTGCCAAACTAATTGGCTCCCCACCAGGTTATGTCGGATACGGTGAAGGGGGACAATTAACCGAAGCGGTTCGTCGTCAGCCTTACACAGTAGTCCTGTTTGACGAAATCGAGAAAGCACACCCTGATGTTGTTAACTTACTATTGCAAATTTTAGACGAAGGTCGTTTAACCGATGCTAAAGGGCGTACTGTCAACTTTAAGAATACGCTATTGGTAATGACCTCGAATGTAGGTTCAAAATTGATTCAGAAGGGTGCAGGAGGGTTAGGCTTTAATGTCTCTGATAATCAAGCAAGTGCGAATTATAGAAATCTGGTAACGCTAGTCAATGAAGAACTTAAGGAGTACTTCCGTCCAGAATTCCTCAATCGTCTCGATGACGTCATTGTTTTTCGACAACTCATCAAGGATGAGATTAGAGAAATTGCTGATATCCTGCTAGGTGAATTCCGGAAGTGCCTACTTGAACAAGACATTAGCCTGGTAGTAACTGATCAACTGATGGAGCACTTAATTGAATCAGGCTATAACCCTGAACAAGGTGCACGCCCGTTGCGACGTGCGATTACGCGCCTATTAGAAGATAGTTTTGCAGAGGCCATTCTTGCTAGGCAAGTTCAATCGGGAGATATGGTGGTTGTGGATATCGATGACAACAATGAAGTTCAAATTCTACGAGAGGGGTTAACGACTAATGTTGTCTCATGACGAGCAAGATAAAGGTTTATTCGGTAAATAAATGACTGATATTATTGATACCACCATCCAGGCAGGTTCTTTGAATACCCTAGTGACGGCTATTGAAACAGCTAGCCTGGTCAATATTCTTAAGGGAACGGGACCTTTTACACTCTTCGCACCAACAGATGACGCTTTTGGGAAATTACCTAAGGGTGTGGTGAATGAACTCCTCAAGGACATTTCTAAGCTAAAGAAAATTCTGGCCTATCATGTCTTAACGGGTAAGGTTATGGCCGCTGCTATTACGAAGATGAAAACCATAAAAACTGTTGAAAGCTCAAAGATTAAGATTAATGTCCCCACAGATACCAAAAATATTAAGGTGAATGATTCTATCGTGACAACCTTTGATGTAGCCGCTGATAATGGTGTTATTCACATCATTGATACGGTCCTAACGCCTGCATCCATCCTTCTCTAAGGAGAGTCATCATATATTTCGAGGGGTGAAAAATCTGGGGTTGAGCAGTTTCTCATTGAAAAGAGATCGAGATCTTTAAGTGCCGTAACAGAAAAAGATCTGATTCACGCTAAAGTGACTACCCTTGGATCATGATCCATGATAAGCCCATTTGCCTCAGGTTTAACCATAACGTCGCTGCTGATTTAGGGTATGAATCTAATCTGTCTGTAGTATTCGTTATTTATTTGGCAGATTAACTCATCCCGAGGATTAGTAGCGCCACCATCACTCTTGGAGGAATACTGTGAAAGCCCTGTTACTCTATCCTCACTTCCCTCAGTCATTTTGGTCCTACGACCGCTTTATGGAAATTGCAGGACTTAAGGCAGTGATTCCTCCGTTGGGAATAATCACAGTTGCTGCACTCTTACCGTCAGACTGGGAAATTCGTTTTTGCGATCGCAATGTTGTCCATGAAACCGACGCAGACTGGGAATGGTGCGACATCGTCATTCTTTCCGCCATGCTAGTGCAAAAACCGGACTTTCAAGCCCTGATTCGAAAAGCGGTCCAGCTAGGTAAGAAAGTTGCCGTAGGAGGTCCCTATCCCACCTCTGTACCTCAAGATGCGTTAGATGCAGGAGCCCAGTTTTTAGTGTTGGATGAAGGGGAAATGACCGTTCCTCAATTTCTCGAAGCTCTGAGTCAGGGAGAAACCCATGGCATTTTCCGATCCTCTGAAAAACCCGATGTCACCCAGAGCCCCATGCCGCGCTTTGACCTACTGCAGCGAGACGCCTACTTGATGATGGCCATGCAGTTTTCCCGAGGGTGTCCCTTCAACTGCGAATTTTGCGACATCATCTCCCTATATGGTCGAAAACCCCGTACCAAAACACCAACCCAAGCCCTAGCCGAGCTACAAACCCTCTACGACTTAGGCTGGCGTGGATCACTCTTTATCGTAGACGACAACTTTATTGGCAATCAGCGCAATGTAAAGTGCTTCTTGCGAGAACTAATCCCCTGGATGCAGCAGCACCATTATCCATTTACCTTTATGACAGAAGCCTCAGTCAATCTGGCAGAGGATGATGAATTGCTCCAGCTTATGGGTGAAGCAAGATTTTACGCCGTTTTTCTCGGGATTGAAACCCCTGACCAAGATAGCTTGCAGGTCACCCGCAAGCTCCAAAATACCCGTAATCCGTTGGTGGAAGCCTGCAAAAAAATCAATGAGGCAGGACTGCTGATCTATGCGGGATTTATCCTTGGTTTTGATGGAGAACGAACAGGCGCAGGCGATCGTATTCAAGCCTTTGTCGAACAAACCAGTATTCCCCAGCCCATGTTAGGCCTTCTGCAAGCATTACCCAATACCGCCCTGTGGGAACGACTCAAGAAAGAACAGCGCCTGCTCGAAAACTCTAACCATCTAACCGGGGATCAGAATACCTTGATGAATTTTATCCCCACACGCCCAGTTACAGAACTGGCTAGGGAATACGTCGATGGATTTTGGCAGATGTATGACCCTGAACGGTACCTCAGGCGTTGTTTACAACAATGTCTCAAAATTCGTTGCCGACAACGTCGAACGCAAACGATGCAGTTCCCATGGCACAAAGGCTTACGCTTATTCGCTCAGCTCGTTTGGAGTCAAGGTATCCATCGAACCGATATCCGAGGACAGTTTTGGCATCAACTCTGGATTATTTTGTGGAACAAACCACAGGCCTTAAATGTTTACCTAGGGTTATGTGCTGCGGGCGAGCATTTTTGGGAGTATCGTGCGTTGGCCAAGGAACGAATTACCCAACAGCTGGGCTACGATCCACTCGCACACAATGCAGACTTTAGGGTAATGTCGTGGGATTAAAATCATCCACCTGGGCCATCCCTGCTTCGCTGGTGGACACTAGCAAACAGCAAGGCGGACTCGTGCACTGAAAAGGCACTCACGTCATAATGCTCAAAATCAGAGCTGCTGAGCTATACGCTAAACACGTACAGTGACTCACAATTTCCTCACGTTTTTTTTCTAAAATTGAGAAGTGGTATTGGTTGGTGAAAGTTATACCTCTAAGATATTTTTTCTTATCTGATGCTTAGAGAGAGGAATGTATTTTGTCTCAATAATTTATCCAATTAAAAAAACCACAGTTGAGGGATAAGGATATGGATGCTCAAGAGATTTTGAAACGCTATGCGTCAGGACAACGAGATTTTAGTCATGTCAGTCTGGTTCAAGTCTGTCTGACAAATGCCAAGCTAATTGGTGTCAAGTTAATTGGTGCTGAGTTGATTAATGCTGATTTACGAGAAGCCGATCTGACAGAGGCTCATCTCAAACAAGCAAAGCTAAACCAGGCCAATTTAGCGGGGGTAGCAATGATTCAAGCTTGCTTAACCCATGCAGATTTGAGCGACGCAGACCTCAGTGGAGCGAATTTAACCCATGCAGATTTGAGTGGCGCAGACCTCAGTGGAGCGAATTTAGGAGGAGCAGATTTGCGCAAAGCTGACTTGCATAAAGCAGATCTGAGCAATAGTGATTTACGCTGTGCAGATTTAACCGGAGCAAATCTGCAGGAGGCAGATCTCAGTAATGCAAACTTGGATGGGGCATATTTAGGTGAAGCAGATTTGACTGGAACAAATATTGTAGGCGCAAATATTAACAGAGCCGGATTAAGTAGAACTAAGATGCCCGATGGAACCATCCATGATTAGCGATTGAGCAACCCCCAACCTGTTTCAACTTCTTGTACTGTCATTCTTCTGATTTCCGTCGCGTTTGCTATGTGATTGTTGACATTGACTGCAAACCCCTCACGATTTCCCAAAAGTCTTCTTCTAATCTGATAATTAGGGGGATTTGGCACAATTACACTGACAGGGGCAGGGGAATGAGTCAGAAAGTTAGCGATGGATAACTGTGAAAAAATTAACCCTAGAACGTAGTGTGGAAGTCGAAGTAAATTGTTCTGTTACGCAGGTTTATGACCTTTGGGCGAATTTGGAGAATGTGCCCCGGTGGATGCCACTGGTAAAGAGTGTCAGACGTTTACTAGGCGATCAAGGGCTCTATCACTGGACGTTTGGGTTAGGATTTCCACTATTAACCGAATGGACTTCGCGCATTACTCGACGTATCCCCTTACGGTTAATTGCCTGGGAGTCAGTGTCTGGGCTAGCAAACCATGGCTCTGCTGAATTTTTCCCCACGGATCAAGGGTGCCGTTTACTCCTGACCCTGGCCTTCGATTTACCAGGAGGACTCGTAGGCATGTTGTTGGAAAACATTGGTTTAGAACGCTGGCTAGAGGAAAATCTAGTAGAGAGTTTAAACCGCTTTCAAGCTCAAATTGAAGCGGAAGTGTTGCGCCAGGCGTAGTCTAACCGGATAAATGAGGGTGTGGGTTCATGCAACTTAACCTGCGTGTGGTTAAAGTAGATAATTACGAACTAGAATGAAGGTAGTAACAGCGATTACGCTACACACTGCGGGGCATTAGTATGGAGGCCAATCAAGTTCTAAAACAAATATGCAACTGGAAAGAGAAGTTTTAGATTAGAAGAGTTGAAAAATCTGGATCTGAGCCGAGCAAATTTGAGTGGAGTTGATTTTACGGGCTCAAATTTGAGTGGATCTAACTTGAGTCATGCAGACTTGAGTAATACCAATCTTAATTGGACCACTTTGAGGGGAGCTGACCTAAGTGGAGCTAACCTAAGAGGGGCTAAAATGCCAGATGGTTATATGCATAGTGACTATCTAGAATCTGCCAATTATTTTGGTATCTAGGGCACGATTGGAATTAAAGAGAGTTTAGTTGGAGGATCGTTATGTCAAAACGACGCAAAGGCAATAGAGAAGTCAAAAAACCGAAAGCAGTTTCTGATGGAAAAAAGAAACAAAAGAAAACTCATAAAAACTATGACAGTCCTATGTCAGAGCTATTAGACAGTTCAAAGTAAATTGTTTCTGATATTGCTTGGTTTTTCTGTTTCTTAACACTACTATTGAATAGCTACATTAAAAACTCGCCTACTTATGTCAACAGTAGGTGAGTTTTTCAATCAAATAACCCTAAAAATAAAACATCACTTTGTCATACTGATTATAGGCGTAATTCGCTAGTAATAGATCGATCCACTTCAGAATGAAAATTCGAGTCGATTTACTGACTACGCGTCTTACGATTTTTATTCAATCTTGGGGTATGGGAAATAGCTATGGATAACGCAACCGAACTCATACTAGAGCAGGAATTCAATCTCAGAAATTTTGAAGACCAAGTGCAGCAGATGAACCTTGAACAAGCTCAAGAGTATTTAGTTAAACTATATCAGCTCATGCTGGTTCAGAAGAGAGTGTTTCAAGAACTTATGAAGCGTGAATGGAATTTAAATGTAGATCTCGCTTCCCTCTAATACAGGAGCGTCGGCTTCATTGTTTGATTGGTCTATTTTGTGATTATCAAATCTGGAGTAATGAGCATATGACAAATTCTAAAAAGAAAATCTCTTCTTCTCGATTTCGAAATGGTTGGCTGTGGGGATTTACGCCTCAGGCAGAGCTTTGAAATGGCCGACTGGCCATGATCGGATTTGTATGTGCTCTCACAATTGAAGTATTGTCTAGCCAAGGAGTTCTTCACTTTTGACAATTGTTTGACAATTGGAGCTCGTATCACGCTCCTACTCAATCTCAATTGGCACGCTTGGGCTGATAGGAGCTTGCTAATTGAGTAGAACTTGTTCGCAAATACATAAATTTTGATGTCGTAGTTCACCAAATCACTCCAGAATTCAAACAATGTTTATCCATACTGATACTTATTCCCATACTTATAGCAATACCCATGCCCATTAAAGATAAACCTAGGCCTCCGCGTTTTAGTCTCTTCAACAATATTTTACTGATATTGGCAGGGGTATTCCTATTTGTAAGTTTTATCCTTCCTGTTTTCTCAAGGCCTCAAGTTCCTGGAGTACCCTATAGCCTGTTCATCCATCAGGTGCAAGAAGGAGATGTGGCACGGGTACAAGTAGGACAGAATCAAATTCGATTCCAGTTAAAATCGGACGAAGAAATGGGTGGTGAACAAGTTGGGCAAGTGTTCTCAACAACGCCCATTTTTGATTTAGGCTTGCCCAACTTGCTTGAAGAAAAAGGCGTTGAGTTTGCGGCTACGCCACCGCCTAAAAATGGTTGGGTAAGTAATGCCTTGGGCTGGATCATTCCGCCACTAATCTTTGTAGGTATCTTTCAGTTTTTTGTTCGCCGTGGCGGCGGTGGTGGTGGTGGTGGTGGTGGTGCTCAAGGGATGCTCTCGATTGGCAAAAGTAAAGCCAAAGTATATGTCGAGGGAGAAGTTGCTAAGACGACCTTTGCCGATGTGGCTGGCGTTGATGAAGCCAAGGCTGAGTTAGTTGAGGTGGTGGATTTTCTCAAAACACCGGAACGCTATACCCAGATTGGCGCGCGCATTCCTAAAGGGGTGTTGTTAGTGGGACCACCGGGGACAGGTAAGACGCTATTGGCGAAAGCCGTTGCAGGAGAAGCAAGCGTCCCGTTTTTTAGTATTTCGGGCTCTGAGTTTGTGGAAATGTTTGTGGGGGTGGGATCTTCCCGTGTGCGAGATTTATTTGAGCAGGCTAAGAAACAGGCTCCCTGTATTGTGTTTATTGATGAGCTGGATGCGATTGGCAAGTCTCGTAGCAGTAGTGGATTCTATGGCGGTAATGATGAGCGAGAACAGACGCTGAACCAGTTGTTGTCTGAGATGGATGGATTTGCCGCAGAAGATGCCACAGTGATTGTGCTGGCTGCCACCAATCGTCCAGAAATTCTTGACCCGGCGCTCTTGCGTCCAGGACGCTTTGACCGGCAAGTATTGGTTGATCGCCCAGCTTTATCAGGCCGAGAAGCGATTCTCAAGATCCATGCGCAGACAGTGAAGTTGGGAGAAGATATAGACTTGAAGGCAATCGCAACCCGTACTCCTGGTTTTGCCGGAGCCGACTTGGCAAACCTGGTGAATGAAGCGGCACTATTAGCGGCTCGAAATCAGCGTGAAGCAATTGCCCAAGCTGACTTTGCCGAGGCCATTGAGCGGGTTGTGGCGGGGCTGGAGAAGAAAAGCCGTGTCCTTAACGAGAGAGAGAAGAAGATCGTTGCATATCACGAAGTAGGCCATGCCATAGTAGGCTCACTCATGCCAGGCAGCGGGCGCGTTGAAAAGATTTCCATCGTCTCCCGTGGCATGTCTGCTTTAGGGTATACCCTACAACTACCAGAAGAAGATCGATTCTTGAGTGACGAAACGGAATTGCGGGGTCAGATTGCCACCTTGCTGGGGGGGCGGTCGGCAGAAGAGATTGTGTTTAATAGCATCACCACAGGCGCATCTAACGATTTGCAACGGGCGACAGACCTGGCAGAGCAAATGGTAACCACCTTTGGCATGAGCAAAATTTTAGGACCGTTAGCCTATGAGCAAGGCAGTCGAGCAATGTTTCTGAATGAGGGCGTACCCAATCCTCGCCGCATGATGAGCGAAGCAACGGCAGAGGCAATTGATCGCGAGGTGAAAGACATTGTCGAGACAGCCCATCAACAAGCCTTGGATACTCTCAACCATAACCGCGACATATTAGAAACTATCACTATGCAGCTCTTAGAAACAGAAGCGATCGAAGGCAAACCCTTACATCAATTACTCGAGCAGGTTCAGGCTGCACCAGCGATTTAAAAGATTAGTTTCTTACACACATCAGATGTTCTTGGAGGTTTATATGTCATATTCTTTAGCGAAAGGCACACTTGTTACGATGATTGGTGAAGCTGTTTTGCAGGATCGCTTGATAAAGGTACTAACTAAACTTGGGGTATCTGGTTATACGATCATTCCAGCCCAAGGTGCAGGCAGTCATGGTAGACGGATGGGCGATATAGCAGGATACAACACCAACGTTGAAATCAAAACCATTGTCACATCAGATCGGTCTGATCAATTGTTCGAAGATCTGAAGCCGTTGCAATCAACCCATGCCCTGATTGCTTTTCGGCAAACCGTAGAGGGAGTATTTGATTAAATGCACCGCGTTAAACACACTAATGCCAAAGTGATTTTTGTCGTCGTTGTGTTTAGCGCTACTTTAGGCGTTCTAAAGAAAATATTTACGGTTAACCAATGACTACAGGCAATTCAGTTGTTTTTGGTCAACTTGCAACTGCTAACAACTACCAATATAGACCTCAAGCAACAAATACACCGTGATCTTAAACATCGAGTTGTTATACTAGTCATTGTTAGCCGATCATCCACCACAGATGATGCCGTTAGCAGATAACAACATTAGTAACATTAGGTAAATACATGGCTGACATTGTTGATACTGCCGTTAATGCCGGCTCTTTCAGCACGCTGGTTGCTGCTGTTAAAGCAGCTGGATTAGTCGATACCCTTAAAGGAAAGGGACCCTTTACAGTTTTTGCGCCCACAGATGATGCCTTTGCCAAATTACCTAAAGGCACAGTGGATGGACTCCTCAAGAATATTCCACAACTCAAGAAAATCCTGACTTATCATGTGGTTTCAGGTAAGGTGATGGCGGCTGATGTTACGAAGCTGAAGTCCGCTAAAACGGTTGAAGGTGAAGATGTGAAAATTGATGCTTCCCATGGCGTCAAGATTAATAATGCCACAGTAACAACACCCGATGTTGGCGCTGACAATGGGGTTATTCACATCATTGATACTGTGCTAATGCCTGCATAAGCCATTTCCCGAGGGTGGCTATCGCTACTCTTGGGAAAGCACCTACAGGGGCAAAAATACTCCAGGACTTAAATCGGATTGAACTGTGATCAATCTATGCACATACCCTATGTAGAACAATTGTGGAACAGGTAAAAGATCTACCCGGCGATTTAACATTAGAACAGCAGTTTCAACTCCGAATGATCACATTACAAGTGAGAGAATTGGGTTTGAAGCAGGCGCAGGAGTATGTAGTTGAAATAACGCGCCAAATGATGATCAAGGATAATTTGGTTAAGCATTTACTCAAAAGTGCCTAGGGTTGCAAGTCATGGCTTGGACTAGACTTTCTATCAGAGCGGTACTCTTAGGTGCGATCATCCTTGATTTCCTAAGGAATGGGGGCAAAGCAATATACTTTGGAGAACAACTTGAACAATCAATTTTCCTTGAGCAATAAACTATTAACGCCCGTCATCTTAGCAAGCTTGATCCTTTTTCTAGGGTTTAACAGTTTTGCTGTTCTTAACCCTGGCCAAGCCGGGGTTATTAGCGTTTTAGGAAAAGCCAGAGATGGTGTTTTATTAGAGGGCATTCACTTCAAACCACCGTTGATTTCGGTCGTGGATATATACGATCTGACCGTGCAAAAGTTTGAAGTGCCCGCAGAAAGTTCTACCAAAGATCTGCAGGATTTATCGGCTCGTTTTGCCATTAATTTTCGCCTGGATCCACTACTAGTGGTCGAAATTCGTAGAACCCAAGGGACCTTAGCCAATATTGTTTCTAAAATTATTGCGCCCCAAACCCAGGAATCATTTAAAATTGCCGCTGCCAGAAGAACGGTAGAAGAAGCGATTACCAAAAGAAATGAGCTCAAGCGAGATTTTGATGACGCCTTAAGCGAGAGACTCGAAAAATATGGAATTATTGTCCTGGATACGAGTGTCGTCGATTTAGACTTTTCCCCGGAATTTGCTAAGGCCGTAGAAGAAAAACAAATTGCTGAACAGAGAGCCAAACGAGCCATTTATGTCGCCCAAGAAGCAGAGCAAGAGGCCCAGGCTGATATTAACCGCGCCAAGGGTAAAGCAGAGGCGCAGAGATTGCTAGCCGAAACGTTGAAAGCCGAAGGAGGGCAACTTGTGTTGCAAAAAGAGGCGATTCAAGCTTGGAAAGATGGTGGCTCTCAAATGCCCAAGGTCTTAGTCATGGGAGGAAAAGAGCAAACGGCAGTGCCTTTTCTATTTAATCTTGGTGATGTTCAGCAGTAACCCTAAGCCTGGATGTTTCATTTGAAAAATACTTAGATGTTTCATTTTGTTTTCCTAGTTTAACCCTTGCATGAGGTAATACAACCATGAGTTACACCAATAAAGAGAAAAAGACATCTGACCATTCTCCCAGCGATGGCAGTGAGCTTACCCCCGCTGAAGCGCCCACGACTGGGCACAAATCTCAGAATGAACCATTGGGAGCTGGCTACCGAGTAAACGATGAGGGCATCGTCAATAACTACGCCCTTGAGCCTGAGGTTTATGAAGCCAAGTATCCCTCACCCAAACAACAGCGGCGTTATATCGTTCTGGGGGGCGCGGCTGTTTTGTTTGTTGCTCTAGTCCTATGGATTGCCTTTGCCGCCAGCTAGGTGGGCGAAATAGTTTGTTCCGAAACCCAACCTATCTCTTCCACTCAAGCTTTAATTTACTCAATTGTTCAATGACATTTGGAGACTTTAATTATGCCATTCACCCTTGATGAAACTCGTTCCATTTTTCCTGACACTCAGGTTGCTAATGCAGTCCCAGAACTGGTTCAATCATTCAATCAGCTCAAGGCTGAAGATCAGCTGGCCTTACTGTGGTTTACCTACACTGAGATGGGACTGACCATTATTCCCGCTGCCATGGAAGTGGTCCCTATGGTATTCGCAGAAAAAATCCTGACTCAAATCAAGCAGATGTCACCGTTAGAGCAAACGCAGGTGATGTGCGATCTGGTCAACCACACAGATACGCCCCTCTGCCAGACTTATTCGTCGTCTTTTAGCACAAATGTTAAGTTGGGGTTTTGGTATCAATTAAGTGAATGGATGCAACAGAACATCGTAGCTCCCATTCCTAAAGGCTATAAACTCTCTAGACAGGCATCCGTTTGGCTCAAGGATATCCGTCCACTGGAGGGGGGACAGCAACTAACTATCTTGCAGGATATTGTTGCCAATATGGGATATGCTTCAGCGGATGGGACTCCGAAAGTCAAAGAACCTCTGATTCCCCCCAAAAAGGCTGCACCTCGAACCAAAGTCCGCATTAAGGGCATCAAGAATGCGACGGTCCTGAGTTATATGGAAAATATGAATGCCTTTGATTTCCAGGCAGCGGTGGCGTTATTTGTGGAAGAAGGAGCCCTGAATCCACCTTTCCAGAAACCCATCGTGGGTCAGGAAAATATTCTCGCGTATATGCGCGAAGAGTGCTATGGGCTGAAGCTGAAACCAAAGCGAGGCGTTTCTGAACCATTAGAAGGTGGGGGCACCCAAATTAAAGTGCTCGGAGATGTACAAACTCCCTGGTTTGGTGACGGTGTTAGCATCAACTTAGCATGGCGATTCCTGCTCAATCCTGACGGGAAGATTGTCTTTGTGGGAATTGATATCCTGGCATCTCCCCAAGAACTTCTGGATTTGCAGCGAGTTCAGTAGAACGTTGATTACGAGTCCCCGATTAAGTTTGTTTTTACATATGGCTTGCTAAACTAGCGAGCTTGGAGATTTATATGCGGGTTGCACAGGTTACACCTTTGTGGGAGCAGGTGCCTCCTATGGCTTATGGAGGTACCGAACTTATTGTCAGTCTGTTGACAGAAGAACTGGTGCGTCGTGGCCATCAGGTAACGCTGTTTGCTTCCGGTGACTCGAAGACAACAGCGTTACTAGAACCGGGCTGTGAACAGGCACTGCGCTCCCTGGGGGTGTTGCCGCCAAAATATGGCTACTATGAGCAAATGCAGTTAGGCAAAGTCTTTGAGCAGGTGGGGGAGTTTGACATTATTCACTCCCATATGGACGCCGCTGCGTTGCCCTATACCCATCTGGATCAAACTCCAGTTGTTCATACCCTGCATAGGACATTTACCCCCGCGACTGAAAAAGTATTTAGCCAATATCGGTGGCAGAACTTAGTCAGTGTGTCTAACTCTCAACAGCGGCCTGAGTTGGGACTAAATTATGTGACCACGGTCCATAACGCGATCTCACCTGATCAGTTTGATTTTTACGCTCGGCCCGACACCCCAACCTACCTGGCCTTTCTGGGACGCATGTCGATGGAAAAAGGCCCCCATCTAGCGATTGAAATTGCCAAGCGTAGCGGTTATCCCCTCAAAATGGCGGGAAAAGTTGATTTTGAAAACAAAGACTTTTTCGATCACCAGATAGCCCCTCACATTGATGGTCAGCAAATTGAGTTTTTGGGAGAGGTCAGCCATGGCCTTAAGCAAGAGTTAATGGGTAAGGCCATGGCCACGTTATTCCCCATCACCTGGCCTGAACCGTTTGGTTTAGTAATGACCGAGTCCATGGCCAGTGGCACCCCTGTTATTGCCATAGCGATGGGCTCAGCCTCCGAGGTAATTGCTGACGGCAAGACCGGGTTTCTCTGCCACAGCATTGAGGATTGCGTTGAGGCGGTAGCGCAGGTGCATCAGCTCAGTCGCTATGCCTGCCGCAGGCATGTGGCGGTAAATTTTAGTGTTGAGCGCATGGTGGACGACTATGAAGCAGTCTACCGTAAGCTGATTAGCGATCGCATTGACCATAATGAACCACGATGGATAGCCACGCCTATCTCTAAATAAAAGGTAATCAATGGAGCCCCACGACCATGGCAGATGCTGCCAACCCAAGTGAGAACTCAGTCGAAGCCGTTTTAGAAATCGTAGAGTTGGATGGCCGCACCTTTGCCCCCGCACAGCAAGTACCGATTCCAGAGTGGCCCTGCACTACCATTAAGCGGCAGCAACATACCCTAACGCTTAAGGACAACGATTTGTTTTTGATTGCCGATACCCTGGGCAATATCTCCGGCTGTCTGGACGATCAAATCACCTCTAGCCTCGGTCTATTTTGTCGCGATACTCGGTTTCTAAGTCGCTTAGAACTCCAATTTGAAGGGCAGCCACCCATTTTGTTAAGCAGTACAGCCCAGCGGGGATTTGCCCTGTCGGTGTTGTGTGCCAACCCCTACATTGTTGGTGACGACAACCGCGCATCGCTCCAGGCTGAAACCATTGGCATTCAGCGCGATCTGGTACTACAAGGCGGATTATTTGAAGAGCTTACCCTAACTAACTACAACACTCAGCCAGTTGAATTTGAGCTGAGTCTCAGTTTTGAGGCTGATTTTGCCGATCTGTTTGAAATTCGAGGGAAAGTGCGGCAGCAAACCGGGACAAAACTCCGTCCGGTGCGCCTGGCAGAAGAAACGTCTAAGCCGGTTCCTGTTTTTAATGATGGCTTCATCAACGGGGAGGGAGAAGAACTTACCCTGGCCTATCAAGGGGTGGACCAGTTACTCATGGAGTCTAGGATTCACTTTTATCAGCGGCAGCCCGATCAGGTTAAGGGGTATACTGCGATCTGGCAGGTGAAGCTACAACCCCATGCCACCCAGACTTTGGGCTATCGTCTACAGCCTTTTTTAGACAACCACCCGGCTTCTTTGGTCAGCATTCCAGCCACCCTACATCAGGCTGTCGCTGCGGAAACCATGGAAGAACAGCAATGGCGCGATGGTGTTACCTGTATTCGGACGGATAATCAAGCGTTTAACCAAATCATCGAGCGGGCAGAGCAAGATACCTATCTGCTCGGGCAAACCGTTGGGGGAGGGAAAATTCTATCGGCGGGGATTCCCTGGTTCGCCACCCTGTTTGGCCGTGACTCGCTGATTGCAGCCATGCAGACCCTGATGTTTAATCCTGCCCTGGCCCGGCAAACCCTGACTGTCCTGGCTGAGTATCAGGGCCAGGTGCAAAATGACTGGCGCGAGGAAGAACCGGGTAAAATTCTCCACGAGCTGCGCTTGGGAGAAATGTCTCGTGCGGGGGAAGTGCCCCACACCCCTTATTACGGCACGGTGGATGCCACACCGCTGTGGCTGATGCTCTATGCCGATTACTATGCCTGGAAAGGCGATCGCACCCTGCTCGACCAGCTTTGGGAACATGCCCTGGCAGCGATGGCCTGGATCGACCGCAGCTGCGAGAAAACTGGCTATGTCACCTACGAGTGCAAATCTTCTGGGGGCTTACATAACCAGGGTTGGAAGGATTCTGATGACTGCATTGTAGATGCCAAGGGCAACCTGGCCGAGGGTGCTATAGCCCTAGCGGAGGTCCAAGGCTATGTCTACGCAGCCAAAGCGCAATTGAGTTCCCTGGCCAGCCTCCAGCAGCGACCGGACTTGAGCGATCGCTGGCGAGCCGAAGCCAAAGCCCTCAAGGAACGCTTTGAGCAAGATTTCTGGCTCTCCGATCAGGGCTATTTTGCCCTGGCCTTAGATGGCAACGGCCAGCCGATAGACAGCATCACCTCTAATCCAGGGCACTGCCTCGGGTCAGGAATTATTTCTCCCGAAAAATCCCGCAGTGTGGCGGAACGATTGCAGGCCCCTGACATGTTTAGTGGTTGGGGCATTCGTACCCTGAGTAGCACTTCTGTCGCCTACAATCCCATGGGGTATCATGTCGGTTCCGTATGGCCCCACGACAATGGCATGATTGCGGCGGGGTTGCGATCGCTGGGATTTACAGAGCAGGCCCTCGAAATCGCCCAGGGCATTTTCGACATGACCACTCAGCAACCCTATCAGTGTCCCCCTGAACTGTTCTGTGGTTTTAATCGGACGCCCACCGGCAGCCCGGTGCGGTATCCGGTGGCCTGTTCACCTCAAGCTTGGGCCACCGGCACGGTCTTTCAGCTCTTGCAGATTATGGTGAATCTTGTACCGGACGTGCCCAATAACTGTTTGCGGGTTGTACAGCCCACATTGCCAGCCTCAGTGAACTATATGTCGCTGAAAAATTTTAAGGTGGGGCACACGCTGCTCGATCTGGAGTTTGAGCGTTCCCAGGAAGCAACCGCCTGTCGGGTGGTAGGAAAGCGGGGCAACCTCCAAGTCGTGATCGAGGTGTGAGCTTTAGTATTTTCACTCAGCCAGGCCAGCGTTTGAGTTAGCGGCATGTTTGAATTTGTCACAAAAATTCAACAATGTGTCGTTGCTTGAAACCTTAACACTAGTCATGGGTGAGGTCTTAAGCAACGACTGAAATCCTCTGCTCAGAAGACGTTAGAAACAATGGCTTGATCTACAGAAATTGTTCCTAATCGCCACAGGGACCATAACAATGTTTGATTTTATGTCAGCCCCAAGGGAGTTGAAGCAACTTTACTGGAGGGTTTGTATAATTTCACTGAAGCTACTGAGGTAAAAATATAGCTTTTGCCCTATCGCTTGGGCTACCGAGTGCACACGTGATCAGGACGATGGCGGCTGGCAGCTGCACCAGTGGAGTGGTTGCTATAGATTGGGACACTGAGTTTGATATGAGTTGTTCTGCCATGGTCAAACGATCGCTCCGGGCATCATTGACTGGAATTCAACAGGCTAAGCGAGCATTTGCGCTGAAGGGGTGGACCCAGGAAAATCTGGCAGCAGAGGTCAACCTCAAGACCCGCCAACCCATTTGGCGATTTTTCACAGGGCAACCTGTCGATCGCCAATTTTTTATGGAGATTTGTTCAATACTGGATTTAGAGTGGCGATACATTGCGATTGATCCACCCGCAGAATTTCCTGACCCTGGAGAGGGGAGCAGAGAAACCTTGCTGGATATAGATGAGCTGGTGAAGGAGGTGCGATCTCAACACCATGACACCATTGAAAATCAGTGCGGTATCTTACAGTTACTCGACATCAATCGTCCAGTTAGCCTGGATGACATCTATGTGGATGTGAATATTTTGGAGGAACTAACCAGTCAACAGCAGCTTGAAATCACTGACTTGCAAAACCTGGAACTGACTGAATTTGATCGGGTTGGTTTGGGTGCAGTTGAGCAGAAGCAAATATCCGGCATGCAGGCGGTTGAAACCTACTTAAAGCTCAGGGTACTGGGGAAACCAGGGGTGGGCAAAACAACGTTTATCAAACATCTCGCCATCCAATGTATCCGGGGCGAGTTTGCTGCCGATCACGTTCCCATCTTTATCTCACTCAGGGACTTTGCCGCTGAGTCTAACCGCAACGGTGACTTTAAACTCTTAGACTATATTCATCAAATATTACTTCTGTCTGATCTTTCCAGCCCATCTACCCTCGAAACGTTGTTAAAAGTCGGGCGAGTCTTACTGTTAATGGATGGTATGGATGAAGTACTGAATCAGGATATTTCAGCGGTTCTGAGAGAAATCCGCAAATTTTCAGACCAGTACCACCGCAATCGCTTTGTAGTAACCTGCCGCACCGCTGCCCAAACATTACAGTTGCGTGGCTTCACCGATGTAGAAATCGCTCCCTTTACCCAGGAGCAAATTGCCACCTTTGCCCAAAAATGGTTTGTGGCCCTGACCAAAACGACAGCCCAAGCGGGGCAAGAACAGTCAGCTCAGTTTATTCATAAGCTGAACTTCCCCGAAAACTGGCAGTTTCGACAACTGGTAACCACTCCTCTCTTTCTTCATCTGGCTTGCTGGGTGTTTCAAGGGCAAGACAAATTTCCAACCAAACGGGCTGAGTTTTATAAACAAGGTCTGGACCTGCTGCTGGGCAAATGGGATGAAGCCAAGGGTGTCGAACGAGATGATGCCTACCGAGGTTTTTTACTGCCCCAAAAACTGAGGCTCCTGAGCCAGCTAGCCGCTGTTACTTTTGAACAGGGGCAGTATTTTTTTGAGCAACGCACCATTGAACAATACATTGGCGACTATTTACAGAATTTGCCAGGAGCAGCTTTAGCGCCAGAGGAACTGCAGCTCGAAAGCGAAGCCATGCTAAAAGCGATTGAGGCACAGCATGGCCTCTTAATCGAACGAGCGCGAGGAATTTTCTCATTTTCTTATTTGGTATTTCAAGAATACTTCACAGCTCGAAAAATTGTGGCCACCCATAATTTACAGGCCCTAGAGCAAGCCCTGGGAGGTCTGGTGAGTCACATTACCGATTCCCATTGGCGCGAAGTCTTTTTATTAACTGCTGCCATGTTGCGCAGCGCCGATGGGCTGATACAGTTAATGAAACAACAGATTGATGCCCTGATTTCTCAGGATCCCTACCTACAAGATTTTTTGATATGGGCCAGCCAAAAATCCCAGACCCTCCCAACTGAGCCGAAACTTGCCACCACCCGAGCCTTTTACCTGGCCTTGGCCCAAAACTCCCCTGTAGCAGACCATTTTGCATTAGCCAGTACGCTAGATCAGGGCATATTGTTAGATGCCGCGTTAGAAAACTTACTACAAGAGTTTGCCAACCATCACAGTCAGGACTTTGCCTATATCAATGCCTGTAGCCAGACACTCAACAATATCCTCGTCATAGTTCTGGATGCTGGTTTTTATAAATCTCTCCAACAATTAAGAGACCAATTACCCTCTCCCTACCAAAATCAGGAATGGCTTCAGGACTGGTGGCAAAAAAACTATGCCGATTGGTTAGAACGATTGAGCACTACAATCACCCATTACCGCAATATACATCACCCCTGGCAGTTTACTTCTGAACAGGAACAGATGCTACAACGCTATTACAATGCCAATCAGCTCCTGATAGACTGTTTGAATAGTAATTGTGAGGTAACAGCAGCCATCCGGAAAGAAATTGAAACCACATTACTCTTGCCTCAACAGGAGCTGGAAGATCGGGAATGGCAAGGTAATTAAATTAAATTGATACGTTCCTGTACAAATCATACAGTTCAAATGCTGGCATATACGCTATGTCAACCACCACTACGTTATAATTTATTGTAAGTGACCTCTTCAGAGACTAAACTTATCAGCCTTAGTAGCATGAGAGGAGAAAAATATGCCAAGGCTAACTGTAAGATAGCCGATCGGTTCTTAATCATAATTGAGACCATCATTATACAGATGATATTCTCTGCGTTTTAGCTTTTTAACAGGTGAGATACTTTAAATGACTTCGTCAGCAATACTAACAAAACAACTGCTAAGGCAATTACCACAACAACTGCCACAACAACCTCTTCTAAAGAGGAAAAAGCAATTCGAGCCTTTACACTACGAGCAAGCTATGAATAGCAGACATACTTGCCTGCTGTGCTCCAGTATTTTACTTCGTCATATCTGTTCAAATAGGCTTTACTGGCGCTGCCGTCATTGCTACCAGAACATGCCAGTCTTAGAGAACTACATAATATCCACTGCTTAGGTAAGATGGTTATGGATACCAGCACTCGATTTCGGTAAAGCCAGTACAGAAATAATGGTAATCCGTATCGAGCTAGATGAGCGTAAGAAATTGACATTAACAGATCATTCGTTTGAGCTCTATAGCATCGTTTTCTTTGGAATTATTCTGTTCCGGTATTTTCTGGTGGCAGGACTGACCTACGGGTTCTTTTACTCCCCCTTTAGTCAATCTTTTATTAATCATAAGTTGCGCCATCAGCCTCCCTCTTGGACTTCGATTCAGCGCGACATCAGGCTTTCTGTGCTCTCGGCGGGTGTGTTTGCACTGGCGGGATCCTTTGTTCTCTTAGGATACAGCTTGGGTCTTACTCAGCTGTATAGTGACCCTCAACACTATGGTTTGTGGTACTTGGGAATAAGCTATGGGGGCGTATTAATCCTGCAAGACACTTACTTTTACTTTACCCATCGGTTGTTTCATCACCCGTTACTCTTTCCCTGGTTTCATCAAGGACATCATCGATCGCGTTATCCCACCCCTTGGACGTCTTTTGCCTTTGATCCCCTAGAGGCAATTGTGCAGTCTCTCCTTTTAGTCGGCATTATCTTTGTCATTCCGCTGCATTTTGTTACGTTATTTGCAGTCCTGATCACGATGACAGTGTGGGCGGTTGTCAACCATCTTGGCCTCGACCGATTGCCAGTGTTATTTCCTCACCATTGGCTGGGTCGATGGGTGATTGGACCTGCTCATCATTCCATTCATCATCGCAAATACACCCTGCATTACGGGCTCTATTTCACATTCTGGGACAAACTACTGGGTACTGACGCTCCTGACTATGAACAGATGTTTGTGGATAAACTGTAGTGAAGTGAAAAACTTGAAAAGACAATGGGTGAGCGCGCGACCTAACTGCAGAATCGTGAGCCTGTCCAATGATTGCCTTGATCATCGATGATCGTGTTTTTAGGCTACTCTCTTTTCTGGCATAGGCTGTCATCTATTCGCAAAACCAAACAACTAAGACAGTCAAAACGAATGAGTATTTGTAACAAATTGGTGCATTTTGATGCAAATCATACAACTCAAACATTTGCATAGACATTATTTTAATCCCGTTAATGTCAGGATTGGCCATGACCAGGTGTTGATCTGCAGCGAGGTAAATCCTATGGCTTATTTGTATTCTTCTTTATTAACTGATTTACCAGTTAACAGCGAGAATCAGATTCTTTGTTATTACATCAATGACACGGATAGGACTCAAATTCTTCGGTTAATGAGTAGTATAAGGTGCCATTTTGAACGCAGTGTCTTCTCTAAAGAACGCATTTTATTTACAGCTTTCCCAAAAGCTCATCTAGAGATACATGTATCCTTAATTAATCACAGACGTTCACTCCAAATTGATTGTCAATCATTGCGTATTAGTACGCTATTCGAACCTTGCCAAATTGCTGAGCTAAAGTCTCTAAGTCAAGGCTTATAAAACTGACGACCTAGAGATTCATAGGGGTAATCCGATTAGTCGAATTCTATCTGATAAGATTCCTTGTCATCGTTTAGTAGATCAGCCGCAGATGTGCCTGTCCCAACAAGACTCATCTCTTTATCCAGTAACGCCTTAAATTCTAATAAGTGTGCAGCATAATCTAACACCAAGACGGTTGACTGGCTCACTGGTGGCTTTGATCATCATGTTGCTTTGGCTAAGCAGTCTGGAATTCCTCGCATTGATCGATATTAGGCAGTTATCACTCCTATGGTTTTTGCCGGCCATCTTAGGACGAACGTTTCTCCAGACGGGATTATTCATTGTGGCCCATGACGCCATTCACGGAGCCGTACTTCCAGGTAGTCTCCGATTAAATTACTGGTTTGGACAACTAGCCGTCACACTATACGCATTTCTGTCTTACCAGAAGCTTTCACTTAATCATTGGCAACACCATCGCCATCCTGGTCAAGCGAGTGATCCAGACTTTCATGATGGCATTCATCGTAATATCTTTGCCTGGTATCTAAAATTCATGCAAAGTTATCTGGATGTCAAACAAAGTGTTTCCCTGTTTTTTGGGATAGGAATTCTCTTTCTAACCCTTCATGTTGGGTTTCATATCCCCGTTGTCAATCTACTTTTGTTTTGGATACTGCCCATCTTCCTTAGCTCAATACAGCTATTCTTCTTTGGGATTTTCTTGCCGCATCGTTTGTGTAGTGAAAGTTTCGCCGGATCAGGTGATATTGAAAATTCTCATTGCTCCACTAGTAGCTATTACCCTATTATTTGGTCATTTATAACCTGCTATCATCTTGGATATCATTGGGAGCACCATGAGTATCCCTATCTCCCTTGGTATAAACTGCCGTTCGTTCAAAAAAGTAAACAGCATAAATTTAGGGAAATGAGGCAATTTCTGACAAAAAAGTGTCGATAGACTCAGGTTGTTCGAAGACAACATGGGAACTGTTGTCTCCGAACATAATATTTAGGCAGGTTTTTCTAAAAGATTGGTTCCATCGCTATGGGCATCAAAAATACTCCATTCCTTTATGCCTCGCTCGTTGAGTAAGATCATCTCCGCTCGCATTACTTCGTCACTTTTACCCTCAACGATGATTAGATAGTCACCCTGGGCAAGGCGATCGCTATAGACCTTTGCCTGATTTCCCGGAATACCCAGCCCTGAAAATGCGCCAATAACCCCTCCAGAGACGGCTCCTATACCACCACCTGCAAAGGTTATTGCTAGAGTCTCTACAATGGTACCAGCCGCCATTATTGTTCCAATCCCTGGAATTGTTAACTCTGAGACACTTACCAACAGCCCTGCTAAAAATCCAAAAACAGTTCCCGTCAATGAACCAATCCCTACTCCTTTAGCAACTTCATGCCCAGGCCTCTTTCTTAGGTTGGTTCCCTGTTGTGGCTTGCTATTTTCATCTTTGGCGATTACGGTTACTTTATCCATAGGCAACCCGGAATCTTTCAGTTCGCTGAGGGCAAACTCCATATCTTGCTTCGTAGCAAATACGCCAATCCCACGGCGATAGTTACCGATTGTCATGATTTTCTCCTTATTGCATGTCATTGCTTTCTAAACTACGTGGGTTCAAAGGATGACATCACGATTTTTTTAAGACTTGTTGTGTCTATAGTTAGTGTAGTTAGGAAATATGAGGAATTTATGAAGCCGTCAGGTGTTGAACGTCAGGGAACGATAACCGGGTCGGGGCTCGATTAGAGGAAAAGGTGACGGTTTGAACAATGAGCCAACCGTTTAGCGCAGCTGCCTTAAGCCAGTCCCAGCCAATGCGAAAATAGCTCTTGACTCGAAATCAATGGGTATCGAATGGATAGTTTCTAATTACGTGTCTGAAAACATGACTCTAAACATTGATCAAATAGCGTTCTTTCTTTTTGTGGCTGCAATTGTGGCGATGTTAGCAAGGTTGATCAAGATTCCCTACACAATCGGGTTAGTTATTGCGGGAGTTGGAATCTCATTTATACCTTTCTCTAATCCTCTTGAGCTATCCAGAGAACTTATCTTCTTAATTTTTCTGCCTGCTTTAATATTTGAAGCCACGCTTTATATCCGCTGGAAAGAATTGCAGAAAGATTTTTGGGTCGTTATCACCTTAGTAACAATGGGCGTATTGCTGTCAGCTGGAGTTACCGCCGCAGGCATGCACTATTTAGTAGGCTGGGAATGGAAAATCGCCATAGTCTTCGGTATTCTGATTACTGCAACTGATCCGGTTTCGGTAATTGCTACTTTTAAGGAGACGGGGGTTCAGGGAAGATTGAAGCTATTAGTAGAAGCTGAAAGTTTATTTAATGACAGTACTGCTGCCGTATGTTTTGGAATAGCTGTTACCTTAGCAATGGGTCAGAGTATTAGTTTTTCTAGTACAGTAAGCACATTAATAGCTTCCATTGGTGGCGGTATCTTATGCGGCATCGTGGTTGCAAGCACTCTGTTATTATTATCAGGGCAGACAGAGGATCCCTTAGTCGAAATTACCTTTACAACTGTGGCAGCCTATGGTTCATTTCTCTTAGCAGAACACTTTCATTGTTCAGGAGTATTGGCAACGGTCACAGCAGGACTAATGATTGGCAATTTAGGCTCTCTCGGCTCTATTTCAGATGAAGGAAGAGAATCAGTCGAAGCTTTCTGGGAATATGCAGCTTTCATAGCCAATTCGCTTATTTTTATCTTAATTGGAATTCAAGAATCTCACGAAAATTTTGGTTACTTTCTATTGCCAATCTTAGTTGCTATTAGCGTTGTTATTGTTGGACGAGCTTTTGCAATTTATCCGCTATGTGCAATCTTCACTCTATCTGAATTGCGAGTTAAAATCACTCATCAACATGCTTTATTTTGGGGCGGATTGCGCGGTGCTCTAGCCCTTGCCTTAGCTCTGGGGCTACCCCTTGATATGCCACGTCGATCTGAAATTATCACGGTTACCTTTGGAGTTGTTGCCTTTTCTGTATTTGTACAAGGACTAACCATGAAGCCCATGCTACGATTTTTGGAAGAAATTCCAACCTTGGAAGAAAACAAGCGCTCGATCTAGTCAAACCTGAAATAGAATATCGGTTTCAATAAATTGAAGGGAGTATCTGTGTGATCACTGAAGATCTGCCGACAAACCTTACAGAAAAATATGTAATACTTGAGGTTAGGTTGAAGTTGTAAGATCGAACTGCGAGTTGAGCGACAGAGTGTGAAAAGCCCATTGAAGGTATGCGGGCCAAGGATAAAAGGCATCCCCCTGGCTCACCCGTAAGATAGCACAGGCTTAATTTTGGATACTAGGCATAGATTGGCGACAATGGCTACAACGCCAATCTATGCCTTCTGATGTAACATGGCGAAGCAAAACATTCGAGCAACAAGGACATATATTTCGATTCACCCTAGTTTTTTCCATGGTTACTGATGACGGCGTGCCATGCCTTATTAGGTTACTCCTAAGAAACATACCCAGCAGTTTCAGGTTTAGGAACGAGGTCGAAACCTAATGATTGGGCTTTTCGCTGTAACTGGTTCAGCATCCGAGCACGATACTTTTGCTCGTACGTGTCAACGCCTGGGTCAACATAAGCCTCTCCCTTTGAGCAAACATGGTAGAAGATGCGAGCAATTTTATGAGCAGTTGCAGTGATGGCTTTGGGTCCCCCTAATCGAGCTTTCATCCGCCGATAAAAAGCACCCAGAGCGGATTGACTTCGAGAAAGTGTTTGGGCAGCCATACGGAAAGCATTGGCAGCGCGATTAACGACTCGTCGGGTTTTCGAACTTTTGACTTTGCCACCAGTAATGCGGCCACCTGGACAAAGTCCCAACCAAGAGACAAAGTTCATCCGCACCAAATAATCAACTAAAATTCAGCCACAGAATAGGCATTTCAGGCATGCCAATGAATATCAGCTAGAACAAAAAGGCGTTGTTTTTAGAGAGTCCTGATGCAAGAAACTTTGCAAAGAATCTCAAGACTAACAAAGGTAAGTCATTTTGAGCTCTCACCCAACGTAAAGTAAAACTTCGTCAACTAAGAGAGCACCTTTCGATACTGTTGGGCCATCAATATAAGCCTGATTATGAGTCCGCCCAAAAGCTATCACGTTGTTTACAGCTACACTGATCCATCGGAGCGACGGATAACAATATGGCGCGACATCACAATGACAACCGCTGCAATTAAGGCTAAAGGAGAATCTGATTTTATAGACGGCATCAAAGAAATTGTCATGGAACATTCTCTTCGGCCAAGACCTAATAATAAGTGCAATATAGTAGTTCATAGCTTTTCAGAGCTGCCTTGGTAAAAACCTTACTATGCTCACAACAAGGAAGGTTGAGACTATTTAATGGGAGCTATTGAAGGCAGTAGTCACTTGGATTGACTCGTTGTCTTAAAGTGGCTTACTTAATTTCCATTGAGCACGACATGCTTGTAGGGAAGCAACGAATATGAGCTAAGGTTTCATCTTCAATCACCTCCCCCCGGATTTTGAGGCTTTCAACGATATCATTGATTTTAATAATGTTGACCTATGAGTCAATTTAAGACAGATTATAAGCAGGACAAGAGCGATGAGGGCCTACGACATGTAGTCCAGCGGCTTGTCCGTAACATTGAGCGGGATGCCCTCGTGATCGAAACACTAGATCTATTGAGCTCACAACTCAATATTGATCGCGTTGCCCTCTACTACTTCTACGGCCAATGGATAAGTCTTATCGCTGATACTAAAAGAGTTCAGGCATTTCTACCTGAACTCTTTTAGTTAGTCCAGCCTCTACAACCAAATGACTAAAAATGACGTGACGTCAAGATTTAGTAACTACGAGAAGAGAAAATCTGTTACCAACTTTTGCGACCGCCACTGCAATTTTCAAGGGGCTTAGCTTTATTGACCTTTAGATCATGCCCCATCCACTCTGCACCATCGAGTGCTTCAATGGCCGCCGCTTCCCCAGACTCTGTACTCATTTCCATAAAAGCGAAGCCTCGCATGCGATCGGTTTCACGATCCGTGGGGAGATGAACACTCTTGACCGTTCCATGCGCTACGCATGCAGTTGTTAGATCCTCGTCTCTAATTCTAATTCAATACCAGCACCCAATCAGGTCACTGATATTTCTTTTTGCTTGCACTAGAGAGCTTTGTTTTTAGCGGGGTTATTGCTTCGTAGAACAACTTTAGAGAGTCTTATCTAATATAGAGAAATTCCTCAGGTAGATCGTTCTCGATGCTATTGTGCTTTAAAGCTTTAATCGACGGCTAAACCACTTAATAAGTCATGATTGGAATCGTTCAGTCAAGCCTCAATCACCTCACGACGCCGTGATTTCATCCATAAACCAAGGAAATTTGATGGTTATGTAAGAAGACGATAGGATTATCCGTCAAAGGATCCTGTGGGCATCCATCGGATTATAGTAGACCCATAGAAGAACGATTTATTGGATTCCCTTTGGGTTGGGATAGGCTGGTGTGGGCGAGCCAGAATTAGATAGTTGGATGATGGCATCCATCATGAGCTGTGGCAAGAAACGATGGAACCAGAGAATCAGGTGACTTTGCCAGCCAACGGTAATTTCTGAATTACGAGATTTAAGACCGGTCATTAGGCCTTGAGCGACCTGTTCGGTGCTAAGGGGTAGCACCCAGCGGAATACGTTAAACTCCCTTACCATGTCAGTGTCTGTAAGCGATGGTAGCAACGCAACGACTCGAACGTTATGGGGGGCTAGTTCGTGGCGTAGGGCTTGGGTAAAGCCCACGATGGCAAATTTTGTGGCTGAATAGGTGGCCATGGTAGGAGCAGCGACTTTACCCATGAGACTAGAGACGTTAACAATGGTCCCCTGACGGCGAGCAGCCATACGACGTCCCACCAGCCAGGTAACAAGGTACAATCCCATCAAATTGGTGGATAGTTCGGCATGTGCCTGCCTCAAGGGTGTTTTGAGAAAATTGGACTGATAGGCAATACCGGCACAGTTGACTAACAGGTCAAACGGACCATAATCTTTCCATGCTTGGGCGACAATAATATTGACGGCAGTTGACTCGGTGAGGTCAACGGACAAGGGAATAGCCTGAGCCCCATACTGGCGAATTTCTGTTGCCACTTCCTGCAATTTCTGAAGATTACGGGCGATTAGCAAGATATAGCTAACCCCCTGTTTGGCAAGCTCGATTGCGATCGCACGGCCAATACCACGCGAGGCTCCGGTGACCAGAGCTGTCTTTCCTTGCATATTCTTCATGGTAAAAATCTCCGAAGACACCTGAGGCCAAGCCTTAGCAACAAGACAGAGCAACCCCAGGACTGTACTGATGTCAAAGTATTATTAGGGTGGAAATGTCAAGGCAGTCGCTTAGGGATGGGGCACACGCATACTCACTGGATCAGTCTCAATTGCCTGGGTGAATAATGCTATAGCCGTTTATCCAAAAATGACTGTTGACTAAATTCTCAATAATGGAGCGCTGTAAGTACCTATTTTCCTTCTGATTGGGTACTACTCAATAGAGGCTCAAAGCTTTGTAACGTGGATGATTTGGAGTTTTAATTTAGTATGCGTTTGCCCTGCTGAGGTATGCTGCAATCTTCTGGATATAAAACGTTGCTGATCCTTGATATGAAGTATTTTCGGCCTATTGATAAACTGCGATAAGAACAGTTACAATCATTCTCCAAATCAGCGATGGAACAGGTGAATTGCGAATTAGGCATGATACATGGGTGATCATTTCAAACTGCATCACAAACAATTCATGGACAACAGCCTAGCAACTAGAAACATCGCTTGCACCATTTCTTTGACAAGAGTATGAAATTTCAGAAAATATTTTCAGGATATTTTGCTTGAATGCCTTTTTGAAAAAGGGCTTCCGATATTTCTTTTGGTTGAAAAAAAACTTTGGAAAATCGTACTAAGTGGACCAGTGGGGACATTGGAATAGAAATCTATGGTTATGAATGTCAAGTATTCCTCAAAGCCTTTCTATACAGGACTCTTAAGTTAGAGAGCATCAATGAAATAGGTTCCATTGAGCACGACATGCTTGTAGGGAAGTAACGAAATATGAGCTAAGATTTCATCTTTAATCACCTCCCTCTGGACTCTGTAAAATCGTATGCACTTCGGACTCTTTGCCATTTCTGGATTCTACGGTGACGACGAACTGATGGGGCCCGTATCTAAATCCCAGTGTTTCAATGTCAAGGCGGATGAGTCAGGTAGTAGATTCTGTAGAAGGTCAATGATGGGATGCACGCAAAGGCCAATCCCTATCTACGCTTTGCTATCCAATTTGGACACCCAAAATGACTAAGAGCCTGAAGAGCCTGAAGTTATAAGAATATGCAGGAGAGAACTTTTGAGTGAGAGGCTACGCTGTTTCAAAGGTGGTTTTTAAAGAGGAAACTGTACGTCGCTATACACGAGAGCAAGAGGAAAATGACGCAGTGATCGGTTCTAATCCGAGAGGTTAGTATAGGTCGCCCACCATTGGGATAGCCCCATTCATCAATTTACCCACTCCAAGGCCATGAACAAACATGGCCCTATTTTCTCTAATGCACCCTGACTCGTCTGGTCAAAATGGCCATCACTTCGTTGGGACGTCCAGTTGCTAACGGACGGCTCCAATCGTTTGGTTCTGCGTAGTTAAGCTTGAATAGCAGGGCGATGGTATTTTGCACCGATGTCAAACTGCCCAGCAACATGAGCCTGACATCTTCATACTGATATTCCGGCAATGCTCCACTGGCAGGCGGATCTGTAGGCACCCCTGTACCCTGGCTATTATCGATAAACATAGACTCTGATCTCCAGATAAACGACGAGAAGGAAACCAGAGCCATAAATTAGCCACCCCGTGCATAGGTGCAATCCGGGGTGGCATCAGGTACATTAAACCTGCGCTCCCAGGTTGTTCGCGCAACTCGGGGGTGAAGTCACCAGCATAGTGTTCGCGCACTTGCTGGTGGCGCTAAATTATGGACTCTGTAGTAAGGCCTTGAACAGGCTAAGGCTTAGATTAGCTAGAACGACTGACTGAGTCAAGGGGCAATTTGATAGGCAAGCTTAGATTTTTATAGGAGCTAAAATCCAATTAAATCAGTAGTTTTGAGACTTATGCTGATCAATTAACGAGATGGAACTGGTTAGCACCCTTATTTAGCAACTTTATGCTGACACCTTTAGATAGATCATAGGATAGAAACTATCAGGACTGCTGAGGGTTCCTTTGGGTTGTCATAGCTGCAAGAACCTTCAACCACATCTGCCGCTTTTTGGAATTGACCAACAACGTTTAGGAGTAGCGTCATGCTTCTCTTTGTTAGTAAACGTCAGGCAACAGAATGTTTGAATATGAGTGGTTCCACACTCAAGCGTTATCGTCGCAGTGGAGAGTGGATTGAGGGTCTCCACTGGTTACGGATCAACAGTCGTTGCATTCGCTACAATCTTGAACTGCTAAAGGACTGGTTGCATAACCGAGAAGATCCTGTAGCTCACGGACGGGCAATTGCAATAGATAGGTAATTTTATGGAACAGCTTCAATTGGCAAGACAAGTAGCTATTGGCTTAGGTGGAGCCATTACAAGTAATGATGTGGGTTTCATTACCTGTTTCAGTAGTACTGATACGGCACAATCGTATACAGATTATGTGAACGAGGACTTAGAGGAGCTTACTGCAGAACAACAGGAGCGTTGCGTTGTTGTTGTTACGATAGAGAGTCTCATGTAGACGTTTACGCCTACCTCCGAAACTTCGTACTGAAATCTGCGCCTGCCCCGAACAATAGAGCAGGGCTAGCCATATAACCTTGTTCCTGGAATGATATTGCTTCCTATCCTACAATTAGTCATATTATAAATTCTTGTTTCTATTAAGGTGGAGGAGGTATTGTTTGCAACGATTAAAGACATTGATCACCACTGACATTATGGCAGGGATAATTATCCTTATCAGTGGTTTGATCAGACTCATTCAATATGGATTTAATCGTTCGCTATGGGGCGATGAGGCCAGCTTAGCGGTGAATCTTGTTAATCGTTCCTATGGTGAGCTGTTACGACCCCTGGACTACAACCAGGGTGCCCCCATTGGGTTTCTGTGGGTCGAAAAGTTAGCGACTCAGCTTTTTGGCAATAACGAGTATAGCCTGCGGTTATTTCCGTTATTGGGTGGCCTGGCGATGTTACTCCTGATGTATGTTGCAGTCCGTCGTTACACGAAGGGACCGGCGGTACTTGTTGCCCTGGTCCTGGTGGGCTTTTTGCCATCGTTTATTTATTTTTCGACTGAGGTTAAACAGTATTCGACGGATGCAGCCCTGACCCTAGGTTGTCTGTTACTTGCCCAACAAACTGAAACTAAATGCTCTTCTGGTCGTCAATCAGTGGTTTTGGCCTTACTGGGATCTGTTGCAGTTTGGTTTTCTCATACAGCTGTGTTTGCTTTGGCAGGAGCAGCGGTGGGCTCGTTGCTCAAGACATGGTGGGTTCAAAAGGGATTTAGGTTCAGCAGCGCCTTAATCAAAAGGCTACTTGTTTATTTGAGCTGGCTCGTTAGCTTTGGGCTGTTTTATCTGATCTCTCTCCAGGATCTAGGAGCCAATCAGCTGCTCAAGTCATCCTGGCAGGGGAGGGGGGCTTTTCCAAACCCAGATGACAATTGGATCGAGACATTCGTATGGTTGCTGGATCGACTGGGACGGTCATTTTATTCACCGTTAGGGTTTGCCAGTCCATGGGATGGAGTTGCGATCGCATTCTTTCTAATCGGCTGCTTTTCCCTATACCGACGACGAGAGCTGTGGGTGGTTCTGTCACCCATTTTGTTCGCCTTGTTTGCCGCCTGCATTGGAAAATATCCTTTTTCGGGTCGTTTAATTTTCTTTTTGATGCCCCTGTTGATTGTAGGAATTGCCCTTGGAGTAGACCAGTTAATCAAAACACGAAATGTCTATGTGCGTTTCATTAGCATCAGTCTGGCAGCTTTACTCATTTTTCAGCCACTGCAGAAGTCTTTACCACAGCTGTATACCCCGCATCTAAGAGAAGAAATACGTCCGGTCATTGAATATATCCAAACCCATTGGCAAGAGAACGATAAACTGTACATCTACCAGCGAGGGAATCTGCAGTTTTTGTTTTATACCGATCGCTATGGTTATAGGCCAGATGACTATATTCTCGGCATTGGTCATTTAGACAACTATGATGGCAGAGGAGTATCGGCCCAAGAACGTGAGCGATATTTACGCGACCTTGACCAGCTGCGAGGCAACCCACGGGTTTGGGTACTGTTTTCCCATGCTTCGATAGATGAGGAAAATGATCTTGTGTTGGGCTATCTAAATTGTTTAGGTAAATTGTCGGACAGTTACCAGGATATAGGCGCTTTTGTCAATCTTTATGACCTCAGCGAAGAGAATCGTCAATGCCTTATATAGATTAACGTTACGCTAGCGGCTAGCGTAACGCATCGTCCTGAAATCGTTAACCAATCACCTGCAGAAAACTTGGCCGTTGGTTGATTGATTCCCACCAGGATTTGAGTTTCGGGGTTTCACCTGTCACCTTATCTATTTCCGGGGTCTTGGACAAATAAAGCATCACGGGCATTAAGTACAAATCTGCCAGGGTAATCATGTTCCCCAACAGGTAAGGATTACAAGTGGCGATCGCTTCAATTGCACCTAGTGCTGTTTGGATTTTGGGCACGGCGGCCTGAATCGCGGCTTCATCAGGCTGGCCTCCCTGACTTGGAACAATTAAGCGTTGAATTGTAATCACGCTAATGGATGGACTGTAGAGGTAGTTGTCGACAATCGACATAATTTGACGCATCCTGGCCTGGCCCATGGGTTCGTCAGGAGTGAAAGCATGATTCCCAACAACTGCATCCAGGTACTCAACAATGGCACGAGTTTCATAAAGAATTTCCCCATCCACTTCTAGAGCTGGAACTTTGCCAAAGGGATGTTTTGCCAAATATTCTTGACTCCGATCACTGAAAATATCAACTGGTTGCAAATCGTAGGAGGTATTCGTTTCAGTCAGGATCATCCGAACGGTACGAACATAGGTGCTAATAGCTGGACCATAGAGAGTAATTTGAGTCATGGCATTTTTGGAAGAATAATTAGCGTCTGTAACTTACTGTAAACAGTGATCACGGTTAAACTACGTCCAAGTTGAAACCTGTAGCTTCGCCCACGGTAAAACGACCATTCTGGACGTGGACAAGGTTTATATAAGAAATCAGAGGAAGAGCAGGTCCTGTTCTACAAGCATCCATGACTGCTTACAAATAAGGTCGTGAAACATTAGTGCATTCAATACGCTAAATTTTAGCTGGTTTCACAACTCAATCCCATGAAAGTCTTGATATATGGCCGTTTTGAAATCTTTTGTATTGTTTTGCATAAAAACCGATCGAATCGTACGAGTTATCTGGAAACAGGCCGATAATTTTGAAAAGGTTTGACTGGATACTCGTATTGCATTTCACCAAGATCGCTTATGGAATCGCGCTTTAAGCAACTTATCCTGGCTCTCCAGGGACAGCCATCAGGGGGAGATGAAGGCATCTTCTCTGAGTTGGTGGATATGATGATGCGATCGCGAAAAGTAGGTCGTCCCCCCCGAGGTCAACCCCTCGCCGGTATCTATAAGGAAATTTGCGATCGCATCCGCCACCAGCTCACCCAGCTACTCCAGGACTGCATCGACAAAGGACTGCTAAAACCTGACCCCACCTGGGGTTATCAGCTCCGCACCCAGGCTACCCAAGCGGCCCTGACCGACCCCCTACTCAAGGACCTCGCCCTCGAAGCCCAGGGCCAGCCCAACCCCAGCAGTCTACGGCAACATGCCCTACTCCAGCTGGTGGAAGCCATCCGTGTCTGTGGTCGTCTGGCCCGGCCCCACCGCGCCAAGTTCACACCGTCGTTTTACACCCTACTGTACGAGGAGGCCGTCAACCGCACCCTAGTCTACGTCTGCCAAAAGATCGACACCTATGACCCCAACCGGGGCCAGTCCCGCAAGTTTATGAACTGGGTGAATTTTCGCCTGGACCGCATGGTAATTGAGTGTCGTCGTCAGTTTAGCGATCGCGACACCCAGGAACTACCCAATCTCAATGATCTGGAGCGCCTGTCCCAGCCAGAACCTCAATCCTCCCTCGCCAACGATGTCCGAGACTACATCGCCAACGACCCTGAGGATGTGTTCAAATCTACCCACATTCGCAAGCGTCCCGACGCCAACTTTCAGGCTATTGCCCTGGCCCGATTTGCGGACCAAAGCTGGGATGAGATTTCTAACCAGTTGGATATCAAAATTCCGACCCTGAGCAGTTTCTTTCAACGCTGCTGCGATAAGTTTTCAGACCAATTTCAGGAATTGCTTTAAATCTTTCAATTTCCTGGCTGGTGGGCACTGCCCACCCTACGGTCTTTCCCCTTCCTCCTCCTCCTTCCCCTTTCCCCTTCCCCACTGTCCAGCAAAAGAGACCAGCCATGAACACCTCCCTTTCTGACTTTACGGTTACCCTGACATTAGAACCGCATCACCAGGCGGAACAATTTCGACAACATCAAACATCACCGCAAAAGGCCAAACAGGTCTATCTCAATACCCTGGCGATTTATGCCACGCGATTTTACCTGGAGTGTCTGGGGTATGAGCCCGATCTATCGGCTAGTGATGGTCTAAACCCCGTGCAGCAAATGTTGTTGGGGACATCGGCCCTGGCAGTGAAAGACTATGGCCAGCTGGAATGTTGTCCTGTGGTGGGCGGGGAAATGGAGTTTGCGATCGCGCCCGAACTTCACCAGGACCGGATTGGCTATGTCGCCGTCCACATTGACGATAGTCTGCGCACAGCCACCCTGTTGGGCTTTGTAACCAAGGCCGCTGACCGGGTCTCTCTCTCTCAACTACAACCCATGGAAACTCTTTCCGGACTGCTGACGCCCAGTCTCGTGCAACAAGCCAGCGAGGGGATTACCCAGCTGAACGACTGGTTACAAGACCTGGCCGATGACGCCTGGCAAACCTTAGATAGCTTTGTAAATCCAGCCACCCTGGCCTTTAGAAACCAAACAACTGAATCCACTGAAAGCATCATCGCTCGCAGCAAACGCATTAGCCTCAACGAATACGACATTATCCTCGCCGTTGGCCTATTGCCCCTTTCAGAGTCCCAAACCGAAATCCAGGTTCAGGTTTACTCTGGACAAGCACAAACCTATCTTCCTACTCAGCTAAAACTGAGTGTTCTAGATGCAGACAACCAGGAGGTTATGCAGGCCGAATCTAGGGCTACGGAAGCCATCCAGCTAAAATTCATCGGTAATCCCGGCGAACAATTTAGCCTCAAACTAGCTCTCGGCAACGCCAGCGTTGCCGAGAGATTCGTGATTTAGAACCATGACAGAGAAACTCGTCACCCTAAAACTAGAAGGAGATCTGGAATCCAACGGCTTTCATGTTCTCCTGGAGATCGGCGAAGACGGCTCCCGCCCTGATATCGAGGCGATTGGCTCTTTACCCCCCAATCCCGCTCTGCTGCAACAGCTGCATAAGTGGCAAGACAGCTATCGCTTGCTAGATACCCCGTCGCGCATCCAGCCTGTGGAGATTACCTATGTGGGGTCGCTACATACGGTTGAGACCTGTCAGCAAGAGGCCATTAATCTGGGCAATCAGCTTAAAACCTGGCTGTTATCCGACCCATTTACCCCCATCGATCAGCCCCTACGGGAAGAACTCAGTCCCACAGACACTGTACGGCTAGTCATTCGTACTACTAATCCCCACCTACAACATTTACCCTGGCATCTGTGGGATGTAATCGACCGCTATCCCCAAATTGAAATTGCCCTGGGTACCCCCACCCTCAAGCGCCTAGAAGATCGCCCCGTCCGTCACTCAACCGTCAAGATTCTCGCCATTTTAGGCGACAGTAACGGCATTGATGTAGCCGCCGATCGTCAGCTCCTAGAGGCGATTCCCGGTGCAGATGTGACATTTTTGGTCGAACCCCAGCGACAACGGATCACGGAGCAGCTGTGGGAACAGCCCTGGGATTTACTCTTTTTTGCGGGCCATGGACGCACCGAGGCCGGAGCAGGCAAAATTTTTATTAACCCCCAGGAAAGTCTCACCCTGGAAGAACTTAAGTACGGTCTGCGTGAGGCTGTGAGACAGGGACTGCAGTTAGCTATTTTTAATGCCTGTGATGGTCTGGGCTTGGCCAATGCATTGGCTCCCCTAGGATTGCCGCAAATGATCCTGATGCGAGAACCCATTCCCGACCGGGTGGCCCAGACCTTTTTAAAGTACTTTTTAGACGCCTATGTGACCGGCGAATCGCTCTATCTATCAGCTCGACAGGCCAGAGAGCGACTGCAGGGTCTCGAAGATCGCTTTCCCTGCGCCAGCTGGCTACCGATCATTTTCCAGGTGAATCCGGTCCTGCCTAAACGTTGGTCTCAGTTGATAACGGTACCGGAGACCACCACCGCCCAGCGTCCCATTCTGAGGCCACAGGTGGGTGGGCTACCGATCAAATCCCTATTGGCCATCAGTGCGGTGGTCACGGCCAGTGTAGGTATTCTCCGCTGGACCGGTATCTTGCAACGGTCAGAACTAGCCGCCTACGATCAGCTGATGCGGCAGCAGCCTGCGCAAATGGTCGATCAGCGCGTCCTCCTGGTGGAAGCTACCAAGGAAGACGTCAACACCTACGGCTATCCTCTGCCCGATCAGGTGCTGGCCCAGGCCATCGATCAGCTCAGTCCCCATCAACCACGGGTGATTGGCCTCGACATTTTCCGTCCTGAGGTAGCGCCGTCGACCACCCTGGGGCAACGGTTTCAGGAGAATAACGTGGTGGCTTTATGCCGCTTTGGCCTGGCCGGTGGCGGTAACCAGGAGGGGATTGCGCCACCACCACAGCTGCCCGCCACCCAGGTGGGATTTAGCAATGTGGTGATTGACCCGGATGGCATTTTGCGACGGCAGTTGTTGTTTGCCCAGCCAGATACCAACAGCCTTTGCAGTAGCCACACCTCCCTGGCCATGCTAATTGCCCTGCATTATCTAGATGCCATGGGGATTCAGCTGGAAACGATAGACGAGCAGCATCTGCGTCTGGGGGCGGCCAACCTCACCCCGGTTGAAACTCACAGCGGTGGATACCAGGGACTTGATGCTCGGGGGTTCCAAATATTGTTGCGGTATGGCCGTGGGCAGGTGGCTGACCGGATTACCCTCTCCCAGCTACTGGCCGGTGAGGCAGCGTTGGAAAATCTGGACAACCATGCGGTGCTGATTGGCATGAGTGACCCCAACTCCAATCCTACGGATTATTTTCTCACTCCCATTGGGGCCGGGCAGTGGCCCCAGGAAACGATCCCCGGTATCGATTTCCATGCCCAGACCATCCAGCATCTGGTGGCCGCCGCCCTGGACGAACAACGGTTGTTAAAGCCCCCACCCCTATGGGTCGATTGGCTATGGATTGCAGGGTGGTCTTTAATCGGCTGTGGGCTAACGTTTAAACGACGGGGATGGCTGATTTGGCTATTGAGCCTGGGGATGGCCACACTGGCGCTGTACGGTATCAGTTGGTGGCTGTTTTTGGTGGGTCTATGGGTACCGTTGGTGCCCAGTGCGATGGCCCTGGGGGGGGGAAGTGGTGGTGCGATCGCAAAAGCCCTCATCCATCAGCCCGACCCGGTCCCAGTAGAATGACCCACGGCCATTCCTGAAAGATCACTGCAGCCCACGTAGTTACAAGTCATACGAGGAGGGAATCTACCCATGTCTCGACGGTCGTATCTCACTAAATCATTTTCTCAAACACTGCTCATTAGTTCTGTTACTATCCTCAGCACGGTGGTCAGTCTGGGGCTGCCGGGACTGGCCCTGCAATACAATCCCCCCAACCGTGGAGCACCGGCAAATACCCGAGATGCAGGCAGCCGCAATGGTTTCTGTGGTGGCTTGACCGCTGTGCAACCCACCCAAACCAATTGGGGAGCGACCTTACTAGCACGCCCCACCTTTGGTATTTATGTGGCTGAAGTCGCAACAAAGGCCACATTCACCCTCAAATATGAGGGCAGCGATGAGATTCTTTACACGGCTAATTTTGGTGAGATAGAAGGACCGGGAATTAGTCTATATACCCTGCCGGACGATGCCCCCGCTCTAGAAGCCGGACAATGGTATCGCTGGGAAGTGAGTCTGGAGTGCGAGCAGTTTAATACGGCACTGATGCAGAATCAATCCACTAAACAGGTGGGTGGGGTGATTGTGCGGCAGGTGGCTGACGATGCGTTGCAGACAGCCTTGACCCATGCCACAGCCGATGAGAAACCAAATCTGTTAGCCGTGCATGGTCTATGGTACGACGCTGTCCACGCTCTCTTGCTGCAACGTTTGAAACACCCTGATGCAGAGAGTTGGCAGGATGCCTGGCAGGCCCTATTAGTTCATCCCATGGTCTTGCTAGAGGATCTACAAGCAGCGATGCCCATCGAATGTTGCTTGCTTGCCGACTGTCCAACAGCGGACCCATTTGCCCTATCTGAATCCCAGTAGTTTTCTTTTTTGTCGTCTCTTCCTGAATGGAGACCTGTTACCATGCTGTCAGTTGCCCTCCTTGCAGTCAGTCTTTCCCCCACAACTCTTTCCAGTGAGCTGTTGGTTGAACCAAAGAGTTTATCCTCAGATATTCAACTCCCTGGGGCTCAACCATCGTTGCCCCAACCTGGGTTTAGCGATGGACAACAGGCTGAGGTTTTAATTGCCCAGGCGATTACACCAGCGAATGTGGATACAATTGTTGCCCCCACCGGTAATCAAATCGACATCACAGGTGGAGCCGTCTCTGGGGATGGGGCAAATTTATTCCACAGCTTTATCGAATTTGGTCTGAGTGAGGACCAGATCGCCAACTTTATCACTAACCCAGAAATTGAGACTGTTCTGGGGAATGTGACGGGGGGGAATGTCTCCTTTATTGATGGATTGCTCCAGGTCAGCGGCAGTGATGCCAATTTATATCTGATTAATCCAGCAGGCATTATCTTGGGTAACCATGCCGCTCTGAATCTCAACGGCGATTTTACAGCTACCACCGCTGACCGGATTGGCTTTGGTGCAAACTGGCTGGATGTGCTGTCTGCCGAAGACTATTCGCTCTTGTTGGGGACTCCTAACCAGTTTGATTTCACCGCCGAGCAGCCGGGCACCATTTTGAACTTGGGCACATTGGAGGTGGATACAGGCCAAAGTCTCACATTGCTGGGGGGAGAGGTGGTTAATGGGGGAACTCTCCTAGCACCCGAGGGTGAGATTACCCTGTTAGCAGTCACTGGAGCCAGTCGCGTCCGCATCAATCCAGACAACAATTTACTGGGGCTGGAAATTTCTCCCCTAGCGATGGCAGAAGACGCCCAAGCACTGACCCCGCTGAGTTTGCCAGAGTTACTGACAGGCGGCTCAGTGGTCTCTGATGGACTGACTGGCGAACTGACGTTGGTGACCGCCCCCGATGGCACTGTCAATATCCAGACAGCGTCTACCACAGTGCCCTTGTTGCCAGGCAGTACGGTGGTGGCTGGACAGGTCAGTACAACCGGAGAACAAGGGGGACAAATTGCCCTTTTGGGTGAGCGGTTATCACTCATTGGTACAGGGGTGGATGCCTCCGGTAATCTGGGTGGAGGTACAGTGCGGATTGGGGGAGATTACCAAGGTGGAGGGACTATTCCTAATGCTCTCACTACTCTGGTGGATAAAGATTCAACTATCTCGGCAGATGCTATTCAGGTTGGTGAGGGCGGTACCATCATCACCTGGAGCAATAATTTAACTACTATAGATGGTTTTCTTTCTGCTCAGGGTGGTCAACAATCGGGAAATGGCGGTTTGATTGAAACCTCCGGAGCAATCCTCAGTGTTACTCAGACTCCGAATGCAAGTGCGGTTAATGGGAAGGGGGGACTCTGGTTAATTGATCCCATCGACATTACCATCATCCCTGGCAATATTGGTTTACCAGGCTCCAGTATAGTAGGTGTGGAGAATATCAATGGTGCCCTTGGTAATGGAACCAATGTCACGCTCACAACTGGTAATACTGGCTCTGATGCTGGCAATATTACCCAACAGGTCGGAGCTACCATTATAAAAAGAGATGGACCAGTTGCCACCCTGCGGTTAGAAGCTGCTAACGATATTGTTTTGAATGATAGTATTCTCGATCAATCAGGAATAGGCAGCCTGAACATTGAACTTGTTGCGGACTTGGATAACAGTGGTAATGGCAGAGTATTGGCTAGCCCAGACACCCAGATAGATACCAATGGTGGGGCTGTCAGCGTTTCTGGAGCAGGGGTACAACTGGCGGATATTGATACCTCTAGCGGAGCCGCTGCGGGTGGTCAAGTTGACGTGACATCAGAGGGTGATATTGTCTTTGAGTCGATTAACACCAGCAGCTTCGTTACTAGTTTTCCTGGCAGCGCTGGCAATGTAAACTTGCTTGCCAATGGCACGGTTAGGGGGACAGAAACAGTAGCGTTTAGTCCTGATACCACTATTTTGGCAGTTGGAGGAGGAGGTAACGGCACTGTCCAGATTCAACACGATGGTGGCCCCAACAATGTACCGTTTGAGATTGGTGATGCTTCGGAAAATGGCACGGCAGGAGACATTGTATCTGTGGGTACGCTCACTGCTACCAATCCGCCAACCATCACTTCTCCCGTTTTACCCAATGGGGGTATCGACACTGACAACATCGATCCGGCAACGGGGGTGACGATCACCTCGATCAATACGCCCCCCACCCTCGCCGCTGACTCTCAGCTATCGGATAGTATCGTTAACCAGGCCGTCAGCTTTACCCTGGCCGACCTAAATCCGGCAGTGACCGATATTAACAACGACAATACGACATTGCAGGTGACCTCCGTCCCCAATGGCACCCTCCTGCTCAATGGTGTTGCTGTCCAACCAGGGGATGCGGTGTCTCCTACGGACACCCTCCAGTTTATTCCCACCACCGATGCCAGCGGCCAGCTCACAGCCTTGACCGTGCAGGCCACCGACGGTGTGTCCACATCGGAGCCTGTGGCGATCAACATCAATGTGAGAGATTCGGATACGTTGGTACCAATAGATCCTACCCTGGGTGTGGCCGAACGGTTACCACTACAGGTAGTGACTCCTGAAGAAAACGTCTTTTTACAAGGCGTGTCCCTGGCCCAATCACCTCAGTTAGAAGAGTTAGCTGTCATGGGGGCTGTGTTGCCAGAACCTCCCTTACAAATTGTTGCCGCGAATTCTATCTTCACGGGCGGTTTTCCGGGGCCTAGCTTGGGCAGTTTTCAAGCCCCTTCCGATAGCACTGAGTATTACCAAATCAATGGGGGGATTTTCCCGGATCCAGGCATCCAGGTAGATCCTGGTGGTCCCGATGTGCCTGACCCCAGCACCCCCGTGCCGCCAACAGCACTGCCCCCTGATCCTGGCCAGCAGCCCGATGTACCCGGCAGTGCCGACCAACCCGATGTGCCGGAACAAGTGGCATTGGCCCCAGAGAATGAGCTGGAACTGTCTCCCGCTGATGACGTTATGAGCGAGGGATTAAAGAACTGTCAGGCCCAGGCTGAAACGGTGAAGGCTACTCCAAGCCGCGATCGCACTGAAACCGTCTACACTGGTCTGATCAACTGCCATAAACAAAATCTCGCCACGGCCACCGCCCAGGAGAATTCCCCCTGGATTACCTATGCCCTCAATAATCTAGGGGTATCTCACTTTGTGATTGGCGATTACCTAACGGCCCTGGACTTCCATGAACAACAGCTTGAAAAAGCAAAACAACTGGGGGACACCACCCAGGAAGGTATTGCCCTGGGTGGCATCGGGGCCGTATACGGCGCATTAGGAGACTATGGCACCGCCATCGACTACTACCAGCGCAGTTTAGACTTACTGTCTATTGAAACCGCACCCCAGTGGAAAGCCCTTACCTATCGCAATTTAGGTAATGCTTACTTTGCGCAAAAAGAGTATGACCGGGCGGCTGAACAACAGCTACAGAGCCTGGATATTTCTCGGGCGGTGAATGACGCCTATGGTGAAATGCAGGCCTATGGCAACCTGGGTCATACGCGGTCGATCCAGGGGAATTTTGAGGGGGCCATTACCGCCTATGAGCGAGGCCTGACCCTGGCCACCGATCTCAGCGACGATTTGGAAACCACCCAACTGTTGTTGGGCTTAAGTACCACCTATGCCTATCAGCAAGCCTATGATCAGGCCTATGGCTACGCTGAGCAAAGTTGGATGATCGCGCGGGACTTGGGAGCCAAGCTGGGCGAAGGCATTGCCCTCACCAACATGGGCAATTCGCTACTATATCTCGACCGCTTGTCCGAGGCAGAACAGGTACTGCTCAACGCCATTTCTATCTGGGAATCCCTCCGGGCGGGCCTGGGCACCAACGATGCCTTTAAGGTCTCGATCTTTGAAACTCAGCTGGCGGCCTATCGCAACCTGGAAGAAGTGTTAGTCACCCAAAATAAACTGGAAACGGCCCTGGAAATTTCTGAGCGGGGACGGGCCAGGGCCTTTGTGGAGCTGATTGCCAGGGGCGAGGTGAACCCCAACCAGTCTGGACCGGTGACACCGCCCTCCATCGAGCAGATGAAGCAGATCGCCCAGACCCAAAATTCCACCCTGGTGGAATACACCATCATTCGAGAACAGGTGGCCGATGCCCCCCATGGTGCGTCGGTGCAAACGGCCATTGAGCCAGAGGATGTGCAGCTCTATATCTGGGTGGTGCAGCCTACCGGCCAGGTCAACCTACGGCAGATTGCTCTGAAGTCAGAGTTGCAACCCAAGGGAACCACATTGGTCAAGTTGGTGGAAACCAGTCGCGATCGCAGCGGCATCCGAGGCGCACTCACCCCTGCCACAGGTGAAACTAGCCGGTCCCTCGCCATTCGCCCCGGCGATCAAGTCCGTCGTCAGGGGGATCCTCCCAATGCCGTCCCCTATAACGTTATCGCTATCGACCCCAGAGCCGATACCGTCACCCTCAGCCATCCAGAGTTTGATTTACCCAATCCGGTAGTGCCCCTGACCGAAGTCGCCAAGATCAATACCTCCGCCTTTGCCCCTGTGCTCAAGAAACGCCAGCACTGGCAGGATCTGCACCAGCTGCTGATCGACCCCATTGCCGATCTGCTGCCCAGCGACCCCAATGCGCGGGTGGTGTTTATTCCCCAAGAACAGCTTTTCCTGGTGCCCTTTCCTGCCCTCCAGGCTGAGGATGGCAGCTATCTAATCGAACATCACACTATTCTGACAGCCCCCGCCATTCAGGTGCTTGGCCTCACTAACCCAAACAATGCCCCCTCCGGTCCCCCTCTGGTGGTGGGTAACCCCAGCCCCATGCCCACCGATAGCCTCCAGACGCTGCCCCATGCCGGTACCGAAGCCAACGGCATTGCCGAAGTGCTAGCCACCCAGCCGCTGATTGGCAATGCGGCCACAGAAACCACCATCAAGCAACAGCTGTCCACTGCATCGCTGATTCACTTAGCCACCCATGGCTTCTTTAACGAATCCAATCCATTGCAAGGTTCCCTGGCCCTGGCTCCCACTAGTGACCAGGATGGCTTCCTGACCGCCGAAGAAATTCTCACCCAGTCTCTGCAGGCTGACTTAGTTGTCCTCAGTGCCTGTGACACTGGACGCGGGAAAATCACTGGAGATGGTGTGATTGGCCTATCGCGCTCCTTTTTGGCTGCCGGAGCCAATAATGTCATGGTTTCCCTGTGGCAGGTGCCCGACAATGCCACCGCTGAGCTGATGATTGAGTTCTATCGCCAACGTCAGCATCTAGACAATGCCCAAGCGCTGCGTCAGGCCATGTTGGCTACCCGTCAAACGTACGAAGATCCTATAGCTTGGGCCGCATTCACCCTGATTGGGGCCGTAGAAACTAACCCATTATAGATTCGTCCATTAAAGACAGCTTTGCCCACATCCATCTAGCCCCCTGTTTGAAGTAAAGTTACTTGATTAATGGAGTTCTCTTCGATGCTGCCAGTTGCCCTCCTTGCAGTTACTATCGCGCAAAATGCTCAGGTTCAGCCTGTTGATGCGATCGCAGTACAACCTGAAAGTATCCGATCTTCCTCAGCCCAACCCGTATTGAGTAACGGGGCTCAGCCCGATGTCTTGCTGGCACAGTCGATCACCCCAGCCGATGGGAGTACAATTGTGACCTCTACAGGCAGTCAAATTGATGTAACTGGCGGACAATTTTCTGAGGATGGTACCAACCTATTTCACAGTTTTCAGCAGTTCGGGCTGGGCGATCAACAGACAGCCAATTTTGTGGCCAACCCCCAGGTACAAAATGTCTTGGGACGGGTGCTGGGAGGAGATGCCTCCTACATTGATGGCGTTTTGCAAGTTAGCAACAGCAACGCCAACCTCTATTTGATTAATCCCGCCGGAATTCTCTTTGGTCAGAATGCGCAGTTGAACTTGACCGGTAGCTTTACTGCAGCAACAGCGGATCGAGTCGGGTTTGAGGATGGCTGGCTCGATATCTTTAACGCCAATGACTATTCACAATTGGTGGGTGACCCCACCCAGTTTTCCTTTAGCGCACCCCAGCCCGGCAGTGTGGTTAACCTGGGCAATTTAGCCGTTGATGAACACCAAAATTTAACATTACTGGGGGGGAATGTCGTATATGGGGGCAGTGCATCTGCCCCCGGTGGTCGGGTCACCCTGGGGGCGGTCAAAGGTCAACAGATAGTTACCCTCGGTTCGGCTAATGGTTTACTTACCATGGAGCTAGCTCTCTTACCAACAGATCGAGAGCTGTCTATTGCATCACTGCCAGAGCTATTGACGGGTGGTGATAGCCTCAGCCAAGGAAGCCAACTTGTAGTGGCTCCAGACGGTACCGTATCGCTCCAGGGGGTGACCATCCCAGATCATACAGGGACTACCGCCGTTGCCGGTAACCTGAGTGTGACTGGACAAGTTGGAGGAGAGCTTAACCTGCTAGGCGATCGGGTGGCGCTACTGGGGGCTGACTTAGCTGCTTCTGGCACAACAGGTGGTGGCACTGTCCGTATCGGCGGTGGTTACCAGGGCAACGACAACATTCTCAATGCAGATCTCACTTATATCAGCCCAGACTCCACGATTGATGTGAGTGGAGGTGACACAGGCGATGGGGGACTAGCAATAGCTTGGGCCGATGGCCTCACCCAATTTTATGGCAGTATTGATGCCAGCGGCGGCAGCCAATCTGGGCAGGGTGGCTTTGTGGAAATTTCTGGCAAAAACCAGCTTGTCTTTCGCGGTCATGTGGACACCAATGCCGTAGCCGGACAGATGGGAACGCTGCTGTTAGACCCCATCAACATCGTGATTGCGGCTGGCACAGGGGATGGCGATGGTGATAGCTCCAACACCACATTCCAGGGCGATGTCAATGGAGTCCTGGGGCAAATTTTAGAGAGTGATTTCCCAGGAGGCACGGTCACCCTCTTTGAATCGGAGTTGGAAGGTCTGAGCGGCGATACCAATATTATCCTCCAGGCTACCAACAACATCACTCTCAATAACCTATCGGATAATGAACTCACCTTCTTGCCGGGGAGTAGTACCATTGAGTTCGATGCTGGCAACAACTTTATTATGGATGGCTCTGATGCCATTGCCACCAATGGTAGAGGCCTGATCATTTCCGGTAATACGCTGACGCTGGGCAGCCTACTGACCGAGGGGGGCGACATTGATCTCACAGGCAACATTCTCCTACCGGCCAACGCTACGTTTAGTACAGGGGCTGGACAGCCTGGTGATATTTCCATTGGCGGCTCTTCAAGCAATATTGACCGGGCAGCCGGGCTGGCTAGTTTGGAGCTGATTTCGGGAGACGGAAATATTGACCTAAATAGCATGGTGGGTCAGACAGCCGCCCTATCCACCTTCACCATCCAGGGAGCAACGGTTGATTTCTTTCAAGCGATCAGCACAACTAATGGAATTACTATTACGGCCCAAGATTTGCCCTCTTTTGGCAATCTATTTGGCTCACTTGATTCAGGGGGTACTATTTCTATTTCTAGCCAGGGAGATATTAGTAGCAGGCAAGACAATATTACAGCCGGGGGCAATATTTCAATTACGACACCGGGGGATTTGACCATTGAAAGTGGTAACTTGAGTGCCACTGGTGATATTTCATTGATTTCAGGCAGTACGGCATTTGTCAGCGACTTGCCGGATAGGGCTTTAACCATTAATGCTGGCAACCAGCTAACGCTTCAAGGGACTGACCGATTGCGGGTACAGGCCAGTAACAATCCAGTATCGGAACTGTGGACGACAACGGGGGATTTAATTTTAAGCAGCAATGGTGCAATTGCCGCCGATGCCTCTTTTAATGCGGGCAACAATTTCTTAACGCTGGATTTGGCAGGCAACCCTGGTGATATTAGCGGCACATCAACCGATACGTTAATCAGCAGTGCAGGCAATGTTAGCTTTGGAGACTACACAGGGCTGGCCCTCAAGGTAGAGGCCCAGGGCAGCATTAGCGGTGGTGACATCACCATCATTGGTCCAAATCCAGCTTTGGCAGGTGGTGACTCTGATATTACGATACTCAATAGTTCTCCTGCCTTAATTTTGCGGGCAGGTGGCGTCCTGCAAAATGCGCCTAATCTACCTGCCAACACTGTTGGTGGCACTGTTGGCGGCACTGAGTTTAGTAGCACTACCGCAACCACACCTGGCAACATTGACGTGGGTGATATTGATACCACCGTAACGTTTGGTGATGGCGGCCCGGTTATCCTATCGGCAACAGGGAGTGTCACCGCTGGCAACATTGATACATCCACAACAGTATTTGGCGATCCGTTATTCCCTCCTTATTTTCGCGGCGGCTCACTGGATATCAATGCTGGTGAGGAGGTCACAACTCAGGCAGTGACCACGGATGGTGGGGAGATTACCATTAGCGGTACACAGATCAAAACGGGTAGCCTGACCGCTTTTAATGAAGATACCAATTTGTCGAATATAGACCCAGAAGGTCGAATTAGCCTGACAGCCACGGCTGGAGATATTGAAGTTGACAACATTAGCGCTGGCGCTGGAGGCCTTACCATTGATGCCACCGAACGGTTTAGGGCCGTGGGTGAGACGATTGATTTTAATACGGGGATTGTCAGTGGCGCTGAGGGGGTTGTGGAGACTGTGGTCACCATCAAAGATAGTCCAGAGATCATTGACTATTTGGTGAGTGAGGGCTTTGATCGTGGCGACTTAGAAGGGTCTGAAGCGACGGTCTCAATTTTCAACAACCTGACTGTGCCCGCCAGTGTGATTGCCTATTCGAGCAATAGCACTACTTCGAATATCAGCATTATCCATGGTGGTGTGGACTTGCCAGATAGCGCAACTGTGCAAATTGATGGGGGAAGCGAGACCTATGAATTTGCCATTGGACCGAATGCAGGGCCAGGACTCTCAGGTGATTTAACTGGATTTAATCCGCTGGATCCGAGTGCTACCGTAACGTTGTTCCGCACCGGTGATTACACCGTTTATGACGCTATTCCAGAGACCATTAGCGGTACAGTGGGAGCGATTATTGTCGGTAATGATCAGAATAATGGCCAGGTGTATTCTGCTTTTTTGAATCGACCGTTACCCCCGGAGATTGATCCACCAACAGTCGCTTCGTCAACGGTGGTAGTTGACCCTGAAGTGGATAATCCGGTAACGGAGGATCCTACCTCTGGAGAGGAGACGTTGGTGGCAGCTGATGATCCTGACATTGAAAATGATGGCAATGATTCGCTTTGTCAGCCAGATGAGGTGGCCTCTGACTTGATCGCAAGTCGTTCAGGGGAGGAACGCAGTGGAGATGATTTTTCAGAGTCCTGTGGGGTTCCAGCTGCAGATACCATCTTACAAATCGAGGAAGATATTAATGTGGCACCGGAGGCTCCTTAGGAGATTTTTGGCATGGCGCTCATGGGTAAACGCTGGAGTATTTGGCAAAATCGACGGGCCAGATATGCGGCTCTGGTGCTGGCTGTAACTTTCGGGATCATTAGCTTGTCTGGGGTCATTCCGGGGCGATATGGCATCGCGCTTTCTGCTACGACGCTCGCTGGTGTCTCTGAAACCGTACCACCCCTCTCTGCTGAGGAGAACTTTCAGCTAGGGGCTGAGGAGAACCTTCAGCTAGGGGCTGAGGAGAACCTTCAGCTAGGGATGGATTATTATCGCAACAATCAGCTAGATGCTGCGATCGCACCCTGGCAGTCTGCCCTAGAACAGTATCGCCGCCACCAAAACCAGACAGGGGAGCGACGTGTTTTAGAACTGTTGACCTTTATTCACCTGGAGTTAGGCCAATATCGACAGGTGATTACCTTAGCCCAGAGCACCCTGGACGTTGCCATGGGGCCTGACCATAGGGAACTTAGGGTCCGAATCCAGGCTAACTTAGGTATTGCCTACAATGCCTTGGGAAATTATTTAGCGGCTATTGCAGCATATCAGCAGGCGCTAGAAGACATTTACAACAGTGATGATCCTTCGGCGCGCAATAGTGAAGCCCAGGTTTTGGGACTACTGGCCAATGCCCATGAAGGTTTAGGCAATTACGAGCGTACCGCTGAACTACACCAACAAAGTCTGACGCTGGCGCAGCAGTTGGCAAACCCTAACCTAGAAGCCGTTGCCCATGTCAATCTGGGGGCGACCTATGCCCGACTGGGTGACTATGATCGGGCCATTCGGCAGTACAAAACTAGCCTGGATAGTTTCCAGACATTGGGGGATATTCAAGGGACAGTCTATGCCCTGAACAACTTAGGCGTAGCCTACTATGTGCAGGACAAACTATCCCTAGCCATTGATCAACTGCAACAGGCATTAACCATTGCTGAAACTAGCCAACAGCCAGATATGATTGGAGCCGCATTGGGCAGCTTGGGTAGTCTCTATGCTGACCAGGGAGACTATGACCAGGCCCTAGACTATCACGAACAAAGCTTGGCCATCGCCCGCTCAACTGCCGATCCCAAAACCACGACCGTTGCCCTGAATAATCTGGGGCACACGTTATTTGAAGCAGGCCAGTTAGCCGATGCTGCCGCCAAACTTTACGAAGCTGTTGATGTTTTAGAATCGCTGCGGCCAGGGCTGGATGACAACAGCCAAATTTCTCTCTTTGATACCCAGGTATTGACCTATAACCTGTTGCAACAAATTCTGGTAGCCCAAGGCAACATTGAAACCGCGTTAGAAGTAGCTGAACGGGGTCGAGCCAGGGCATTTGTGGAGTTAGTTGCCCAGCAAACAGATAACCTCCCTGAGGCCGCCAAAGTTCCTAATATTGAACAAATTCGGACAATTGCTAAGGAACAGAAAACCACCCTGGTGGAATATACCCTAGTTCCTGACGACAGCTTTAAATTTCAAGGCAAACAGCGGGGGACTTCAGAGCGTCTATATGTTTGGGTGGTGCAGCCGACTGGAAACGTTGACTTTCGGGAGGTGGATCTAAAACCATTGCAGCAGGACAAGAATCTGTCCATTGCCAAGTTGGTGGAAACCAGTCGAGATCGCAGCGGCATCCGGGGTGCTAGTTCTGAAAATGCCCCTGAAGATGGCCCTGGAAATAGCCGTGGCCTGATTCGGCCTGGTGACCAAGTCCGACGAGCAGGAGATCCCCTAGACTGGGCTCCCTATGACGTCACCGCCATTGATCCCCGCGCTGGCACGGTGACCCTGAGTCATCCCGACTTTACCCTCCCCAATCCCGTTGTTGCCCTTAGCGAAGTCTATAAAATTAATGACTCAGCCTTTGCCACGGTCTTGCGGCCCACCTCCCAATGGCAAGATCTATACCAGCTATTGATTGCCCCCATTGCCGATCTATTACCCACCAGCCCAGAAGATCGGGTTGTGTTTATCCCCCAAGAACAGCTATTTCTCGTCCCATTTCCCGCCCTCCAGGCTGAGGATGGCAGCTACTTGATCGAGCACCACACCATCCTCAGTGCGCCGGCTATTCAGATTTTGGGCCTGACTAACCGCAACAACAATCGTTTGTCAGCGAGCCAGCCAGCGGGACAACCAGAAAGACAACCAGCAGGGCCGCCCCTAGTCGTCGGTAATCCTAGTCCCATGCCCGAAAACCTCCAGGCCTTGCCCCATGCAGGCACTGAAGCTGTGGGCATTGCCAATGTCCTATCTACCCGTGCATTAACCGGCGATAGCGCCACAGAAACCGCCATCAAACAACAGCTAGCCAACGCCTCTCTAATCCACCTGGCCACCCATGGTTTCTTTAATGAATCAAATCCACTCCAGGGCTCTCTCGCCTTTGCCCCCACCGATGACCAAGACGGCTTTTTGACGGCAGCAGAAATTCTCACCCAGTCCCTGAGGGCCGATTTAGTGGTGCTGAGCGCCTGCGACACCGGACGCGGCCAGATTACGGGGGACGGTGTCATTGGTCTATCGCGGTCATTTCTAGCTGCTGGAGCAGAGAATGTCATGGTTTCCCTATGGCAGGTGCCCGACGACGCTACCGCCCAACTGATGATTGAGTTTTATCGGCAGCGACAGCATTTAGATAACGCTCAAGCCCTGCGCCAGGCCATGTTAGCTACTCGTCAGCAGTATAAAGATCCTCTGGCCTGGGCGGCATTTACCCTGATTGGTGCCATAGATTCGTGAACCTGGAGAAATCTTAGGGGCAAACTACATCAAACTTCTTTTGAATTTATAGTTAAAGTGTCGTTAAAATCAGCCATTTCTATTAGGTTCATCTGGGGTATTTATCAGGATTATCTCAGCTTATCTAGATAGAGTCGTTGCAGATAGAAAAGTTTTGATCTGTGCTGTCCGTTTGTTATTCCGATGAAATTTGATCCAGGTTGTATTCAGTTTCGCCTTACCGCTGGCATGGTGCTGGCCTCTATCCTTGGCTTTGGTGGGATGACCGCCTGGAGCAATTTTAGAATGCAGCAAATTCTGATCAAGGGACATAAGGATAATGCATTGGAAATAGCCGATCGCTTTGGTCAGGATGTGGCCTGGATGGATGAGACATTGCCATCCACAATGGCGCTGGAAAAGGTGATCAACTATCGTTCGACAGCTGATACCGCCATTTGGATCCGTTCCCCAGAAGGAGAGCTGATCGCCCAGTCCGATACCCTTGAAATGGGTTCCTGGCAAAAAGATGGTTTTGCTGAGGAAGTGCTTGAACTGCCTGCCACTCAGACATTGGATAGCGTGAATATCCAGGACCGTGAGTTGATCATTTGTATTTCTCCCCTGGAGGTAAACGGAAATCTTCTAGGGGATCTCTTTGTAATTGATGACATCACTCAAAATCAGGCCAGTTTCTCCGCTGTTACTCGAGATCTGACCTTGGCCAGCATTTTTGTCATTGGTCTGTCAGCCCTGGTCATTGCCATCTATGTACGTCAGTCCATTAAGCCCGTTTGTAAAATGAATGAGCTGGCGGCGAATGTATGTCCTGATAATCTGGCTGATACCCATTTAGAACTTGATCGCGCTCCCACTGAGGTTAGGGATTTGGCCCAGGCCTTTAATATGATGCTGGGTCGATTGTCAGCCGCCTGGGATCAGCAGCGTCGGTTTGTGAGTGATGTGTCCCATGAGCTGCGCACTCCCCTCACCCTGGTCCATGGTTATTTGCAAAGCACCCTGCGCCGTTGCAATACCCTCAGCGAACCCCAGCGAGAGGGGTTAGAAATTGCCGCGTCAGAGGCGGATCGGACAATTCGTATGTTGCAGGATCTGCTGGACCTGGCTCGGGCCGATGGTGGTCACATGCGGTTTCATATAGAACGGGTGCCTCTGAAGGACATGATTGTAGAAACCGTTGAAATGTGTCTTTATCCTAGCGACCGGGTCAATGTGGATATTCAGGCAACTGGCTTTGATGCTCGGGCCGATCGCAATCGACTAAAGCAGGTGTTAATTAACCTGATTGACAATGCGGTTAAGTATTCTGAAGACGATACTGTTGTGAAGGTACGCCTCAAGCAAGAAGGGGAATGGGCGGTGATTCAGATTTGCGATCGCGGTCGCGGTATCCCCACCACCGACCTGACCCAAATTTTCGAACCTTTCTACCGAGTGGACGAAGACCGTTCCCGTGCCACAGGCGGTACCGGCCTTGGACTATCCATAGTTAAAACCCTGGTAGAGGGCATGCGGGGCAAAATTAAGGTACAGTCCAAGCCAGGTGAAGGTAGTATATTCACCGTCAGTCTGCCGACCTAGTCAGAACTAATCATCCATCATGCCAGAGACCTCAGCCAAAATTTTAGTGATTGAAGACGAGACCCAGCTTGCTAAATTTGTGCAAATGGAACTCTCGTACGAAGGTTATGACGTTGCCGTAGCCAACGATGGCCTATCTGGGCTGATGGCAGCACGGGACAATGTGCCAGATCTGATTTTGCTCGACTGGATGATGCCCGGCCTTGCCGGTGTGGAAGTCTGCCGTCGACTACGTAGTACCGGCGCTCAGATGCCGATTATTTTCCTGACCGCCAAGGACGACGTTGCTGACCGTGTCGCTGGCCTCGATGCCGGTGCCGATGACTATGTGGTCAAACCTTTTAGCATCGAAGAACTCCTCGCCCGTGTCCGCGCCCACCTTCGCCGCAACGATCCCCAGGAAGCCGAAGCACTCCAGTTCGAAACCCTCACCCTCAACCGCAAAACTCGCGAAGTCTTTCGTGGCGATCGCGGCATCGAACTAACCGCCAAAGAATTCGACCTATTGGACTATCTGATTGCCCATCCCCGCCAGGTACTCACCCGCGATCAGATTTTAGAAAAAGTCTGGGGTTACGACTTCATGGGCGATTCAAACATTATTGAAGTGTATATTCGCTATCTACGCCTGAAACTAGAGTCCGAAGGTGAAAAGCGTTTGATCCAGACCGTTAGAGGTGTAGGTTACGTGCTGCGGGAGTGATGTCAAATCCCACCACCATTGAACTAGACCTTATCCGCATTGCCTGGGCCATGGGGCTAGCCGCCGTTGCCATTGGCCTCTCCCTCTGGCAACAGCTTGGTCTGGCCGGGACCATTGCCCTCGCCACCTTACGCACAGTTGTTCAGCTCTTTGCTGTCGGTATCTTTCTCTCCATTGTCTTTACCCTGAGTAGTCCCGGTCTGATTCTGCTGGTACTGCTTGTCATGACCACGGTTGCTGCCCTCACTGCCCGCAACCGCATTAGCAAAGACATTCCTCGTCTTGCCCTATGGCTATGGGGAGCAATTTTTACCAGTACCGCCCTTACCATCACCTATACGATGACGATTGTGGTGCGGCCTGAGCTATGGTACGAGCCCCGCTATCTTATCCCCCTCACCGGCATGGTGCTTGGTAACTCCCTCACGGCGGCATCGTTAACCGGTGAGCGCCTGGTCAATGCTCTCCGCAACCATCGTACCGACATAGAAACTCATCTTAGCCTGGGGGCAACGCCTAATCAGGCCATTGCCAATTATCGTCGAGACGCCATCAAAGCCGGTCTCATCCCCACAGTTAACTCCATGATGGTCGTCGGACTCGTCACCCTCCCCGGCATGATCACCGGCCAAATCTTGGGCGGAGCCGATCCCCTCAACGCCGCCCTTTATCAAATGCTGATTATGTTTATGCTGGCCTTTGCTACGTTAACAACGGCAATTTTGGTTACCTTTAGCATCAAACAACAGTTTTTTAATCAGGCAATGCAGTTAGTTGATCCAAAGAAACGAAACTAACAAACTCAAACTCTGTTAACGAGACAATTCATTAAACACCACCCTTGACAAGAGATAATCCTGTAGGATAATCTCTTAAGTTTTCTGACTGAGGTAAGGTTATTTATTTAACGTTCGAGGGCCTGTTGTCGAAACTCTCGTGCTGGCATGTGAACAATACTTTTAAAGCTACGTTCAAAGTGGCTGAGATCACTGAAACCTACTTGTCTTGCAACCTGAGTAATTTGAAGTTTTGGGCTGTTGATGAGTATTTCTTTGGCCTTTTCGATGCGCAATTTTCGGAGTAAGCTTTTAAAGGAAGTGTTCAGACCAGTGCGAAACAGGCAGGTAAGGTGAGAGGTGCTGAGTAAGGCGACTTTTGATAGTTCCCCTAAGGTGATCTCGCGGTTATAATTATCTCGAATAAAAATGACAACTCGACGTAATCCTTCATGAGGAAAGTTAGGTTCTATGGACTCTTTGCCCATCATCCAATCAATGAGTTGGCATTGATGGAGCTTATCGTCGTCATAGTCACAGCCTAAGATACTTGAGTCGCTATGGCATTGGTGAGATTCTCCCAAAAGCCATGGTGTATAAAGCTGAGCTAGATTAGTTGTAATAGTATCAGAGTCAGCCATGATAGCTAGACGGGCTATCGTTCGTTCTAGCTCAAAATCATTTTGGGGCCAGGTATAGTTTTCCAGTATTTGTGACATGTTTTCATCCACTTGGATATTGACGGTTCCAGAATGACGAAGCAATGCTGCATTTACCAAATCTTTGATGTCGCTCTGCCTTTCCTTTAGAGTAGGGAGCTTGATTGATAGAAAATCTATTTCGACTAAAAGTTCTTGTAGAAACTTTTCCTCTAACACCAATTCATTTAAGTCGGTGCTGCTGCTCGCTATGAGTCTGTAATCACTTTCAACATTAGCTTCCAGCCATTGATTCTGGCGTGAAGTAAGAAAGTAAATTAATTTATTCTGCCATTCTAATGGTAGTCGATCTACCTCATTCAAAAATAGTGTGCCACCATTTGCCTGGGTTATCCATTGTTCTGGGCTGTCAGCTGGCAATCCACATCGAATTTCAACAAAAGGTGCATCTTTCCTGGGACCCATAGCATGTAAACTTACAGCGACACTCAGCTTGTTAGTTCCAAATTCGCCTTCTATCAAAACTGGTAAATTTGACCTGGTAGCTTTTTCGATAAAATGCTCAACGGTATGAATCTTAGGGCTGGTGCCTACAATAGACATCGTGTTGCCATTTGGGCTATTTGCTGTCCATTCCTCAAGCTGTTGACGTTGGATAATGTAGCCACACTTTTTTGCTAACTCTGCAATAATTTCCTGCATGGACACTTTGCTCTTGCCCTGAAAAGGTGTGGTAACCTCCAAGACGCCTAATTCAGTATCAGCATGGATAATTGGATGAACAAAGGTAGATAGATTCGTATTCGATATGGAATCAATATTGGACTTGGGGGCACTCTGTAAGTTTATGCTGGTGGCTCTAACAGGAGCATCAATAGACGAGACGCTTTTACTGTTGCCGAGCTGATACCAGTCAGCTTGAATTTCCTTTTCGCAACAGCCAAATACTAACTCACCCCTATAATTTATTCTTAAACGACCGCTAAGGATATCGAAGTTCTTTAACGAAGAGATTATCAGAGGTTGAATCTTCCATCGCAGGTCAGGATGCCAATAATAGGATTTTTGAAGAGCTCGATGCACTATGGATATGCGCTCGTTCTTTTTCCCATCAACCCTTTCTGTATGTTTCATTAGAGTTTCGATAGTTTGTATTATGAATCCAAATAATCAAAAGCCACCTACTTTATGGCAAGGAGCGAGGCACTTCAACCCTATTTTCCTGCAAATTTTGTTCATTTTAACGTGAAATGCTTTTTAATCTAAAAAGCTGTTTTTATAAACTTAGCTGAAAAAAGAAATCGATATTGACAATGCAATAAATTGTTCATAATTAACGTATCATATCAGCTTAAGCCGGGAAAAACTGACTAGACAAGAATTCAAGAACTACAGTCAAAAGCCGGTGAGTTCGAAGTTTCAGACCTCTATCTTCTGAATACTACCCTTAGGAAAACGTTTCACTTTAAGCTGGCCCCCTTAATTCCTTTGATGGAAGGTTGATATTACAATTAAGTAGGTCTAGTAGAACAGGCTTAAGTAAGGATATGTACGTGAGATTACCTAACAATTAAGCAGATTTAGTAGAGCAGGCTTAAGTAAGGATACGTGCGTGAGATTACCTAACAATTAATGCGTTAACTTAAAGCATATATGATGACTTGGCTGGTTAAGAGAAGAATTGGATTTTTCAAGCATTCAGTAAAATTGCTGGGTATCATCAAAGATGCTGCATAGATTTTATAGGCCCTATGCGTATTCACAGATATAAATTCTAACTTCGATTATTTCTTAAGAGAATGTAGCACACATGATGCATCGTCATTTTTACCGTATAAGTGAGAAAACTATCATTGATTGAAACTGGAAAAAACGTCGAATTGACAGGGTATTAGCAAAGCCTTTTTGGTAAAGTTCAGTATCAGCGAAATGAGGAGATACCTGACTTGCTTCAATGGTAGGGGTTTCTCTGGCTTTCTCTAAGAGTAAGGCATTGAATAATGTGCTAGTTTCTCTCCTCCTGGAAGGGATGCTGTAGACGAGGTTGGTTTCGGTCACTTGCGCTAAGGGCCAATCCAACCCACTGCCCCTCCCAGGAGGGGCAACGTTATCCCGCTTGCCTTAAGCAAAAGAATGAAAGTTATTAAACTCTCATTTCTAAGAGATTGCTTGAAAAGCGGTTTTTGCTACCCCGAGCCGATCTAGACTTAGAGCTAATCGATCGGTTTTGAATCAGGTGAGATCAACCCATGGGAACGACCACTGCTGTGAGGGAAGACAACTCGATACTAGAGCTGACCAGGCTGAATCGATTGATGAAACTCTCTGAAGGTGAGCCAGAAATCCGGATTGGTCTGATTGATGGCCCCGTTGGAGCCCATCCAGATTTGGTTGGAGCGCGATCGCAGACGCTTTTGGGAGGAGCTTCGATCAATTGTCAGAACATTAATAGTTTAGCGTGTCAGCATGGAACCTTCATCACTGGCATTCTCTGTAGTCGGCGAGGGTCTCAAGCGCCAGGCATTTGTCCGAACTGTACGATCTTGGTGCGGCCTATTTTTTGTGAAGAAATGTACGGCAACCCGCCTTGTCCCGAAGTGACAACAGAAGAACTGGCGAGGACGATTTGTGAGACGGTTGATGCAGGCGTTAATACGATCAATCTGAGTTTGGGGCTAGCGAATACGGCGTTGATTGACTATCCCGACCTTGAGGCGGCGATCGCATATGCCATGGGTAAAGGGGTGCTACTGGTGGCGGCGGCGGGTAACCAAGGGAACCTCGGTCCCCTGCCCCTGTTTAAACATCCCTGGACAATTCCTGTGATTGCTTGCGATGCTCGCGGGCAGATTGCCCATGGATCAAATCTTGGTCTTTCAGTGGGCCGCTCAGGGTTGATCGCTCCAGGGGTGAATGTGACCAGTACTGCCCCTGAGACGGGCTTCACTTCCATGAGTGGGACCAGTGTTGCCGCTCCCTTTGTGACGGGTGAGATCGCACTGCTCCAGTCCCTGTTTCCCCGGCAGAGTGCGGCGCAAATTCGCCGGGCCATTTTGCGGCCTGGGGTGAGGCGAGGCAGCGTTTGTCCGCCCCTGCTCGATGCTTGGGAAAGTTGGCAATTTTTAAGTGATCAAACCGGATAAAAACCATGACAAAAATATTACAAGTGTAGGAGAGTTCGATTGTTATGGATAGTCAATATGTTTATGCTGTGGGGACTGTGGTTCCTCGCTTCCCCAATATGAGCTTGGAAAAGGAGTATAAGCAAGCCGTCGTACAAGACGCAGACACCGAAGGACAAAGTACACGCATGTGGGAAATTCAATATTCGGTTTTGAATAAGCCTGAAAACCGATATATTGCCCGAGACCTGTGCTGGGTGTTTTCGATTCAAAATGTGGATACCTATATTCTTGAACCTAAGACTAATGATGAACTGCAGCAACTGATCAACATGCTGCCGCATTCGACGTCACAGGGATCTTCTGAACCATCAAATGAAGAGCAGGTGGATGTTGTCATTGGGGACCTGGGTCCGATTGCGCCACCAGAAAAGTGCAATGGTTTACAACTTCCCATTGTGATTCTCAATAATACCTATAGTTTTACAGTTCAAGAGTTTCTGAGTAATCTTCGTCAGGCTATCGATAGCCAACGCAGTGAAGACGATCTATTGAGATATGTGTTCAAACTATTAATGCAGCTGGCGGATAATGTGGGCAATTTGGATGAACATCGTGCTGTCAATTATGTAGCTCTCCGCTATCACGAAGTCTATAAACAAACAATTGAGCAGTATCAGCAGGATCCACCACACGTTCTTGATGGAGTGAATGTCCAAATGTCGCGGCTTAATGCCAGTGGAACCCGACGGATTGTCGAAGTAATTTTCACCTATCGAAATGATCAAACCGACGTTAAGACCCGGTTTTATGCCAGCGTCGATGTTGGAGGAATGTTTCCTTTCTTGGTAGATGCATTGCAGCCATATTATGAGCGGCCTAGTTTCTAGACTAAATTCCTATCACTTCGAGGCTAATGGCAAGTATCACTGATATCTGGATTCAGCAAACAACGGCGAAGCGGCAAGCGATTGACGGTTCACAGCTTGTATTGGATATTGTGACTGAGGCGGGAGAGGCACCGTCCCAGGTTGTATTTTCGGCAACACCAGAGGGAACTGAAATCTATCGAGCCCATGTCACAGGAACGAAAATCCCCAGTGATAGCATTAAAACCATTATCCTGAAACTGTTAACGACAGAGCCAGATAAAATTCCAGCGAGCTTTTGTTGGTTGCCCCAGGCAGTATGGGTGAGTGCGCTAGATGATGAGGGGAACTATCGAGTTTTGAGTGGTGACCCGGATTGGCCTCAGGCAAAAGCTTTTACCCCCACAAAGGGGCGCAGTTATGCCCTGACGGTAGTGCTCGCTGGCGCACCCTTACATGAAATGACACTGCCCTTTGTGGGGGTGAGCAAGGCCCGATCGGGGCCGGGCAATAGTGCATTGGCGTTGGCAGTGCAGAAATCCAGAACCATCGAATTTACGTTGCAGGAGCCGATCACGGAGCCGAAGATGTTGATGTTGATTGGGTTAGGCGTTTGCACCCTTTCTGTGATGACACCAACCTCAGCTGATGCGACACCAGTGCCCCTGGGTGGGCAAACATCCTCATCCCCTGTCCCTGGAATCCATATTGCAGTAACCCATGGAAAAGAGGGGGTGATGATCTATGCCAACGGGCAAGTGGCGACTATGCCGGAGGCGAATTCGACCGTGGTGGGGATGTGGGTGAGCCATCAGGCCCTGAGTGCATTTTATCGGGGGGTGATCCAAGAAGTACGGGTTTGGAATCGGGCGCGATCTTCAGTGGAAATACAGAAGAATTTGAACCGGCGGTTTACGAAGATTGAGGGAGATTTGATTGGGTTATGGGTGTATGGGAGAGACATGCTAAAGGTGTCAGGGGACACTGATGGGACTCAAGGGCCAAAGAAACCACCGGCTCCTGCCCAGCACGTTTTGCCGATGACGGCGGTAAATAGTTTGGAGGATAGTGAGGAGAGTAGTCCTCACTACATCGTTTGCTGATCCACAGTTTAGTCATGATGCCAGTTTCAGGAGATAATTATGAGCAGTTCTCCAATGTATTTCCCTCCTGGATTTGATTCTGAAAAAGCGATTTTTCTCAATCAATTAGTGATTACGGCTTATGATATGTATAGCCAATGGCTGTATCAAGGCATGCAAGCCAAGAACAGATTTGGTTGGGCACCTAAAGGGCCTAAGCTAGCCTATAGTGAGCCTATTTGGGGAGAAGATACGAGGTTTTTGGGTATCTTTGGCAGAGCGGAACCCTTTGCTTTTGTTGCTTCAACGGAGGACAACGACGTTTACCTGATATTTCGGGGTACGGAGTCTCATTCTGATTGGAGTGAGAATATAAAGCTGGAGCAAACTCCCTATAGTCTAGCCCCTGGCTATGGCAGCGTTCATCAGGGTTTCTTTAGCATTTATGAGACAATGAGGGACACGATTCATAAATATCTGGAGGAAATACCTAATCCTAAAAGGCTTTATATCGCGGGGCATAGTTTGGGGTCATCGCTGTCCACGCTGGCCGTACCCGATGTGATAACAAACACATCGTACAAGGCTAGTTTACCTGTGATTCATTACAATCTGGCTAGCCCCCGAACGGGAGATCCAGATTTTGCGGATGCTTACAATGCGAATGAGGTGGAAACCTACCGAGTGGTTAATACTTGTGATGTTGTTCCGACTGTGCCATTGTCGGTAACGTCGAGTAAATTACCTTTGCCCATTTATAAACATGTTGGGGTTCCGGTCGATTTTACGGCGCAGTATGGTGAGATTGTGGAAAATCATAGTGTTAAAGGGGCTTACCTTTATGCTTTGCAACATCCCAAACAGCCAGAGGAGAATAAGCGGTGAGGAGAACGGGTCTTGTTAGCTTTACCCCACTGCAATACAACATCATGATTTAGGCAGGAAACGCCATTAAATTAGCCGTATTTGTAAAAATATGGGTTGATATATTAGGTATTAGAAAAGTTAGCGATAGATATCTCTCTAATGCGTAATAGATTTTTCCATAAAAGGGAATTTAAAGTCGCCTTTTCACGTTCATTTATTGAGATGGGCCGATGTTGTACTGTTACTCACCGCTGGATTAATGGTGCCGCAGTAGCACACCCTTACAACGGCTAGGAGCGTTGGATCGTTATGGATAGTCAATATGTGTATGCCCTGGGGACGGTGATTCCGCGCTTCCCGAATATGGGCCTAGAAAAAGAATTTGCCCAGGCGGCCAACCCGGATCAGGTCACCCGCATTACCCAGCGAGACGTACAGTATCAGATTTTAAATAAGCCGGAGAATCTATATATTGCCCGCGACATGTGCTGGGTATTTTCGATTCAAAATGTGGATACCTACATCCTTGAACCCCGCAGTCAAGTGGAGCTAGAAGCCTTGATTGCCATGCTCAACAAGCCTGCAGATATAACAGATGATGTGGATGTGGTGATTGGAGATCTAGGCCCCATTGCCTCTGCGGAAAAGTGCAACGGGTTACAGATTCCCATTGTCTATGTCGACAACACCTACAGTTTTGAGGTGCAAGGGTTTCTAGGACAAATCACCCCAGATCAAGGCGTCACCCTGCCCCAGAATCAACGCAATGACCTGGCCAGATATGTGTTTAATCTGTTGATGCAGCTGGCGGACAATGTGGGGAATTTGGACGAGCATCGCGCCATCAATTACCTGCTGCTTCGCTATCCCGAGGTGTATAACCAAACATTTTTACAAAACCAAGATCAGAAATCCTTGGATGGGGTGAATGTGCAAATGTCGCGGCTCAATGCTAGTGGCACCCGCCGGATTGTCGATGTGATTTTCACCTATCGCGATAACAGTACGGACGTTAAAAACCGCTTTTATGCCAGCGTCGATGTGGGTAGCAGGTATCCCTTTTTAGTCGAGCGATTGCAGCCGTATTACGAGCGGCCGAGTTTCTAAGTAACCGTGGTGCCACGGGCGGCACTGTTACATGGGATGACGCTGCCGTTTACGAAGGTGGACACGTCCCGTTTGGGGGCGAGCAACGGCGATGGTGCCGGAGGCAGGAGAGGGGGCGGCGGTGGTGGGGATTTGGGTGAGTAACAAGGCGTTGAGTGGGTTTTATCGGGGGGTGATTCGGGAGGTGCGGATGTGGAGTCGGGTGCGATCGGTGGGGGAGATTCAGGGGGAATGAAGCAGGGGTTTAGGGAGATAGGGGGGGATTTGATTGGGTCGTGGGGTATGGTGACGGGATGCGGATGGGACCGGGGGAAATAGAGAAATCGAAACCATCGGAGACAACGGACGAACCAGATGAGCAAAAATCGGAACGCACGGTGAATACAGACAAAAAAACAAAAAAAATCGGAACTACCCGATAATCCCGCAGAGGCGATGCATAAGTCCGGAATTGAAGCGGAAGCGGAATCACGGGTGGCAGGGGTTCTGCGGATGACGGCGGTGAATAGTCTAGCGAAGGGCAGAGAAAGTAGGCCGCAGTACGTACCATAAACATCGCCAACGAGAGAGAGAGAGAAGCCGGAGGCCGGCGCGTAGATAAGCACGTCGATAGCAAACGCGTCGACAACCAGCAACAGTTCTAAATGTTCCCAAATAACACGATGGAGGTAAAAGGCAAGCAACACCTGAAACCGTTGCCAAACGGGTCGGTGCGACAAAAGCCGAGGGGAAGTGCCAAATGGCGAGCGCATAAATCGAGCCGAACCGGACAAAACGGCTATCGAGGCGAGCAAAGGGCTCGGGGCGAAAGGAACGGAGTTAAACGGTGCCCCCGATACATGGCCGAGCGGAGAGATATATGAGAGATATATGAGCAGGACTGCGTCCATCGCGCCGTGTTAGACCAGTAATGCTGGGTGAGCGGATGGTAGTGAGAGAAGGAATGCACTGAGAGCGACGAAAAAAAGCAACGGACCGAGGAGACAAAAGATGACGGAACCACCAAAAACAGCCCATCAATCAATAGGGCGACAAATGCAACAGTACAACGTTGAGACAACGGCGGCCCGACGGAACGCTTTAGCACCCGAGCGAGGCACGACCGCGCAGGTGCCAAACGTGGTGATGCGTGCTGCGGCCAATACAATAGAGCAGCGGTTCGAGCAAGCGAAGCGTCTGATCGAGGCATGGCAATGGAAGGAATGCACACCAGCGGCGGGGGCGGCGACCACTGGCGAGGGCAGCCCCTCGTGCCGAACGTATGATAGGACAAAGACCGGAGGACCGTTTAACGAGGCGGTTAGCGGCACGTTCAAGGTGCTATGGAAGTTCCGAGCAGTGCAAGGGATAGGCCTCCTAACGTGCAAGGAGGCAAGCGCGATGGGAAGCAGCACAACCTGCAAAGAAACGCTACTATCCGAGCTCCACCTGCTAGCGACACTGGAAGCCGGAGGGATAAGGACCGTGCGCACCTACCCGTACTTATTTAAGGTCGCGTGTGCAGAAGAATCCAACGAATGTTGTTACGGGTATCTAACGCAGATAATTGACGGACCGGAGATAACGCCACTGCGGGAAGGCGGAGACGGGACCGGGATTCTCAAGGGTTTGGCACCGCGTGCGCGCCAGACGGCTGCGAATGATTTAGAAGCACTGGCCAAATACGTCTCAACCACCCATTCCATCCAGGACCTCCAAGCAAGGGTTGACGAAACAACGGGACACCTGTTCGTCCTAGACCCCCTGTCACTAAGCGCAGCCGACCCGTCGGCTGGGAATAAGCTAAGCCAGCTCGCGAAAGATATATGCCAATAGCCAGATGAGCACTGCGCTCGCGCCGCGAGATCGGGGCCGCCGCAACGGAGCGAAAATTGACAGTCCCACCGAGACCAAAAAACGCGGGACCGCAGCCGGAACGACAGCGTGGACCTCACATAGTGCGATCGCTTATCGCCGTAGGCTGGATTGAGAAACGAAACCCAGCAAACACAATCCATTAGCCACCTCATCCACACGGATCCTCACCCATCCCAATCCACCGTCGCAGGTACGCCCCAACGCCAATATCATCAACGCCTTGCTCGTAAAGCCAGGCCGCTTTTTCCCGCATCCGGTCCACCGTCTTTTTCGCCACCCCCAACACCTATGACGAAAACCAATACCCAAAAAATCAAACCCTTTTGTGATTTGGCCAAAAGGAAGGTAATTCAAAGTTCAAAATTAGAAATTCAAAAAATGTAAAAATCAATTTTGAATTTTGGACTCATCATTTTGAATTGTTCCCCCGTGACTGATTCTGTTTCGTTTTTACGATGATCGCCGCAATAATTTTGGTAATTTCAACCGCTTTGTTTAAAGGTGAGCCAGTTGGCAGTTTAGATTGACAACGGGAACCAATGCCCATAAATCGGCTCTTCCGGAATTCCCGTGGAGCCCCCTACATTTAGTGTAGAGTTCAGGTTCTTCCCCGTTAGGGATAATAGAGG
>NZ_JADOES010000028.1 GCF_018739885.1 Leptothoe spongobia TAU-MAC 1115 | reverse complement strand
CAAGCGACTCATGGCCACTACACTACCTGATCATCGCAATATTGACGAGAAATTCAGGGGACCCTGTGAATTAATACACATGAGCACTATAGTCTTTGAACTAATACGTTCTACCCACGTTAGAAACATACTTTGAGACAACGACAACATGGCATCTACAGCCCAGAAAACTGCATTGTTGTCAATTACACCTACAGTTTGAAATTTGTGATCAATCTCCACCAGCAGATTAGTAGGCCGCAACAGTTCTGAATGATAAGCATGATGACTTTCAAGGCTATGGCTGACATAGGTAGCTTGGAACAACAGCCATAGACTCAATGCCTTTGTACCCATCAGAGGAACTCTGAGAACGTGCCATAAAATGGCAAGATAATTCATCACAGTTTCGTGTAAATAATGGCAATCAGAGCAGAAAAGTAGGCAATCAAGCCAAGGTATGCAGCCATCTTTCACAATCGGTATGCACAGTCCAACGCCCCCCTGATTCCCATTAACGATCAATCCAGCTCTTGTTCAACATGCCCAAGCTATTAGGGCAACTGCCTTCGCTGGATTAAAATCGATTTACAAGAAGTGGTGAATTAAGTCAAGAGCTCGCAAATGAAATCATAGTTCGGCTCAGCAACACCGAAAACATCACAAAAACTGTTCGCTATCTCAGATTCAAACTATAACAGTCACCTACCATTGCCCTATAAGGAGGCCCTAATAATTGCTTAAGTTTGGCGAATAGTTTCGGCCTGGGCTAATAGTGATTCTGCAAAGGCAATACCCTCCTGATGGGAGCGACCACCGGCTAGTTGAGCCAGTTCTTTACGACGAGCCGTGGCATCAAGACTTGTCACCCTCACGACAGTGCGCTCATCAGTATTTTTCTTGCCATCACTTACAACTTGTTTATCAACATGGAAATGAGCATCGGCCATAGCAGCCACTAAGGGCTGATGAGTAACACAAAGTACCTGACGATGCCGACTAAGTTGATAAAGCTTTTCAGCAATTGTCTGGGCTACACGCCCTGATACACCAACATCAATTTCATCAAAAATCAATGTGCCAATAGGGTCTACCTTACTAAAACAGGCTTTAAAGGCTAATAGAAAACGGCTCATTTCCCCACCAGATGCTGTTTCTGTCAAAGGTTGTAGAGGTTCACCAGGATTAGGGCTAAATAGAAACTCCACTACATCAGCACCATGACTTTGGGGAGAAGCAGAGCGTAAATCGGCCTTAAACTTCACTCGTTCCATCGCTAAGGGTTTGAGTTCCTCCACTAGCTGCGACTCCAGACGTTTGGCAGCCTTTTTTCGCAGCTTTGTCAGTTTGGCACATTCGTCTACCAGAGTAGTCTGGGTCTGCTCATAGGCAGCCTCTAAGGCTTCAATAGATTGACCATCACCATTAAGAGCATCCAGAGCCACTTGTATTTCCTGGTAGTACTCAATCAGTTCGGGTAAATCGCGACCATATTTCCGACACAGCTGCTTGAGCTCACTCATCCGCGCATCGACATCAGCCAAACGGGCTGGGTCTGTTTCTAGATTTTCACCATAGGTGTTGATCTGACGACCAGCTTCTTCTACTTGAGCCAGAGCATCATTCACAAGATCAAGCATCGGTGTGACCTGATCATCAAAGCGCTGCATAGAGCTGAGTAGGTTTTCTACACGCCCTAACAAATCAGAACAACTATCAAAGCTACCGTCACTTTCATAGAGGATTTGATATGCTTCATAGCTTTGCTTTTGCAGCTCTACACTATGGCTGAGCCGTTGGTGTTCCTGCTTAAGATGTTCTAGCTCATCAGGATCTTGCAAGTTAGCACCGCTTAGATCCTGAGCGTGATACTCAAATAGATCTAGCTGCTGCTGACGCTGCTGCTCAGCCCGACGACGACGCTCCAAAGCTTGTTGCGCCTCAGTGTCAGCAGCATAGGCCTCGGCTACTATGTGGCACTGTTGCTGCTGTTGACTACCGGCAAAACCATCCAGCCAATCACGTTGTGTATCCAGGGAACCAAGTTGCACAGTCTGTCCCTGAGCAGTAATTTCCACCAGCAATTGACGCAGTTCTTCTAGCTGATTTTTTTTGATAACGACATCATTCAAACGACTACGACTACGTACACTGCCTCGACCTGTGGTTAGCTCACGGCTACAGTGTAATCCGTCACCATTGAGCGGTATATCATTGGCAGCAAGCCATTCAGCCACTGGTGGCGAAGCATGAAACGTGGCCTTGATGAGCGCTTTCTTTTCGCCTGTACGGACCAGGCGTCCACTGGCTTTGCCTCCAAGTACTGTATCAATGGCATCCAAAATAATGGACTTGCCGGCACCAGTTTCTCCAGTGAGAACATTGAGACCAGGCTGCAGTGATAGCTCTAGCTGATCGATCAGCGTGAAATTATCGATTTTCAGGGAGGTTAACATGGCTCTTGTCTCCTGCGGGGAATCAATTGCAGGTATTGTTTGTCCCTGAGATTAGCAACGACAGATTGCAAACGGATGTGACTAAACCGAAGCACAGTGTAGGAAAGCCAAATAACGGTATTACTCAAATAGTGAGCTCATCAATTTTACTGTGGATTTTTTACTGTGGAAATGAAGTGAAATATCGGCTTAGACCATATTTAGGTTTGAAACCGTGTTTTACCGTGTTTTTGAACTGAGCAACAAACTAACACTCTTACAGCGAGGCAGACCCACCACATCTTTTTTAAGAGAAACGACAGGGACTTCGGTTTCTGTCACTGCCATTTCTCCCAAGGTCGAATTATTCTGACAATAGAAAGAAGAGCTAGTCTTAAGGATTACGGGAGGCTTTTGTTACAATAGTTAACATCGACTCAGGATTTATCCTTTAAGAAAGCTGAGCGCTGCTTTGAGTCAGCCATTTGCGTTAACCATATATTGTCAAGCTTATTTAGAAGCTTTATCTACAGAGGATTACAGCCCATGCAGACTGCGTCAGCGTTCTCTAGCTTGAATGACCGCCCGGCATCTCCAGCGCAGTCTGTGGATAATCTATTGATCTATGACCCCATTGCGATCGCACAATACTATCGCACCCGCCCCATCAAAATTTTCCTGCGTCTCGTAGAACTAGTTTGGACATTTATTGGTTTTGGACTCGGATTGCTATGGGATCGGCAAATCGGCAGTCAAAAGAAAAACGAAGCTAAACGTGCTGCTCAATTGCGAGAAGTCTTAACTAAGTTAGGTCCTGCCTATATCAAAATTGGTCAGGCCCTATCCACCCGTCCCGATCTGGTTCCTCCCACGTTTATGGCAGAACTGGTCAAGCTACAGGATCAAATTCCACCATTTCCCAATGAAGTCGCTTTTCGTCTGATCCAAGAAGACCTTGGGCAAACACCAGACAATATATATGCCGAAATTTCACCCGATCCTGTAGCGGCGGCCTCTCTAGGACAAGTCTACAAAGGCAAACTAAAAACTGGCGAGGACGTCGCCATTAAGGTGCAACGTCCAGGACTAACAGCACAAATTACCCGCGATATTTATCTACTACGGCGCATGGCCCAGTGGGCTTGCAATCATCTAAGCGTGGTGCGTAGTGACCTAGTCAGCATAATGGACGAGTTTGGTACCCGTATCTTTGAAGAGATGGACTATAACCATGAAGGGGAAAATGCTCAACTGTTTGAGTCCCTCTATGGATATATCCCAGAGATTATCGTGCCTCAAATCTACACTGAGTTGACCGCTCGACGCGTACTCACCATGGAGTGGATCAATGGCACTAAACTCACCGAACCTGAAATCCTTGAATCCAAGGGTTTAAGTGCAACCGAAATTGTTGAAATTGGGGTCCAATGCTCCCTTAGACAGCTATTAGAACATGGTTTCTTTCATGCAGACCCCCATCCAGGTAATTTGCTAGTTACCGATGACGGCAAACTGGCCTACCTGGACTTTGGCATGATGTGCAATGTAGAAAGCTATCAGCGCTACGGTCTAATCGAAGCCATTGTCCATATGGTTAACCGGGATTTTGATGGTCTGGCCAACGACTACGTCAAACTAGAATTTTTAACTCCTGAGACAGACCTAAACCCAATTATTCCAGCCTTAGCCTCCGTCTTTAACAATGCCTTGGGTGCTTCAGTAGCCGAACTCAATCTCAAAAGCATCACCGATGAGTTTTCCGCCCTAATGTATGAATACCCTTTCAGGGTCCCAGCCTACTATGCTCTGATTATTCGGTCCCTGGTCACCCTAGACGGCATTGCTATTAGCGTTGATCCCAACTTCAAAGTTCTCAGTAAAGCATATCCTTACGTCGCTAAACGGCTACTCACCGATCCCTCTCCCGAACTACGTCAATCGCTTCAAGAATTGCTATTTAAGGACGGCGACTTCCGCTGGAATCGGTTAGAAAATCTGCTGCGCAACGCTCGTGATAGCAAGGATTATGATCTGGAAAAAGTCCTACAGCAAACCATTGACTATTTATTCTCAGAACGAGGCGACCATATTCGCGACCATATTGCCGATGAACTAGCCAAAAGTCTGGACCAATTTGGCTATAGTCTGGTCAAACGGCTACAGACTGTCGTCACTCGCGCATCGTCAGTGCAGCCATCGCCTAAAGCAACTTCAACTCCTATGGCTAAAGAGTGGGAGCATATCAGCCGTATTATGGGTCTACTGGGAGAAACAAAAGGCATGAATGGCGGCACCATTGTTAAATTCGTGCCCCAGGTTCTAACTAAACCGGAAACCCAAAAAATGGGACAGCGCGTAGCTCGCAACTTAGCTCAACGAGCAGCCGCTAGATTACTACGCACCATATTTTTGCCAACAGCTAAAATGCCTCAGAACACAGCTGATAATAAGCCCTTGTTATCTGCTCAAAAGTCAGCTTCTTAAGAGGCTAGAAAGCGATGCGGCCATCTTTAAACATTATCGATAGTCCAGCAGTGCTCAGGATGATTTGGTCTCGTTATGTCGTTCACGCTCTTCCTGCTCTAGCCGTAACTTTTTTTCTAACGCTTGAATTTCATCTCGTCGGGCAGCAGTTTCTAAGGCCCGACGACGAATTTCTTGACTCTGTAAAGTGAGGGACTGTCGCCACTGCTCGGCCCTTTCTACTTCTTGATGGAAGAACTGGGGAGTCACTCCTTGAGTTAGAAATTGGGATACTAAGTCCAAGATCCAATCGGTAGCTTCTTGAAGCTCAACGACTTGATTTGAGGCATCTAGTTCTACTAACACCAAGGTGCCCTCATTAAAAATTACAGGTAGCGTAGACACAACTTCCTGATCACCGATGGATAGTTCCCAAAGGTAATCTTCGAGCTGACGCGCCAAAAATTGTAAGACGAGAGCGCCCTCAGAGGTAGTGTGGCAAACCTTGGCCAAGTGCTGCATGGTTGGATAAGCAAACGGCTAAACCTAGTATACCCTTACCCCCTTCGCTGTATATGTGCCCTGTCGGGGAGGTTCGTCAAGATTTCGCACCTAGCGCGTATAAAGTGGCACAAATTTAACATCTTTAGAGGATCAAAATACGGAAAGTCCTGCATAAAAGTTGAAGGTATAGCCATATGGTTAATTCAGGGATGTGTTCGCATCAGCATAAACTTTGTCAAGCTACAGCATGGTCTTATTAAATCTGATTTAAATTCCAGCCAAAAAGTCTTTGCTTTCCGGATACTTTTTGCTAAGCCCCACGTCTTAGATTTCAAGCACATTGCTTCAGGCGCTTCTTTTAGAAGTAACCTGTCTGGTTCTTAGTTAACCTCCAGCTCCCAGAGAGATATTGGAGGATACAAACGGACGTCGAGTAGATAATTTGCCCGGCAGCAGCCTAAGGCGATTGCTGGCAATATTTACGTCACTGGTAGATTCAGGTCTAAACGTTATGTCCTTTCATCACGCTCCACTTGGCAAAGGTAGCGCATCTGGCGATGTTGATCCTTTAAATAACCCATCCAAGCAAGCTGATAGCGGGATTCATCAGCCTACATCTGATGAATCCTCTACACAAAAGCAGATTGAACTATCGGAAGCCTATGACGAAGAGACAAGGTTTGAGCTGCTAAGTGCCTATCTTGATGATGAAGTAACGCCTCAAGAACGCAAGCTTGTCGCCCAATGGCTACGGGATGACCCCCAAACATTGCAAATGTATCGACGGCTGCTCATGCTGCGTCAGGCGATTCGAACAGCTCCTATACAAGCCCAACCGCCGTTAGAGGTCCCGACTCCTCCCAAACCATCTTGGGAAATATTTTCTCAATCGACATTACGTCGGACGTTAGTGTTTGCAATTGCGATCGCACTCTTCAGCGGTCTTAGTCACTTGGGTACCACCAGCGGTCGACAGCAACTCCAAGAAGCCTGGCAGTTTATCAAAACTCTGCCCCAAAGCACCCTATTAGAACTTGCCTCAACGACTGGTGAGCTAACCATCGATTCCTTGGATAACCCCTATATCAGTAAAATTTTCTAGCAACAGGCTAATTGACGTTAGTCCAATTCCCGACAAATCCCAAAGACCGATGTGAAGCCATGTAAAAAGGTCGTTTTACCCACGGGACCGATTTCACCGTTACAAAAGAAGCCCCCCAAGGGAACGGGGCCTAGTTTCTGACTAAAAAGCGCAGTATCACAATTAGGCTCATTAAACAGACTTGTGCCACGACCATTGCAGGCAAAGAGTAAAGCACCAGAAGGGGAAACACGGTCTTGATTATTCAGTCGATAGGTTTCTAATAACGCTGCTAGATCATCCTTAGCCGCAAAAGCATCTCGCAGATGAAATTGGATCCGCTGACCTGGACGAATTCGATCAGCAATAGCAATCGCGCCTACTTTTGGATCCACACCCACCAAATTACGAATCAAAAAGTCACCCTGTCCCAAAGATTGCTTAAAACCGCTTTGCGCTAAGCCGATAAATAATGACTCTTGAGCCAGCTGTCGATCTGCTTCATCCAAATCCTGAAACAGTTCTTGCAAGGCTTCGAGCGGAGTTTGCTCAGGAGCTTCCTCTTGGGTCACCTGGGCAGCTACCTTTGTGACCACATTACGGTCCCCTTCCACAACACGAAATGTAGGCCCAATGGGTCGACACCCCTGGGCAACGATAGCGTCAATGGTGATATTGCCAGAGAGCGCCACACCAATGACCCCCTGACGATAAAGCTGCTGACCACAAAATAATCCACAACTACGGCTGATACTCTCAATACCTGCCAGACCACCCAATTTGACCGATTCTGGATAGGCAAAATCCAACCCCTGTAATAGGTCATTCATACCAGTTGCAAAGGGATCTGCCATTAACAGGAAATGTGGCTTGTCAGCTGGTGACACACCAATGATTTCTGTCCATTCACTGGGGGGGCTATCCAAATCAGGTAACTCATCGATGGACAAATGAAATCCCTGGATCTCGACATCAGGCAGATAAGCAACCGTTAAACTAATCCCTGCCGTTTCTTCGACTTCCAACAAATGGCCTGCATTGCTTCTACCAATCACACCACTGCCACTGCAGCCAATAATATGAGCCCCCCCCAAAGGTCCCTTGAGCAAAGGTAATACGCGGGAATATTCACTAGCAAACGCTGAGGAGATAAAAATTATTGCCAAATTAGGCGCTACTTCCAGTTGGGTCAATACTCGCTCAATCACCTCTCGTAGTGCTAGCTCTAGTGAAGGATGGGTAGAGACGGCACTGGCCCATTTCATGGCATTTGGTGGCAATGGTGGCAAACTCAATACTCTTCAAAATAGAAATAAAGATATTAACAGTCTAGCCCTCAGCATCCTGTCATCTAGCCCAATGTGCGACAAACAAGGCTGTTGAGACCTAAGTCATAGACTGCAACTAACCTATAGCATCTTAGCAAGCGATGCTCTGAACCAAAGGAAGGACTCGGACAGCAAAACTTTTACTAGTGCAAATGGCAAGCTTTTCACCAACCGATACCCATAGTTACCTCATGGGCTTTAAGCATACCTTGCCCCTAGAGCATTTCCGCTAATTGCAAAATGCTTCTTTAGATACAACGGGTTTGAAAAAACCAAAGCTACCATAGAGATGTAAACCACCTCCAACGCTAAACTAGTGATTCGTGGAAACTCTAAAACAGACCACCATCTCTAGTAATAAGCACACTTTCAAAATTCAATACTTTGTTGAAAGTCAAAATAGACAATAATTATGAGCGATATCCAAGAAAAAATTTCTGAAGAGATCAAAGCAGCCCGAGACGTCTGCAGTACTGACGGCACCGGTTCTGAAAATTGTGCTGCTGCTTGGGATGCTGTAGAAGAACTCCAAGCTGAAGCTTCGCATCAGCGAGAGTCCGAAAAGCCTAAGACCAACTTTGAAACCTATTGCGATGAAAACCCTGAAGCAGATGAGTGCCGCATCTACGAAGACTAAGAACATCACTAATATTTAGTTACTGGCACAAACCAGCCCGATGCTAACGAGCTAGTTTGTATTCAGCACTAAAGATATTGCGGCCGAGTTCCTACAGTTGGGGACTCGGCCGTAATAATGGACACGTAAGCAATCAATATTTTAAAAATCAACCAACGCATGGTGTGAAGCGGGCACTTTTACTTACCTTCCTGCCACCCTACAGTGTTAATCTAAAGAGCGTTTTGAGGATTTTCCAATAACTTCCATGCCGAGTTCTTCATTGCTACAGCCATTGGTTTGGACGGACTATCGCTTAGCGGTCGTATTCACAGTACTTTTTCCTTTATTACTACTAGTTTGGGCATTTGTGACCCGAGCTGAAATATTACAGCAATTGCTAGTGATTTATTGGAAGGTCTCTAGTCTGCTAGCGATCACTGTATATCTAATGATTGCAGGGCTCCCTTTTAGCTTTTTAACTGGTGTGATAGCACGGGTATTGATGCCTCTATCTCTATGGTTTTGGGCAGATCTCAATGAAGAAATCAGAGAGCAGCCCTTTTCGTTGCTCAAGTTAGTTTTTATCTCTTGGCGCTGGGGAATAACGTTCTACTGTGGCTTGGGAGTATTGTTTCAAATACCGTTTTTACGCTGCGCCTTTTCCCAAACCATGTTTGCTGGTGACAGCTGCCAAGTATGGTTAGAGGCCCCAACGTTATTTAAGCAATCGTTTCATGCTGGTTTCACCCCCGGTTTCCTAGGTTTTTGGGCAATCCTAGCGTTAGTAATTTATTTACTGACTCTGAGTTACTTTATTTTTGTCAAACTGGGACGTCAAGGACGGTCTGCCCTTAACCAGTAAATAAGCACCCATGGCAATTTCGATTGAAAAACAGCTTGAGCAGTATACGCTTCATCATCCTCAAGAAGTTTTGCTCGTGACTGCTGAGATTGATGATGAACTGGACAAAATTTTGATATTTAGAGGGTTTTCTAGCTCCCTTGTACGATCAACTGCCTCGGATCCCGATATTCCAGTACTGCCTGATAATGCTGTAAATATCATGATTGACCGTCTGGCTGGTCCATACCAACCCAGTTGCCCAAACTACTTGGAACAACAGATTAGCTGGGATCAGTTTGCTAAGCGATTAACGAATCCTTGAAATTACAATGGTTACGTTCAAGACCTGTCACAATAGTTACCAGCCGTAGCTGCTTCTAATCCATACTCAGTCGGCTGGCTATTTCAATAGCTTTTCATCGTGCCTCTTTCTCTGCTATGCATCAAACGCAAGATTTACATGTGGTCGAAACTCGGCCCCTGATCAGCCCCGCCATGATTCATGCGGAACTGCCCCTCACGCAATCAGCCGCTGCTCTAGTATCTGCAACTCGCGATCGCATCCGCAATATTCTCTACAACGAGGATCGTCGCCTGCTAGTGATTGTGGGGCCTTGCTCAGTACATGATGTTGCCGCCGCTCACGACTATGGGAAACGCCTCGCTAAATTGCGATCATCACTATCTAACCAGCTAGAAATTGTCATGCGGGTTTACTTTGAAAAACCTCGCACTAATATCGGTTGGAAGGGATTGATCAACGATCCACATCTGGATGGGAGCTATGACATCAACCAGGGTTTGAGATTAGCTCGCAAACTCTTAATTGACCTAGCTGAGATGGGTTTACCTGCCGCCACCGAACTATTGGATCCCATCACACCACAGTACATTGCCGATGTCATTTCCTGGACCGCCATCGGAGCCCGCACTACCGAAAGTCAAACGCATCGGGAAATGGCTTCTGGTCTCTCCATGCCCATCGGCTTTAAAAATAATACTGACGGCAGTTTACAGGCTGCTACCAACGCTATGTTGGCCGCCAGTCGAGCCCATCATTTTCTAGGGATCAACCACAGTGGTCTGGCCAGTATCGTAGCAACCACCGGCAACCCCGACGGACATTTAGTACTGCGAGGCGGCAAAAATGGCCCTAACTATGATAAAACAAGCGTCAAACAAGCAGTCGCTGAGCTCTCAAAAGCTGGCCTCAATCCTCGCCTTATGGTGGATTGCAGCCATGCTAATGCCAATAAGCAACATCAGCAACAAAGTGTGGTGATCGAAAATGTAGCAACGCAGCTCAATACAGGCTCACGTAACATTTTAGGGGTTATGATTGAAAGCCATATCCGAGCCGGTCGTCAGTCTATTCCTGAAAACCTGGATGATTTGGTATATGGTCAAAGCATCACAGATGCTTGTGTTGACTTTGAAACCACCCAAACTATGCTGGAAAAGCTGGCTACAGCCGTTGGCCCTCACCTATCAACTGCATCCCTCTAAAAGAGCGGAACATTCACATTAATACTCGCACCATAAATTGTGTCATCGAAGTTGATAACCGATAGGGATGAATCACCAAATCTAAACCCAGTAAACAAACTAAGACGTGTAGTACTCGATAGGTCATGACTCACCTGGGCAAGTACCTGATGATAAGTATCAAACCGAACAATTTCTGTGTAATCATCCAAAAATAATTGATACAGCAAACTGACACGGGTTTGAGGGTCAAATCCATAATTTAAAGAGCCAGTAGCAATATGGCTAAACCGGCTAAATGCTTTTGGATCGCTCTGACTTAACCGTGCTTGATAATAGGTATCAAGCCAGACACGATTACTCAAAATATCACGCCGACTAAGTAACAGCTCTATGTAGTTAGCCGTAAAAAAGGAGTCGCTACCAGGAGTACTGAGGTCTTGAAAACGCCAGTTGAGTTGGCCATAACTACTCCGACCCAAACGCTGACGAATACCTGCCTGAAACTGTAGCTCGTTATAATCAACCACTGACAGGTCTTCGTACCTAGCCAGGTTTGCTTCAGCACTGATTACCAAATTAGTGCGGTCAGAAAGCCGTGGAAAAGCAAAAATACCAACACCCGCTTGATAAATACGATCATCAATAGGGTTGGGAGTACGAAATAAATTATTTCCCCCATAGACATTAGACCGCGCAGTTAAAAAGACACTGGTTTGGCGGGTAGGCTCAGGCTCAACTTCTAAGGGGACCTCATTATTGGGGTTATTTTGGCGAACTCGCAGTAAACCTAGCTCGCTATCAAGACCAACGGGCTGCGCTCTAACCCGCAAAATGCCTAACTCATCATCACCTAACTCATCATTACCCTTATCGTCATCATCAGGCTGCTGGTCACCAGACGACTCTGGCTCACGATCCTCATCAGAATCTAAAAAACGTCTACCATCGCCATCATGGCCATCGGCCACTTGCCAGAACTTTTCTTGAGAAGCTTGCTTCTGACACTTGCAGCGACCAGCAGACGTCTCGATCAACTTTGATACGGATAAAGTAGTAGGTGTGGAAAAACTACGTCTATCTGTACATGTAGAATTTGGATCATATGTAGGCTCTGGTTCCAGCAACTCTGGTGATGACAAGCCTACAATCTGGTCATCTTGAACCAGTTCCACCAGTTCACTCGTCAAGTCAGTCAGAAGAATTGATTCCTGAGCAACCGCACTCGATGCCAAGGCTCCCCAACTACCCAGGCACATTGCTAAGAACTGTATTCTTCCCAATGGCCTAGAAAACAGACCCATCATTAATATTCCATAGTTCCAAAATCAGCCTATTTGCCGATGTACAGATAGTCCACTGTTATGCAATCCAGAACGCTGACAGTGTTTTGAGCAAAACATGGCATTTGTAACTATAGTCCAGAAGAACCATTGTCGTTAATGCCGTGCGCTCAAATACCTAAACCTAATAAGACATTTTTCCCAAAATCTGAAAAACGCTTACATATCAGGATAAAGACCGAATAAATCACAAAAACTAGGCTGCACTTTGAAGAAAGCGTAAACAAACTGTGGCCATGATGATAGAAAGTTGGGTAGTATTACTAGTGGAGCAGAGTAAAAGTTCCTGCTCAATGCATTTGCCCAGTACTTCTGCCCATGAGCCCCTATCTGACTATGCGCAAAGTTTCTGCACGCTGGTGCTCACTATTATTAGGTACCTCCTTTATTTTTGGTATCCCTGGTGCCGCCTTAGCCCAAACATCGCTTACCTCAGCTAGAGTGGAGCGATTACGCAATCGGGTACACCTTATCCCCAGCGGTCACAATGCACGCTTGGCGCGTGTTGCTGATGTGATGAATATTGGAGATGCGCTGCGTACCTCTTCATCGGCTCGCGCAGAACTCCGTTTCAATGATGGCTCTTTGGCACGGGTTGGCGAGCAAGCAACCTTCCGATTCACGCCTAACACCCGAAATTTTCAGCTTTCAAACGGTACGGTTTTACTCTTGATTCCACCTGGCCAAGGGCGTACCACGATACAAACGCCCAATGCGGTGACAGGAATCCAAGGGTCTGCTCTATTTGTTAGGGTAAAGTGCTTAGCTGAATTAACAGCTGAAGGTTATTGTAATTCCCCGATAACTTTTGTTGGAGCCCTAACCAATAATCCAGCAGGAGCTATGCTCGCCTACAATCAAAGCGGTTCGCAGCAGCAGCCTATCTACGCTGGAGAGATGGTTGTAATCGAAGGCGATACGATTACTCAAAGGCTTGAATTTGATCTCAAAACGTTCTATCAGACTAGTGGGCTGGTAGAAGGCTTACAGCTTGACAGCTCTACACCACCTGCAGAATTATCTGAGGATCTTCAAGGTGTGTGGCAGGAAATTCAGGATGCCCTAAAGCTACAAGGTGATTTTGATAATGACGTCCCAGCTGAAGAAATCGTTGAAAATCCTGGATTTATCGCTCTCAGTGGGATTAACGATACTTTTAATGAATTAGATGAGTCATCTAGCAGCAGTGTTTTTGCTAGCTTTCCTGGGTTTGCATCATCACCAGCAGCCTCCTTTCATGGTTTAGGTCAACCCATTACAACCGCCTCATCAGAAGGAACATCTTCAGTGGTTAATGCTCTGGCACCAGAGACGTTAGCTGGCGGTGACGCAAATATTGATAACACTGTCACAAGTGCCAGTATCAGAGAATCTCAGGCAGATTTAACACCTCCAGCTGCACCTGCACCTGTAGCAGTGACAAGTAGTAGTAGTTCTGCAACAACATCGACAGTTTCATCGATTTCCTCTACTAATACTAATCTTCCAGCAATTTCAACGGTAACGCCAACAGGAGCTGAAGCTTCAATAGAAACATCGACTCCCCCCTCGGTCGTGACCACCCCGAATACGGTTGAACAACCCATCACATCTGTTGTAAATACACCTGCTCCGGTCGAGCAGCCACCAACTCCGGTTGTAACCACCCCGAATCCAGTTGAGCAGCCCATCACATCTGTTGTAAATACACCTGCTCCGGTCGAGCAGCCACCAACTCCGGTCGTAACCACCCCGAATCCAGTTGAGCAGCCCATCACATCTGTTGTAAATACACCTGCCTCGATTGATAAGCCAGAAACGCCAGTCGTAAACACACCTAATCCAGTCGATACACCCACCGTTGCATCAACAATCCCTGAGGAAGTAGTCCCTACTTTAGAAGCTGACCAAATTCCAGAACGGCCAGAAGTTACAATTGAGGACTTTGAGCGACAACAGCCAGCTGGTGCAAATGATCCTGAAGTAGTACTACAGTCACCAGATTTATCAATCAATGGTCCTAATTCTGACCCAGCATCAGCTCCTAACTAGATACATAAAATTTGATAATTTTTGATGCTCTTTACGTATCTAGCGAGGTCTACTGCAATAAAGCATATGCAACTTATAAAATGCTTCTACTCACGTTAAACATTTAACTGATTTCTATTGCATCATTATCGTCGGGATCTATAGCAGTAGTAGCATCTGGGAGTTTATAGCTTTTATCCCAGTCCTTCGGTAAAATTACTGTCGAAAGCTTAGCATCTTGCTCGTTAACCAACTCTAGCTCAGGCACCACTTTTTCGAGCGATTCCTCAGACAATCCGTCTAGTTTTAACTCTCGTAGATCTTGAAGTACAGCTTGAGCCGTTGAATAACGTTGGTTAAAGTCATAGCGCACCATCTTACCAAGCACTGTAGCCAGGCCAGGATTTAAATCCGAGACCTTATCAGCCCAAAGAATTTCTCCATGCTTATCTCGCTGCAACGCATGGGGTGGCAACCCAGTCAAAGCCTCGATAGCAGTAATGCCAAGAGCATACAGGTCACTGCTAAAGTTAGGTAATCCAGCAGACTGCTCACTAGGCATATAGCCCTGGGTACCAATCCCAACCGTTGATGTAATGCGAGCATTAGTATCCGTCAAACGATTAGAAATTTGCTTGACTGCCCCAAAGTCGATCAGCACATAACTGTGATCATTATGGCGAGAAATAATGTTAGATGGTTTTATATCTCGATGGATAACACCTTGAGTATGAACCGCCTCGATCACCGGTAGGAGATCTAATAAAAACCGAGCTACTGATCGTTGAGACATCGGTCGCTGAGGGTCAAGCAAATCTTTGAGCAAAGTTCCTTCAATCATTTCTTGCACTAGATAGAAGGAATAGTTAGCTTCAAAGTATGCTAACAGACGTGGTATTTGATCGTGTTCACCTAGACGTTCTAAGGTGGCAGCTTCTGCTGCGAACAGACGCTGGGCTAATTGGTGAGCCCGAGGATTATCACTAACAATCTTCAACTGCTTAACAACACAAATTGGATTACCCGGTCGCTGGGTATCTTCAGCTAGATAAGTATCCCCAAAACCACCCGCTCCCAGAATTTTGCTAATCCGATAGCGATCGCTCAGGACAGTACCGATCATCTCACTCTCATGAACCGCCAATAGATCCTTGAAATCATCCTGTTGACTAATAATCTCTTGAACAATGGGAGAAGTGACATAACGAGCTAATGTACTGCGTAATGTCTTTTTCTGTAACTGCTCACTAAAGAAACCAATGGAAAAATCTGCAGTAGCAAAACCCAACACACTAAAGATTGGCACTGCCATGGGGATGATAACACCACCGGTTATAAAAACAACAAAAGCAACTATTCCCCATGCAGCTGATCCTGTGGCTGCCCAAACTAATCGATAAAATGGTCGGCGAGATGAGATTTTACTCATTACTATAACCATTCCACCCAACCATCCACCCACCACCAACGCACTCAGCCAAGGCTTTTGAGCTAGAGAATACAGAGCTAAATCATCACGTAATGTCGCAACAGTATTAGCCAGGATCTCTACGCCAGCCATCGGCGTAGAGTACAGTAAACTTTTAGAGAAAGGAGCTGCATGAAAGTCTTGATGAAGCGAAGCAGTAGAACCGACCAGAACAATTTTGTCCTCAAAGAAACGACCATTATCTAACTGAGATCGCCAAAGTTCATCATCTAATATGTACCAAAAGGGAACATGCTGAAAAGTCTTAGCAGGCCCATGGAAGAAGATATGATTGCCCTTAGTCTGTGTGTAATCGCCCTGAGCCGCAGTCAAAGTTGCTTCTGAAAAGCTCAAGACTGGCGGTTCAGTCTGATCTTCTGCAGGAAATTCTTCACCTAATAGATTGGACTCTACCTCTTTAAGCGTATTCAAAAATTCCCGACTAAGACGATGGATTTTACCATTGGGTTCCATCGGAAAGTTAATAGCTCCGACTTGAATCGGCATCTCACGAAAGTCAGGCAACGGTAGCGTTGGCTGTATCAAAGACCCCTGTCTCAGATCAATATCGCCATATTCTGCCGCCAGCACTACCTGTTCTCCATGTTTAGCAAGAACGTTAGCAAAGGCTATATCATCTTCTGGTCCGTAGCTACTAGGCTGAGCAAAAACAATATCTAAGGCAATTGCATCGGCACCTGCATCCAAAAGTTTTTCTATAGCAGAGGCATAGGTTGCCCGTGGCCATGGCCATGAACTAATCGCTGCTAGTTCAGGATAAGCTTCAGGCTGATCTAAATAATGCTGCCCCTGAGATAGAGATTCCTCATCAATGGCTAAGATAACGATATCGCTTGGAGCCGATACGACTCCTCGCAGCTCCCACATTAGAGCTTGCGCCTGATGCTCTAATGAACGAACAAAGCTAAGATTACATCCTGTAATTAATGCGGTTGTACCAATCAGCACTACATTCAGGCAAGCGCGCCATCGCTGTGCAAGATTGATGGTTGGCAAAAGACTACGCAGACGATCTTGAGATGTCAACGTAGCCGTGATATCAGCCCCATCTTGTTTCATCCGTATAAAAGTATTTAGACACCGTACAAATCAAAGCAATATGATGATGCAACCTGTATGAAATCAAGGATTTCCTTAGTTAGGCGAACAATTTGAATAATTTCAGTATTTAATAAAGTGGCGTGTATAAAATCACATAAAGTGTGGGATAGTGTTACGGTTATAAACTGGAATTAAAACCATAATAGCCTGAAGCTATCGCTAGTATCCCATCCTCATAATATGACGCTGGGTAAGTCGTTGATGTCAGTATGTGTATATTAAAGGTCAAACTTATAAGCTGGGAGATTTGAGCAAGGCGGCAGGAATAGAGAGAGGCGTCCGCACGATAGCCAAATCTGGCTTATAGTAGTAACTTGACCTATTTCAAAGAGAACTGACCATAGACTCCAAACATAATTTAGTGACAAATGTGACAACTTATTTAGATAACCACTACGGTTTGCTTGGCAAACAGTCCGTACAACGAAGCTAATTTATGTACTGAAACTGTCTATTCTAATTGAAAAGGTATGGATACAAAGCTCTATGAAATTTTATAAGTGCTCTACCAATATGGGGAAAATTGTAACCATCTAGCTAATCAGTCAATTTTAAGTTAAGAAACTCAAGGACATCTCCAGTTTTGATTATTTATATATCGTCACCGTCAAGCTCTTTATAAATTAGTTATGGTTACCTACCACTAATTAAATCCATGTATCATTTCATGCCTTAGTAATTGCGTCGTGATTTGGTAGGTAGTTGTATCGAAATTCGTATTTAGTTGCTTTTCTGCTCTTATATTTAGGTTTCGGACTATTTCTAAGTAGCTGTGCTGACTATTTACTTTGAGGCCTAGCTATTTAGTTTCTAGTTAATGTTATTGTTTTTACTTCTATGCATACGCAACCGTTAAGCCGACTTTCTATATTTGTAGACGGGAATAATATGTTTTATGCCCAGCAAAAAAATGGCTGGTTTTTTGACCCTAAGCGTGTTCTTGAGTACTTTACTAACGAAACAGTTCCTTCAACCTTAATCAATGCATTTTGGTATACAGGTCTAAAAGATCCACAAGATCAGCGCGGTTTTCGGGATGCTCTCATTAGTCTTGGCTACACCGTACGCACTAAGATTTTGAAAGAATATTACGACGATAACTCCGGACGCTATTCTCAAAAGGCAAACCTGGATATCGAAATCGTCGTTGATATGTTTAACACCGCTGCCCAATATGATCGAGTTGTCTTATTCAGTGGTGATGGTGACTTTGAGCGAGCAATTGAGTTGCTGCGTTCTAAGAACACCCATATTACTGTAGTGTCCACAGAGGGCATGATTGCTCGGGAGCTACGTAACGCAACGGATCGATACATCGATTTGAACTCGGTTAGACGTTACATCGAAAAAGATTGATGTTAAGTTCCTCGTCTATGGGGGACTGTCATACTTTCTAAGTCTGGTCCTAGAGGAATGATGCCACCTGGGTTGAGGGGAAATAAATTGCCAAAATAGTCTCGCTTAATGGCATCAACATCACAGGTTTTGGCTACCCCAGGAAGCTGATAAATATCTCGTAAATAGCCGCTGAGATGTTCGTATTCGGAGATCCGGCGGCGATTACATTTAAAGAGGCCATAGTAGGCTACATCAAAACGAATCAAGGTGGTAAATAAGCGTATATCTGCCAGAGTTATTGAACTACCACACAAATAGCGAGAGGTTGCTAGAGTAGTATCAATGACGTCTAAGGTCTCAAATAAATCGTTGCAAGCAGCTTCATAGGCGGCTTGGGTTTGGGCAAACCCACAGCGATAGACGCCGTTATTTACGGCACTATAGATTCGCTTATTCCATTGGTCAATGTCGGAACGTAGCTCAACAGGATAAAGTTCAAGGTTAGGTTGAGTGGCCCAGTTATTAAAGGCTGCGTTCAAAATCTCAATAATTTCAGAACTCTCATTATTGACAATAGTATTTGTCTGGCTATCCCAAAGGACAGGGACTGTAGCTCGACCCTGATATCCAAGCTGAGCCTTGGCATAAAACTGAGGCATGGTACGACAGTCGAGGGAGTCCTGTTTGGAAGGTTGATCAAAGATCCAACAGCCTTCATCACCCGACGGGGAAACAACAGTAATCGCAATAGCTGAATCTAAACCTTTAATAGCACGAACAATCAGGGTGCGATGGGCCCAGGGACATCCCATGCCAACAATCAACCGATAACGTTGAGTGCTTGCAGGAAATTTTTCGGAGGGGATGCGATCGCAAAATACACTTTTCGGTCTCTGATAAGCCCCTCCCTGGTCGCTAGGAGCCATCTGGGACATCATAGTCCGCCATAGAAGCGTCCAAATGGTTTTAGCAGTACGAATGAGTAGGCTAGGAGGAAGCGCCATGGGAAATAGTAGAAGAAAGGAGAACGGAGAAATACGGAGGTTGAGTAGACGATGCTCGCCAAACTACGCTCTTTAAATACGTTGTTTTGTCCAAGCTCCAAGAATTGGAATATTGGTAGTTTGATCTGGTTGGATCCTATCCCAATCAAGCCCAGTAGGTTTGGAATGGATATTGTCAGTCACCAAACACCGGGTTGGCGTCACCACCAAATCCAAGCCCCAATCATGGTCCTGCATGGGTAACTCTGATGCAGGAACGACTTGCAAGTCATGAACAGTCGTAACAATCGGCGTAGTTTCAGAAATTAGCTCACATTCTCGGAGCATCGCCAGCTCTAAATCGGCAAAGCCTGCTCCTTTGCCCATGCGACCACCGTTGGCAGCCACAGCCACACAACCAACGACGACCAAGTCAATAGCCTGCATTTCTTCAAAAGCCACCAGTCGTCCATGGACCATGGCTCCACGCATAGAAGCAGCCTCTCGTAGCATCACAGCTTTTGCCTCAAGGTCCGCAGCCTTTAACTCAACAAAACATTTTTCACAAGAGAGTCTAGGCACCGCCATATAAAGAATCTTGCCATCAGCCAAGGCTCGCAAACGTACAGCTGTATGAGGGGAATCAGGATTACATTTAATCACCTGAGCCTGTTGCCATATTTCAGTCTTGGCCAGACAATTCGCTGCAACATCAGCACCAATAAAATCAGGAATATGCCCCACTGGATCACGAGATACAGCATTATGGTGCTTGAGGGTAGACCACACCCGCTGACGGAGGAGGTCTTTAGCAATATGGCGACCGGACCAAGTTAACGTAGACATTGGCACACAGAAACAACCTTTTCTACTTATACATCAGTCATCACTTGCTAAATGTTTCCTAAATCTTTAGAGCTTGGGTCAGCACTGGCCTCTAAGGTTGATAAATCTACTGATGAGTCCTATGGCAAAGAAAACGAAGAAGAAAAAGAAACCAGTTAATCCCAGCCTTGGTTTTGGTAGTCAGTCGTTAACCACGGAGCTTGCCCATGCTGAAGCATTGCTGCGCCGAGAGCAATGGTCAGAGGCAAATTCTCTTCTCACTCAGCTGAAAGTTTCTCACCCTAAGAACTTAGATGTATTAGCCCATTTGTTAGAAGTGTATTACAAGCTGGGGCTGCTGTTACAGTATCAGGCCACCTGCGAAGATTTTTTGGCCATTAAACCCAACGATGCCAGGGTTAATTTTTTGCTGGGATATGCCTATGTGCTCAACTACTATCCGCTATTGGCTGTAAAACAATATCGCCATGCCATTGAACGTTGGCCCGACCATGTCGGCAGTATTGAGGGCAGAGAACATTTAGACATGATTGAGCCCAATTTGTCAGACGTGTTGGGATCCATGGGGCTACGTCACCCGGATGATTGGGAGGTGGGAATTCTCTATGAACAGACGCGAGCCTATACGGAGACCAGTCGATCGGCAAAGGCTATAGAGACAGCACAGTTGCTCATTGAGCTGCGTCCTGACTTTGTTGCTGGTTATAACAGTTTGGCTTTAGCCTATATGGCCAATGATCAATATGGGGATGCAGTCTCCCTACTTCAAACCACTTTAAAAAAGCACTCGGACAGTGTTCTCCTACGAGCAAATCTGATACGGTTTCTTTGCTTGCGGGGTAATTTTGCCGAGGCCGAGGCCCACAAATCACAGTTAATAGCTAACTCTAGTACTGACCTAGATGACTTAACCCGCAAGGCCGAGGCCCTGGCATATTTAGATGATATGGGAGCTATTGTAGACCTGCTGACAACAGTACCACCAGATCCAACCAAGGATGATCGTCCCTTGGTGTCAGGTCTCTTTCATCACTTAGCAGCGGTTGCCTTAGTACACCAAGGGGAACCAGTCACAGCCAGAAAACAGTGGAATATCGCCCTAGAACTACACCCGGACATGGAGGTCGCTAAGGAAAATTTAGATAATTTTGATATGACGTCTACCTTTAAGGAAGGGCCATGGGCGTTTGAGCTCAATAGCTGGGTGGAGAATGGTGCATATCAAGATCTACGGCAGGTGGCTCTGGCAATGACTCCGGAGAGGGAACCACAGCCTGCGCTAGTAGCGGCGGTGGATAAGCTGTTGGCCGACTATCCGTTTGTGAGTGAGATGGTATCAGTGTGGTTAAAGCGGGGCAGTCCCAGAGCACGGATGCTGGCGATGATAATTGCGAAGAGTTGTCCGCATGAGACTCATATTGCAGCTGTAAATGAGTTTGTGGCTGGTACTTACGGCAGTGATTCTCAGCGCTATCATATGGCGGCTTATTTATTGGGTCAACAGAAGTTAAAGACAACAAAGCTGTGGTTCAACGGTGAATGGTGTGACAATCCACCATTAGCGAGTTATGAAATTGTGCCAGAACCACCAGCGGTGGAGTCTCCTGAGGTAAATGAGCTGTTGGATAAAGCGATGAAGAAAATTGCTTTAGAATCTCCTAAAGCAGCGGAAACAGCTGAGGAGTATTTGAAACAGGCATTGATATTAGAACCAGATAATGCTGTGTTGTTGAATAATTTGGCATTGGCATATACACATCAGGGGCAGTTGGTGGAGTCTCGTCAGCTGACGCAGCGGATTATTGATGAGCATCCTGAAGATGTGGATAGCCGAGTAGCGATGGCTCAACTTTATTTACAAGAGGAGAATTTGGCGGCGGCTGAGACTATTTTGGATGGGTTATTACGGCAGCCGCAGTTGACCGAGGATAGTTTGGTAAGTTTGATGCTGACACGGAGTCGGTTGTTGATGTTGCAAGGGAAAGAAGAGATGGCCCGATTATGGTTTCAGGAAGTGTTACCGATGGTGAAAGAACATCCACTGATTCGACAGCTCGGGTTTGGGGTATCCGCGTAAGCCGGGAAATTCTGATCAGGTAAGGAAGTTAGTAGTTCGTGGTTGGTAGTTAGTCCCTAACTGGAGTTTAACGACTAACTACCAACCACCATCTTCCAGAAAACGTCCCGCATTAAGTTGATACCACGGGTTTGGACAAAGCAAATAAAACCATAATCGGAACATCACAAAGGGCGTAATCCTCATTGTTATATTTAGGATCGAGTTCTTTTTACGGACTAAAGATACGAGCAGGATTGGTGGTTGGGAAAAACTGACAAATATCTAGCAGAGGCTTATCAAGGGCCAAGGCAAAGCTTATCGATTTCTAACGCTTCTATAGCTTGCCGTCGCTAAACTAAGCTCCCAAAGGTGATCCCCAACATCGTAATATTATGTAACAGGTTAATTTTCTAGTTATCTCGAACCTTGAACTTTTGTATTCATGAATTTCCTACCGCCGAACGATTGTCTGTTCTGAAACAGGCTGTGAATCCATGAATAACTAATTGCACATCGGCTATATCCCTATTTAGCAGCTGCTCTCTAAAACAGCTAAACCTCATCTTCCTCGAACACCGCTTGTGAACGCTATGAACTCAACTAACTGGCGCTGGAAGCCACTATCAATTCTGCTCTTTGGATTTTCCTTATTGGCAGCGATTGCGCTACATACCATCAATCCGGCAATAGCGATGACCCGAACCACACCAGCCCAAGAGATTCGTGGAGTATGGCTCACCACAAACGATACTGATGTACTCATAGATCAGCCCAAGCTCCATAGTGCCATTGACCAACTGGCCGAGCTGAACTTCAATACCTTATATCCAGTGGTTTGGAATGGAGGCTATGCCTTCTTCGATAGCGGGACAGCTAAGCGAGCTAATATTCAACACTTTGTACGTCGTGGCATCCAAGATTACGACATTCTGACAGAGCTAACCACTAAGGCTCATAGCCAAGGGATGTCCGTCATTCCCTGGTTTGAGTTTGGCTTTATGGCACCGGCCACCTCTGAGCTAGCAACTGTCCATAGTAGTTGGCTGACTGAAAAGCGTAATGGTAGCCGCATAGACACCCGTAGAGACGGTGGCGATATGGTCTGGCTCAATCCCTACAAGCCAGAGGTACAGCAGTTTATTACCCACATGATCTTGGAGCTGATCAGCCGTTACGATGTTGACGGTATTCAGTTTGATGATCACTTTATCTTGCCAGTGGAGTTTGGCTACGATAGCTATACCCGCGCCCTATATAGAGAAGAAACTGGTAAAGATGTCCCCAATGATCCCCATAATCCGTCCTGGGTCAAGTGGCGCGCCGACAAACTAACTGCCTTTGTCAAAACTCTAAATGCGGATCTGAAAGCTCGACGCCGAGACATTATTTTCTCAGTAGCCCCCAATCCCTATGATTTTGCCTACAAAGGACAATTGCAAGATTGGCTAACTTGGGTGCGTCAAGGCTGGGTCGACGAACTGATCGTCCAAATCTATCGAAACAACCTGAACGATTTTCGTCACCAGCTCTATACGTCATCCATCCGGGAAACCCAGCAAAAAATCCCTACTGCAGCAGGCATCTTAACTGGACTACGGAATACCCCTGTGCGGATGAGTTTTATCGAATCAAAAGTTCGAGCAGCTCGATCTGCTGGCTTAGGGATGACATTCTTCTTTTACGAAAGTCTTTGGGAAGATGCACCTGAACCTGCAGATACACGGCAGGCCAGTTTCCGCAATCTGTTTGCAACGCCAACACAACGAGGAGATTATCGGGCAGCGGCGGCTTAACCCCTACGCCAACAACCACGCTATCCTAAAACCGGTAACCCTCCTTATCAGCGACGACTCAATGGCAGTATTAAACCAGCAGCGTGTTGTAATTTTGGGTGGCGGCTTCGGCGGCCTGTATACGGCTCTTGCCCTGAGCAAACTACCTTGGGATAAGACAGCCAAACCAGAGATTACTTTGGTCGATCAGCGAGATCGCTTCTTATTCGCACCATTGCTATATGAGCTGGTAACCGACGAGTTACAAACCTGGGAAATTGCACCACCCTACGCTGAGCTATTAGCAGGCACCGGTATTAAGTTTCATCAGAGTGGGGTGACGGGTATTGATACAACCGCTAATTCAGTCTTTTTAGAGGATGCTGCTGTACTGCCTTACGATCGGCTAGTGCTAGCTCTCGGGGGTGAAACACCGATGGATATGGCACCGGGGGTACAAGAACATGCGATCGCATTTCGCACCCTCAAGGATACCTATGCCCTCAAAGAACGCCTCCGGGAGATCGAAAGCTCCGACACCGATAAAATTCGGGTAGCGGTCGTCGGCGGTGGCTATAGTGGCGTAGAACTCGTCTGTAAAATCGCTGAACGTCTGGGTGAGCGAGGTCGGTTGCGGATTGTTGAACGCGGCACCGCTATCCTGCAAAATTCACCAGAGTTTAACCAAAAAGCGGCCCAAGATGCCCTCACAGATAAAGGCATCTGGATCGACTACGAAACTACCGTGACCGAAGTCGGCGTCGATACCATTTCACTACGATACAAAGATCAAACTGATGTTCTACCTGTAGATCTCGTGCTCTGGACTGTCGGCAACCGGGTCAATCCTCTAATCATGAGCCTGCCCTTCGAAAAAAACGAGCGTCAGCAACTCAAAATTCAACCTACTCTACAGCTGCAAGACCAAGACCATATCTTTGCCCTTGGGGATCTAGCCGATGGCAAAGATGCCGATGACAATACCGTACCCACTACTGCTCAGGCTGCACTTCAGCAAGCCGACTACACTGCCTGGAATATCTGGGCATCCCTCACAGGAAGGCCCCCCCTTCCCTTCAGATATCAGCATCTGGGAGAAATGATGACCCTAGGCAATGACACTGCCACACTCACAGGTCTAGGACTCAAATTAGACGGCACTACTGCCCACATCGTTCGACGACTAACCTATCTATACCGCATGCCCACCTTTGAACATCAGCTACGAGTGGGCCTAAATTGGATTAGTCAGCCTCTGAGAGAGCTATTGTCAGTGTCATAAAGACTGGTTTAATTTTCACTATTGCCACTTGCCCATGTCTAAGCCCAAAGTCATCTTCCTCGACGCCGTCGGCACTCTCTTTGGTGTCAAGGGTAGCGTCGGTGAGGTATATCAAACTCTGTCTAATCAAGCAGGGGTAGGTGCCTCAGCAAAGCAGCTCGATCAAGCATTTTACCGAAGCTTTGCTGCAGCCAATGCCATGGCATTCCCTGATGTGTCTAACGTTGAAATCCCACACCGTGAATATCTATGGTGGTTGGCCATTGCCAAAGATACATTCCAACGAGCCGGTATCTTTCAGGAGTTTTCGGACTTTGAGGGATTCTTTGAAGGGGTCTATCAATACTTTGCCACTGCTGAACCTTGGATAGTCTATGACGATACGCTGAGTTCACTACAGCGTTGGCAAACCATGGACATTTCCCTCGGCATCATTTCCAACTTTGACTCCCGCATATATGCAGTTTTAGAGGCCCTCAACCTCAAACAATACTTTGAGAGCATTACCATCTCCACTGAAGCAGGTGCAGCCAAGCCTGCCCCCCTGATATTTACCACCGCTTTGGAAAAGCATGGTTGCAGACCTCAAGAAGCATGGCATGTAGGCGATAGTCGCAAAGATGATGTCAAAGGAGCTGAAGCAGTTGGAATCAGGGGGATATGGCTCAAACGTCCCAGTCAAACTAAAATTCAAGCTCCTAGAATTGCCTAACTCAAGCCCATGATGAAAGGCTAAGGCTCTCCCCTCCCACTTGCCCTTTCACCTGAACTATGGTCAAACATAACCCGACCAATGACTGAAGTTAAAAGGGGCCAGCATAGTCCCTCAACCTATGGTTTCCGTCAACAATGTCAGTCCGACTCCAATCACCATAAAGCGCAGGCTATAAAACCTGTCCCCTGGCCATTTCGGCCATAAGTTTACTATGATCCTGCCAGGTCACCCTTGACAACAGTACATAGATTTATTCGATAGCTAATCTAAACTAAAGATTGAGTTTGTTCTGGAGAACCCACGACTCATCACAAGTTACGCTTGTCATTAACCCAATCCCATCGTTTCTAGTCGTCAACTGTGTCTCAAAAACAACAAAATCCCTGGATCGAAGGTCTCCAAACTATCGGCCTTAGCATTGCACTTGCTCTAGGTATTCGTCAATTTGTAGCCGAAGCACGCTATATTCCCTCCGAGTCCATGAAGCCCACCTTGCAGATTAATGATCGCTTGGTTATCGAAAAACTCAGTTATCGCTTTCAAGAACCCCAGAGAGGCGATATCGTTGTTTTTTGGCCCCCGTCAGAAATTGTGCCTGCCGGACAAAAGAAGGATGCATTTATTAAGCGAATTGTGGGACTGCCGGGCGATACCGTAGAAGTCACTGAAGGCATTGTTCTAGTCAATGGTGAGGCCCAGGATGAAAGCTATATTCAGTCTCCGCCTACCTATGAGCAGGATCCGCTAACCATTCCAGCAGGTAACTATTTTGTGCTCGGCGACAACCGCAATGCCAGCTACGACAGTCATGCATGGGATATTTCTAAACCCTTTGTGCCCGAGGATCAGATTATCGGCAAGGCCATTGTCCGGTTTTGGCCCCCCACTCGTGTTGGTGGTTTAGATTAATAAAATGTACTAGGGTGCTCCTATCTAACTGGGATCAATTGCCGTGGCTGATCAAAACCAAACCTCAAAAGACTCAAAAGATACGAACATTTGGATTGAAAGTCTGCAAACGATTGGTCTTAGCGTCGTGCTTGCTCTGGGTATTCGTCAGTTTGTGGCCGAAGCTCGCTACATTCCAACGGGGTCTATGGAACCCACTCTGCAGGTAAACGATCGACTGGTAGTCGAAAAAATCAGCTATCACCTTACTGTCCCCAAACGTGGAGATATTGTAGTTTTTTGGCCTCCTGAGGAAATAACTCCGGCAGGGAAGCCACGCAACGCCTTTATTAAACGGGTCATTGGTTTACCTGGGGATACAGTGGAAGTTGCAAATGGAAAAGTACTGATCAACGATGAACCCATTGATGAGAAGTACATCAAATCCCCTCCTAACTATCCATGGGGGCCCACAACGGTACCCGAAGGAAATTACCTCGTCTTTGGCGACAATCGTAATAACAGTGTTGATAGCCATGCCTGGCCGCGACCGTTTTTGCCAGAAGATCAAATTATCGGTAAGGCCGTTGTGAGGTTTTGGCCTCCAAATCGGATCGGGTTACTCAAACGGGATTAGAGGGCAACAAAATCGCATATCTAGATCCAAATATGCTTGGCATGACCGTAGATAGTTTGCTGACTATAGGGTGTATTGATGGCATCACAGCCCAGGGTCTCTGATGTCGCTAACCACTCGTAGTTTGGGTCAAAGAGTACTAAATTGGCAGGGGCACCCACTTCTATGGCTGCTGTTTCAAGGCCTAAGCACCGAGCAGGATGCAAACTAAGATAACTCCATAACTGCAAGGCAGTCCATCGGTTAGTGGTGACAAAGGCCCGCCAAAGGGCAGGCAATGCTAGCTGTAAGCCAATCGCCCCCGGAGGAGCAATACTAAATGGCACAGCTTTTTCTTCATAGGTATGGGCACAGTGATCGACTGCGATCGCATCCAACGTCCCATCTTCCAACCCGGCAATCAGTGCTTCGCGGTCTTCAGGCGTACCCAAAGGAGGAGCTAAACGTAAACTAGGCGCATAGCTATCCAAATCAGCCGTACTAAACAGCAAATGTAACCAAGTCACACTGGCAGTAATTGGCAGCCCCCGGTCTTTAGCATCCCGAATCAACTCAACACTACGAGCAGTGGAAATCCTCATGAGATGCACCGGGCGTAAACTAAGAGCCACTTCTTCTAGAAGGGCAGTTAACGGTCTTGTTTCAGACGTCATCGGTAAGGGCAATAGACCTAGACGAATAGCATCTGCACCGTCACGGCAAATACCCATTTGAGCGAGATCACATGGCCATAAGCCTAAAGGTAAAGACAGCGACTGCGCATATTCCAACAACCGCTGTACCATTCGCCCGTTACCGAGGGATTGACCATCGGACAATCCCACAACCCCAGTCATACTTAGTTCCAGCAAATTCGTTAGCCGTTCACCTTGGGTGCCCTGAGTAATCGCCCCCCAAGGGATCACTTGGGGCTTGCCTGGATCATTACTGGCCAACCGCTGCACCACCTGGGCCGGACTATCAACGGCAGGGATAGTATTCGGCAAAACTCCAACGCGAGTAAATCCACCTCGGGCAGCTGCCTGTTGCAACTGCTCTAGAGTTTCTCGGGATTCATGCCCTGGCTCACCGGTCTGACTATAAAGGTCAACCAAACCAGGCCCCAATAAACAGCCCTGACCATCAATCTCTGGAATATCATCCCCAGACAGATCAAGAAATGGCTCTATCGCCTGAATAAAACCATCTCGTATGAGTACATCCTTCAGATGATCCCCCTGATATAGCGGATCTAGTATGCGCACCCCTCGTATCCAACTATCCATGATTTTCAGGCCACGATTTTCAGGAATTCTCAATCGTTGACTTACAGCGCACCTGCTGCAGTCATATCAAACAGGCTGCCCGATAAGTGGGCCGTAATATTAGCCGCACTCAGCATTGGTTCACTATCCACCCCCTCTGGATAATCAATCACACTAACCGCGCCATTACCCTGCTTAAACTGCCAGAAAGCCTCTGGCCCCAAGCCAGTGACATAGCACAAAATCGCCTTATTAATAGCATCATGGGCCACCACAAGTACGGTTTTAGGTGTTTCTTGCTGACTGTACTGGGCCACAATCTCATGCCAAGCCTTAACCGCCCGGTCCCAAACATCCTGCAAATTTTCACCATCCGGCATCTGTACCGTTTCAGGCTTTGTTTGCCAAGCTGCCAACATGCCAGGAAAACCGGCCTCAATTTCATGTTCAAACTTGCCTTCCCATTGGCCATGGCTGATTTCCCATAGACCTTTGGTTACGGCCAAGGACACATCAGAATGCTGATTCAAAATGATCTCAGCGGTTTCCTTAGGTCGCATCATCGAGCTGGAGACTGCTCCATCAATAGGAATCCCTTTTAGGAATGCTCCCGCCTGAGATGCCTGGGCGCGCCCATTATCATTCAAAGGAATATCAATCTGGCCTTGGAAGCGCGATTCACGGTTCCACTCGGTTTCTCCGTGACGTACCAACAACAATCGCGGTCCTTTAAAACCGCTACGCAAGGCAGGTACTGCAGAGCCTACATGACTCGTAGAGTTCATTGATTCTAGCTGCGCACGCGCTTGAACCCCCTCTCCCCAACCCCCTGGAAAATTTAGAACACTAATACCACAGTTTGCCTGATACAGACGATTAAGGGACTCAGGCCCCAGACCAATAGCTGTGCCCACCAAGGCTCGATTAATTGCACTGTGGGCTACCACCAACAAAGTTTGTCCCTGATGCTGAGCGAGCAACTGCCGCCAAAAGTCTGCCGCCTGTTGCCATATTGCCCGCACCGGATAAAACGCCTGGGTCGATCCGTCAGCTTGGGGCACAGACATTTTAAGTGCCTTTGGATCGTGCCGCCATGCCTTATATTCTTCAGGATACTGAGCCTCAACATCAGTAAACGACATGGCCTCCCACAAAGGCAGACTAATCTCCTTGAGCAAATCAGTTGATTGAGGCGAAATACCACCAATAACCTCAGTAATCAGCGCTGCCGTTCGAGCCGCCCGCTTGAGAGGACTGCAATAAACTGCATCAATGGAAATACCTTTTATAAACTGGCCTACCTGACGAGCCTGATCTTCACCTTTTTCAGTCAAAAGTGACTCATCATGATGCCCTTGAATAATACGTTTCACATTAAATGTACTTTCACCGTGCCGAACAACGATCACACGTGTTTTCAAGGGTCTATCCTCTCTCGACTGTACTGGATTAGGTCAAACAGTGTTGATTGTACGTGATCTTAACCGGCCTATGGGTGAGATCATTCAAAGTAAAAACTCAAATAGGTCTATGACAATTTGCGTAGGCCAATCAGATGTCTGGCGGATGTATATAAAGCTTTTTGAAGTTGTCATGAGTTAAAGACGTCGAATCTTTGAGTAAGCTTAAAATTCTTGACTTTCTAAACTTCACACCTAGCCATTAGGATCAAATCAAGCAATATCAATATGACCTCAAAAGCCTTTATGTCAAGGCATTAGGGCCTTTACTTTTTTTTCTCAGAACAAAGTATCTAACATCCATGGTTTCACCCTAACGGTACTCGTTCAGTCTGATGAACAATTAAACATATGCTTACTGCAAGGCACTCATATGAAATCTGCGAAGACTCTTGTTAGTCAAAACAATCATGGCCAAGATAACGTTAACAGTCAGTCTGCTGCTGATACCCAAGCAAGCCAAGATAATACAATGGCGTTAGTATATCCCGACGGCCGCGTTACCAATGTCGAAGTACGTCAGAAAAAATCTTTTTCATAAAAAACTAGGACTCACATTCGCTACCTACAGATGTCCTTATCTAGCACTCTACGGCAGCTCATCCACTTTTTTCTGACACCTCCTTGCCCAATCTGTCAGCGTTCAGCATCAGAAATATTGTGCACCGACTGTCATCGACAAATTTTAGGTTACTCGTGGTCAGGCTCCACTCAGGGTAATACGCTTGGAGCAGCTGGCACATTAGCATTGCCCAACAACACGGCGCTACCTGTATTTGCATGGGGACAATACCGTGGGTTACTCAAGCAAACATTAGCTTTGCTGAAATATGGAAATCAGGACGAACTTGGGAATTGGTTAGGCTTTCAACTGGGCCAATATTGGCTTCGTAACGGATACCACAAGACATATCATCCACAGCCTGTGGTTATTCCAATTCCACTGCATAATCAAAAACTGCAGCAACGAGGTTACAATCAAGCAGCTCTGATAGCCAAAGGTTTTTGTCGAGTCACTGGATTAGCCCTAGCAGAACATGGCTTAATTCGAACCAAAGCAACCTCTGCCATGTATACCCTAGATGCTCAGGACAGACAAAAAAATCTCGCTAATGCATTTCAACTCGGCACAGCTTTACCCACCACCCTGAAACCCATTCTGATCATTGACGATATCTACACTACAGGTGCCACTGCTCATGCAGCCACCATTCCCTTGGTAAAAGCAGGCTATAACATCATCGGCATCACTACTGTGGCTCGATCGCTTTTTTCGCGCTCATAGGATTAGTTACGAGCACACTACCCTGGTCATCAAAAACTAAACTCGCATCCAAACCTGTAATTTGCTCAAACTGTCCAGGTGTTAATAGCGTGGTAATAGAATCAAACGTTAGAGAACGTGAATTGGCAGCTTTCACGCCTAAAGACGTAGTACTCACACACGTAGAATTGAGAGTACTCAATTCAGTCTTAGCCTGACTGGAGCATTCTGAATCCGACTGCCATAGACGCAATCTTTCATGCACACCCTGCAGAAAAGGCATTCCCCTCTGCATAGGCACCTCTGACCATCCTTTAACAATAGATTCAGTTAAGGCAAGTTCTATCAATGATTGGGGATAGACATCCAATAGCTGGGACAAACAAGCCGCAAATTTATCGTCGTCACCATCTAACCGATAGCTATCGACAATATGCTGTACTCGTTGCTGAGAAATACGTTCTTGAAAGTCCATATGTCGAAAGTTTAAATATCAGCAATGCGCTCAACCTGACATAACCAACAGATGAAACATAAAGATAAATGACATCCCTTAATAACAGCCGTTTTGCACCAACTCTGTAACAGTTAAAAATCAGAACATTTGTACTTTAGGGAAAACCACTTCAAGGATAATGGTTAGGAAAAAATAAATCTATGCAGAATGATTAGGTGATTTGGATGACAATTCTATTTCGTATTAGTTCGTATTAGAGGCAATAAGATTTCAGCATAATAATACTAATAGATATAGCTAATACCTTACTAAGAATTTATACTTTCTTTGGTTGCTTAGGAACAGCAAATAATCTTTTCTCGCTCCCCCTATCTTACCTATATATTATTTCGTTGCTCTGTTAGAGGGGCTCTCTTGAGAACAACGCAGTCAAAAAGAGCAAACAATCAAATAGTAATAGCTCCATTTTTCTGATCATTATTTCTTAAACTTCCATATTCATTAATGACTTTTTAACCATCATCACTGAATAGAATGGAGTGCTTTTATCAGGTAGCCGTTATCACATCTTGATGCGCGGGCAACTTAAGTGGGCAACCATAGACTTTTAGCCATTGGCACCTTATCTGGGAAAAGCTATGTTGCCTTGGTAACAATCCAAATCTGCTTATAGCGCTCCATCCTTTAGAGGGCATCTCTAATTTGCCATATTTATAAATGGTAATGGAGTATGCAAATCTCCCCATGGTCATAGATGTATTTATTTTTTCTGGGAGCTAAAATTTGCAGTTGGGTTATGGGTTTTTCGATTGTTTTTGCCGGTAAAACCATAGCCGGACATTAAAAATATGACTGAGTCTGTACTTACTATGCTGCCGTTAGAAAACGGTTTTTCAGTAGCTACACTGATTAAAACTGTCAAGGCAATTATTCAGGCCCAGACTAATGGATATATCCATTTACAAACATTGACCGGAGAACAATGGTGGCTTGATTTTCGGGTAGGACGTCTGCTATGGGCTGGGGGTGGTCAGCATCGCTTTCGCAGATGGCAGCGCCTGCTAAAGACCCATTGTCCAGATTTACAACCTAGTGATGTAAGACTGCGAGAAACAGACGTTTTTGACCATTGGGAATATGTGGCTTTGTCAGTGTTACTGCGCCGACAGCAACTGCATCGGGAGATTGCGATCGCAATCATCCAGGCCACACTCTCCGAAGTTCTCTTCGATATTTGCCAAGCAGTGGGCGATCTTACCCAAGTTGCTCACACAACGGATCGTCAATCACGATTAACCCAGCCAATGGCCATTCTTAGTAGTACGGCCTTGTTTTATAACGTCAAAACGGAGCTAGAGTCATGGCAACAGACAGAACTGGGCACCATCTCTCCAAATCTGTCTCCCATCATCATTGACAATCAACGGCTCAAACAGTGCACCCAGCCACGCACTTATCAAATTTTGAAACGATTACTTCAAGGGAATCGTTCACTACGAGAGCTAAGTCATATTACAGGGCGAGATATACCTTCATTAGCAAGTATGTTGGCAGGATATGTGGAACGAGGTATCGTCACCCTAAATCCCATTGACGACCTGCTCAGTCCTTATGCCTCCATATCACAAAAAGTCCCCCTCCAAGTTGCTAAGAAATTACCCCTGATCTTTTGTATCGACGACAGCCCTCAAGTAGGCTACCTGATAGAAGAAGCTCTACGCCCAGCCGGATATCGCTGCACTAGCATTCAAGACTCGATCCAGGCGTTAGCACAAGTCATCCGCCATAAGCCTGACATGATTTTTCTGGATTTGATTATGCCCGTGGCCAATGGCTACGAAATTTGTAAACAAATTCGTCGAGTCAAGACCTTCCGCAAAACACCTATTGTGATCCTAACGGGCAATGATGGGCTGGTGGATCGGATGCGGGCCAAAGCAGCAGGTGCTACAGACTTTATGGCTAAGCCTGTCGATCCGATCAAGGTGATTGAAATGGTGCGATATCAACTAGCCAATGTAGAAAATGAAACTGCAACACATCAAAAATAATGCCTTTCAGGGTCAACTTGCCTTACGCCTTAAATTGCTGCGCATAAAATTGCTCATACCGTCCCTGTTGTTCTAACAGCTCAAAATGAGTTCCTGATTCAGCAATCCGGCCATTTTCGAGAAACAAAATGCGATCTGCTTTACGAACTGTACTAAGTCGGTGGGCAATGACAAATACTGTTCGACTTTCCATCGCTCGTTCCAATGCCTCTTGAACTAAAGCCTCCGACTCAGAATCCAATGCCGATGTCGCTTCGTCCAAAATCAAAATGCGCGGGTTCAACAAAATTGCGCGGGCAATGGCAATTCTCTGACGTTGCCCCCCGGACAAGTTCACGCCCCGCTCTCCCACCCAAGTATGATACCCCTGAGAAAACTGCCGAATAAAATCATGGGCATTGGCCACTCGTGCGGCCGATTCCACCGCCTCATAGTCGAAATCAGTCTGCCCATAGGCAATATTTTGAGCAATTGTCCCCGAGAACAATGTTGTCTCCTGGGGGACAATACCAATTTGGCGACGTAAACTACGCAAGGTGACATCTCGTATATCCGTACCATCGACCAAAATTTCTCCTATTTGAGGATCATAAAATCTTGCCAACAGATTAACCAATGTGGTTTTACCAGCTCCCGATGGCCCCACTAAAGCGATAACATCACCTGGTTCTACAAATAAGGAGAGGTCCTGGAATACAGGCTTACCAGAGGCGTAGGTAAAACTGATATCACGATACTCTACCTTGCCAGTAATGGGAGGGAGCACCTTCGTATCTGATCGGTCCTGTAGCGTTGGCTCCTCCGCAAATAGCTCGAATACACGCTCAGCAGAGGCTTCGGTTTGCTTAAACGCATTGTAATGCTGAGTAACAAGATTAATTGGATCGATTAATAATGCCACTGCCACCAAAAAGCTCACAAACTCCTGGGGTTGCAGTCTTCCTAAGGCAATTTGCCATCCCCCTAGCAAAAACAAAAACATAATCCCCACGGCTTCTAAAAAACCCACCACAGGGTATTGAATAGCAGTCAGATGCTCTGTTCGATATTTGGCCATGCGATTTTCATCGGCCACCTCACTAAAGCGACCGACCTCATACTCATCTGCCGCAAATGCCTTTACTACACGAATGTTACTCAGAACCTCAGTCAACAACGAAGAGAGATTAGAGATCTCATTCTGACTACGGCGAGACAACGACAACATCCGATTCCCAAAACTACCAATCAGCCATGCCATTAGTGGAGCAATCAAAAATCCTGCCAGCGTCAGAGGCCAGTTGAGATAAAACATATAGATGGGAATAGCGATAAGCTGAAACACGCAGGAGATAAACTGCTGCGACATCTTATAAATCACTTCACCAATACGATCGATATCTTCAGTCAGACGATAGGAGAGATCTCCTGTCTTAGCAGAGGCAAAATAATCGATACTAAGCTTATGCAAGTGAGCATAGACTTTTTTTCTGAGTTCTAGGACCGCTGCTAGCGATGCACGAATAGAAAAAACTTTCTCCCCGTACTGAAAGAGATTTTGAATCAGAAACGCCAGGGTAGTCAGTCCCAACCATCTGGCAATATGCGGCACTTGTCCCTGGCTAATAAAATAAGTCACCTGACCTGCCAGGTAAGGCAGCATCACTGTGGCCAGAACATAGCCAACAATGCACACAAACGACCAGGCAAACAGCGGCCACTGGGGCTGAAGAAATGGCAGTAGTTGCCAATAAACTGATCGTTGTTTTGGGGACATAGGTATTTTATTTAAGAATCAAAGGGATAGTAGACATAGTTAAGTGGGGTAAACAAGGGCTTTGTAAAGATAGGCCAATATTGTCAAACCCTAGAGATTGATGGGGAGTCAACGGCATATCGTCTCTTCACTATCTGCTCTAAAAAAGCCTACCTGAATCCTTAAAGCGCCTTTCCTGCATCCAGCTTTTCTAAAGTGTCCAGTACTACCTTGGCAATGCGATAGGATGCTCCAAAAGGACCAAACCGCTCTTGCCCGTTGGCAATACAAGCTTTTAGATAAGCTTCATCCTGGATAGTTGCCACAGCATATTGGGCTGCTTCTTTGAGAATGGCAGGTGTCGCTGGTTCAGTACCCACCGTTTTTACCGAAAGCCCCAATAGCCGATCTTGGGCCTCGGCAAAAGCATAGGTAAACTGGGGACCAGCCCCAGGAATTTGCAAAATTGGTTTACCAATAGCCATTGCTTGATCTACCGCCAGCCCAGCCATACCAAGGACAAGAGTGGTGTTGCATACAATATCGCTAAAGGCATCACTAAAACATAGAACACTGACTATGGGCTCACCACTAGCAGGGAAGGTAAGTTTGCCTTCGTCGTGATGCCAACCGGCTTCGGCAGCGACAGTCCCTAGAGAGGCCATGACATCAGGCACTAGCGCAGCACGAAACTGTATATCAGGATTGAGTCTAGCAATTTCAGTAGCTAGCCCCATCAATAACTTGAAATTACGTATTGCCTCGGGAATGCGTGAACCAGGTAGCAGCGACATCATGGGGCGATTTGCATCCAACTGCAGATCCTTGCCCTTGGATTTCAAACGATCAAGGGAAGGGATACCGCCAAACTGAGCCTTGGTAAAACCTTGCTTTTGATAGTCCTTAGCCGTGTAAGCATCTCGAGAAAATAGGGTTAGGCATCGAGGGGACTTGAGTACCGCCTTGAGCACCATATCGATTTTGAGAGTGCCCTCGTACATGGCAGACAGCGGAGAAGTAAAGGAGATAAAGGGGCGACCACTGAGATAAGCAAAACACTGACCGACCACATCACCCGTAGCAAAAACAAGATCGCACTGAGGAACATAATGCTGCACAGCCCTAAGCTGCTTCCAAGTGGAGGTGAGCAATCCTGCTCGAATGTCGTTAATTAAGCGCAGACGATTGGTATAAGTAAATCCTCCTGAGGGGAGTGTTAGCGTTGGAGAAATAATGGGCACATCAATGTTGCGATAGGCATGGCCCTGACCAACAATGGGGGCAGCAGCAATGTCCAAATCTGGTGCAAGTTCCCGCAGACTGCGAATAATATGGGAAGAGTGGTTATCTTCACCGTGGCCGTTACTAATAAATAGGAGTTTGTGGGACATGGATAGATGGCCAACAGCCAGAAAATAGCCCTGCCCAAGAGATAAATAACTCTAAAATGTGAGTTAGGCAGAGATTTAATTGAATCTATAGTACAACCTAGGGACAATTCACCAGTGGTAAGTAAATATGTGTCTTTGTATAAAAATCAGTACTTACCCTTGATGTAAATAATTAGCAACAGGTGGGTGCTCCATACTCAACAGCACAGGCACATTTTTTTATGGGGCTCCTCCTCTTAGGGATAAGCTAGCATCGTCAGAATCTAAAAAAACCGCTTAGGAATTCCCAAGCGGCAAAGGTGATAGTCGTTAGTCGTTCATGTTCTTAAGCCCTAGGCAGATCGTTTACGTTTGATACCCAATAGAGCAGTACCAGCACCCAGCAGACCTAACATAGTGCCAGGTTCCGGTACAGCCTGATAGACAGAAATAGTTGCACTTTCTTCATTACTGACAACCAGTAGAGGCTCACCGTTGGGGCTATCTTCACGATTAATGTAGACCAACCCCTCAGGACTGATATCCTCACTAAAGCTGGGTTCATAGGTGACAAAGCTTGGAGCAGTGGGGTTAGTGATGTCGTACACCATCACACCACCAGAACGCTCTAACCCAATAAAGGCTAGGGTACGTCCATCGAACATACCAATAGTGACCCCTTCGGGTTCTGGACCTTTGTCATCACTGCGGTCATCAAACTCTTCAGGGTCACCATCATTGATGTTAAAGAACTCGGGGAAATCAGCCGCAATGATTTGCTCAAAGTCATCACCGCTGTCAAAGACTAGGTTGCCTGCAGCATCGAAAATGGAAAAGGAGCGAGCACCATAGCTGTAGATTTGGTCAACATCACCATCACCATCGGTATCACCTAAGGTATTTGTGGTTTTGAGACGACCCAGGTTTTCGTCTTGCTGAAGTTCATCTGCATTGGGATAAGCGGTTGGATCGAGGATTAGATCCTTAACGCGCTCTTCTTCAGAGAACCCATCATAGTCTCGAGCATCACCTTCGTTGGCAGTAACTACATAGGTTTCACCATTAACGGTATAGGTTGCGATCGCATCCGGCTGATACAGACCCAACACCGGATGAGTCTGAATATTAATGCCACCATCTTCATTACTAGCATCAAAGCCATTACCCTTAAGGCTGTGATCCTTAAACCCAAGGCTCTTCACAGCTGTAAAGGTCTCAGTATCGAGATCTAGAATACCGAGAGCATTATTCTCCTGAATAGAAACATAAGCAGTCGATCCATCTTCAGAAACTGCAATATACTCAGGTTCCAAATCTTGCTCGGGAGTCGCACCAGGGCCAAAGATACGGACTTCAGGGTCAATAGCCACACCACCAAAGCCAATGGTGTTAACTGTGCCGTTAGCCACATCGATAATGCTGACTGACCCCTCAGGATCCACATCGTAATCATCGTTAGGCTCACCTTCGTTAGCCACCAGCGCTTTACTGCCATCAGGCGTAAATGTGACCATGTCAGGCAGAGCACCTACATTAAATTTGATTTGGAAATTTCCCTGAGCATCAAAGAAGGCAACAATACCATCGTCTTGCTTAGTATCAGCTTCAATAGCTGCCGCCAAAATACCCTTACTAAAGGCCACGCTATTCACACCACCACTTTCAAATCCACCAATATTAGATGGATTAGTTAAATCAATAGAGCTGACAAATGTAGGTGTACTAGGTGTGGTGAGATTAAAAATCTCAATAGTGTCACCAGTAGTAACAAACAAGTTAGCAGTTTCGGCATCAAACGCAGAAATCTCTGCACCACCCTCAACCTGAGCACCACCCAAACGGTTAAGACTAAAAGCAGAGGCAGGAACAGCCATCGCACCGGCCAAAACGATTGCCGGGACGACCGCCCCTAACGTGTATTTAAGTGTCATAGTGTCGTTTTTTAGATCAAGATCAATTGAAGTTGTCAATAAGTCGTACCCCCAGGGCATCCTACTGCAGCTGCCTCAGTGCACTAACCAAGGCGCAGACCAGACCGCAGAAAGGATTTAATTTGAAAGTAGAGTAATTGCCTATGCCAAAGGTTAAGGGAGGGTAAAAGCCCAGGATCCTTTCAAAAAGTTTTATAGAGCCTCATCAGGGATTCATCTTTGTTGGGATACATACATTTTTGTTAGCTTATTGCCCAGGACAAAGCTGCATTAATTCCATATCCATTAATGTCGATCTGCCCTCTCCCCATACCTTATTTACCTTGAATTCCGCCCAACCCCTCACTACTCTGGCACAATGAAAGGGGCAAGCTCTCTGTTCAGCAAAGGTCCCCAAGGATTTTGGTCTTAACGCCTGACGAATTATTTCCGTTTAAGCTCGATCCGTTTCAAGTGGAAGCCATTGATGCACTCAATCGAGGGAAATCTGTGGTTGTTTGTGCGCCTACTGGCTCTGGGAAAACGCTAGTCGGCGAATATGCTATCCACCGAGCACTGCATACCAACCAGCGGGTTTTTTACACCACCCCCCTTAAAGCCCTGTCCAATCAAAAATTGAGGGACTTTCGTCACCTCTTTGGAAACAACAAGGTAGGACTACTCACAGGTGACACCTCCATAAATCGTGACGCGCCGATCCTGGTGATGACCACGGAGATCTTTCGCAATATGCTCTATGGCACCACCATGGGAGAGGTGGGAGATGCTGTCAAGGGATTACAAACAGTGGTCCTGGACGAGTGTCACTATATGAATGACCGTCAACGTGGCACCGTATGGGAAGAGTCCATCATCTACTGCCCACCAGAAATTCAACTCGTAGGACTATCGGCAACGGTCGCTAATGGCGATCAGTTGACTGATTGGATCACCAAAACCCACGGGCCAAGCCAGCTAATCTATTCAGATTTTCGTCCCGTCCCCTTAACGATGCATTTTGCAACGGGGAAAGGGCTCTTTCCGCTGTTAAATGACAAAAAAACAGCTCTCCATGGCCGTCTAAAAAGACACCGTAAACCGCCTCGACGACAAAAAGGTCAAAAGAAAAAACCAGCCACAGCCAATAACGCATTTATCGTCTCCCAGCTGCAGCAAAAAGATATGCTGCCATCCATTTTCTTTATTTTTAGTCGCAAGGGATGTGACAAGGCCGTTCAAAGTGTTAGCAATCTATCCTTGATCAATCCCACTGAATCCCTCGTACTCAAAGAGCGTATCGATGAATTTCTAGCCGCCAATCCTGAAGCAGCCCGTGCCGGACAAGTGGCCCCTCTATACAACGGTATCGCCGCTCACCATGCCGGACTTCTACCCGCCTGGAAAGGATTGGTGGAAGAGCTCTTCCAAGCAGGGTTGATTAAGGTGGTTTTTGCCACAGAAACTCTGGCCGCAGGCATTAATATGCCTGCTCGCACCACCGTAATTTCTAGCTTGTCAAAACGTACTGATAGTGGTCACCGTCTACTTCATGCCTCCGAGTTTTTGCAGATGGCAGGACGGGCAGGTCGTCGCGGCATGGATGACGAAGGCCACGTAGTCACCGTAGAAACTCCGTTTGAAGGAGCGCAGGAAGCAGGCTATCTAGCCCTGGCTAAACCCGATCCGCTAGTAAGCCAGTTCACGCCTAGCTATGGCATGGTTCTTAATCTGTTACAAACCCACTCCCTGGAAGAAACTCGCGATCTGATCGAGCGCAGTTTTGGCCAATATCTTTCCACCTTACATCTCAGGCCTCAGCAACAAGCCATCGATGATGTGGAAAAAAACATTGCCCTGATTCGTGACCAGTTAGCCGCTATTGGCGAAGACATTCTTGCAGAATACGCTAAGCTCCGAGAACGTCTCCGTGAGGAACGTCGTCTGCTCAAAATTTTGGATAAACAAGCCACTGATGTCCTGGCTAGCGATATGAGCACAGCGGCTAACTTTGCAGTCCCTGGCACCATATTATCTCTCAAGGGTAAACATATTCCTGTTGCAAACCCTTTACCAGCAGTTATCGTCACCAAAGTGGAGGGACCGGGACAATTTCCCTATTTGGCTTGTCTCACCTTTGATAACCAATGGATGGTGGCAACACCGCGCGATGTTTTTGGTCTGTATGAAAAGTACGGTCGGCTTTCAGCGGTCGATGACCTGACTCTGCCAACTGCACTGACAATGAAAGCAGGGAACAAGTTTCCTGGAGATGAAAACAGTGGCCCTGTTGCTGAACTCATTCCTCAGCAACTGCCCACTCTGGATGAACTGGCTCCTGAGGTCAAGGAGCAGCGAGACCGCATGCATGCAGTTGAAGCAACACTAGCCAGCCATCCGCTCAATGAATTTGGCAAACCCAAATCATTATTAAAAAAACAGCAGCGTCTCCAACTGCTGCAAGCAGAACTCAGCGATCGCAAAACTAAATATGTAAAATACGCAAGCCGCTACTGGGAAGAATTTCTCAATCTAATGGCTATTCTCGAGAACTTTGGCGGACTCACCAATAATCAGCCGACCAACTTTGGCAAAATGGCTGCTGCCATCCGAGGTGAAAATGAACTATGGCTCGCTTTAGCGTTAGGGTCTGGAGAATTTGACACCCTCCCCCCCCATCAGTTTGCCACTGCCTGCGCCGCTATTGTCACCGAAATCAGTCGTCCTGATAGCTGGACCCACTACCGCACATCCCCCGCAGTCGAAACAGCCCTGGAAGGGTTACGTTCCATTCGTCGTCAAATGTTTCAACAGCAGCGTCGTTACCAGGTCACCTTGCCTGTCCCCCTGGAATGGAATCTGGTCGCCCTCGTCGAACAGTGGGCTCTAGAAACCGAATGGAATGAACTGTGCCAAAACACCAGCCTGGACGAAGGCGATGTAGTCCGAATCTTACGCCGCACCCTCGATATCCTGTCACAAATTCCCCACGTTCCATTTTTGTCTAGTACGGTGAAATCCAACGCCCGCCAAGCCGCTTACTTGCTCAATCGATTCCCCATCAACGAAGTTGGCGAACACACTAACATTAATCCATTGGCTGACGATGATGACCTGGATACTGACGATAGCAACAACAGCAATGAACAAGAATAATTAGAAAAGGTTGGCAATATCCACTATGCCCATTATTTCATTGTCTAATCAAATGACCACGGCTTCTTCATTACCCATCCCCGCCAAAACCCTCTGCCGTGCACAGCGGGCCGTTCGCTGTGCACCGTTTTATATGAAATTACTAGCAGCAATGCGCTCCCAAAGCGTTTCCCTCAGAGCCATCAGTGACGATCGCGGTATGCTCAATGGTTACACCCGCCAACCTCTATCAGACGTTGCGGTCGATCATCACTTAGGATGGCTGATGTCCGTTGGCATCGTCCGCCGAGAAGTCGACGGACAAGGATTGACCGATAGCTTTCGCCTGACACCGATTGGTCGTCAATTAGTTGAACAATGGGAAGAAACAGGTCGTCCGGATTCTACAGGTAGCCTGCCGGATTATGTACTCAACGCCAAGAACCGTTGGGTCAGACTACCAACCTGGCTACAGTAAGTAACCAGGTTAATTTTAAGACCTTACTGTAAACACACTAGAGCGTTAACAACAAAGATCCTTAAAGTCTGGAGTTTGGGTATGGTTATGCCATAATGCACACCAATCTACAATTTCTAGCTTGACGCCGTACGATTACCAATACTTTGTATTGAACAGCCGTTATTCCAACTTGATATTTCAACTCGATATTTCAACCATTAAAAATGAAATTGGACCGGGAGACGCTCTAGCATGAAGGCCATTATGGTAGTGGGGACCACCTCCCACGCAGGGAAATCTCTACTCGTTACAGCACTTTGTCGTATGCTCAGTCGCCGTGGCTGGCGAGTGGCTCCCTTCAAGGGACAAAATATGGCCCCCAATGCCTACGTCACCCCTAATGGGGCTGAAATTGGATATCCCCAAGCAGTCCAGGCCTGGGCAGCAGGTGTCTCCCCCCAAGCGGAGATGAACCCAGTCCTACTGAAACCCCAAAGCAACACAACTTCTCAAGTGATTATCAAAGGGCGGCCCGCTGGTCACACCACAGCCGCCCAATATCATGAAACCTACTTTGAGAGTGGTTGGCAGGCAGTCCAAGAAAGCCTGGCTCGGCTGGGACAAGAATTTGATCTATTAATTTGTGAAGGGGATGGCAACCCTGCCGAAATTAATATCAAGCATCGCGATCTGGCTAATATGCGGATTGCCAAAACCCTCAATGCCCCTACAATCCTAGTAGCCGATATTGATCGTGGCGGCGCATTTGCCCACATTATAGGCACCCTTGAACTGCTTGACCCCGATGAGCGTGCCCTAGTCAAAGGCATTATTATCAATAAGTTTCGCGGCCAGAAAAGTCTACTGCAACCAGGCATTGAATGGCTGGAAGAACGCACAGGCATCTCCGTACTTGGCGTAATCCCATGGATTGACAGTGCCTCTCCTGCTGAGGATTCTCTCTCACTAATGGAACGACCAGTAGAAAAACATTCAGCAGAACTCAATATTGCCGTTATTCGACTACCCCGGATTTCCAACTTTACAGACTTTGATCCATTAGAAGCTGAACCTTCTGTCAACGTTAGATATCTCAGCCCCAAAGATGACTTAGGACATCCCGATGCCGTTATTTTACCTGGCACCAAAACCGCTATTGCTGACCTCCTAATTTTGCAACGTACTGGCATGGCAGAGGCTATTCAGAACTATGCTGCAGCAGGTGGTACTGTCCTGGGGATTTGTGGTGGCTTCCAGCTGATGGGGCAAATGCTCGCCGATCCAGAAGGCTTAGAAGGTCAAGAAGGTCGCTTTAGAGGATTAAGTATTCTACCGTTGCGTACAGTCATTACTCAAAATAAAGTGGCACGCCAGCGATCAGTCAGTTCCAAATATCCTCAAGAAGGTCTGCCTGTAAATGGTTATGAGATTCACCACGGTCGCACTCAGCTCGTCATGACGCCCGAAGGCGGGGAGCCAGGCCCTAAATTTCAACCAATCTTTGATGACCGCAGTCTAGGTATTGTGGATGAAACCGAATCCCTCTGGGGTACTTACCTTCATGGCATCTTTGATAATGGTCCCTGGAGACGAGCTTGGCTCAATCGGTTGCGACAGCAGCGTGGTTTAGGCTCTCTACCTACAGGTATTGCCAACTATCGCGAACAGCGTGATGCCATGCTCAACGATTTAGCTAATACAGTCGAGCAATATATCAATCTAGACCCGATCCTTACTCAGTCTTAATGATGATGCTTGCCCAAAAAACCTAACGTCCATTACCCTCACCGCACTTGAGGCTGACTGTGGGACTATATCCTAGTCCTCTCAAAGTTTTTTGCCATGCCTCTTATAGATGTTGCCTTGCTAACTTTAGGAGGTTTAACTGCAGGGATATTGGCAGGGTTGCTTGGTATTGGAGGAGGGGTATTGATGGTCCCCCTCCTCCTCTTATTTGGCATGAATGTGGAGCAGGCTGCGGCCACAAGCTTATTGGCAATTTTGGTGACGGCCACTACCGGCAGCCTCCAAAATTGGCGCATGGGATATCTGCGTCCCAAAGACATATTCATGCTGGCAATACCAGCTATTGTCCTAGTTATTATCGGAACAGAATTTGGAGACATCCTGGCAGAACATTGGCGACGTGCTGCATTTGGCAGTCTACTGATAGCTAATATTTATCTAGTAGGGCTGAAAAAACGCGTTGCCACACGAGAAACAGATACTCCTAAGTCAATCACCCTCGTCGCTGCCCGCATCATTACTGGCGGCACATCAGGCTTCATGGCTGGACTGTTTGGTGTAGGTGGTGGGGTGATTATGGTGCCACTACAGGTATTACTGCTCAATACTGACCTCAAAAACGCCGTACGCAATAGTTTAGGCGTCATTGTGCTTACATCTCTAGTAGCCTGTATCCACAATGGCGTCAAAGGAGACATCGTCTATGATGCTGGCTTAAGCCTGGGCCTAGGGGGCCTGATCGGAGTACAAATTAGCACCCGCTTTCTACCCAAGCTCCCAGACCATGTCGTCAGCAGGTTATTTCGGACATTATTGTGCGTATTAGCCGCTTATGTATTTTGGCAAGCATGGCACGCCTACATCAGCAATCTATGAGCAAGAAGTAATCGACAAAAAAGAGCACTAACCCATAGCTAGCGCTCTTTACTAACTTTAAAAAGCTAGCATCAAGCATATTCAATATTTTCAAAAACCTACAGGCTGCCCACAAGGAATGAAGCGAAAATACTTACCTCACTAGACTCAAGTGTTCATAACTCCTGCCCCAAACACTAATCTTTGGTCTGAATGTAAAGAATGAGCAGAAATACAGTTGGAACGAAGACAAACAAGATGCTGGCTACAAACCCTAGATTATTGACTTCCATAGGACTTAGCTATTAATTCTCTCAACAACAAACCACATGGCTAAGCATATCACCCTGCTTCAACTCAATGAACCGATAAACTCTACGACTGCAATCATTAATACATTGGCCATTAGCATCAGAGAGCAACGATAAGTTGTGTATAGCAACGTGTTAACGATTCTTCTTAGGTTTAGTCACGACACTGACTGGTCCATTGACCAGGGTCTGACAAGCCAATCGACAGTTATGAGGACGTTTTTTAAGCCGCTTCTCCTCAACAGCGGTCCGGGGCGATAAATTACCTAATCCTTCAGCAATTTCCACAACACACAAGGCACATTGGCCATAGCCGCCGCAGTTCATCATCTTTCCGGTCAAGGTATATATATCAATCCGATTGTCTATAGCCTTCTGACGAAGATTCGCACCGTCCGTTGCTGTGATCTCAACATCTTCTTTAATAAACTTAATAGTGGCCATCAAATAGCTCCAAAAGCAATTGCTATAAAGTCGGTAAAGCCTTGAATGGCATAATCCCAAGTAATCCAACTTGCATTGGATTATGAACTCTAGTTACACTTCTTTATACACTTTAATCTTAATATTTGAGTGGATTAGTCCGTCGGGAATCGTCTGGATTCATTACCTCATCAGGCTACTTACCCACAATCTCTGATTTGCACTGCCCTTAAGGAAAATTCCTTAGATGTTTATTTTGGAGTCAATGGGGGGATCTGGTAGCCTGTTTGTATCGGTATTTTAATGTACGGCTAACATTTCCAAACTAGGAGGAGGCGCGTAGTCAATGGGACTACCCTGGTACCGGGTACATACAGTCGTGGTTAACGATCCTGGACGACTGATTTCTGTACACCTGATGCATACTGCACTTGTAGCAGGCTGGGCTGGCTCTATGGCCCTGTTTGAGCTTGCTACATTTGATCCAAGTGATCCTGCTCTGAACCCCATGTGGCGTCAGGGTATGTTTGTTCTTCCCTTTATGGCCCGTATTGGTGTAACCGGGTCTTGGGGAGGCTGGAGTGTAACTGGAGAAACAGGCGTTGATCCTGGTTTCTGGTCATTTGAAGGCGTTGCACTTGCACACATCGTGCTATCTGGCTTGCTATTCTTGGCAGCTGTTTGGCACTGGGTTTTCTGGGATTTAGATCTATTCCGTGACCCTCGAACTGGTGAGCCCGCTTTGGACTTACCCAAGATGTTCGGTATTCACCTGTTCTTATCTGGTTTACTTTGTTTCGGTTTCGGCGCGTTCCACCTGAGTGGAGCTTGGGGACCTGGGATGTGGGTATCTGATCCATATGCCCTGACTGGCCATGTGCAGCCAGTTGCCCCAGAATGGGGGCCTGGTGGATTTAACCCCTATAACGCTGGTGGCATTGTGGCTCACCACATCGCAGCCGGTATCGTCGGCATCGTGGCAGGTTTATTCCACCTGACAGTACGTCCCCCTCAGCGTCTGTATAAGGCGTTGCGTATGGGTAATATTGAAACCGTACTTTCGAGTAGTATTGCAGCCGTATTCTTTGCTGCCTTTGTAGTTGCTGGCACTATGTGGTATGGCAACGCTACTACTCCAGTCGAGCTGTTTGGCCCGACCCGCTTCCAATGGGATGGTGGCTACTATCAGCAAGAAATTGAACGTCGTGTTCAAGCTGATATGGCTGACGGGCTGAGCCGTGAGGAAGCTTATGAGAATATTCCTGAAAAGCTGGCTTTCTATGACTATGTGGGTAATAGTCCTGCAAAGGGTGGTTTATTCCGCGTAGGTCCCATGGATAGTGGTGATGGTATCGCTACTGGCTGGCTGGGTCATCCTGTATTCAAGGATGCTGAAGGCCGTGAGCTATCAGTTCGCCGTCTACCCAACTTCTTTGAAACATTCCCTGTTGTCTTGACTGACTCCAGTGGTGTGATTCGAGCTGATATTCCCTTTAGACGTGCTGAGTCTCAATTCAGTATTGAGCAGACTGGTGTATCAGTTTCTTTCTACGGTGGTGAACTTGATGGTCAGACCATTAAGGACCCTGCTCGTGTGAAGCGTTATGCCCGTAAGGCATTACTAGGTGAACCATTCGAGTTTGACCTTGAGACCCTGGATTCTGACGGTGTATTCCGTTCTAGTCCCCGTGGTTGGTTTACCTTTGGCCACGCAGTATTTGCATTACTGTTCTTCTTTGGCCACATCTGGCATGGTTCCCGGACTCTATACCGCGATGTATTCGCTGGTGTGGATCCTGATCTCTCTGAGGAGCAGGTCGAATGGGGATTCTTCCAGAAAGTGGGAGACAAAACTACCCGCGCAACAAATCGTTAAGTGCGAGGCGTAGGCTAAGGAAACGGCCCAGCGGAATATATTCGCTGGGCCGTTTTTTTGGAATAATGGTAGCTAATAGCAGCCATTGCTTGTGTCTACATCAATGGCAATCAACGTTGATTAAGTAGGACTAAATCATGGAAAGTGTTGCTTACATTCTGATTTTCACTTGTATTATTGGTACGCTCTTTTTTGCGATCGCATTTCGTGAGCCGCCCCGAATCAAAAAAGACTAGTTGTTTAACACTTAAGCCAGATTAATAATTACATCAAGAGCTTAAGTGAAATTAGCATCTAGTGCCCTTGGCGACATGAATGACATAATAGAGGCATTAACTTCTTTGCATTTAACGAAGTTAGCCTCTATTTTTATTTTAAGCGTGGTCTAATGATCGAGGCCCGCTTAAATGATTTCGGGTTTAGACTCTATGCAGTGTCCCTTCTGCCAACATCCCAGTAACCGCGTCTTAGAATCTCGATCAGCTGAAGCTGGTCGTAGTATCCGTCGCCGTCGGGAGTGCCTAGAGTGCAATTGCCGATTTACCACCTATGAGCGCATCGAGTATGTGCCCATCACAGTGATCAAACGCAATAGCGATCGTGAACTCTTTAACCGCTCGAAACTTCTGAGGGGCATTATTCGAGCATGCGAAAAAACCGGTCTCGAAGCCGCTCGTTTAGAAAATTTAATTGACAATATCGAAGCCGATCTACAGCAACGCTCATCCAGAGAAATTACCAGTGCTGACATCGGCGAGCTAGTTTTACAGCAGCTCAAGCCTTTGAGCGAAGTAGCCTATGTCCGATTTGCTTCTGTATACAGACAGTTCACAGGCATTCGTGATTTTGCAGAAACCTTAAATCATTTACAGGCTAACGATAGTACGGCTGAACCTCACTCTTACAGCACTAACGGCAGCCGGAATGGCTCTGCCCTAACGGTCTAGAGCTTTCATCACAGCTTATAGCGACGCTCTTTACAAATAGCAATCTGAAAATAATAACGTCATACTAAGTGACAGTATGGCTAAATTCACTTATCATAAATAGTCTTGCGAAGGTTTGTGTACGTTACTTAATCTCAGCCAGGGTTTCCATGTTCAGCCCTACTGCGGTTAAGTTTTGCCTACTTTGCAAGGCTCTAAGTTTTGGGCCTAGTTCAGGTTCATGCCAGGATTACAAGCTGGCTACTCAGAGTTATTTATCAGGGGTAACGGTAGGCACAATCTAAATGATGCCCTTAGCCTTGTCTGAGATAAGATCTGGATTAATGTAGGGGCGGCACACAGACGCACAACATGTCCACTCAATTATGGAGAAACCGTAGGAAACATCTAGCATGGTCAATCTTGAAACGACACAAGCCGATATAGGTTTTACTCATGAAGACTTTGAAGCTTTATTAGATAAATACGATTATCATTTTAGTCCTGGCGATATTGTTCCAGGGACAGTTTTTAGCATCGAGCCCCGAGGCGCTCTGATTGATATTGGTGCAAAAACCGCTGCTTATTTGCCCATCCAAGAAATGTCGATCAATCGCGTCGAAGCGGCTGATGAAGTGCTTCAGTCCAATGAGACTCGTGAATTTTTCATCCTGACAGATGAAAATGAAGATGGCCAGCTAACCCTCTCCATTCGACGCATCGAATATATGCGGGCATGGGAGCGTGTACGTCAACTCCAAAATGAGGATGCAACCGTTCGTTCGGACGTATTTGCTACCAACCGTGGTGGTGCCCTCGTCAGAATTGAAGGTCTTCGCGGCTTTATTCCTGGCTCCCACATCAGCACCCGCAAACCGAAAGAAGATCTAGTGGGTGAAGCATTACCTCTTAAGTTCTTAGAGGTTGATGAAGAACGTAACCGTCTAGTTCTTAGCCATCGTCGTGCGCTAGTAGAGCGTAAGATGAATGGTCTTCAGGTCGGTGAAGTGGTCATCGGTGCGGTCCGTGGTCTCAAGCCATACGGTGCATTTATCGATATTGGTGGTGTCAGCGGTCTGCTACACATCTCTGAGATTTCCCATGACCACATTGATACTCCAAACACGGTGCTCAATGTGAATGATGAAATCAAGGTCATGATCATTGACCTTGATGCTGAGCGTGGTCGGATTTCACTATCCACGAAGCAGCTCGAGCCCGAACCCGGTGACATGGTCAAAAACCCCGATATCGTATTTGAGAAAGCCGAGGAAATGGCTGAGCGCTATCGTCAGCAGTTACTGAAAGCAGCAGAAGCAGAAGCTGCTGCTGCCGCTGGTGAAGTAGATGATATTGGTGAGGGTGAAGTTGAGGAAGAAACCTACACAGAAACGGAAGAAGAGGATGATGCAACTGCTATGGCAGCTGTCGCTGAGTAATCAGGCAGACAGCTAGTAAGATAGCTAACCGGCATCTGCTGCCAAACTAATCTCGTTTTTAACTGTAATGTGGGGCTTCTGGTCCCACATTTTTTTTGATTATGAAACTGTTCAAACTAGAGCTGTGAGTATCGTTTCCTGCAACGGACAAATCTTTAATAACGTCCAAGTAATATTTCTAGATAAAGATGGCACTCTGGCTAATGTTGCCGCCTATCTCAGCCAGCTGGGGCGTACCCAGGCAGAATTGATGGAGCAACAGTTACCGAGCACGTATAACCCCGTCCTAAAGATCTTAGGATTTAGTGATCATGGGTTAACCGCTTCTGGACTCTTAGCAGTCGGTAGTCGTCACGAGACCATCATCGGTACCGCCGCTGCCGCCGCCATGGTGGGTTATCCATGGATACAAGCAGTAGAAGTAGCAACAAGCACTTTAGAGACAGCGGACCACCAATGCTCGCCCAAGGCTGCGTATACCCCTCTATTACCAGGGGTCTTAGATTTTTTGAAACGGCTCAAGCAAACCGAACTCAAAGTCATCATGGTGTCAGCTGATACCCAGAGTAATCTGAAAAATTTTGTTGACTACTATGGGCTGCAGCCTTATTTTGATAATTTGCAGGGTGTGAGCAGCCAACATCCGTCTAAAGTTGCGCCTAGTTTTTTACAGACTGCCTGCAAAAGTTTAGATATTTCCCCTCAACATGGAGTGGTCATTGGCGATGCCGCGAGCGATTTACGTATGGCAGCATCAGCCAAAGGATTTATTGGCTTTTTGGGAGGCTGGTCACCCTATATTTCCCAAACAGATATTATCCATGGCCATGACTTAAACTCAAACGATTTACCTCGTCATGCCTTCACCAAAGACTTTAGCCAGATTCGTTTAGGCTAAAATCATCCAAAAATAAAAATAGAGGTGACAAATAGCCACCTCTAAATTCAACCTTGATCTGCACATGTGCGTGTTTATTAAGCCCCATTGTGTTCGGTGTTCTTAAAGAACTCAAGTGACATGCTGTCACAGTTTATAGAGTCATGCTCTAGAGGACATATCACAATTTGTAGAGTCATGACATAGGGCGCGGCTAACGACCAATGGCATGATCCAACGCGGTACACTAGTCTAGAAAGCAGCCGAGACTAGCTGATGTCACCATTTCCAACACATCGCCCTAAACGCTTATCTTTAGGCCCCTTAGAAGCTGAAATTTTGAACATATTGTGGGAAGTAGGCACCACATCAGCAACGGTCATTCACAATCAAATTTTGGAAGATATTGACCGTGATTTGACCTATTCATCAGTCGCCACTGTACTGAGACGTTTAGAGTCAAAAGGCTGGATTGCTAAACGACGGATCGGACGCGCTTACCACTGGGAGCCATTACTCTCCTCAGATAGTGCCAAAATCCTCAAGTCTCATGAGCACCTACAACAGTTCTTGGCGGCCAGCAATCCAGATATTGTGGCCGCTTTTGCAGACACCCTTGACCAAGCAAGCTTAGATCAGCTAGAGGCGATTACTCAACGCATTCAGGCAGCCCGGCAAGCCGAGGCCAACCATCAACGAGGGCAGCAGCAGACATGATGCATGCGAGTTTAATGGTAGGTGCGATCTCAACTGCTCTCCTACTTCGCGTAGTGTTTGCTCACCGCTGCCTACAAAACGCCCACTGGTTAGCTGTCTTGTCCCTGCTGATCGTCTCACCATTACTATTATTGACAACAGCAGTTGCCATTATTGTTATGGGTCCCCATGGCCATATGGTCAGTCCCATAGAGGGATGGATTAGCTATGGGGCAGCTTGGTCATTTATCACAGCTAGTCTAGGGCTACTCGTCTACCTTGGCTGGCAGGCCCAGGCAAGTATCACCCATGTTCAACAGTATCCTCAAAAACTGGTACAAAATACGTCCAGCCGAGTGATAGATCAAGGTACTGTATTCAGTGCTCAAATTGGTCTTTGGTCATCGGAATTAGTCATCAGCCAAGGTCTAATCAACACATTGGACAGCGAACACTTAGCAGCTGTCATTGCCCATGAAAACGCCCATGCTTACTATCGCGATACCTTCTGGTTCTTTTGGCTAGGCTGGCTGCAACGTCTGAGTCGATGGCTGCCCTACACCGATGATCTCTGGCAAGAACTATTGCTACTTAGGGAAATTCGAGCCGATAACTGGGCCACCCATTCAGTTGATCGAATCACCCTTGCAGAATCCCTTGTGCAAGTGATTGCTGCCCCCCTTGCACCGATCGCAGTCGCTAACTTTAGCTGTATCGCCCCTAGTAGCCGCTTAAGTCGTCGAATTGATGCTTTATTATCCGACCAACAGGACTACGGATTTCAGCCCCAGTGGTCGTTAATGACCTATGGATGCCTTGCTAGTCTGGTCTTAGGATTATTTCCCCTATGTTCAATTCCCTTTCACTATTGACCATTACATCCACCAAAAGAGCCCTTCAAACTTAATCAAAAAGGAACGTCAGGTCCAGGTTCTGTAGACAGTTGAGAAGAGTCAGCATCAGACGTTACGGCGTTGGTAGATTCATCATCTAAGTTAACGATCTGTCCGCTAAAGAACTGGGCAAAGCTTTTAACACTGCGCTCTAAATCGCTTTCTGTTTGCCAACTCGTTGCTGCTGGTTCAGGCACATTTATCGAAGGGGATGGCGCAGCAGAGGGTGATTTGGAAGGGGATGGCGCTGAGGACGAGGGCGCTGAAGGCGAGGGCACTGAGGGTGAGGGCGCTGAGGGCGAGGGCGCTGAAGCAGGTGAAGGTTTAACTGACTGTGGACTCAAAGCCTGCGGGTGAGACGGCTTGAGTGGAGCAGATGGCATCTCAGCAACTGGACGCGACGGTATTTGCAATGGGGATGAAGCCGCCACCTGATCGGTTGTCTTAACAGTAGTCACTACCATAGTGACTCGAATATGATGACCAAAGACTTTCTCAAAGGCAGTTTCTACATTACTTAAGCGGTCCTGGGCCATGCGCATCAGCTTGTCATTGGTAATACCAACACGAGCTTCAACACCATCACAGGCAAGTAAATGTCCATGCTGACGCATCAGCACCTGGGTTCCCATTGGCGTCAGCTGAGCAACTATTTTGGCCCAAATATCGCTGAGGCTACCCATAGCCGGTGCATCTGCAACCGATGACGAGCCACTGGGCGGAGGTACTGCTACTCCTGTGGCACTGATTTCGGCGGGTTGGTCTACTAGTGGCTTATTATCTGCGGGTGCCTGATTTGCAGAAGGTTCAACTGCTGCTGGCTGAGCCCCAGACTGAACTGGCAGTCTGGGAGCTGGAGTAGTAGAAGGCTGCGACTGCTGCCGAACTGATGGCACAGCAACAGGCATGCTAGGCCTCTCAGGAGGAGCAGACTGCCCTTGGGCGGACGGCAACAGTCCCATGAGAGTAATTTCCAGCCACAGTCTGGGCTGCGTTGTATTTTTGACCTGGACCTCAGCAGTACGTAAATGCTGCTGACTGGCTAACAACCATGACAATGGCAGTGCATGGGCAAAGGGCACCATCTCTGCCCAAATAGGTGGAGTAATGGCGACTAGATCCCGCCGCTCCCCCGCAGTCTTCGCAATCAGTAAATCACGATAAAATGCCACCAGGCTCTGCAAAACCATCAACGGTTCTCGCCCTCGATCCATGAGTTGACGAGCTAAAATCAGCACCTGGGTAGCGTCATCGGCACCAACCGCCTGTACCAGTGCAAGCAAGTCTCGCTCGGACACCGCCCCCACTAAGTCCCAAACGGAGTCAATCGTAATCTCTCCATCCAGCAGTCCTAACTGATCAAGCAAACTCTCCGCATCACGCAGTCCTCCTTGGGAAAGCTGAGCCACCAGCTGTAAGGCATCCGGTGCAATCGCAATCGTCTCTTGTTGGGCAATGTAGTCTAAATGCTGCACCATCGCGTCCAGGGGAATGCGCCGAAAATCAAACCGCTGACAGCGGGAAATAATCGTCGGGAGCACCCGTTGGGGATCGGTGGTGGCTAAAACAAAAACCACATGGGGAGGTGGCTCTTCCAGGGTCTTGAGCAGGGCATTAAATGCCGCTGTACTCAGCATGTGCACTTCGTCAAGCACATAGAGCTTATGACGACACTGGACCGGCGCAAACTGAGCTCGTTCAATCAGTTCACGAATGTTGTCCACACCGGTATTGCTGGCGGCATCAATCTCAACAATATCAAGGGAAGCACCAACGGTAATTTCTCGACAGACCTGGCATTCACCACAGGGATCTGGAGTGGGCACAGCACTGTTCAAACAGTTAAGAGACTTGGCTAAAATCCTAGCACTGGAGGTTTTACCTGTGCCCCTGGGACCACAGAATAGATAGGCTGGGGCAATCCGGTTTTGCTGAAGAGCATTGGAGAGGGTGGTTGCGATCGCACCCTGGCCAACCAACTGAGCAAATGTTTGAGGACGATACTTGTGATGTAGCGGTTCGTAGGCCATAGACACCATGTCCTACTCTAGTAACAGGCTCAGGATCAAACCCAACGGATCATCCCTAAGCAAAGTAGTGAGCAAGTTAATTATAAAAGCTTCAGTACCCTTCAGCTGATTGCCATTGTATCTTTAGAGAACCATATTCCCTGACACCAAGTCAGCCAGTTTGACCAACGGCTAAAGCGCTTGCACAACAGCACTTCATTACCCTTAGAGGACCAGTGCACCTGGTCAAAGATCTGATGCAATATAAATAGACCACGACCGCAGTCACCCATAACATCAATGTCAATCCCATCATCCGGGCAAACACGACATTCACGAGGAATCTCAAAACCACTACCCTGATCAGTAATTATCCACCAGTAGGCATCGTGAACCTTGGCATACTGGACAGACACATGCTTGCTTGGGTCTAAGCTATTTCCATGCTTGGCTGCATTCACTAACGCCTCTTGCAAACCCAGTTGCAATTCGTCACGTATTGCAACTGGAGCATGCTCCAGCAAGGTATCAATAATTGGATACAGATATAGAGTCGAGGCAAAACTTAATTTGTCCCACTTTACTCCAGTGGATGATGTCATCACACTTCCCATAAAATCAATCCCCAACACCGGGCCAATACCTCATAAATGGCAGCCCATAAGTCAACACAAATCGTAGCCTTTAAATCAAGTTGAACTAATTTATACGAGATTAAAAACCGTGTCTTTTTAACGGGTGTATGTAATACGTACTAAAGGGAATTAATAACCATTCTTGCTCTTCCTAATATATCAGATATGCAATAAGTCGAACCAAAAAACAGGAAAAACAACTGAGTAAATTGCTAATTTTATATTTCTTCTAGACTAGAAGAAGACATCTTTTATCTTGCTATTGCTTTAAATTCATCCTCTAGAACTTAGCTAACTTAAAAGATACACCCTATATGGAGAATCACTTTGACGACCACGGACGTCCTTAAAGACGACACTTAATCAAATATTTGATGTATGAACAAAGACTATAGATGTGATCAAGAACTTTGATCATTCTTACTATTCAATTATCTTTAAAGGCATAGGATTGATTGAAAGTATCTTTCACTCTATAGGGTTGATCCTATTAGTGAGGCAAATGTGTATCCCTCAGAAACATTAAATTTCAACATAAATGTGACATACAAACAGACTGATACATCAAGATGTTCGCTATAAATGGAAATCATTATTTAATCTCTGATCACCAGCAAATACCATCTCAATGACGGACTACCACGACATTACTCTGAGCAAGTAATGCAATATTCAGTAATTTCAACTAGAGAGTCTGTTCGTTATATTGGGCATGCTTTAAAAATTAAGTCTCTACAGGCTCACTCAAATATTGCTCGCTTATTTTTAGACTCAACCTTCAAGTATTCCCCGACAAGGCATATAGTTTCTCAGGGTTCCTTACAGATGCTGACTGGCTGCCTGAGCAACTATCTCTGACTCATCTTGTGCCAATGTAGCTAATGTAGACCTGACATCATCGGCTTGAGGAGTTTGCAAATAATTGCTCAAGGCTTGGGCCAAACGGTGGCGTACTTGCCAGTCATCGCTCTCTACAAAGGGTAAAAGTAACGGTACCCCTCGCGGATCTTTGAGCTCTCCCAAAGCACCAATGGCAGTCAAAGAAACCAAAGCGCTCTCAGATTGCAAGGCCTGCTCTAGCAGTTCAAACCCACGACTAAAACCCAGTTCGCCCAAACAAGCAATAATACTCATTTGCACAATCCATTCTGATGTGTTGTTATAAGCAACGACCAAGTCATCATAGGCCTCTATCAGCTGCAGGGCACCGATAGAGTCAGCTGCTGCCGCCTGCACATCAGCTTCTGGATCGTGGTAAAGCGCAGCTCGCAAAATAGTCAATGCGGTTTCTTTATTCTGGGTACCTAGATTAGAAAACTGACTGATGGCTGCATAGCGAACTCGGGAACTGCTGTCATTGATAACAGTTTGTATTAACTCAAAAGCCACGGCTGGTTCCAGTTCACGCAGCAAATTGACAGCTCGCAATCGCTGCCCTAGGTCCTCCGATGCTAGCTGTTGTTTGATTTGATCTATAGAAACGGCCATAGCCTAAGTGGGTGACAGCGTTAAATACATGCATGAGCATTAGATCATGCATGTTAGGTGTACTGCTGCGCAAGCTCACGCACAATGTCACCACGGGTCAAAATTCCAATCACGTGTCTGTCATCATCAACCACCAGCAATCGACGAATTTGCTTGTCATGCATAAGCTGAGCAGCGCGCTGTAAATCATCATCGGCATGCACCAGGGTAACCTTGCGGGACATCACATCAGCAACAGTCTGCCCCAGGGCCTTGTGTAGTTCCTGGCTGTAGCGAGCTGGATTGGTCAAGTACACAACACTATCGAGCAGCATGACATAGGCTGGCAACGAGGCTCCACTCACCTGCCACATCAGATCAGTTTCAGAGATTTCACCAATAGCCTCTCCTTGATCGTCAACCACTGGCAACCCACTGATGCGATGGGTGGCTAGCAACTGAACTGCATCCTTGAGGGGCATATCCGCCGTGGCCGTCAAGGTTGGTGATGTCATCATCTCACCAACGGTTTTAGTCGCCGTTGTCATCAAGACTGTTTTGCTGGCCATAAGCGCGATCGTGTTAGGAATGCTTGTGTATCTGCGTGTATCTATTGTAGGAAGGCTTTCTGAGGACAACACAGCTGGTTCAAAGGTCGTTACATAGAGATATATAGCTGCAACAAAATAATCTATAAGGTTTAGATTAGTAAAGTGTTGCCGATCTGCGGCATGGGTTGTTCTGTGAGGCCAACAGCAGCTGATACAGACAAAACTAAAATTGTTTCTTAAATCAGCAACGACAACATAACCCTCCCTTTAGCTATGGCCTGCTGACTGGCTGTAGAGTTCTGTGCATATTCTTAAGTTCTTGAATCACCCTGTAACGACGCCCATGGCAATGCCATGGTAGAAATCACTCAAACCGTTTCTCAGACATCCCATTCCCCAGCATTTACATCCGCATCACAGCCACCATTTAGCAAGTGGGCTTTATGGAATATGAGTTTTGGCTTCCTGGGCATCCAGTTTGGCTGGGGCTTACAGATGGCTAATGGCAGCGCTATTTTTGAATCGTTGGGCGCAAATCCACATCAGCTGCCATTACTGTGGTTAGCGGCTCCCATGAGTGGCCTCCTGATACAGCCCGTAGTTGGCTATTGGAGCGATCGCACCTCTACCCCTCTAGGCCGCCGCCGCCCCTTCTTTTTAGTAGGAGCCTTGTTGAGTTCAGTCGCGCTGGTGCTGCTCCCAAATGCTCCTAGTCTATGGATAGCAGCAGGACTGCTATGGCTCTTGGATGCTTCGGCCAATGTGAGTATGACGCCCTTTCGCTCCTTTGTAGCGGACTTGGTACCTGCCCAACAGCAAACTCGGGGGTTTATCGTCCAGAGTCTGCTCTGTGGGTTAGGAGCCGTACTAGCGTCAGCCATGCCATGGTTGATAGCACATTTGTATCGGGCCACCCCCACGCTGGGGGAATTAGATCTTGTCACCCTGGCACCGACGGGTAGCATACCCTCGTCGATCAAGCTGTCATTCTATCTGGGGGCAGCCGTCTTTTTAGGTACTGTGATTTGGACGGTGGTCACGACACCCGAGTCTACAGAAATTGCGCCTGCATCCGTTTCTGAAGACGGCATGGTGCAGGAAATTTGGACTGCGATCGCAACCATGCCTCCCACGATGCGTCAGCTGGCCTGGGTACAAAGCTTTAGCTGGTTGGGAGTATTTTGCATGTTTCTCTACCTACCTCCAGCTATTGCCCATCATATTTTTGGTGCAGTTCCTGGGACACCACTGTATGCCAAGAGCGTTGAGTGGTCAGGGCTGTGCCTGGCTGTAGACAATTTGGTATGTTGTGTAGCGGCCCTAGGCATTTATGCTGTTGTTGCTCGCTTAGGAGAACGGCATACCCATAGCTTGAGCTTGCTATGTGGGGCTGTTGGCCTGATCTCCATTAGCTGGATTCATCAACCAGGTTTATTATTATTACCCATGGTCGGTGTGGGAATTGCGATCGCAAGTATGCATTCATTGCCCTATGCATTGTTAGCAAAGTCAATTCCCGCAGATCAGAACTGCCTTTATATGGGTATCTTTAACTGTTTTATCGTCCTGCCAGAAATTGTCGCTTCGCTGGGTTTAGGCTGGGTGATGGAATGTGTGGGTTGCGATCGCATCAGCATCGTTGCTCTAGGCGGTTGCGCCATGGGTATTGCCGCTTTGCTGGCTCAAGGCATTCCTGACCACAGGCAAGACCTGATGGCACCAGGTGGGCAATGCCCACCCAACCCCCAAGAGGCATAACACCTCCCCTATATTTTCTTGTGTTAACTCTTTAGGAAAGCCACTAGCTCCTCTAACTTGTCCCAAGCAGCACCACTGGCAATAATCTCTTGCGCCTGGATCACCCCATAGGACCAAGCTTCTGCCACCGTGTCGCCAATGACGGAACCACCCACCTGCAAAGCCAGGGCCGCATTCAATGCAACTGCATCTTGCTGGGCCTGAGTCCCCTTACCCTGGAGGACATTCCGCAGAATGGTCATATTTTCTTCCAGTTCGCCACCACGCAGGGCGGATACATCCGCCTTGGCTAGGCCTAAACTTTGAGGATCGAGCACCTGAGTGGAAACCTGGCCATTAGACAAGACTGCCACGTCGGTTTTATCCCCCAAACCCGCTTCATCCAAACCTTCACGACCATGAAGCACAACCGCTTGGCCCATACCCAGCTGGTTAAGTGCTTCCGCCATCGTAGAGATAACCGAAGGGTCAAATACACCAATCACCTGGCCCGTAGGTCGTAACGGGTTTACCAAAGGACCCAATAAATTAAATACAGTCCGAATTTTCAAGGTGCCACGAATAGGCGCTACGGCTTTCATCGCGGGATGCCAACCACGAGCAAATAGGAACGTCACACCGACTTCGTTGACAGCAGCTTTGGCCTTTTCTGGCGACGCATTCAGATCTACGCCCAGCCCTTCCAACACATCGGCGGAGCCCACTTTGCTGGATGCGGAGCGATTGCCATGCTTGACAACCGGGATACCTGCTGCTGCTGCGACAAAGGTAACGGCGGTAGAAATATTAAATGTAGAAGCCCCATCGCCGCCGGTGCCACAGGTATCGATACGAGGGGTGGGCAAGGAGTCATCCGCCTGCATACCGCCAAGGGACTGGCCTTGCAACACACGAGCCATCCCGGCTAACTCATCTGCGGAGAAACCTTTTGCCTGCAGTGCGGCCAGGATCGCCCCCGACATAATGGGATCGATGGATTCGGTCAGCCATCCCTGCATAAGCGATTCTGCTTGTTCGACGGAAAGGGATTGCTGATCAATGAGCTGCTGTAGGAGACTGGGCCAGTTGGTGGTCATTGCAGTGGCGCATTTACGACTTTAGTCAATAACGCTACTACAGAATGCGACTAACGCTTCTTCTTTTGCTTTTTCATCTTAGACCGTTGAGAACCAAATCCAGATTTTGGCCTAGAAGACTTAGACTTTATAGCCCCCAGGGACCCTTTGCCAAATTATGGTATCTCCAATTCTTTGGCACCCACTTTGCCCAATATCTCTGACAACCGTTCCCTAGCGATTGGCAAACCAAACCACATAGTCTTTCACCGCTGAGTAATTAGCCGATTTAGAATTTGTTGCCTCTAAGTCACACAGAGGAAAATGAAGAATCCGATGTTTGCGCTTAACTGCTACCAGGACACCATACATATCATCGACGTCGATAATCTCTTGCACCATGACCTTTTGCCCCGCGTGTAAGGGACCCCGTTCTTGAAACTCAGCCACCTCGGCTTCGAACGGAAACTGCAGAGATTTCTCCAGGTGATCCTCCCAGGCTTTCCAAATAGCGACTTCATCATTGGGGTTAACTCCGGCCAGCACCTGCCGAATCCCAGCACCGTCTGAACTTAGATGATCAAAAGCATGTTGCCCTTGACGGGTTTCGTATACCTTTTCCGCATCCGCTGGTATATCCCGCGCAACGGCTAGTTCAACCTCTGTGGCATCTAAATAAATTTGCTCCCAACCCAAACCATCCTCTTCACAGCGAGCAATCATGTCATCTGGCATCCTTGCCAGTGTCTGACTATCCCAATCAATACAGAGAATCGTCTCGTCGTTGTCGGTCTGAATCTTTGAAATCCAGCCTTGCCAGCCGCCAATATCCATTCCAAAATCAGGATCTTTAACATGGGCCTTGACGATGACCGAAGCACCAATTTTGAACGGAGACAGTTTTGTCATGAAGCAAACTCCCATCAAGATTACGGAGACAGTTTTGTCATGAAGCAAACTCCCATCAAGATTATAGAATTAGCCTTGCACTTTTTTGCATTTTGATTCGGGACAAAACTGCACTAATCAAATCCTTCAATCGGAGCAAATCCCTGGCGCTGAATGTTTTCTGTAACTACGCGGGGTTCCATAAATTGGAGGAGATAATCTACACCTCCTGCTTTGGAGCCGACACCAGAGAGTTTGAATCCACCAAAGGGCTGTCGAGCAACCATGGCACCCGTGATACCTCGATTGATATAGAGATTACCAACTTCAAAGGTAGTTTGGGCTTGTTCTATATGGGCAGGCGTACGAGAGTAGAGACCGCCTGTGAGGGCATAGTCAGTGTCGTTAGCGATGGTGAGAGCTTCTGAAAACGTCTTTGCCGTCATCACAGTAATGACAGGACCAAAAATCTCTTGTTGAGCCATTTGGGCATCGGGAGAAACGTGGGTAAATATAGTAGGGCCGATAAAATAGCCAGTACTTGGGGGATCCATTGAGAGAGCTACGTCTCCTTCTCGTTTACCAATCTCAATAAAGTCTTGAATCCGCTGCTGCGCAGTGGCATCAATTACTGGGCCAACCTTAGTGTCAGGAGAATCTGCTGACCCCACATTGAGCGAGCGGGTAGCCTCTGTCAGACGCTGCACAAAAGTCTCGTAAATATCCTCTAGGACAATCACCCGTGAGCAGGCAGAACATTTTTGACCGCTATAGCTAAAGGCAGACTGAACAACACCTTGAACTGCCTGATCCAGATCAGCACTGGCATCAATGATAATGGCGTTTTTGCCCCCCATCTCAGCAATCACTCGCTTCAGGTGGGTTTGACCAGAAGTAAGCTGGGCAGCATCTGCATAGATGCGACAGCCGACGTCCCTGGAACCGGTAAAGGCTATGAGATGAATATCGGGATGTTTAACGAGATGGGCTCCCACGGTGGAGCCTTGGGCGCATAATAACTGGAAGACACCGGCAGGAAAACCAGCTTCGATCAAGGTTTCGGCTAGTTTAGCGGCAACGACAGCAGAGTTTTCGGCAGGTTTAAGGAGGGTGCAGTTGCCGGTGACAAGGGCAGCAACGGTCATGCCGGTTGCGATCGCAAGCGGAAAATTCCACGGAGAAATCACCAGCGCAATCCCCCGAGGGAAATAACGATACCGATTTGTCTCACCAGGCAAATCAGTATCGTTATTTTCCTGATCCAGACGCCCCATCTCATCAGCGTAGTAATAACAAAAATCAATCGCTTCTGATACTTCCGCATCCGCTTCTCGCAGAGGTTTACCCACCTCTAGAACAATCCAGGCAGCAAGTTCGGCTCGGCGAGCTGCCATTAATTCACCAGCTCGGCGTAGACAAGCAATTCGCTCTGAAGCGGGCGTATGTCGCCAGGTAGAAAAGGCAGTTTTCGCTGCGGCAACAGCAGTATCTGCCTGAGTGGAGTTCAGTAAACCAATGTGGCCAATGATTTCGTCAGGATTGGAAGGGTTAACTGACGGGACCAGGGTTTCTGTTTGTAGATATTGACCGTTGACCCAAGACCAATAGGTTTGGCCTAACTGGCTATGCACCTGAATTATTGCTTGTTGCGCTGTCTGCCTGGCCGTTTGCTGAGCATAGTCAGTATTAGGAGTATTGGCAAACTGTTGGACAAGAACTGGTGCGGCAGGCTGAGTGTCGATGTCGGTAAATGTTGGCTGAGCTAAAAGATCTTCTGTAGGTGTTGCTTCTAAACTTTGTCGCAAGAATGAGGTGTTGGCAGTATTTTCTAACAGGCGACGAATCAGATAAGCCATGCCGGGAATCAGATTGCCGTAAGGACAGTAAACGCGAACGCGATAGCCGCGATTAGCTAGAGCAACGGCTAGTTTATCGGCCATCCCATAGAGAACTTGTAGCTCGATGCGATGCTTGGGGATTTGGAGGGCGTCAGCGATGGCAATGGCGTGGGCTTGCGATCTCACATTATGGCTACCAATAGCGGTATATACTACGCTATGGCTTTCTAAAAGCAGCCGGGTCATGCGTTCAAAATTGGCATCGGTTGAGACTTTGTGACGATAGACGGGTGGTGCCCAGCCGTGCTGAATCGCCTTGATCATCTCCTGGTCCCAATAGGCTCCTTTAACAAGCCTGACGGTGAGGGGGGTACCGCGCTCAGTGACCCATCGAATAATATCTTCTAAGTCTTGATAACTGTCTCGCAAGTAGGCCTGTTGGGTAATGCCAATATCGCTGCGCTGGCGGAATTCAGGTTCCATCAGCACCTCTTTCAAAATTGCCAGGGTGAGATCTTTGTAGGTATATTGCTCCATGTCAAAATGTACGGCGATGCCTAGCTTTCCGGCTTTGCGCAACAATCTTCGCACCCGTTCACTGACTTTGGCTTGAGTGCCAAGAGGATCCAAGGAATCAAACTGAGAATAAAAGGCAGTTAGTTTGACTGACACTTGAGCGTTGGGAAGCTCGGCCTCATTCTTTTTAGGAAAGCGATCTGCTAATTGTTCCATTAGCAACAGATAGCGATTTAAGTAGTCTTCGGCTTCTGTTTCAGTAACAACCGCTTCGCCTAACAGGTCTAGGGTAAAGGTGAGGTTTTGTTTCTTGAGGTGTTTTAGGGTTTTGAAGACCTGATCGATGGTTTCGCCTGCGATATATTTTTTGGCTAGGGTGGCAACAGCGGCGGAGAAGGTGGTAGCAGCCAGATGACCAGGGACTGAGTCAGGATTGGTAAAGTTGAGTAATGCTTTGAGCGGTCCGGGCAGCTCAACGATGTCTTGGCCGAGATAGTCGCGTAGGTGGCGAGCGATTTCGGTTTTGTTGGGCAGACCAGGGAGACAGTCGATCAGGCGGAATAGTTGGACGCGGAGGCCGGGGTTGGCCATGGCGAAACCGAGGAGTTGGTCGTGGAGGTGGATGCGATTGTGAAGCTGCCCTAGCCAGCCTTGATGATCTTTGGTCTGGGTAAGCAAGTCTTTGGCAATAGACTGGGTGACCGTTTCGTAGGTAGACGCATTGATTGCTCGGATAGATGCACCTTGGACAACCATGAGATAACCTCCGATTACGCTAGTCCTATTCTTATTGTGTTAATTAGCTAAAGTTTTGTTTGGGGATTTTGCGTCTTTGTTGCAAACAGATAATTTTATTTACAGTCATATCTAAACCACGTCCAAGTTGAAACCTGTAGTTTCTCCCACGATAAAACTCTAGTTCTGGACGTGGACAAGGTTTATAATTCAGTCGACTGAAAAATGTCATCTGTCATCAGCTCTAGTTCAGGAAAAATAGATGAGCGTAACTGCTGTCCAGCCACTAACCGCTCTAGCTGATATTCTCCATCGATTAATCGGCAGATGGTAATCGTTGGTTGTTTCGGCTGACCGATGTAGCGCACGGCACCCAAAGCACGAAAATCTACCAACCAATATTCTGCAATGCCCATGGCTTCGTATTCAACTAACTTATGGGCATAGTCATCACGCCAATTAGTACTGACCACTTCAACGACCAGTGGAATGCTTTTGCCAAATTGAACGGTGGAAGCACTTTTCCAGAGAGGTTCATTGACTAGCTCTGCTTTGTCTAAAACTGCAACGTCTGGGCGATAGCCGGAGTCTGGCAAGCGGGGTTTGAGCAAACAACTTTTAGGAATCGTGTAGGTAAGTTGGCGCTGACGAATAGCCAAGGTCAGTTCTTCGATAATGAATGCACCTACGAGTTCATGGGGGCCTGTTGGTTGCATTTCGACTACCACGCCTTGATGTAGTTCGTAGGTTTTGCCATCGTCAGGAACCCACTGAATGAAATCATTAAATCCCATTCGTTGAAAGTCAATTGCCTGGACCATGGGTCATTCATCAAGTTAGAACATCTAACAATAGTCTAGCTGGCGCATCCAAGTTTATCGATACTGGAACATCGGACTTACGACCTATAGAATAGAACTGACTCAAACTGTCTGACCTTTGCCCATGCCAACTCCTTACTCACCCCAGGCAGCCGCCCAAGAACCATTTTTAGGAACCATTCGGGAGCTAGTGCGGGCATACCAGGCATTTTCCAACTATTCAGAATCCTTTGTCCGGCAGCATGATCTCACCCCAGCCCAATTCGACGTAATTGCCACCCTTGGCAATACCCAAGGCATGAATATGGGCGATATCGGCGACAAAACTTTGATCACCAAAGGCACCCTGACCGGCGTCGTTGATCGCCTGATAAAAAAAGGACTCGTCACCCGTGAAGTCCCTCCTGAGAACCGTCGCAGCGTTATCGTCAAACTTACCCCTGACGGTGAATCCCTGTTTGAGCAGGTATTTCCAGCCCATATCATCGATATGAAGGAACACTTTGAAGGATTTAATCCATCAGAACTAGAACTCCTCAAGGTCCTCCTCAGCCGACTACGCCAGGCATTCTAACTCCCTAAAACCGTCAACTCCTCAAATGTGTTGTCATTTCTTCGAGTAGGATGCTATCTTTGATCTCAAATAGTTCTAGTTAAAACTATTTGAGATCGAACCAAATGATCTTATGACTCAGCAACCATCCCCCCAAGTCCTCACCCTGGAGGCCGGTACCCACTGGCTTTGTACCTGTGGGCAGTCGAAAAAATCCCCCTACTGTGACGGCAGCCACCAGGGCACCTCGTTTCAGCCGCTGGCCCTAGAGCTGGAGGCTCCGAAACAGGTGGAGATTTCGGCATAGCTAGCTGTAAACCATTCACCGGAAGTCACCATGGGCAAGCAAGTTGTTATTCTCGGTGCTGGGTTTGCTGGACTGACAGTGGCTCAAAAGTTGGCCAATACAGACTTTCAAGTTCTGTTGATCGATCGTCAGAATCATCATGTCTTCCAACCGTTGTTACATCAGGTTGCAACCGCTGAGCTCGAACCCAGTCAAGTTGCCTACCCGATTCGCTGGGCAATTCGGCATGCAGCCAATATCCGGTTTGTGCTGGCTGATGTCATGCAGATCGAGAGGTCACAACGCTATGTGAAGACCACCGCTGGTCGGTTTGATTATGACTTTCTGGTGGTGGCTACGGGGAGTAAGCCTAAATTGGCTAAGATACCGGGCGCAGCCCTGTAAAGGTCAAATGAATACTTTTAATAATTCTGAAAAGCCTTTCTATTTAAGAGATCTAGCTTTTCAGAGCTAGAAAAGTATTATCTACAAATCAAAACTTCCTGATAGCAATAGCTGATTTGTTTAGGATATTTTTTCTGAAATAGTCTTAAACTGCCTGAATCCTCCTGGATTTAGTACATCTAAACTAGCGGGCTAGATGACAAAGTTTGGTCCTAATCCATGAACAATAATGGTTTTGTCCAAATATAAAGCTCATTGCTAGTACACCTTGAAAGGGCTGGATACCGGGCGCTATGCATCATGTTTTGCCATTGAAGACGGTGGCGGATGCGATCGCAATCCGCACCCACGTCTTGCAATCCTTTGAACGAGCATTCCAATCATTCTGGTCAACACGACCTAGTCAATAGTTCTAATTAGTACAAAATTAGGAGACCACTATGAAATTAACGATTCGCGATATCCCCAACACCGCACCTCGCAATCAACGGCTGACTAAACCAACCATTGAATTAGAGACGGCCCCCTACGCCATTACCCTACTGCGCGTTAGCCTGGGCATTCTCTTTTTGGCCCATGGTCTACTAAAGGTAACCGTCTTTACCTTGCCGGGGACAGCACAATTCTTTCAAAGCGTTGGTCTGCCAGGATTCATGGCCTATATGGTCACGCCCATAGAGATTGTTGGTGGACTGTTATTGATCCTGGGTTTGTATACCCGCTGGGTTGCTTTAGCACTGTTCCCTATTTTGTTAGTAGCCACTTTTAAGGTACATGGTGGCAGTGGTTGGTTGTTTACCAATGAAGGTGGAGGTTGGGAGTTTCCAGCATTTTTCGCCATCACCACCATCATCCAATTCCTTCTTGGCGATGGTGCCTACGCCCTCAGCTCCCAATTCACTAAACGATAAACTATGCCATCTCTGCCATCCTTATTTATCTCCCATGGAGCACCCGATTTACCCATTCGCACGGGGCCAACTCAAACTTTCCTCAAGGAGCTTGCTAGCACAATACCGATTCCGAGAGCCATCTTAATTATCTCGGCTCACTGGCTCACTAATGAGCCCAGCATCAGCACAGACAAACAACCCGAAACAGTGTACGACTTTGGCGGATTTACCCCTGAGCTATATCAGCTCAACTATCCAGCCCCTGGTGAACCCGCCTTAGCTAAACGGGTGGCAGAGTTACTCGCTGCAGCAGATTTACCTGTACAAACTCGTGCTAAACGAGGATTTGATCATGGCGTCTGGACACCTCTAATTCTGATATACCCAACCGCAAAGATCCCAGTTGTCCAAATGTCTCTGCAACCATCCCATGGTCCCGACTATCAATGGCGTCTAGGGAAATTGCTTGCTCCCTTGCGGTCAGAGGGAGTACTAATTATCGGTAGCGGAGCTGCCACCCATAACCTCAGCGCCTTCGCTGGTTATACAACCCCGCCGCCTCAGTGGGTAACGACCTTTGACGATTGGTTAGCCACAACCATTCACAACAACGACCTAGCCAGCCTATTAGACATCTCCAAAATATAAATTCGGATAAAAAAAGGAGGTAAAACTCTAAAAGTAGAGCTTTACCAACCAAATGAA
>NZ_JADOES010000027.1 GCF_018739885.1 Leptothoe spongobia TAU-MAC 1115 | reverse complement strand
AGTTCTAAAGCTCTACACCAGAAGCAATACTGCCCCAGAGGTGAGATGGAAAATCGACTCAAAGAACAACAACTTGATCTTTTCAGTGACCGCACCTCCAACCATTATTTCGATGACAACCAGCTGCGTCTGTGGTTCCACTCGTTGGCCTATGTCTTGCTCAATCTGCTGCGCGACGCACTACACCATACCCCATTGGCTAAGGCCCACGTGGGCACTATCCGAACTAAATTGCTCAAAGTCGGCACCCTGATCCGCGTGAGTGTCCGACGCATCCACCTGGCGATGCATTCCTCGTTTGCCTATCGTGATCTGTTTGCCCTGGTCCATCAGAGGCTATCTCAAACAGCCGTCCCCTCTGGCTAAGACTCGGTTGACTGGTATGACGCTATCTGTTTTCATCGGATTGACCTGAGCCGCATCGCTCATGGAGCCTGGTGGCTATTTTTCCTTAACTCGCCACCCAGAGGCCCGAATTTGCCATCGATTACCGCAACAGGATGGTCCATTTGACCCTGATGCCCTCCTTTGACGATAAACTCAGCTAAATATTGTTTTTTTCACCTCACTCACCGATGGTGTGAGAAATCCGGGTTCAATGCCCCCTTACCCGGCTATCCCAGGACAAGAATGCTCTCTGTTTCAGTGCTACCAAATTGTGAGATTACGTCAAACTGATCTCTCAAAATCTCAACAATTTTGGATGTTGGACTGTTACCAATGCGAAGATAAATAAACTTGGGAGGATGGCCATGCAGTAGACTACGTTGATGAAAATCAGAGTCTTTGGAAACAATGACAAAATCATAAATTCTGGCATACTCCCAAATTAAAGCATCCTCTGTATGCATTAAGTTTACCGTTTTGACATGAGTGGAGCCGGGGTATAGGTCGATCACTGACCGAATAATTCGGTCAGATAAATTCTCATCCAGCAATAGTTTCATAGCGCTACGATAAATAGCTTTTTCTCACGGTCGGCGGCAAATTGCAAACACGCTTTGATATCTGCCACGGTCAACTCTGAGAAGTCTTCTAAAATCTCGGTTTCGGTCATGCCACCTGCTAAGTATTCCAGAATATCGTATACGGTGATTCGCATACCTCGGATACAGGGTTTACCACTCCGTTTTCCTGGTTCAATGGTAATAAGGTTTTGATATTCCATGGTTTGGGTGGTCGGCTTGATATAATTTACATTGTACCTCATGCAGATTTTGCGATCGCGCCCACCATTGTTAGTCGGATAGACACGTGCGTTCTTTAACGCACCACCTTCGAGACTACTGCTCTACCACTGGGCACCCTAGCATGAATAATCACCACTGCTCTCAGGATGCCAAATTATCGACGTCCCTACATTGCTGGGGGCACCTACTTTATTACCCAAGTAACCTATCAACGTGTCCCATGGCTATGTTGGGCTATCGGTCGTCAAGCCCTTCGAGAAGCTTTTATCACTGTTAAAGAACGTCATCCATTCTCTATAGAGGCAATTGTATTACTTCCCGAGCATTTTCATTGTCTCTTAACGTTGCCGGAAAATGATGCGGATTTTTCGGTCAGACTCCGATTAATCAAAACCTATGTGACTAAACGATATGGGGCTGAATTAAAGATTGGACGGACGATTTCTCAATCACGACGGAAACGAAGAGAAGGAAATCTCTGGCAGCGTCGTTATTGGGAGCATTTTATTCGTGATCAGAAAGATTTTGCGATCCATTGTGATTATATTCATTACAATCCGGTACGCCATGGATTGTGTGAGAAACCACAGGATTGGAAGTATTCCAGTGTGCATCGGTTTATTGCAGAAGGCATTTATCCGCCTAATTGGTGTGTAGGGTGTGTGTAGCGAAGCGTAACGCACCGGATTAGAGGATTTTGGAGTGGTGCGTTGGCGATTGGAAGTGGTGCGTTGTCACGCACCCTACCTGGCTGGCAACGGCGGTATTGGGAACATTGGATTCGCGATGAGAAAGATTTTGCGATCCATTGTGATTATATTCATTCCAATCCGGTACGTCATGGGTTGTGTGAGAAACCGCAGGATTGGGAGTATTCTAGTGTGCATCGGTTTATTGCGGAGGGTGTTTATCCGCCGAATTGGGGTCAAGAGGAGAGTCCGGTATGTTTGGGATAAGGTGTAGGGTGTGTGTAGCGAAGCGAAACGCACCGGATTAGAGGATTTTGGAGCAGTGGCGTTATCTCTTGGAAGTGGTGCGTTGTCACGCACCTACGCTGCTATGACTACTTCCTTTTTCATCATAAGGACACCCTACGCTTGCTACGTTTTTTTCACAGCCCTCTTACCGTAGATGTAGATATAGATGTTGCTGCAAAAAAGAAATATCCACAATGGTTTATAACGACAAACTCTTCCCCGTAACTACTCATTGGGATATCGTAGAGAGAACCTCGGAAGTGTTCATTTACTGCTAGAGCAGGCATACTTCCTCTTTTGTAAGAGTTAAGACTGTGGTTTTCACTTAATACTAAACTTTCATATTCTTTAAATCGTAATACTTCTAAATTTGAAAAGGATAAAACTATATTTTCAAAGTTAGTATTTCTGGGAAGTGTTACGGGCAATCTGGCATTTATACTTCTATCAACACTAAAATCGCCTAAAAGCCATCCAACTTCATTAAGAAGCATCGAAATCGAAAAAAATGTTTGGTTGCCAATAGCACTTTGAATTTGCTTATGAATATCGTTGCGAACATTAAAGCCAAAGTGAGATGTCTCATTGATTTTTGAGTGGTCAAGCCAGAGAGAATCGATGTTCTCTAAATCTGTGCAAGATATATTTTGATATCTAAATGAGTCAATATCCCTAGATGATGCCGAAGAATAGATTGCTTCCCAGGTTAATAAATCTGCCTTTTCCCAGTCACGTTCTACTAACACAGACTCCAGAGATTGAGTTAGCTTCGTTACTCTAAATTTATAATGTTTTTTCAATGAAGATTTAACAAGTGTCGGTAAGTTAGAGTGTAGCAAAATTCCATCTCCAACGATAGATGGTTTTACTGCGGCTATATCGTGCATACGTATCAAATCATGATACAAGGAGGTTAATTTCTTCTCATTTAAAGTACTGTATCCAGCTATTTTAAATGCCCTTCTGTAAGCTGCATCCGGAAAAATATCTGGGCTTCTTTCCTCCAGAAAATTTCCTTGAACAGCGTATGCAAAAAAAGCTATCGACTGCCCAGCTGATGAAGAGCTAAATAAACTTTGATTATTTTCAATTGTTTCTATACTGATAGCTACTGCTTGCGAAGCTTCTTCCAAGTCGCTCGTGTCAAGATGTAACCTTGCAAGGGCAATACTACTATTCAAAAGAGTTTTTTTGAACTCATTTCTATCTTCAGTGAAATCCGTAAACGATAAACCAATCTGTTGAATAACATCCTCGGCAGCTTCGGATTTGTCAATGGCATACAGGTCATCGATCAGTCCCGAGAGCGCTTTAGTCGTTTCATTCAAAGCAGCAATCTCTTGTTGCTCCTGGCGAGCTATTTCCAGGTCCCTTGCCGCTTTGTCTGCTTTGCGTTGAGCCACTTCTTCTGCCTGTTCCGCCTGAGCCACAGCAGCATCGGCATTAGTTAAGTCTTGCTTCAACTGGCTCAGTAACGCCTCCTGTCCCTGGGCCTCTTGTTGAGCTTGTTTAAGCCGCTCATTTGCCTCCTGACGTTCCGAATCAAGAGTTTCTAGCTGTTCCTGAGATTCCTCTAAATCTTTATTTGCCTGCTCACTTTCTGCTTGTGCAGTCTTAGCTTTTTGTTGAGCCTGCTTGCGCTGTTCATCAGCTTGCTCTTTTTGTGCTTGAATCTCGGTCAATTCATCGTTTGCTTCCTCAGCCAGGATTTCAGCCTCCTCACGCTTCTGCTCCGCCACGCTCCACTGTTTCCCTGAAAATACAGCTAATCCTCCCAACACAAGGGCCGAAACCAGCGCCCCTGCCAATACCAAACCCCCTCGACGAACCTTTCGCTGAGCCTCTCGGGTCGCCTCCACCTGAATCTGCTCCGCCGCCTCTGCCGCCTCCCGTGCCGTTCTCTCCCGTTCAAGTTCAGCCTCTTGCTCCCGTGCAGCAATATCCTCTTCTCTCTGCTGAGCCCGACTAGCCGCCAAAAACTCCCGATCCTCAGCACTCAGCGTAACTTTCTCAGCCGCCCACCCCTCAGCCTCCGTCAGCGCCCCACCCCGCAACAAACGAGAACTATCCCCCTTCCCAGCACCCACCCAGGCCCTAAAACTTTCCGCATAGGGCCGTAACTTTCTCAGCTCACCATCAATCCAAGTTTCATCAAAAACCGCCCTATAGATCGGGTTATACACCCGTAACCTACTGTCTCGCTTCACCACCAAACCCGACAATTGTAACTCTCGCTCCTCAGGTTGATTGCTCGCCGAAATCCCTTCTACCTGCCGAATCTGCCGATACAGCTCCAGCAAATACCCCGCTTTCCGCTCATCATCCAGCAACCGCTGCCGAATCGTCTTTAAATGCTCCTGATGATCCTGGGTTTCCCAACTATCAATCAGCCGTGTGTTTACCAACCCATCAATCGCAACCGCTTCACCACCCGCTGCAACCCCCTCATCTGAGTCCACCACCAACTGACATAACCGCTGAGTCAAAAATGGCTGTCCCCCCGTCCATCGCAAAATCTCTTGCAAAACCACCTCTGGCTGCTCTGCCTTCCCTTGCAACCCAGCCGCCAAAGGCAACGCTTCCTCAGACGTAAACCCCTTTAAATCAATGCTTTTTCCCACATTAAACGGAGTCCGCTTCGCATCCCCAATCAACTCCGACGGAGCTGCCACCCCCAGCAACGCAAAGGTCAGTTTCTGATAAGCCGAGTTCTCCGCCCGCTTGTTATAACACCCCCGAATCAGCGCAAAAAAGTCATCGGTAAAGGGCAAACTGAGGGTACTATCAATTTCATCAATAAAAACAACAATCGATTCCTCAGTTCCCGGCAGCAGAACCGTATCGATAAACTCCGCCAACCGCTCCACTGGCGCAATAAAATCTCGCTCCTTTAGCCAACTGCGAAACGCCTGCCGATCCAGCAACCCAAACCGACGATTTAGCTGATTGATAATGCCGTCATACCATTGACCTGGCTTATCAACCTGACTATCCTTCGCCGAAAAATCAATAATAATCCCTTTCCAGCCAGCATCCTGCAGCTTAGCCAGGGTTCTCACCATCAAACTGGTCTTCCCCATCTGCCGAGAGTTCAGCACATAGCAAAACTCCCCTGCCTTCAGTGCCTCATATAGATCCGTATCACTTTCCCGCGTCACATAGGAGGGCACATCCTGTGGTAACGCCCCACCCACCTTATAAAACGAGGAGTTTATGGGTGATCCACTCATACCGCCATCCTCAACCGCGAACGAAAATAAGGCCGATATAGAGGTTCATGGCGCAGCATCACCCCATTGCCCTGTAGATTCACCAACCCCATGCCATTTAGCTTAAACGCCAGCATCGACTTTAGCTCCACCGGATGCTCAGAACCAATCACCTGCTCAAATGCCTGGGCTAACTCCGGATGCTGCTGCAAATTCCACAGGTGCCGCCGCAGATGCTCACCATAAACCCCGGAATCCGTAGGCGCTTCTTTTAGCAGTTGCTCCAGGGTCAAATCCTGTTGCGCAATATGATACAGTGCCAACCGCACCAGATAGGGATGTCCCCCCACCATGGCCATTAAGCCATCCACCTCTGCTGAAGTCCAATTCAGCCCATGCTTGTCTACCAGCTCCAGCACCTGGGCTGCCGTAAACTCCGGTAGCTCCACCGCCAGACCCACATTAAACGGTGACACATTGCTTTCTAAAACAATGTAAGATTCCGTCGAATGGGCAATGGCCAGCTTCAACTTAGCCCATGTAGCATCCACCTTAGCTTTCTCATTCCAGGACCGCAGCAGGGTTAAAAATTCCTTGGATACCGCTTCATAGGGAAACAGGCGATCCAGTTCATCCAGACCCAAAAATAAAGATGTCTCAATCTTAGAGAGGATGTACTCTTCAAAGTAGTCGGTGCAGTTTTCCTTGGGGCCAAATAACTCCTCATCCCAAAACTCGGTCACCTTGCGGGGCGAGAACCCCAACTTTCGACTTACGTGGGCACAGAGCCGTTTAAAAAACACACTGGAGTCAGTAAACGTGCCCTCATCGGTCTCTAGAAAATCTAGCGTGACCGTTCGATAGTTGAGTTCATCTGCACGGTCACGAATCCGGGCCAACAGTGACGTTTTTCCCATCTGTCGCGGGGCTTTAACCCGCACCAGCCCGCCTCGATTTTCAATTTCTTGCAGACAGCGGGTATCCCAAGGTTTTCGTCTAATGTAAAACGCAGAATTCAGCGGCATCGTCCCACTCGGCAGCTCTAAATCTGCCACGGGCAAGGGCGGACGCTGGTGTGTGGGAGGAGTTATACCCTGTTGAGCATCATTTTCGGCAGTTGTAGGCACCTGCCCGGAGCTAATCAGCGTCAGAATATCTTGTACTAGATTGGGTGTATCCCCAGGCGTTTGCCAGAACTTTTGTTGGATCGTCTGTAAAACACTTCTCAATTCAGAGTTGAGCGGGTCATCCAAAGGCAAATTGATCCGAATTGGCAAAATTGCAGGCTTACCCAGCTGATCCCGCAGTCGTTTAGCCGTTTGCACCTCGCCCGCCACCATATCACTGGTCACCGACTGCTCCGACAGCAGCAGCAAAAAATAATCACACCGCTTCAGTTCCTGATCAATGCGCTCAACCCAGTTCTCACCCCAGTTAATACTCTCCCCCGCCATAAACACCGAATGACCTGCCGCCGTCAAAGCCTGGTGCAACTCCCCCGCCAGACTTAAATCCGGTTCTGCATTGCGATAGCTAATAAAAATCTGCTGGGTCTTCACAGCAGCAGACTTTTTACGCAAAACCGGCGTCTGCTCCTCTGGAATATTCTCCAGCGCAATAGCATTACAGCCAAAACCATAGGCATCATCATAGGAGCGCCCCGCCCCCAGGGCTCGATAGAACCCCGCCGCAAACTGAATGGCGGCTTTATCCCCAATCGCCTGCCCCATACCCACCACATAATTAATATGCTGATAAATCGCCGCTGCCTGGGTATCTGAATAGCAAGCATTGAGCACAACGCACTCAATCTGGTTAGCAAATAGCTCAAATAGCTGACTCAGTGCCGAGGCACTGACAACTTGATGCTGTCCCGATTCATTTTCAAAAATTAAGCCATCCTCATCCCCACCATGACCGGCAAAGTGGACAATCTGGGGTGCCGTATCCAGCAACACCCGCTGGATATCCGCAGGACGCACGGCCCAGTGGGACACAAATTCAAACTGATCCCGCAGGTTAGCCCGTTGGAGCTCCTCCTGAATTTCTGCAACTTCTTTACCCAGCCGTAACCGACTCGTATCCAATGGATTCGCTGTCAGAACTACGATCTTTTGTTTGGCCATGGGATGGAGGCTAGAACGCAAACAGGGCTAGGCTACTAAGATTACAGCCCGAAACAAGCAAATTACGTGCTTTATAAGGATAAATTTGGATCAGTTGCCAGAAACAATCACTGGGACATTCTAGGCTGACTAAAATTAGAGAGTGCTTGCTCTGAGGCTGAACCCATGCCATCACCGTTGCCTGGAATGGATCCCTATCTAGAACATCCGCGTTCCTGGCCAAATTTTCATCATCGATTGATTAGCGCCATTGCCATCAGCCTAGGCCCACAACTACGTCCCAAATACCGTGTGGTCGTTGAAGAAGCCATTTACCAAACCGAAGGTCAAGATTCTATCTTGGTGGGAATACCTGATGTCACCATCCAGAAGGCAAAACAGACATCGACGAGTCAATCTGAAGCCGCTACGGCAGGAATTACCCTGGCTCAACCTATTCTTGTCGATTTACCCATGCCAGAGGTAGTCCGCCAGGGATACCTTGAAATTCGAGCAGTCGCCACCAGTGAAGTCGTCACCGTCATCGAAGTCCTATCGCCCACCAATAAACGCCCTGGCGAAGGCAGACGAACCTACGAAGCCAAACGTCAAGTCATTCTCGCCAGTGCCACCAACTTAGTAGAAATCGATTTGCTGCGTCAGTGGCCTGCCATTGTTCAGTTACCTGAGCAGTTAAAAACTCACTACCGTATTTTGGTCAGTGCCAGCCCCCAACGTCCCCAGGCAAGCGTTTATGCATTTAACCTGGCAGACCCCATGCCTGCCTTCCCACTACCGCTTCGGGAAACTGACTCAGAACCCATCGTTAACTTACAAAATTTGCTGGGAGATATCTATGATCAGTCAGGATATGACTTGGTGATTGACTACACTGAGCCTCCAGTCCCTCCACTGACAGCAAAGGACTCAGAATGGTTAGCACAATGGCTCACCCAGACAAGCAGTAAAGAACATTAGTATGAATCGCCTCAAAATCGCGTGAGCAGCACAAATGTTCTTTTCAGCTGCAAGGCATATCCTTAGGGGATCTCTTGGGCGCTAACATCCACCACTACGCCGTCATCATCATCATTTTGGGACTCTTCGGTCACCGGCACCTCATCCTCAGGACGATTAAACGCGCCCTGCATCAGCTGGGTCACTTCTGCAATCAGCAGGGTAATCAAAATGCCATCATCGATCCACCCCACAATGGGAAATACATCAGGGGCAAGATCGATGGGGCTCAATAAATAGGTGAGCGTGCCAAAAATAATCAGCCAGCGATATTTAGGATTACGTAAGCCATTGCGATACCAGGCGTAAAACGCTTCAACCAGTTGCTTCATAGGAATCTTTAGAGCATTATCTTATGATGCCACTTCCCTCAAAAAGACGAGAACAGGAGGGAAAATTTTCAGTTTTATTCAACATTGGCTCTATGGAACGCTCTGCTCGCTGGTTGATTGGCTCTTGCTTGATTGGTGCTCTAGTTGGCCTCGGGGCCTGCCGTCCTGCCTCGGACACACCACAGACTACAGGCAATGACAGCGTCCTCAAACTATTGTATTGGCAAGCACCTACCATCCTGAATCCTCACCTATCTAATGGGTTTAAGGACTCAGAAGCCAGTCGCATTACCCTAGAGCCCCTGGCCAGCTTTGACGCCGCAGGTAATCTCAAACCCTTTTTGGCGGCTGAAATCCCGTCCCTTGAAAATGGTGGTGTGGCGAGCGATGGCACCTCCGTCACCTGGACACTACGTTCTGATGTGCTGTGGTCAGACGGCACCCCTTTCACCGCTGAGGATGTGGCCTTTACCTACACGCTGCTGAGCAACCCTGAAGTCGGGAGCACCACCGCAGGCACCTACGAAACCATCAAATCGGTAGAGGCCCTCGACCCCACCACAGTAAAAATCACCTTTATAGAACCCAATCCCGCTTGGTCCCTGGTCTTTACCGGCACGACGGGCATGATCCTGCCGGCCCATGCCTTTAAGGATTTTAACGGGGCCAATGCGCGCTCAGCTCCGGCTAACCTGCAGCCCATCGGTACGGGGCCTTACCAGGTGACTACATTTAAGCCGGGGGATGTGGTGGTATATGAGCCTAATCCCCATTATCGAGAATCCGTTGGCTTTGAGCGGGTGGAGCTGAAGGGGGGCGGTGATGCCGCATCGGCAGCACGAGCTGTGATGCAGACAGGCGAGGCTGACTTTGCTTACAACATTCAGGTGGAAGCCCCTATTCTCAAGCAGATGGAAACTGGGGGCAAGGGACAGTTTGTGACTAGCTTTGGCTCCTTGGTGGAGCGCATTTTGTTTAACTTTACGGATCCCAACCAGACGGCTGACAGCGGTGAACGCTCTAGCGTGGAGTTTCCCCATCCGTTTTTTAGTGATGTCAAGGTACGTCAGGCCTTTAGTCTGGCCATTGATCGAGACACCATTGCAGAGCAACTCTATGGTCCTGCCGGTCAGGGCACGGTGAATTTCTTGGTGTCGCCAGAAAGCTATCGTTCCGGCAACACTAGCTATGGCTTTGACCTGGACCAGGCGAATCAGCTGCTGGATCAGGCGGGCTGGGTGGATAGTAATGGTGATGGGACGCGCGATCGCAACGGCACCGAAATGCAGGTCCTCTTCATCACCTCAGTCAACCCCGTCCGCCAAAAGACCCAGGAAATCATCAAACAAAACCTGGCCGCCATCGGTGTTGGCACCGAACTGCGGTCCCTCGACCCGGCAGTGTACTTTTCCGGCGACCCCGCCAGCGAAGACACCGTGGAGCACTTCTACGCCGACCTGCAAATGTTTGCCACCGGCAACACCAACCCAGACCCGGCCGCCTACCTCAAAACCTACACCTGTGATCAAGTCAGCCAAAAGGACAATAACTGGTCAGGTCAGAACTATAGCCGCTACTGCAATCCCGACTACGATGCCCTGTGGCAACAATCAACAACAGAACTTGATATAAACAAACGCACCGATCTCCTGATCCAGATGAATGACACCCTGATTGAGGACTACGCCGTCTTGCCCATCGTCCATCGTGCCGACATTGATGCCGTTAGCGATCGCATCACTGGCATTGACCTCACCCCCTGGGATTTGCACACTTGGAACATTGCCGAGTGGAAACGGCCATAGCTCAGACACAGATGATCATTATGGCGGTTGACATCCCATTAAAAGTTTGGCAAATGGTGATGTATAAAAACGTATACATCACAAGCCTTACGCAATTTTTTCCCGGTAATGTGAACTAAACATAGAGGAATTTCACATCTAATAGAGATTAATTGAGTTCTTGTTGAAGTTACCCATTAGAGCTTGTTGATATCCGTGATTGTTACATAGATTGTCAATATCAGGCGGGACATCAACTCCCAATGTATTGCTTCCTAGCAGAGAGAACGGCTATCTTCTACCGCTTATCGCTCCTTAATATTGTGCAGAACTACCGGTCTTAATCAGATTTCTACCGTTGTTGCACCACCGTCGTTACAAATGTCAATCGGCAATTGATCCCTGTAAAACGGCAGCGCAACAGTTAAACGCTTTAACGCTTCAACAGTTCTTCCTTAAGAAATTTCGATGAAACCATTGTCAGCCCTAATGGGGGTGCTCACTGGTGCGATGGTGACCACACTCGGTATAAGCGGTGCAGCATTTGCTGCAGATTTTTCCCTTCGTGGCACGTTCGCCCAAGATGCTGATGTGCAGCTGTTTGATTTCAGCTTGAACACAGAGTCAACCGTCACCCTCAGAACCTATTCCTATGCAGGTGGTACCCAAGCAGACGGTACCATCGTCGATGCAGGTGGGTTTGACCCAGTGTTAACGCTATTTGATGGCGATGGGAACAAGCTTTTCTTCAACGATGACGACAATACGAACACCGTTGTAGCTGATCCTACTACTGGCAAAGCGTACGATAGCTTTTTGGAAGGGGTTCTAGCGGTTGGTAACTATACTCTGGCGTTGACCCAGTACGGTAACTTTTCCTTAGGTTCTACTCTGGCCGATGGGTTTAAATTCACAGGCAACTTCACGGGGGATACTTTCTCCAGATGTGAAGCCGGTAGTACGTTTTGTGATTTTACTGGTAATGTCCGCACAAATCAGTGGGCGTTTGATGCCATTGGCGTTTTGCCTCTCAAGGAAGCGGATGAAGATAAGCCTAAGCCTAAGCCCGAGCCTAAGCCTGAGCCTGGCCCGATAGGGAACGGTAATCCACCGACTCCACCAACTCCGACTCCACCAACTCCGACTCCACCAACTCCGACTCCACCAACTCCACCTATCGGTAACCCAACTCAGGTACCTGAGCCTACGACTACAGCAGCCTTCTTGCTAGCAGGCATAGGTGCAATGGTGACAAGCCGTCGCAAGTCATAAACAGTAAGGGTAACGCTTTAAAGAAAGCTAGCGTCTTGAACCATTAAGTTCGAGACGCTAGCTTTCTTTAAAGTCTTCAAATGGCAATCGGTGGAGAAATCTCTATTTTTTGAGAAAATGCAAGTCTGTTGTGTGATCTTACTTTGCACTTTATTTAACCGCAATAACCTGTACAAGGCTTTAAGAAGTCTTAAAGCCTTGTACTCAATAAAATCTGATACCTTCGTGAGGGGGATTAGAAAAGTATCACATTTGAAAATTTTGAATATCCTCTATACCCATGGCAAAGTTTATCGTTACAAACACCAATGATTCTGGTGAGGGCTCTTTACGTCAAGCTATTCTTGATGCGAATGCTCGTAACGGTCAAGACAAGATTGTCTTTGCATCTAATCTAAAAAATGATGTCATCAACCTGACATCAGGTGGCTTAGAAATTACAGATGCGGTCAAAATATTTGGTAATCGTGGCATTACCGTTGATGGCAGTGAAATTGAAGGCGATATCCTCACGATTCAAGATAATACGCTGATCAACTGCTTAACTATCGCTAATTCTAATGATGATGGTATCCAGGTTGATTCTGGAAATTTAAACCTATCCCACGTGGTGATTGAGGGTAGCGATGATGATGGTGTCGACTTTAATGCTACAAACGCCACTATCAAAGTCAGAAATGTCACCGTTCAAAACAATGGCGATGATGGCTTTGATTTGGGTGGTAGCGGTAACTCAGCTGTTTTCAAAACTTTCACCTCTAAGAATAATAATAGTGACGGCATCGACTTAAATGGAGACGATAACTTTCTCAACCTATCGTCAAGCCAGTTGAATGGAAATGGCAGTGATGGTCTGGATATCGACGGTGCTAACAATGTAGTCAGGGCTAATTCCAATGATTTCCAAAACAATTTAGGACGAGGAGTCAATGTTGGTTCTTCTAACCAGACTGGTAACCACGATGTAAAACTTGTGAGTAACACCGTTTCGAATAATGACCTCGGCGGAGTCATTATTCGAGGAGACAAGAACATAGTAGACGTCATCTATAACAACATCACTAACAACGGTAGTGAGAGTAGTAATGGTGGCGGTATCGCTATACATAGCGGCAATAGCGATATCTTACTACGAGGAAATTTTGTCAAAGGAAACTCCACCCAGGGTAGTGGCGGTGGTCTTTATATTGCTGACGATCAAGTAGTTGTTGCTCGTTATAACAACTTTGTTGACAATACGGCAGATGCTGATGTGAATGATTTTGGCGACGGTGGTGGTATCACTATTGATGGCATTGATCCGATTGTTAACTTATTTGGTAATACTGTTGTAAACAATACTGATCTATCGGGTGGCCTGCCAGGGATCCCCTCTGATTTGGCTCTAGTTGCAGGTGCACCCTTTACTCAGGAGAATGTCAATATTATTGGAAGTATTGATGTTGTCGTATAGCCAAGTCACTCAAGCATAAAGTCAGACTGAGTTTTAAGGGTTGGGTTTACGTTTCAAGCCTCCTCAATCAAGCCTCTTAATTTTATCCAAGAGGCTTGAGGAGACTGATGAAACTTATCTGAGAGTTTCAGCTTTTAACAACTTATCTACCCAAACAATATTCTCTGATGACAGGGGTGGATTAGGCGGTTGACGGTAATCAATGGCCAGGTCAAAACTACCTTGCTCATAGATATTTTGTAGTAGTTCTTCTAAGTCCACCAAAACATTTTCATCAGCTTTCTTCAACGGCAGTGGAAACGTAGGAACAGGATCTCGTAAATTAAACCCATAGAGATCAGCCTGGGGGCGGCAGTCTCCACGACTCACTAAAATTCGATAATCACTCTCGGCTACTTCGCCTAAAAACATCATAGGCTTGCCCTCTCTCAGCAAATCGATCTCTACCAAATGGGTTTGAGTATTGAAAATACGATTTCTTTTATCTTCGTATTGTTGTCGCCCTTTACCTATACGTTTATTCACAGGAGATAGAATTTCTACAGCTGTGATTACCTGTCCTGTGGAGACTTCCCTAACTTCTAAATACCCTTGTTTAACTATTTCTGTTACGGGGACAGTTACGCGTTGGGGCTTAGGCTGCATCGTGGCAATGCTGCCTGAAAGAGATTCCCGGCTGTCAGGAGTTTGACCACGCTTAGGTTGATTGACGGTTACATCGGGAATGCCGACAAGTAAAGACTGTTCGCCAATAGTTTCATACATCCTAACTTCCACTGCAACCCTATACTGGGGACGCAGCTGGGGTGATAAATACCCTGCTAAACCAATAATTAACCAGTGATGAATCCCTGGCCAGATAGCAGGATGCTCTAAATACGGGTTAAATCCAGGAAATGGCGAAACCATAGGGAGCTAGTTTACTTAGCTATCTATTGTAGGATAGCTCACTTATTATAAAGAGCGTTTGGACAGAGAAGCTGTTCGCATACCTCATTTATCTCAAAATTTAGTCTTGACGGACTCCCTCAGGCAAGGTTGTTCGCTTCCATGATACAAGCTGACTCTTGCCATGCCTAATACGAAACCCCGATTACTTGCCACCGATATCACAGGGCAACCAGATGTTTTTCTACTCCACTGCCAACGAAACCCTCTTTCCTCCAATACTTCGCAAGTCCGCCAACAACTTCGCTACATCCGCATAGGGCAATGTCCGATCTGCCTTCAGCAAAACAAACCCCTCCGGATTCTCCGCAAAATAACCCTGTACAATCGGAGCCAATGCCGCAGTCACCACAGGCTCATCATTGTAAACAGCTTTACCATCTTCCCGCAGACCAATCACCAGAGGCTCAGTCTTCTCTACCACCTCTTCATCTACACCAGAGACTGCCTGGGGCAAACTCACTCCAAAAATCTGCACCCCGCTCAGCTCCATGGAAATGATGACAAAAAATGTCAACACCGTCATCAACACATCCATCATCGGTACCAGATTCACCTCCGGCACCCCAGAGTTCTGATGGCGAGACCTTAAACCCATTACTCTTCCTCCCCATCCTCTAGCGCTAGCGACACCCGATCACCCCCCACCGCTCGCATATCTCCCAAAAACTGCATCACATTCTCATAGGGCAGCTCCTGGTCAGGTACCAAATACACCGTCTTCTTAGGATTCTTCTCAAGATAGGTCTCAATCTCTAACACCAGCTGATTACTCTCAATGGGCTGACCATTTAGCGAGGTCTCCTGATTCTCATCCATCTCCACAATGAAAATCTCATTGATAGACGGTAGCTGGTCTGGGGGGACATCCTCCGTCTGCTCCGGCGGTAACTCCACCTCAATCAGCTGTTCACTACCCAACGAAACTGAAACCACCACAAAAAATGCCAACACACCCATCATCACCGTGAGCATGGGCACCAAATCAATGGTGGGAATTTTGCTTTCTCTACGTTTACCGATGGGCATATTTCTTCCTATCGCGATATCGCCTGAGCATGCTCCTAAGACAGACCATATTATTTATTATGTTGCCGAAATTGGGGCTTCTTCTGGGGTATGGCCATTTTCTGAGGCTAACAAAGCGGGTTCATACCAATTTTGACGATAGATTAGCTCCAGCTCATTTCCGGCTTCGGAGAAATAGTCTGCCTGCTGACTCTGCAACGAAACCAATATTCGCAGGACCAACAACGCCAAAATTGCTACTACCATACCGGCAGCCGTGGTAATCAGAGCCTCACCAATACCAGCCGCTGCTTTACTGGCTCCTTCACCGCCGCCACTGCCGCCAATGTCCAGACTATAAAAGGTGGCAATCAAACCCGTTACGGTCCCGAGTAGACCTAACAGTGGAGAAATGGCCACGATAGTTTCTAGCAGCTTTTCACCCTGACGCATTTTGACAAATTCACGATCTGCCGCTGTTTCCATGGCAAGACGGAAGGTTTCAGGGGAGGCATTGCGCAATCGTAGGGGGGCAAATAGAAACCGGCCAATGGGGGTGTCGCTGTGCTGATTTGCGATCGCAGCCGCCTCATTCAAATCCCGTGGAGCCGCCGCCAATACATCGTGGACGATCTTGCCCTCACGACGTAGCAAATCTGACCAAAAACGCGTCCGTTCTAACGCACAAGAAATCGTCAGCACCGAAGCACCCACAATGGGCACCATGACCGGGCCGCCCTTAGCTAAAAAGTCAAATACAGTTGCCATTGCCCATCTCCTCGGTTAATTTTGCCTGTCAGGTCTGTCCAAAATTGAAGATTAGTCAAACAGAAATTCAAAAACTTGGGTAGAAATATAGGCAACGCTACTGACGATCACCGTCATCATCCGCGTCTTCCTCTGCTTCTGCTAGCGGATTAGATGCCGGTTTAGCAGCTGCCGCTGACTCATCGGTCTTGTCATCCGCTGACTTCGCAGCTGGCACCTCGGGCGTTGCTGAGGCGGATGAGGCTGCACTCCCGGCAGCGTTAGTCCCACTGGCAGCCCCAGGCGTATGCTCAATCAAAATTTCCTGCCATTCCAGATTGCCATCGCCATCCACCTTGACCAGCACAGAGTCCACCCGCCCAGCTGTCACCGTTCCCGCACCCACAACATCGCATTCAAATGAGTCGCCCCGCTGGCTGACTCGATAGGTATCTCGGCAGTCAATGGTCAGGCTCTTGCCGACGGCTTCTTTGGTTCCGGCCTGAATTTTTTCCTCAAGGGATGCCAGATTAATCAATACCTTGGAGCTAGGCACATCCCAGCTGACATTACCCTGGTCATCCTGCTGAATAACATTGACGGTGAACTGCCCGCCATTGGGTAGCTCACCAACACAGCGAAAGTAGGCTTCTGCCTGCTTAATCATTCGATTGGGACAGATTACGTCCTTTAGGGTGAGCCGTCGCCCTTGACGCTCAATATCATCCTGTATCCGATTCTCGATGCGAGACATATTAAGGTACTGGGAACAGCTACCGAGGGAAACCAGCCCTAGCAACGCTCCTAACCGAACGATGGCGACCATTTTGCGACCACAAAAAAAGTTAACCAAGACTCACTATAACGGGGGGGTTTGGGTTCCAGGTAAAGGGTGGGTTAAGGCCGACCATGGTTGCTGTGGGGACGTTCCATGGAACGTCCCCACAATGCCTAACCCTTCATCTGCCGAACCAAATGCTGTAATTCTGGCAAGATGAGCGATTCCATGGCCAGGGCCACCGCATTACTGGAACCTGGTAAAAGGAATATCAGTGTAGATTGATATACGCCAGCTGTGGCTCTAGAGGCAATGGCTCGGGAGCCAATTTCAGCATAGCTAAGCTGACGAAAAATTTCGCCAAAGCCTGGTATTTCTTTTTCTAATAGTGTTGAGATCGCATCATAGGTGGTATCCCTCGGCGCAATCCCAGTCCCCCCATTGCAAATAATCACATCTACCGTCGGTGCGAGCCGCTGTACTAGGACAGCAATCTGATCCGGCTCATCCTTAACCAATCGATAGGCCTCTAACCGATGCCCCGCCGCCCTTAATTTGGCCTTAATCAACTGGCCGCTCTTATCGGTATCCACTGTGCGTGTATCGCTCACCGTAATCACGCCGCAGACAACTGAAAGTGCACCACTATCGGGATGGGGAATAGCCATGGGGAATATATGTGATGTATTGAGTTTTGAGTGCCTCGCTGAACTGATAGGAAATTCTAATGAACAGTACCCGATAGCCAAGGGTGGGCACAAGGCACCACCCCTACAAGGGTATCCATGGTGAATCGGGGATAATGAATTCGGATTTGGTATGGCCCCTGGTCTACTCTTCGTTCTTAGTAAAGCCCAATCCATTTTGCTCAGCATAGCGATTCATAAACCGCATAAACCGATCCCACTCATCAACACTTCTGAGTAGCAGTCTGGCTTCTAGAGCCGCAGGAGCACCATTAATAAACTTGGCATTGACTTCCCGGCTAACGATCTCGCCTTCTTCATCGACTAAGTAGAGGCCGGTTACTTCAAAGCCTTCTTCCATTAGGGCCTTAGGCTCATCAAAATAGAATGTAGCAGTACCATCAGACCCATCCTTAGCGCGGGTCAGCCGCACGTCTGGAACGATTTCCTCAGCCACACCGCGAGCAAATTGGATTTCTGCCATTGCACTGTCCTCTATTTTATTAATAACTACGAGCCGTTTGTTACAAAGCGTTAAGTTCTATCATCCCATCATATGAGTGTTGTTTAAAACACTCTCGATAGAAATTTGCTGTGGCAATAAAATTATGGCTCTGTCTGAGCCGAAATCTTGACTGGTAGCACCTGGTATCAAAGCGGCTCCGCAAGGGAATGCCCCTACAGAATTGTCCAGTTTTAATCGGGTTTAATGGATTCGGAGTTGGTATTACTTAGAAACAACTACTCGATAAGGCGAAGCAATGGGTGGTAGCTGCTTACGTAATACCAATCCTTGATACACCATGGCCGCAGCTTCACCACAGCTAGCAACGCGGTTAGGGGTTAAAAGGTCTAACTCGGGGTAGTTGAAAACGAGGCCAAGTTTGGTGGCAGTTGCGATCTCGCCCGTTGCATATCGAGGCACCTGGGCTTGGTCTTTATAGCGGGATAGGACCCCAGCAGTCCCTCTGGCCCTGAGCCGCAGACCACTCACTAAGGCCAGCAGGACTTGAATCTTGAGGATGGGCTGCTCCGGGGCAAAGGTGTAATCAGGAAACCCGGATAGAAACCTGGCTCGATAGGCGATATGAATGGCATCTGATGCCCAATGGGAGGAGGGCACATCACGGAAGGCGACGGGATAACGCTGGGGTTTAGGATCAAATGCAACCATGACTAAGCTGGCAAATTGAGCCCTGGTCATGGGCTTATCAGGCTGCTGCATACGGGTCAACTCCAGCAGATTTTTGGCCATTAAGGGTTGCCAAAAGTCGTTGGCCCAATGGCGTGTCAACACTGTATTGCTGACTGCAACCGTATTACTGATCGCGGTATGGGCCGGTTGCACAATAAAGGGCGAGGCCAGGGGCTGCATGCGGCCAAGGTTGACTAAACACTGATAGACCAGAGCCGTGGTCTCAGACCGGGTGATTGGCTCCATCGGTCGCAGTTTAGCCACATCTGGATAGTTCACAGCGATGCTACGACGGGTGGCAATGGCAATTTCCTCAACGGCATAGGGCGGGACTTGGGCTCGATCGTCATATACCTCCAACTCTGCGGCTCGGCCCTCTCCCAGATTCAATCCATTGATTAGCGCTACAAAGGCCTGGGCTCGGGTCATGGGGTCATTGGGACGAAACGTATTATCAGGAAACCCAGCGATAAATCCCTGGGCTTGGGCCTGATAGATGACTGACCGGGCCCAAAAGTCGGAGACCACATCTTTAAAGGCTTTAAACCGTCGACCGCCGCCAGTAGACGGGAATGTGGCCATGGCTAAGGCGGCAAACTCAGCTCGGGTGACCAGGGCATCGGGGCGAAATGATCCATCAAAAAAGCCTTTTACCAAGTCTGCCTCGGCCATGGCATCGATAAAGGGAGCGGCCCAATGACCGACAACATCGCGAAAACGGCTGTTTAGGTTAAGGGGGGGCGGGGCAGGTGGCTCAGGTGTGGGCGGGGCGGGTTGGGGCCTGACTCGCCCCAATAGCATGGTTGGCACGGCTACCGGATCCGGAAGTTCACTGGCCACATAACGAATGGACCCTCTGACCCGAGTGGGATTGATTTGATTTCCGACCGTGATCAGGGCCTGGCGACCTTCGTTACGTACATCCCATTCGCCATTATCCTGAAAAACATTCTCTCCTAATTCCTGACTTTGACCCACATCAGGCTGCGCCGTATCCTGCACCCACAAGCCGTTAGTCTGGTTGCGCCGGACCCGATTTTGTCTGAGCACTGGCTTAGCTGAGCGGGATAGAACGATACCGGCCTTGTTATCCACCATTTCATTGTCAATTAGCAGGGGGGCGGCCTGATCGCTAATGGCCACACCATAGCCCGTGCTGACAAATTTGTTCTGACGGACCTCGCCTTTTGAGCGCCGCACCATAAACAGACCACTGGCCTGATTGCCAGAAAGTTCATTGGCCAGCAGTACCGGCAGGGCATCCCCTGTGACAAATACCCCATCTCGCCCACAGTCTTTGATGCGGCAGCGGGTCACCAGGGCCGATCCCTGTTCTAACCAAATGCCGATGCCCTGGGACTGGGGATTAATCACCGTTACACTACGCAGCTGGGCTCCATTTTTCAGCTGTAGCGTTACGGATTGCGGGCCAAAGTCTTCGGTCGCCAGCAGGCCCCCGCCTCGCACGGTCACTGTGCCACTAACCCCCACCACCGTCACCCCGGATGGCACGGTCAACGGGAACGATTCGCCATTGCCATAGGTGCCTGCTTCTAGCTGGATTGTAGTACCAGCATTGGCTTGGCCCAAGGCCTGGGTCAGGGTTTTGAACGGTGACTGGCGAGTTCCTGTACCCCGACCCCCAGCACTATTGACATATAAAACAGAGGCAGTAGCTTGCACCATGGCAACTAGGCAGATGGATAGACCCACTCAGGGTAAGGGTAAACGCAGACTGGTTGACCTATGATTGATAATTCTGACTGAAAAATTTATCTTCGTTTTAGTCACTTCGTCAATAAACTGACATTTTTAAAGACTGGCAACTTACGCTCGGGGCCACTGCCATGCTTATCGCCATAGCCACAGTTAATGTTGCGATCGCAATCCTCTGCCTTATGCTCACCTGGCGGATACTGCGGTTTAGGCGTCAAGTTACCCAACTCAACCGTGATCTCAATCGTTGGACAGTACTATTAGAAGAAACCTTAACCCAGCAAACCCTGGCCCTCACCGAAAAGCGTACTGATCTACGCCAGTGGCAGCTGATCCATCTAAAGTGGCAACTCCAGCAACGGCGTATCATTCAAATTGCAAAGTTGCTCAGACTCATATCCCTATTTTCGCGACGGCGGCTGTTATAAGCTTTTGAACTGCCTTCTCCGCTTCCTCCTTCCTCCTTCCCCCATGCCATGTCCCAACACAACTCCGATAACTTCCTAGGCGGTCTAATTGCAGGCACAGCGCTCGGTACCGTCATTGGTCTGCTGATCGCCCCCCGCAGCGGCAAACATACCCGCAAAGTGCTCCAAAAGTCAGCAGACGCGGTACCTGATCTGATCGAGGATCTCTCCACCAGCGTTCAATTTCAGGCGGATAAACTCTCCCACACTACGTTGCAAAATTGGGATAGTACCCTAGATCGCCTTAAAGATGCCTTGATTGCTGGCCAAGCGGCCACCCGAGCAGAATTTTCTAAGACGCCTGCCGATCCCCAGCGTGACTAACCCCGTGATCTGGCTAGGTTTATCCATTTTGCTGTTAGCCCTAGGGCTAGTCATCTTGGTGTGCGTCTCTGTCCCAGCTCTTTTTGGACTGGCGCGGGCAGCCCGTAGCGCTGAAAAGCTCTTTGATACGTTGGATCGTGAGCTGCCGCGCACATTAGAAGCTATGCGTAATACAGGCACTGATCTCAGTGGGTTGGCCGATGACATGACCGACAGTGTCAACAGCGCCCGCAATATCGTTAAACAGGTGGATAACAGCCTCAGCGATGTTCGCCAGCAAGCCTATCAAGCCAAACGCACCACCCACAGCATTGCCGTTGGGTTTAGAGCTGCTTGGCGAGTACTAACTAAACCATCAAAGTCAAAGTCAAAGTCAAACCGTCGTCGCCGTCCACCAGTTAAACCGACCGTTAAACCACCCAGCAAACCGCCATCGATCACATCTCCACTCCCTGAACCAGCACAGGCCCAGACTGGGCCAGCGACCATCGCAGAAGATGATACCGCCCAAGCTTTGTCAGCAAACTCAGAGACCACTCTCGATGGCACTGCCCAGACAGCACCAGTGACCGATGATTGACGGGACCCTGTCTTCTTATTTACATTAAACGTAGGTAAACAAGTGTAAACATCATGAGCGCACGCTTTAAGGATTGGTTACAGGCTTCCTTATTAGGAAGTTTGTTAATTTGTTGTATTGCTTTCACCACAGGAGTGCCCCCCGCCTACGCTTACAACAACCCAGAGTTGCTGCCAGATAAACCGACCATGGTAATTGACCTGGCAAAGATTCTGACCAATTCTCAAGAGGAGTATCTCAACAAGCAGCTACCCAAATTTGAGGCTGAAACCGGTTGGAAACTGCGGGTACTGACCCAGTTTGATCAAACTCCAGGCCGCGCTGTAAAAGACTTTTGGGGTTTAGACGAGAAAAGCATTATGTTGATTGCTGATCCCCGTGGCGGCAACATTCTCAACTTTAGTGTTGGTGATGCAGTCTATCCGCTACTGCCGCGTGTTTTTTGGATTGAGCTGCAAACTCGCTTTGGTAATCAGTTCTTTGTCCGCGATCATGGTGAAGATCAGTCCATCATGGAGTCCATTGCATCCCTAGAAACCTGTCTATCCAGGGGTGGTTGCTCAGTAGTCCCTGGTTTACCTAGAGAACAGTGGATTTTAACCTTGATTACGTCGATCTTGGGCGGCATTATTTGCGGGTTTGCAGCCCATCCCCGCAAACCGGGACAGGTCTTTTCATGGCAGTGGATGCTGATTTTCTCACCACTCTGGGGCATGCTCTTTATCGCGTTTGGGATTGGCCCCGTGGTTACTCGCACCCAGGACTGGTTACCACTGACTCGTAATATTGCTGGCTTTATGATTGGCGCTTTGGTGGCGTTTTTAAGTCCTGCGTTTTCAAACTCCTCTGCCAGTGGTGAAGCGTAGAACGCTCCTTGATTAGCGCTGGGTTCTAGGCCGAGCCTGTGTTTAAGCTTTACTCTGTAGCCTCTTTTGAACTGTCTTGATTGATACTCCCTCCCGGTAACGGCTTGACCCGTCTGCCCTTAGGTAATTCAACAAAGATGTCATAACGAAGGCTGCGCTCGTCCTTGACACTGGTGGTGACGCCAATACTTTTGATAGCTGAGAAGATAGGGCCATCAGGCAATCTGGGAAACGGTAAGGTGCCCTGCAAATCTTCTAAATGATCAACGTCTACAAAAAAGTACCCGCTGCTTTCCTGGGGAGAGATGTTTAGGAGGGTTTGGAAGGCGTTGTTAGCTTTGAGGGATTTATTCGGATGGGGTGCGATCTCATCCAATACCTCAGCACCCATGCCAAAAAATGTCACATCCTTATCCAGCCAGCCATGGCTCATGGAAATCCCCCCATAGAAGGATACGAGCTGCTTGACCGGCTGAGAATCGATCTCTCCAGGCTCCACCTCAAAGCGAAAGCGGTTCGCCATCACCTCATCTAACTGCTCCCAGGTCTCATTAGCAGCCTTCTGATCGTCAACTTCAGCGACCAGGGCCAACTGCCCCATGGGCACAGGTGACTTAGAGGTATTGGCAGGTGGCAGCAGCCCAAAGGCAAAGTCCCCTGAGAGCCAAGGCAGAATATCATTTTCTAGGTCTAGCCCTGTTTGGGTCTTTAGCCCCTTGGTTAAAGCTTCTGCAGAAATCGGTAAAATCGCATTTAATTGCTCGGCCTCGCTCAAGGCTAACCACATAGGGCCAATGCTACTGGTAGATATCATCAACACAGTGGACTCAGGTAATCGCTGCGGTGTTGATGAGCGAGCATTCTTCAGATCGCGATACACAGGCTGATCCTCAGGCCCCAACCAGGTAGCCGCTTCAATATCTAAACCATTGGGTAAGAGTGTGGCTGCTGCTACCAGGCCATTGATCCCTGGTAGAGACTCATTCCCCGTCAATACTTCAGCAGCCACAGGGGCATTAATGTATAGATGAGCGGTGGCAGAGGGCATGTGTAAATGCTTAAAGGCTCGACGATAGGCATCATTGGTAGCCATGGAGGCACCACCGCTAAAGCTATCGATCACGGCTTCAATGCCCTTAGTCCCTGATGCAATCACCAACCACTGACTACCGAGTACCGTCGTCTCATAGGTCTCACCATTGGTGGTTGTAATGGACTGGATAGTCAAATCTTTATACTTGCGACCCACCCAGCTAATGCCGTCTTGGGGGTCTGCTAGGATTTCCTGAGCCTTGGAAGGCTCGGCAATGGGTACCACTGCGACCAGTTCAGTGGCCTCTTCTCCGCCACTGGCCTTTGGTAAAAAGGCTACGGTCACCTCGTCCCCCAGCCATGGTTCAATGTCGGTTCTAAAACGATAGCCATTGGCACTGATGATGCGATCTCGCCAGGTTACTAGCCACCGATCCAAAAGCTTTTGAGACTCCGGTGAGCCTAGCTGCCGTAGACGGGTCCATTGATTTTCATTCGTAGTCAGGGTTAGGGCAATCAGAGCATCATCGGGCACTAGCTCCATGCCAACTGGGATCTTCGGCCCAGAGGATAGCCGCTGACCAAGCCCAAAATAGGCAGCTGCTCCACCTAAAACAAGTAAAACTGCGGTACTGACCGTAACCAGCAGAGGAGGCCGTTGCTTGAGAACCATAGGAGCAAGCAAAAAACAAACAACGCTTGCTAATCTACCACCGGTTTACCGAATCAGCTTCAATAACGTAAAGACATAACAAAATGTAGAGCCATTCCATAGAACGACTCTACATTTCGTTATTCAGTGTCACTGGCTGTGGTTTTCTTGGTCCGCTGGTTGGTGGACTTGCTTTTGGCCGCTGTGGACTTTTTAGCCGCCGCCGTCGTGCTAGTTTTTTTGGTGGTGGACTTCTTGGCCGTACTGGTCTTTTTGGTGGTGGACTTCTTCGCCGTGCTGGCTTTTTTGGTGGTGGACTTCTTCGCCGTTGTTTTTTTACGGGTTGTCTTTTTCTTCGTCGCCGCCTTAGCAGCAATAATTTCTAGCGCCTCTTCGAGGGTGACATCCTCCACCTTTTTGCCCTCTGGCAACGAAGCATTGACCTTTTCATACTTGATGTAAGGGCCATAGGGGCCATCATAAATATTGATGGGCTCTTCAGAGTCAGGATGCTTGCCTAACTCCCGTAACGGTTTGGCTGCCTTACGACCACGACCGCGCTTTGGCTGGGCCAATAGCTCCAGTGCTCGTTCTAGAGTTACCTGAAGGACATCATCATCGCCTTTCAAGGAGCGATAGTCCTTACCTTCCTTGCCCTGATCGTGAACCACATAGGGGCCAAAGCGTCCCAGACTCGCCTTGATCTTGGCACCTGTTTCAGGATGCATGCCTAGCAAGCGGGGCAGGGACAATAACCCCACCGCCATTTCTAAATCCACTGACTCACGGGTCACCCCTTTGGGCAACGATACCTGCTTGGGTTTAGGATTGTCGTCAGTTTTGTCGCCGAGGCGTACATAGGGACCATAGGGGCCAATCAGGGCGTAGATCGGCTCACCCGTTTCTGGATGCAGTCCCAGCTTCTCTGGGCCTTCTGTCTTTTGCTTGAGCAGCACCTGCACCTGCTCATCATTGAGGTCCGCCGGACTCACATCTAGGGGAATAGAAGCCCTTACCGTTTCAGCTTCATTTCCCTCTTCCTCGTTCACGGCCTCAATATACGGACCATATTTACCGATTCGTACCTTGGCGCTGAGATCGGACAAATCCACGGTACGAGCTTCAGCCGGGTCAATCTGACTTTCCCTTGCTTCAACTTGCCCTGCTAAACCAGCATCACCGGAATAAAACTTTTTGAGGTAGGGCAGCCACTCTGCTTCTCCTGTGGAAATTTCATCCAGGGTACGCTCCATGCGGGCGGTAAATTTGACATCCACCAAATCTGGAAAATGGTTATCCAGGAGCTCAGTCACTGCAAATGCTGTAAAGGTAGGCATCAAGCTGTTATTCAGCGGATGCACATACCCCCGGTCAATGATGGTGCCGATGACTGATGCGTAGGTACTGGGACGACCAATGCCCTCTTTCTCAAGGGTTTTTACCAGGGTGGCCTCGGTGTAGCGAGCCGGGGGCTTGGTTTCGTGCCCGATGGGCTCCAGCTCGGTACAGCTGGGGGTGTCCCCCACCTTGAGCTTGGGCAAGGTGACTTCACGATCCTCTAGGGCGGCGTTGGGATCGTCGGACCCCTCCACATAGGCTCGGAAAAAGCCGGGAAAATCGATCCGCTTACCGGTGGCCTTAAACAGCGCATCATCAACCTCGATACTGACGGTGATGTGGGTTTGACGTGCATTGGCCATTTGACAGGCTACTGTCCGTTTCCAAATCAGGTCGTATAGGTTGCGTTCACGATCCTTCAGTCCAGTTTCCTGGGGGGTACGAAAGGTATTACCAGCAGGTCGAATGGCCTCGTGAGCTTCCTGAGCCCCCTTACTTTTAGTGGCATACTGTCGGGGCTTAGGACTGAGGTATTCTTTGCCATACTTTTGCTCTACACAGGATCGAGCAGCCGTAATCGCCTGTTGCGATAGGTTGACTGAGTCCGTACGCATGTAGGTAATAAACCCCTTCTCATAGAGAGACTGAGCCGTGCGCATGGTATCGCGGGCCGAAAGACGCAGTTTGCGGTTGGCCTCTTGCTGCAGGGTAGAGGTGGTAAAGGGGGGAGCGGGTTTGGGACTAGAAGGGCGTTCTTCTAGATTAGAGATGGTCCAAACACTGGCTTCTAGGCGCTGTTTTAAGGCCTGGGCCTGGGTCTCATCCAGCAGTACCACATTACGTCCAGCGGCAATTTGACCCGTATTTTCATCAAAGTCGCTGCCCGTGGCCACACGGGTCCCTCCCAAACTGGCTAACTTAGCTTCGAAGGGGCTATCGGATTGGGCCAGTGTGGCTTTGAGATCCCAGTAGGAGCCTTGTTTAAATGCTCTGCGATCGCGCTCTCGCTCTACCAGTAACTTGACAGCTACAGACTGTACCCGACCCGCTGATAATCCCCAGGCAATTTTCTTCCAGAGCAAGGGCGACAGCGTATAGCCCACCAAACGGTCCAAAATCCGTCGAGTTTCCTGGGCCCGTACCAGCTGATCATCAATGTCACGGCAGCTTTCCAAGGCCGATTGGATCGCTTCTTCGGTGATCTCATGAAACACCATGCGCTTGGTCGGCACCTTGGGCTTCAGCAGCTGCATCAGATGCCAGCTAATGCTTTCTCCCTCACGGTCTTCATCCGTCGCCAGAACAAGCTCATCGACTCCTTTCAGGGCATCCTTGAGGGCTTTGACTACCTTCTTTTTATCCTTGGGGACTAGATACAGCGGTTCAAAGTCAGATTCGACATTTACCCCCAGCTGTGCCCATTTTTCACCTTTTACACTGGCCGGGATCTCACTAGCCGACTTTGGCAAATCACGCACGTGTCCCATCGAGGCTTCCACACGGTAGCCTTTGGGCAAATAGTTGCGAATCGTTTTTGCCTTTGTAGGTGACTCAACAATGACAAGGGTGGACATACAGCTGAACTGAAAATAATGGTCGAATTACAATTAACTGAAAAGTTGCCAGTGTTTGCACTGCAAACACTGGCGACCCCCAAACTCGATCTAGTAAAACGGTGTGACCGTTTAAATCAATGGCTTGATTCCTAGAAAGAATGCCCGAGAGTTGGCGACGGTTTTCATTGGCTAACTATACATAACCGCTGCATCTAGCTCAGAATTTATCAGAGCGATGGGAAACAGTTGAGTGCCAAAAGCCGTACCTGCATCTTCGCAAAGCACAATAACCGCCTCTATATATCGATAGATCGAAATGGAGGATTTCGTCCACCTCTAAGAGCAAAGTAAGTGCAAAAGTCCATCGTTTCTATCAGCCAGAAAAAGGCTAAAACAAGCTGTATATGGTCAATATGAGACTTTCAATCGACTTTTCAAAATTAATTTAGTGAATTTGGCCCACATTTATAAAGTAAATCTGAAGAAATTGGCTAAACAGCGCTGCTCTAGACGTTATCTGACCAGCCTTGACCGATGATTTTGGCCTGAGGAATTTAATCTGATCCACGAATTTCCTCTGGTGAGGCTCAAGATGAGCGAGAATACTAGGGTAAGATGCCAAATGGAAATACCGCACCACAGCACCTATGGACTTTGCAAGCCTCGCTGCTCAGTTAAACACAGGTAAGATTCTTCCTGAAGCGATCGTTATTTTGACGATCCTCGTAATTTTGGTAGGCGATTTGATTCAAGGGCGGACGTCATCACGCTGGGTTCCCTACGCCTCCATCGGTGGGTGTTTAGCCGCCGTTGGTGCCCTTGCTCTACAGTGGGATACGGGTGATCCCTTGTCATTTTTTGGTGAGTTCAATAGCGATGCTTTGAGTATCGTTTTTCGAGGCATTATCGTGCTGTCAGCGGCGGTAACTGTGCCGATGTCCATTCGCTATGTGGAGCAGTCGGGCACAGCGCTAGCTGAGTTTTTAGCAATTTTATTGACGGCCACCCTGGGTGGCATGTTTTTGTCAGGGGCTGATGAATTAGTCACCATCTTCGTTTCCCTAGAAACTTTAAGTATTTCCTCATATTTGCTCACGGGCTACATGAAGCGGGACCCCCGCTCTAACGAAGCCGCCCTCAAGTATTTACTAATTGGGGCAGCTAGTTCCGCGATTTTCCTATACGGTATTTCACTGCTATATGGTCTGTCGGGTGGAGAGACTCGGTTGAGTGCGATCGCGCAAGCGTTGGCCACCACCACCAGCGATAACTCCATCGGTTTAGTCGTATCCCTGGTATTTGTGATTGCTGGTATTGCCTTTAAGGTTGCCGCTGTCCCCTTTCACCAGTGGACTCCAGACGTATACGAAGGCTCTCCCACACCCGTTGTCGCCTTTTTATCCGTTGGTTCAAAGGCTGCCGGTTTTGCATTAGCAATCCGTTTATTGGTCAGCACATTTCCTCTAGTGTCCGACGAGTGGCGCTTTGTCTTTACCGCTCTCGCTATCTTGAGTATGGTCTTGGGTAATGTGGTGGCTCTGGCTCAAACCAGCATGAAGCGCATGTTGGCCTACTCATCTATTGGTCAAGCGGGCTTTATGATGATTGGCCTCGTCATTGGCACTGATGCAGGCTATGCCAGTATGATCTTCTACCTGATGGTTTATTTGTTCATGAACCTGGGTGGCTTTACCTGCGTTATCCTCTTCTCCCTGCGTACAGGTACCGACCAGATTAGTGAATACGCGGGACTGTACCAAAAGGATCCTTTACTGACCCTATGCCTGTGCCTATGTCTGCTATCCCTTGGTGGTATTCCCCCCCTGGCAGGCTTCTTTGGTAAGCTCTACATTTTCTGGGCTGGCTGGCAGGCCGGAGCCTATAGCCTGGTGCTCATTGGTTTAATTACCAGCGTTATCTCCATTTACTACTACATCCGTGTAGTCAAGATGATGGTGGTCAAAGAACCCCAGGAAATGTCGGACTCCATCAAAAATTATCCAGCTCTCCAGTGGAATCTACCGGGCATGCGGCCCATACAGGTCAGTCTGGTGATTGCCGTTGTCGCTACCTCGTTGGCGGGGGTCCTATCTAATCCCCTCTTTACCTTGGCCAATGATGCCGTCGTCAAAACACCTTTGCTGCAAGCTAGTAACCTTGAATTGCCTGTCGCTAGTACTGGTGCCTCGGTGGCTACAACCATGCCGGTAAGAGCGTCTGAAAATTCGTTTTAGGCATGATTTAGATGATTTCAATAAGGTAGGGGCGTTGCATGCAACGCCCCTACCTTATTTTTTTATTTTTAAAAATTTTCATCAAACCTAACCAACCGGTCGACTCATCGGAAAGATGACAGAGCTACGAATGCGGTTATCATCTAGCTTTTCTAACAGAAATTCACCCCCTAAACGAATCATCAACGATTTACAGATGGATAAGTTTAAGCCAGGTGGTCTATCTAATTGCGACTCGGCTAAGTGATCGCGACGATGTCCTTTGACCAGCGCGGTGATGATGGCCTCATCGATGTCACCATCATCCGTAATCGATAGCTCGATCCAGTGCTGCTCCAGGGGGCGACTCCAAATATCGACTCGCCCCCGTGCTGGCGAACGACGGCAGGCTGCAGAAATCAGCTCGTACAAGATAAACTCGATCTTTTGCATCTCACCCTGCAAGGCCAAATTGCTATCGCAGTGCACTTGAGTCCACAACTGCTTTTTTTGGACCTGGGTTTGGACTCGTTTCATCAAACGGTTAAGCAGACCCACCAGGGGAACTTTACGGGGATCAGAGGCCATGGACCATCGTTCTCGGCTGGTCAATCGGAGTAGTTCCTTTTCTATCCCTGCCAACCGACTTTCTATGGCATGGAAGTAGGGTTGCTCTCCCATATTTGGCAATTGTTTCAAATTACCAAGCTGACGCCGGGACTCCCGCACTTGCCGTCGGACATCATCCATATGGTGATGTTTATACCAGTTCAGCTCAGTCAGTCGGTTCTTTTGGTCATTTAATCGCCCCGTCAGCAACAAATGACGTCGACACCAGGCCAATTGATGGACCAACACAGCCAACATACTCATCTGCTGATCAGAAAAACGACGATCTGCTTCATCCGCTAACACAATCGCGCCATTTAAGGTGTGTTCTGGCGATGTTCTGAGAGCCACAACTAATATCTGGGAGTGACCAGGACAGCGCAACCACTGGCGGGTGACATCAGGCAATTCTTCATATTCGAGCTGAATCACGCCATCGGTTTGAATTGCCCAGTTAATCAAAGCATCGCCATCTACTAATATCGGTGGGTTGTCCTGAGCCGCAAATTGCTGATCCCGAATCACCGAAGACGCCAATCGCGCTTCTTTCTGTCCATTTTCCCAAACGACCAAAGCGACCAAAGGCAGCCGCAGAAGTTGACTAATGTGATGGGCCGCCGCCTGCTCCAGTTGTGTTACATCAAAGGTGCGCTGCAGATTGCGCAATCCCCATTGCATCGTGTCATGCATCTGTGATTGTTGCTGAGCCTGACGCTGTAACGACCACTGATGCAATACCAGCCCAATCTGACGTCCCACGGACTGCAATAAGTCTTGCTCCGTTTGATTCCAACGTCGAGTATCGCTATCGGTCACCAACAATACGCCCTCCGGGGCTTGCCCCGGTGACAGATTGCAGGCCATTATTGCCTGCATCTCCATTTGCAAAAACTGAGGATGCCATGCCCTTAGTTTTAGATCATTTTCCAAATTCTCGATACAGACTGGGGTAGTCTGGCGGGCTAAAAGCTGCCAATCCACATCGTGGAGTGAGCGCCACATCCCTTGAGTCGGCTTACTCCGAGTGCCATGGTGCTGATAGCTCACTTCAAACCCGCTACACTCCAGATCGGGAATCAGCACTAACAAGCCATCGATTTCTAGGGTAGCAATCAGCTGCTCGGCACAACGTGCCATCACCGACTGCCAGTCGCGATCACCATGAATACTCTGGGCAATCCCGACTGATAGCTGGTGATTGGCCTCCAGGTCAGCCACGCGTTCCTGTAAGACTGATGTCGGCATACCCAAACTAACCACTTGAGCTGCGGCTGTTAAATATCGTTTTTCTGGCACCGTCCAATGGCGAGGCTGAGTCGCCTCCACGACTAAAAAACCCAGCAAATCACCCTGCATCAAAATCGGTGCCACCATTAACGACGGCTTGTCAAACGCCTTCTTTAACGGTTCAATCACAGCATCCGGGTGAGAGGAAAAATCATCTCCAATGACAATCACATCCCCACAGGACAGCATCTGGTAAAACTCTTGGTAACCGCTGGCCGACAGCTGAGACATGGCTGGTTCTGATGCGGCGTAAACATGGCGATTGTGCCCACCGTTAGACACCCGATGCCAAAAAAAACGCTGCTGGGGTTCAAACCAATAGGCACGGGCGCGATTAGCGCCTACAAATCGATGGGTGGCATCTACAATTGCCTGCAGTCGAGGTTCTAATTCTTGAATAGTTTCTAACTTGGCCAACAGCTGGAAAAACGGCTGGGATGGGCGTTTTTCTGTTTGTAGATAATAGTCCTGCTGATGTCGATGCAGAATAGTTGCCAGGGTGGTGACTAAGATCGAAAAGGTTTTCTTCTGCACACCAGACTTTAAAGACATCCCACGACGACTAGAGCCCAGCAGTAAGACGCCTAAACACTCATCCTGTCGCTGAATCGGGAAAACAATGGCATCGTGCAGCTCCAACCGCTTCGCAATGGCCTTCCATTCGCCAGCTCGATGGGATTCTTGCAAATCATATACCGCTGCTGGAGCCCCCCGCTCGATCACCTGCTGCACGGCATCATCCGGCTGAAGTTTTATCTTTTGCCATAGAAAATTTTTACCGCTAGTCATGACAGCGGTTTGCGTTGTCAGACTTTGCTCGTCATCATCGTAGAGACCAATCCATGTCAGCACATGGGGAAAGAGCTGCTGCATGTAATCAGCAATCACAGTTAGCTGAGCATCAACTGTTTCCTGTTCCCAAACGGTTTTAAGGACCTGACCCAAATTGGCCAAATGCTGTTCACAAGTCGCTGGGGGTATGGGGCTGACCATAAAGACTCAGATTTGGGAAACAGGCTAGCGCCTGGATAAGGTACTAAGGATAGGGACATAGCTTAATGTAAGCTAGCCTAACTCTCTAACTAATGCTAATTCGCGCCAAGCACTTGGGAGCATTAGTTAATATAATTGCTCGCTTAACGCCGCCTCATCTTAAAAGGCATGGACCATTGGAGAGTATTCATGAAATCGCAATAAACTCCAATATTTTTCATACTCCCGACCAAAAATCGTGAGTTACATAGTTATATCAGCTATTGTTCCAGCTGTAGCAAGCAACAAAATACAGTACTGAGGCGATAAGCATCTCAAATTGGAGGATATAATCCACAGGATTATTTGGAGAGCTTAATTCGTGCTGCAGGATATTTATAAATATAGTTTGTTACCGTTGCTGTTTCAGCGGCTGGGAGCCGATCCAGAAACAGTACATCAGCAAACACTGTTGGCACTTGATTGGATCGCTCAGCCACCAATAACAGCCCCATATTGGAGCCAGCCTGCTCGACGCTTTGCCCAAGCCTGGTGTGAAAATAGTTGCCAGATTACCTCGCCTCGCCTGAGCCAAACCCTATGGCACCAGACATTTACCAATCCCTTGGGGTTGGCCGCTGGGTTCGACAAAGATGGGGTTGCGGCTGGGTGTTGGCCACTGATGGGATTCGGCTTTGCTGAGCTAGGCACCGTCACCTGTCATGCCCAGCCAGGTAATCCCAAACCTCGCTTATTTCGTCTGCCCCAGGATCAGGCTGCACTCAATCGGATGGGATTTAATAATCAAGGCTCAGCGGCCCTGGCCGAACGCCTTAGTCATTTGTCAATGGCTGTAGATTTTCCCAGAGGTATCAATCTAGGCAAGTCTAAGGTGACGCCCCTGGAAGACGCCGCGAACGATTACCTGCAGAGCTTTCAGCGGTTACAAGACCTGGGCAGTTATTTTGTGGTGAATGTGTCGTCACCGAATACACCTGGGTTGCGATCGCTCCAAGCAAAATCTCAACTTGAGCCCATTCTGGCCATACTACAAACTGCCAACATCCAGTCCAAGCCATTGCTGATCAAAATCGCCCCAGATCTAGCCTGGAAAGACATTGACGACATTTTAGACCTGGCTCAGCAGTACCATCTGGCAGGGATTATTGCCACCAACACCACCATTGCCAAAGAGCAGCTACTCACCAAGCAATTAGACGCTACCGGCAACTTAGTGACGGAAGAAGCCGGAGGCATCAGTGGTGCGCCCGTACGCCAGCGGGCCACTGAGGTGGTTCGATATATTTACCAAAAAACCCACGGGCAGCTCCCCATCATTGGCGTAGGCGGCATTTTCACTGCTGACGATGCCTGGGACAAAATCACAGCAGGCGCATCACTATTACAGGTATACACCGGCTGGGTATATGAAGGTCCCTGGATGGTGAAAAACGTCCTCCAAGGTTTACTAGATAAGCTTGATACCCATGGATTGAATAATATCCAAGAAGCCATTGGACTCAATACGGAACAACCCAACACGTAGGTTGGATGGAATTTTAGACTGGTTGGGTTTTACGAGTGCAGCCCAGCCTACAGGATTTTGTCTAATCCATATAATAAGGACTTCAACGGCAATACCTTACGAATACTCAACAAAACACCGGGCATAAAACACACCCGATCCATAGCATCGTGACGCAAGGTATACACCTGACCAGGAGCCCCAAACATGACCTCCTGATGAGCTACCAGCCCTGGTAGACGCACGCTGTGAATATTGATACTTTCCTCCGTGGTGCCGCCCCGTGCCCCTGACAGCGTTTCCGTCTCTTCTACCTGGGGTGGATTAAACGATTTTTTGACTTCCTGAAGCATTTGCGCCGTCTTAATGGCCGTACCACTGGGCGCATCCGCCTTGCGATTGTGGTGCAGCTCGATGATTTCCACATGGTCAAAATACTCAGCCGCCTTCAGTGCGGCCTGCTGCATCAAAATGACACCAATGGCAAAGTTAGGAATAATCAAACAGCCCACACTAGCCTTCTCTGCAAACTCTGCCAGTTCAACAATTTGCTCAGGCGTTAACCCCGTAGTGCCCACCACCGGACGCACCCCATAGGCGATGGCCGCCCGCACCTGCTCATAAATTTTGGCTGGGTGAGTGACATCCACCATCACCGCATTGCCCTCGCTCTGGGCCATGACCAGGGTAGCCTCCAGATCGTGGGTCACTGGCACCTCTAGGGGACCACAGCCTGCAATCTCACCAATGTCTTGACCGATGGCGTCAGGGTTCCGATCCACGGCACCGACTAGCTTCATATCATCGGCACCAGCAATGGCCTTCACGATTTCACGACCCATGCGGCCCATCGCACCATTGACCACGACCGGAATTTGGGACTGATTACTCATGCTATTTCTGGGACGGGGGTACAGTCAGATATCTTACAACTGCGAAGGTTATCGATAATAATTAAGTCTGTCCATTACGCTGGAGTCGAAGCGGATGCTTGCAAATCTATTAGCAGTGGTAATCGGACTAGGCAGCCTAGGTTTTTACTTGGTGGCCTTTATCCTGCCAGAGGTACATCGTCGTTCAGACTTTTTCTGGAGCGGTGTGGGTATGTTTTATGCCGTGGTGCTGTGGTATTGCGCCAGACAAATGCATGGTGCAGTATTGCTGGGGCAAACGGCCTCAGTTGGGCTGCTGCTGTGGTTAGGCTATCAAACCCTGTTGTTGCGTCGAGAAACCACCCCGGCCGCTCAGCAAACGCCCATTCGATTGGGCAAGTCTGAACGCGATCGCGTTAACGGTGGTACTAGCCGTCCCATTGCCAAGGACTATGAATTTGTAGAAGACGGTGTAGAAGACGCCCTTGATGCGGAACCAGATCCCGACAGTCCCATCCTGATCAAACCTACAGCAGATGAATTTGCCCTCAAAATGGTCGTTCCAGCAGCGATGCCAAAGCCTACGATTGAGGAAAATATTCTGGAAGACGTGCCCTCTGCAGAGCCTCTAACGCCTTCCGACCAAGCTCAAAAACGGGAAAAAACCAATCCCTTCGCTGTGGTTGGTATCTTTGCAGGCTGGATCAAAGAGATCGTAACGCCCAAAAAGAAAGAACCAAAACCCATGATCGATCTACCTCCGAGGCCACCATCTATTTCCAAAACAGATTCCAAAACAGACACTGCCGTAGAGACAACCAATTTATGGGAGACCGACACTTCAGAGAATTCAGCTCCCCCTCCCGATAACGGCCAACCAGAGGTAACAGTCGCAAACGTTGATACATCGCCTGATATATCGCCAACCTCCTCTGTTAACGCAACATCAGAAGATCAATCAACATCAGAACATCTCGAATCTACCATTGCTACTCCAGCTCCTGCTGAGACTCCCAAGCCATTATCAGCCATGCCCCAGCAAGATGATGATGGCGAAGACAGCAACTGGCCTGAAGACGAATTTTGGGACTAAAAATCATGCCTTTTCTCTACACTGGTGGCCACCAACATGGTCATTCCAGGTAAACCTCAAAACAATTTACTTCAAAAGAATTGGAAACGATTTATGAGAGATTTAAGTAGACGCTCTAGCATCTTTTAGAGAACGTTGCCTATGTGAGATTACGTAGATATTGTTGGCTCAGAACGATTGCCTAAAAGGGTTTATATGTCACTACCCGTACTGCAAAACTTTATAAAAGGTCAGGGGGAAATACGCATATCAGCGTAATTATTGTTAAGGCAACTTAAGTCCGAACATTCATCCTGTTTTTGTGGCTTATAGTCAAATTGTTTGTGAGCACAATTTAGTAAGCACGCTCGCAGACGATAGAAGTCATGAGAGCTGCAGCTGCCACACCAAATGTACTGGTTTCTGAACTAGATAAAAGGATTCACCGTGCTAAGCAGGAACAGCTGACTGGCATTCTCGCGATCAGAAGTGACCTTATCCATCAGTGGCGTTTATATTTTCTGGCAGGGCAGTTAGTATGGGCGAATACGCGCACCCATGCAAAACGTCGCTGGTTTCGCCAGCTACTGCAACATCAACCTGAGGTGTTCAGGCATGGTCTGAGCCCATATCCGGACTGGACTTATAATCGACTGGCTCGATTGGTTATCTGTAAGAAGTTTAGTCGGCAAGTATTCTCAGACATCGTGACCGGATGCATTGCAGAAGTATTATTTGATCTGCAGCAGCAGGGAACTTTGAGCCTGCAACAAGCTGGGCCAGGGTTAACGTGTCGGATAAAAGCGCAAAAAGCCTCTGATTTCTCTTATATCAATCTACTTAACCTACAAGGTATTCGAGCCTGGGGACAGGCTAAGCAGGAGTGGCAAAATTGGGAACAAGCGAAGCTCACTCAGCTGAATCCTAACGATGCACTGGTTATAAAAGATCTGGCTTCTCTGGAAGATCTCGCATGTCCAAGACTTTTCAACTTATTGAGTCCGTTGGCTGATGGCAACCAAACATTGCGAGATTTAGCGATGAAGGCCAACCAACCGCTAATGCCATTTGTGTTGTCGATTTTGCCTCACATCCGCACTCAAGCACTGCAGCTGCAGCCTGTGGACGATAAGATTACTAAGTCAGTAATCGCGACTCAAGATGATGTTGTTGTTCAGTTAGCGCGAGCAATTATTCCTAAGGATGCCAGGATTGTTTATGTAAATGACAATCTGACCGACAGTCAGAAAATGGCAACTATTGTTGAATCGGCAGGCTATCGCTACACCAACATTTCCGATCCGATTCAGGTGTTGCAACAGCTCCTGAAGCTAAAGCCGAAGCTGATCTTTTTGAACTTAATGATGCCTGTCGTCAATGGCTATGAGCTATGTGCTCAAATTCGGCGGATATCGGATTTTAAGGCAACACCTATTGTGATGGTGGCTGGTGGCAATAGTATTGCTGAGCGGATGCGGGCCAAGATGGTAGGGGCATCGGAGTTTGTGAGTAAGCCGATTAAACCGAAGAACGTACTCAAGACATTGATTGTGCTCGACATGATTTGAGTCGTGTTGCTAAGAAGCCACTGCGCCTAAGATGCCTGCTGGGTTTAGATCATAAAAAGGCTGCGAACAGTTCGATTCATAAAACTGTGATAGTCGTCTTCTTGCTATCCATTTGCCTATCCTTAAAAAAATTGCTCCATGCTCAACTTCTGAGGCAGAATGACGGGAGCGTAGTAAATTCCCCTTAGTTTTTTCCTTACATCGTGACTGACCCCAAAAGCGCCGACGCTAAGAGCTATAAGGACACTGTCCTACTGCCCAAGACCGATTTTAGTATGCGGGCCAACGCAGTCAAGCGTGAGCCAGAGCTACAGGCATTCTGGGATGACAGCAAAATTTATGAAACGCTTTCCCAGGAAAACTCAGGGGATGTGTTTGTGCTCCACGATGGGCCGCCCTATGCCAATGGCGATCTTCACATGGGCCATGCCTTAAATAAGGTGCTTAAGGACATCATCAATAAGTATCAGCTGCTGCGCGATCGCAAAGTCCGCTATGTCCCTGGCTGGGACTGTCACGGTCTACCCATCGAGCTCAAAGTACTCCAAACGATTGATCGCAAAAAGCGGGCTAACCTCACCCCGCTAGAGCTACGCCAAAAAGCCAAAGAGTTCGCCCTAGACACCGTCGAGAACCAAGCAAAGGGATTCCGCCGCTTTGGCGTCTGGGGTAATTGGGATCAGCCTTATCTCACATTACAACCCGAGTACGAAGCCGCTCAGCTAGATGTATTTGGCCAGATGGTCCTCAAGGGCTATATCTATCGAGGACTCAAGTCAGTCCACTGGAGTCCATCGTCCCAGACGGCTCTAGCAGAGGCAGAGCTGGAATATCCCGAAGGACACACATCTCCCAGCATTTACGTTGGCTTCCCCATGGTGAGCGCGTCAGATACCGCCAAAGACGCCCTTGCTCCTTACCTCGATAACCTGGGCGTCGCCATCTGGACCACCACCCCCTGGACCATTCCTGCCAACGTCGCTGTGGCGGTCAATTCAGACCTGGTTTACACCGTAGTCGAGGTGGCCTCGGGTACCCCTTACAAATACCTCATCGTCGGTAAGGACCTAATCGCAACCCTAGCCAACACATTTGATACCGAACTCACCGCTAAGGTAGATATCAAAGGGTCTGACCTGGCAGGGTCCACCTATCACCATCCCCTACATAAAAAAGAAGACACCTTTAATCGAGAAAGCCCCATCGTCATCGGTGGCGACTACATCACCACCGAATCCGGTACCGGTCTGGTGCACACTGCCCCTGGCCACGGCATGGAAGACTTTGGTGTCGGCCAGAAGTATGGTCTACCGATCCTCTGTCCCGTAGATGCAAAGGGTTACTTTACCGCCGAAGCAGGTAGCTTTGAAGGGCTAAACGTACTGAAAACCGCTAACGAGGAACTGATTAAAGCGCTTACAGAGGCCAATACCCTCCTCAAGCATGAGCCCTACGTTCACAAATATCCCTACGATTGGCGCACCAAAAAGCCCACTATCTTTAGGGCTACCGAACAGTGGTTCGCCTCCGTCGAAGGATTCCGGGATGAAGCCCTAAAGGCAATCTCCGACGTACAGTGGATTCCCGCCCAGGGCGAGAACCGCATCACCCCCATGGTAGGCGACCGGTCTGACTGGTGTATTTCCCGTCAGCGCAACTGGGGGGTGCCCATCCCAGCCTTCTATGACGAAGAGACCGGCGAAGTGCTAATGAACCAGGAAACTATCGCCCATGTGCGCGATATCTTTGCTGAGCATGGTTCAGATGCCTGGTGGAGCATGGCCGTTGAAGAGCTACTGCCCGAGAGCTATCGCAACAATGGTCACACCTATGTCAGAGGCTTTGACACCATGGATGTATGGTTTGACTCTGGTTCCTCCTGGGCGGCGGTGGCCGACCAGCGCGAGGCCCTCAAGTATCCGGTGGATCTTTACCTAGAAGGGTCTGACCAACACCGGGGTTGGTTTCAGTCGAGCCTACTAACTAGTGTTGCCACCCATGGCTGTGCCCCATACAAGACTGTTCTCACCCATGGTTTTGCCCTGGATGAGAATGGTCGCAAGATGAGTAAGTCCATCGGTAATGTGGTGGACCCCTACGAGATCATCGAGGGCGGCAAAAACAAAAAACAGAATCCTCCCTACGGTGCAGATGTGCTTCGCCTATGGGTCTCTTCGGTAGACTACTCCTCTGATGTTCCCATCGGTAACAACATTCTCAAACAGCTCGCAGATGTGTACCGCAAGATTCGTAATACATCGCGATTTTTGTTGGGTAACTTGTATGACTTTGATCCAGCTAAGGACGCTGTTCCCTATGAGCAAATGCCTTCGTTGGACCAGTACATGCTGCACCGCATGACAGAAATCTTTGCTGAGGTGGAGTCCGCATTTGACACCTATCAGTTCTTCCGGTTCTTCCAAACAGTACAGAACTTCTGCGTGGTGGATTTGTCGAACTTCTATTTGGATATTGCAAAAGATCGTCTGTACATCAGTGATGCTGACTCAGAACGGCGACGCAGCTGCCAAACTGTTCTGGCTGTGGCTCTAGAGAATTTGGCCAAGTCCATTGCTCCGGTGCTGTGTCACATGGCGGAGGATATCTGGCAGCATATGCCCTATGAGACAGGCACGAAGTCTGTGTTTGAGGCGGGCTGGCTAAAGATATATCCACAGTGGGCTAAGCCAGAACTGGCTGACACTTGGAACCAACTGCGAGAGTTACGGGATGAGGTGAATCAAGTCTTAGAACAGGCGCGTTCTGCAAAGGATATTGGTTCATCCTTGCAGGCGAAAGCCCTCATCTATGTAGCCGATGCTCAGCTAAGGGAACAGCTAGTGGCGATGAATCCGAGTGATGCGGTAGCTGCTGACTCCATCCATGTGGATGAGGTGCGGTATTTGCTGCTGGTATCTCAGGTGGAGATTTTGGACAGCGCTGATAGGCTGAAGGATATTAAGTATCGCAGTGAGTCGGATACCTTTGGTATTGGCATTGTGGATGCGGATGGTAAGAAGTGCGATCGCTGCTGGAATTATTCCACCCATGTGGGCGAGTCGGCGGAGCATGAGACCATTTGCGAGCGATGTGTAGAGGCTTTGGATGGCAAATTCTAAGCTGGCTGATTATAGTTATGACTAGATTGGTATTAAACTAGGGCTTGAATAGATGACTGACATTGAACTTGGCCCTCACCTTCATGATCGAGCTACTCGTGGTGAGCAACTGACATCAGAAGAGCAACAGCAACTTGATGCTTGGTACGCTGAGCAGGATGTAGCTGAAATGAGCTTGTTACAGGAGCCTGATAGCCCTACAAATCTAGCAACAATACATCTACAAATTGAAACCGTCTTATCTCAGTTAGCCGCAGTAGCTGAGCATATTCAGCAATTAACTTCGGAGAATCAACAATTACGAACTGAAATTTCAGTATTACAGCAACAGTTAGTCTCTGCTCAGTCTGCATGACTTTATCTGCATCTTTGAGGGAGGAAGTTCGTACCATGTGGGCGAGTCGGCGGAGCATGAGACCATTTGCGAGCGATGTGTAGAGGCTTTAGATGGCAAGTTCTAAGCCTCCCCCTATCTCGTTTCCAGGCTCCAGCCTGGAAACGTAATACCGTGGCTCTGCCACCAGAATTTTGAGCCTGCTTACCAAATCTTAGCCATGGGCAAGGTAAAACCTGATAATTCTGGATCACCACTAACCACATCAGGATTTTCAAGTACCTGAGGAGCTTGATTAGGTCGATAAATATAAACGGTACGGTGCTTTCGATCAATCAGCCACCCGAGCAATACGCCATTCTCCATGTATTCCTGCATCTTGGCCTGAAGACTGGTCAAGGTATCACTGGCCGACCGTAGCTCAATGACAAAATCAGGAGTAATGGGAGCAAACGAGGCCTTTTCTGCTTCACTTAAAGAATTCCACCGTTCAGCTTTGATCCAAGCGGCATCGGGCGAGCGAGTTGCTCCATTGGGCAGCGTGAACCCACTACTGGAGTCAAAACCAAGTCCGCTGCCATCTTGCTCGGTCCATACCCAAAGATAGGCTGCCAGGTTAAAGTTACGATTTCCGGTATCTGAAAATGCAGGTGGCATGATGACAACATCCCCAGTCGCTGTGCGTTCGATGCGTAGGTCTCGATTGGCTTGACAAAAGGCGTAGAACTCATTATGGGTCATGGGGGCAACCGCAGGGAGTGAGACTGTTAAGGGAGATGATTCAGTTTGGATGAGTAGGGTGGTTGTCATCACTGTATTTCCCAATGCCAGGGCATGTTTGTGCTCAGATTCTAGCTTGCTGAGCCAAAGAATTCCATATCGTCATTGGAGACAAAGCCTCTGGGTTACTCGTGGTCGTCATTAAGTTGTGGCTCATCCTTTTTCTAGGGTGTATCGAGTAGTGTTTTTCGCAATTCCTCCTCAAATGGGCGGAGGAGAGTGGAGTTTTGCTCAACTAAAAGGTTTATATCAGCTTCGTTGATGGGGCCTTCGGTTTGCTTAATCTGAGGTGCAAGTATCTCAGTCACAGTAGCCAGATCAAGGGTGAAGATAACGGCTCTGAGGATAGCGAGGTAATCTGCATAGGACACAGGAACGTCGGTCCTTTGCTCGCTAAATCGCTGGATAAGCGTCAGGTGCTCGTACTTAGGGGCGAAGTCGTTAAATTGTGGCAGGGCAATGACTAAATCTGCGGCTGACTTTGGCACCGTAGCTAGCCAAACCAGTTCTTGCTCCGGGTTGGACCAATCCGTATCTATCGTATAGATATTTAGGGGGCTGTTGCTGGGAATGGTGACTTCAGCACCCACAAGACAGACGCCATTAAATGAGTGGAGTTGCTCCTCAAACAGCGATAAGCCATTACACCTTTCGGGGGGTGTAGCTTGAATGGTTAGCTGATTTCCTTCAGTCCGGGAGGAAAGATTCTGGTCGGTGACGGGGGTGAGCTGGTCCTGTGAATCGCCTACCACAAGGAACTTTGCCGTTATTTGTGAATCCTGACTTTCGATCACTCTAGGTTTGATGCCAGTAGGGGTTGCGATCGCAATTTGCTGAACGTTTGCTGGCAAACTGATTGTTGTGGTCAGGGTTTTACTGGCTACATCCGGGTCAATATTGGCAAAGCCAACGGTATCTGAGACATCTGTAACTTGAGCATCTGCAACGGCATTGGGGGATCCGTCGCTCAGTGTACCTGTCCCTTCAATCCCGTCAACTGCGGCAATTGGTTGAGTCGATGAGAACTCTGATGGGGAGGAAGAGCCTTGGCAGCCAGTGAGTGAGATCGCAAGCAGCACAGCAACAGATTGCCAACTAAATTGCCGATTGAAAAATGAATAGCTTGATACGTTGATGGTACTAACCCTCATGACTGATAACTCGCTGGATCTGGCTATATTGACTCTGTTTAGCTTTAAATTGTCCCCCAGCATCTTCAACAATATAAAGCAGCTGATGTTAAACCGACCCGGTGCGGCAGCTTATTTATCCTGGGCATTAGGCTGATATTCCTGTCTTTGGCCTCTTCCTATCTCGTTTCCAGGCTCCAGCCTGGAAATGCAATACCGTGGCTCTGTCACCGAGTTGGGTGCCTGAAAGGCGGGGTGGGTTTCGAGACACTTGCGCCATCGGTCAACCCACCCTGGAGCCCCTCCCAGGAGGGGATAGGGTATCTCTTGGGGAGCAAGGGTTTCGGGGTTAGCCTACGCGTACTCGTTTGGTCAGAATGGCCATGACTTCGTTAACGCGTCCGGTGGGCAACGGTCGGCTCCAGTCGTTGGGTTCGGCGTAGTTGAGTTTGTGGAGGAGTTTGATGGTGTTTTGGACGGCGTTTAGGGTGCCGAAGAGGGTGTGGTTGACGGTTTCGAACTGATATTCGGGGAGAGAATCGGTGGTAGGGGGAATGGTGGGCACGCCTGTGCCTTGGGTATTGTCTTGGAACATGGTTTTGGTCTTTTTGTTGTGGTGAATGGGTCCCCCTCGGGGGCTGCTAATGGCAGGGAGCCTGAGGGGGATGGGACCAAAACTCAAGCCTTAGCCGTCCCGCAAGTGTGTGCAAACTGGAAGGGCTAAGGTACATTGACATTAGCCTTCAAGCTGGCTGGTTCAGCTTGTGAGGTTAGCTGTCGGTGGGTGGTGGTACACCTGCCGATAGCGCTAAGGGGTTGAGTTCTGAAGGTCTCGCGGACCTGTTGTTAACGGTAGAGCACTTGATCTATGGGAGTCAAGAAACAAATTGTGAAATGTTGGGGGAATGGGCAACCAACAATTTTAGCAGATAGGAATCTAGAAGTTGGCAGTCAAAATCCATGGGATTACTAGATCCTGATTTGTACACTCCTCTCTAACAACAACTTTTCCTGTTATTAAGTTGATTATTCCGAGATCGCATCACGGAGAAGGGCAATCATTTCCTCGATGCGGTCAGGGGGTTGATGAGAAGACGCAAGCATTTCAGCATTGTAAAGCTCATTGCTTAAACTGCCAATATCAGCATTTGACGCAATCAGCGATTTCATCTCAGACATACCATATTCAAATTTTCCAAGAACAAATGAATAGAAAGCACGCATCACTTGATCTTGGTTGTCACTCTCATCGACTAAAGATATTGCTTGTTGGTAAAGTTCACTGGCTTTCTCAAGATTACCTTGCTGTGTAAGAACAGCACATAGATTGAAGCGACATCTAGCATCTTTATCATCTATTGTGAGGGAACGTTCAAACGCTTCCCTCGCATTTTCTAATTGACATGTAACAAGATAAACCCAACCAATATTGTTACTCGCTTCATAGTTATATGGGTCAATCTCTAAAACTATGCTGTAATTTAAAGCTGCTTTTTCATACTGTCCCTGACAAACAAAGATATTACCTAATCTCAAACAGTTGGAAACCTTATTAGGATCCAGCTTTATAGCTGTATGGAAACTATTTTCTGCATCGTCATAGCGCTTTAAACCTATATAAACATTGCCAAGACAATGATGATGCCCAACATTATAGTTATCTATTATGATAGCTTCTTTAAAGCTTTCAACAGCATTATCATATCGGCCAATATCTGAATATACATGACCTAATGAATGGTAGATGTCATCTCTGGAACCATCTATCCGAAGAGCCTCCTTAAAGCTCCCGATTGCCTCTTCAAGATCGCCTATCTTCCAATAAGCATGACCTAATGAATGATGAAAATCATCTATACTATCCTCCAAGCTAATAGCGGTCCTAAAGCTTTTGATAGCGGCCTCATATTTCTTCAGGGTAGCACAAGCCTTACCCAATGAATGATGAAAATCAGCTCTCCTATTATCCAGGTCAATTGCAGATTGAAAGCTCTCAATTGCACTTTTGTATTTCCTATTACGCAAGTAGGTATTTCCTAAACAATAAAAGTGACCAGCATATTCTGGATCTAACTCAATGGATTTCTGGTAGTTTTTAATTGCATCATCATAATGCTCTTGCTCTTCATGAAAATGACCAAGAGCATGGTAAATATTAACAAGGTTTATATCTATATCAAGTGCTTTCTTGTAGTTTAGAAAAGCTTTTTCATAACATTTTTTGTCTAAATAAATGCTTCCAATATTGACATAGACGTATGGATTATTTTCGTCAATATCAATAACCTTTTTATAACTCCTGAGTGCGTCTTCGTGACACTTTAACCTAGAGTAAGCATTACCTAGCCAGTTGAACGAAATTGCTTTTTCCGAGAGAGAGACAGATCTTTCTAATGCTTTTACGGCTTCTTCAGGCCGGTTAAGGCCAAGTGATGCTACACCTAAAGTACACCAACTATCAGCATTGTTAGGCTCTAGTTGGGTCGCTTTTTTTGCTGCTCTAAATCCTTGTTCCGAGGGAATGGCAAAGCCACTCTTGAAGGAAAGCTTGTATGCAAGTTCTTGCAATAAATTAGATAGAGAAGTAGTTAAACTTGTAGAACAGTTACTGTTTATTGTCAAAGCAATATCTAAAGCAAAGTCATACTTTGATCTAGAAAAAAAGAAATATGTACTTCGAAGCTTTAAAATTGTTCTAAGCTCTTGTTCTTGTGAACTCTTGAGTTCTAGGGATTTTCGTGTTAACCACTTATCTAGCTTTGTTAGCAACGTATATATCTCATCTGACTCTGAAATTGTTTCTATGACAGTTGTCATACAGTTGAAGATTGTTCGATTCGATGCTCCATGCAGTCTTTGGAATGTTTTTGCGACTTGCAATACATTCCGTGCCCATGATCGATCATACTGCCAGGCTTCAATAAAGCGCGGCACCACATAATGGTACAGAGCATCTTCTCCCCTCCAACCATAGTGGTGGGCTAAATCCAGCATCCACCGTGCCAGCCGTTCATCTTCAAAATACTCAGCTGTCTCCGCCAAAGTTTTCTGCTTTTCTTCAATCTGTAACTCTAACCAAGCAATGGCATTATCGTTTAGCTGCTGCACTACAGAATCTCGTCGCTGCAAATCTTGCAGTAGATAATCCTGCATAAAGTTGGCCATCTTCTCATCCAGCCGCTGCTCATCCTCTGCCAAAAAGGCATACCGGCCCTGCAATGCCTTCAGCCGTCCTTTCAACCCCGTCGGTGAATCCACCATGGCCCCTAGCAAATCCATCTGCGATCGTCGCAACATGGCCAATGCAAATGTAAGCTGCCGATCGGGTAATGTTTCTGGAGTGTCCAAACAATGTTTCAAAAAACGCTCGCAGGTTTCTTTGATCACCTGGTCACGATCGGTGGTCTCACCATCATCACTCGATACTGGCGCAACAATCTCAGCAACGGGTTTCCCTTTGCCACACATCACCGCTGCCAAATCCACCACAAACGGAATACCCAAACTAAACTCAGCGATCAATTCAGCCTCGCTTTCGGTCAAAGATGACTCTGGCGCTTTCTTCTCAAAATACTCCTGAATCTCTCGAAAGCTAAACTGCAACAACTCTCGCGGATAGATCTGTGCTTCCGAAAAATCATCCCCATACCCACGAAAGTAGGTTTCATCCCGCTTCCCACTTTTCGCCAGGTTCGACCGTCCCGAGATCGACCAAACAACCCGATTTCCCCCCTGCTGAATCACCTGCCGTAGCGCATAGTCACACACCTGACGATCCACAATCTCATAGGTATCCAGAAAAATCACAGCGGGCTGTCGCTGGGTGGCCTTGGCAATATCTTGACCCAACCCTTTCAGCAGCCGCTCCAACGGCTGCTGAAAAATTTCCACATCTTCCTTATTCAGAGACTTGGCTACCAGCTGGCGGGCCTGACTCAGCAACGTTGCCCCCACCTTAATCGCCACAGCCGTCCCCGTTGGATCAATGTCAATCACCCCTTCCGTTGATTTCTGCAAAATCCAGGCAATCGCCCTGCCACCATATTGAGCCGTCACCTCTTTTAGTTCAGTGTTAGGCGGTTCTGATGCCAGTGCCTTTTCTACATCCGCCTCAATCTGTTGAATTTTCTGCCGCGCGTCACTGTACGACTCACCACTGTAAGGTTTCAGAGACTGCTTTAGTTCTTTATGTAGTACATCTAAAATTGTTTGGGGTTCAATACTGCTGTGCCCTCGCTGTAACGCTACATTCAGATCCTTCTGCCGATCCCAGTCGATCAGCACTGCTTGATACCGCCCCTCAAATTCCTGAGCCGCTAACTCCTTTAACCGTCGAGTCAGTGTGGTTTTCCCCATCCCACCCGGACCATGAAACAGGAAAATATAGGGCTCATCTGGCAGCTTTGGCCCTTGCCCTATCCAGCTAGCAAACGTCGGCACATATTTCTGCATTAAAGACGTAGGCGAATACTCACCCAGCACTCGCCGAAACTGATCTTGCTCTTGAGTGCGACCGAGAAAAAACGAAGACTGGGACACAGCTTTTCAGAAATAGAACCATCAATTTCCCTCTATTTAAGCCCAGCTTTGACTCTAGTGCCCAGCTTCCAGCTGCGCAACGCATCTGAGGCTCCTGCCTCAATTACTCTTACTCAATTCTATCCAGTCATAGAGCACACCTTACTGCGCTCCAGGCAAAGCCTGATCACGGGCCACAGGGACGAAAGCCCAGCTTTGCCCACATCACGCCATAGTTTTACCCATGCACTTCAGAAGATTAAAAGTATATACTTAAAATATATATGAAAAATTCGCAATGAATACCGCAAAACTATTCCAAAACGGCCAAAGTCAGGCAGTTCGACTACCTAAATCATTTCGATTTGAAGGCGATCAGGTCTACATCAAACGTGTGGGCAATGCCGTCGTATTACTGCCCTATCAAAATCCCTGGCAGCTACTGATCGATAGCGTTGAGCAGTTTTCCGATGACTTTATGGAAGAACGACAACAGCCTGACTATCAAGAACGCGAAGACTTATTTGATTAGGACTAGTTCTTCTGACCAGCATCCCTTTCGACTCCGCTCAAGGCACGCTTACGATGAAGTATTTACTCGATACCAATATTTGCATCTACATCATTAAACGCAAACCACCTGAAGTATTTAATCGTTTCCGAAGCTGTGAAGTGGGCGATATTGGCCTATCGACCATCACCGTTGCTGAACTCACCCACGGTACCCAAAAAAGTCGACAGCCAGACAAAAATCAAGCTGCTCTAGATCAATTTCTATTACCCCTAGAAATTGTTGATTTCGACATCGCTGCCGCTCAAGCTTATGGTTCTATCCGAGCCCAGCTTGAGCAACAAGGCACACCCATTGACCCCCTAGATTTTTTAATTGCTGCCCAAGCCCTGAGCTTGGGCATTAGTCTAGTCACCAACAATGAAAAAGAGTTTCTGCGGGTACCTGGACTCATGGTTGAAAACTGGGTGTAGGCACCCATGATAAATTCTTGAGGAGGTATCGAGGCCGAAAGACAGTCATAGTTTGATACCGTTCAGGATGGTTGATTAAAGAACATTACGTCGCTTACTGTAGACGCTTTTCATATGCTTACTCACGGTATCCCTTGAAATAAATAACCGATCGCTCATCTTTTGATAAGACAGCCCCTGTAAGTGAAGCGTCCAGACTTCATGCTCTCGCTGGGTAAGACGATATCGATGGGCATCCCAACAGGCCTGTTGCTGAGCCGTTTGAGTCATATCCTCCAACCGCACTAGAAGGTATGGAGAGCAATGTCTGCCCAGGAAAACCCGCTCAACATTGAGTTTAATCCGTACTCCCGTGTCTAAAAAGATCTCCTCACTTAACCGAAAAGGCTGTTCGGGTAATTTAAGCTGGCTAGCAAGCAGTGACTCATAGTGTCGAGTCAGCTGACTCGGTAGGGTGACCTCTGCACAGTGACTTAACTGCTCCGAAGGATGGGACTTAAAACCTGGTTGAAAGATCCGGCAAAGCTCTCTGGCTTTAGGATTACTCTGAATCAACTGTCCAGCCTCATCCAACAATAGCAATCCTTCAAAGGGAAATAGTTTTCTAAAAAAGAAGTTGAAAATAATGTCTAAATAATCCTCTGTCCAGGATTGATTCAGCAATATACCTGACACTGAAGGCGAGGTCTTAGGCAAAGTGGCGGTGGTTTGCACAGTGTATTCCCTTGATAATTAAGAAACAACGATGTGACAAGCGCTGTCGCTCTTCTCAGAAGCGCGCGCGCTCCAAGAAGAATCGATGGTTACATCAAAAATTTTTGTTGCCATTGCTCAATAGTCTATGCAGGCCTCTAAGGAGGTGCCAAGGCAGCAGTATGTGTTCCTATACAAGGCTTTGCGGCACCTCTATACCCTTTGGTACATTGCGAAAAAGAGTAACTTGCTATACTAAACCCATGGGCTACTATGATGTAGTATGAGGCAGGGTGAGGGGGTGTGAGTCTAGGCTTCACATCGCTTGACTGATAATCGGTTGAAAGGCTTCAAGCTCCAGACTGCTATGCCTCGCAAGATAAAGCCCAAAGACGTTCTAGAATGGTTCCCTGAAAAGGAGCAACAGCGATATGCCAAACACCTCATTGGCAAATCGGGCCTGACACCCACCCAAGCGCGTCACTTTGTCAGACTCTGGGGATACGGTTATCTACTGCAACATGGTCCCGACTATGCACCCATTACGACACTCAGCCACAGAATCAGCAGCTTCTTTTGCTCCCAAAGTGAGGCTGCGGCCTTGTTTTATACAGAAGGCCAAGGTGCACCTCGTTCAGCGGGTTTGATGATCAATAAGTTTGTCGACAAACAGTTAGTCCGACGGGAGCGGTTCAGCGGTAGTAAAACACGAATCAGCCTATATATACCAGAAAGCTTTGAGCTACCAGAAAGCAACCCGTCTGGAACGATTTATGCTGATGTTTTTAACCCTCGGAGGGATATTCCCCACATTGCCCTGTTATTAGAAGATCTGTTTAGCTTTGACAATAAACGCCCTAAATCCATGCTCAATAACGTCAGGCGTGGATTACGACAATGGAGTCAGCGATACCCTCCTGGGCTTAGGGTATTAAGGCTTTCTCCCAAAAACAACCCCATTGCATTTTCAACAATTTTTCCTATCCACCAGGATTCAGAAATAATTTTTGATCTACCCCCTAGTCAAAGTTTGCACCTCAGTCGCTTCCATCTAAATGCCAAGGATCCCATTCAGTTTGCATCACCGGGTGATCACCAGTGCCATATTGCCTATATTCGTAGCTGGGAAATTCACCCAGATTTTTGGAATTATAAAAATGCCTTATTGATGACCCAAGATACCCAAGCCACCGTACGTGAAATCTACAAGGACTATCCAGAACTGAGCGAAGTTTACAGTATTGCCATTCATCCGCGCCTAGCGGCATTTGCCACTACGCTGGGGTTTGAAATCATGAGACCAGATCCCCAAACATCCCTGTGTTGGCTTTATATATCCCTCGATAGCTTTCTGGCTTTAGAGGCCGATAAGGTCCTTGCAGATTTCGACTATACCCTCTATACCTAACACTAGAGCGACCAAACTCAGAGGGCCATCATCATTTTTCTAATTCGAAATGGTTGTCTATGCCGTCTGTATACGCTGACGGTAGTGGTTTAGGATCCGGTCTGCGATCGCTTGAGCATCGAACTTTGGGTTGGCTGCATTCCTTACTTGATCCACCTTTGCCCGTGTAATGGGATGTAAATCCTCGTAACTCATCTGGTTGGCCATTGCCATCACTACTTGCTGACTTGCCGTTAGACGCTGGCCAGCAATCTCAGATGCTTCTAGATATAACGCTTCCAGATTCAGCCCTGCAGTCGGATCCAACTCTTTCGATTGCTCAGTTATTTCACCTGGCCTGGTCCCCTTAGCTTTAATACCTGAGCCCTCCTGCAGGGCCTTCGGGTAAATCTGGCGCTCAACGGTAGAATTCTGGTTGGTCATGAGATCGATTTTTCTCTTGGTAGTTTCCATATTATGGAAATCAATGGAGGAAAAAAATTACGGGGTTTTTCTGGTTTTCTGATGAAGATTCTGCTAAGCCACCAGAAAATTTGCCAATCTACGTATTACATTGCAACATCATCGGACTCGCCCTCAACGTACCCCGCGCCTCTGGGGCTGTATCGGCTTCCTGCCGACAACCTCCCCAAAGAAATTTCCCTCAACAATGTACTACCAATTTCTATTCCATCTGTGCCCAAGCCTCCCCCCCCACACACACAGAGCATCGGTAGCAATTCACAAGGCCCCCTGAATTTCTCGTCAACATTGCGATGATCAGGTAGTGTAGTGACCATGAGTCGCTTGAGCAAAGATGACCTGAGCCAGATGAGCCGGGAATACTTCCAATCTCTCCCCCAAGAGAGGTTGTTAGAAGTGACAGCCAATCTTCATGAATTAGCCGTGGAGCAATGGGAACGGTTAGAGCAGAACTCAAGTAATAGCTCCCGACCGCCGTCGAGTGATCCTCCCTACGATAAACCAGAGATCATACCGTCAGAGGAGGAGGGCAAGGGTGGGGACTTAGATTTACCGGTTGAAACAGGTGACGGACAGGAGGAGTCGGAGTTGGCTCAGAGTAGCCGCCAGTCGTCCCCGGAGGAAGACTCTCAACCATCGGCAACCAAGCGAAGCGCCGGGAAGCAGCCGGGAGCCCAAGGGCATTGGCGCAGTACCCCGCTCCAAGCGACGACCATCATTCCTCACCATCCAGAGACCTGTGCGGCCTGCAATGCGCCCAGTCTCGTCAGCGATAGTAAGCCCTATATGGGGTATTACGTCCTGGACCTCACCCAGCCAGTCAGTGGCCTTGAGATCGGTTGCCAACTCCATCATTATTATGGGGGTCGTTGCTCGTGTGGCCATCACACGAAGGCAGCTCCAGGTCGGGGCTATATCTCATCCGTCGAGGGGCGCAAACGGAATTTAGAACTTAAAGAACAGGTGTTAGTCGGCCCCTGGTTAACGACCTTTATCGCCAGTTTATCGGTGCGTTACCGGATGAGTCGGCTGAAGATCCATGAGTTCCTGATGGACTGGGCGAATACCGCCTTAAGTGTGGGGACTATCGACCGCTGCATTCGGGAAGCGGGCATTGCGTGTGTGCCGGTGGTGGAGACCTTAATCGACGAGTTACAAACGGCTGAGATTTTGCATCTCGATGAGACCCCCTGGTATGAGAAAGGCAAACTCCGTTGGTTGTGGGTGGCCATCAGCACCACCACAGCGGTCTTTCACATCGGCAGTCGTAAGCATGATGAGCTGTTATTTCTCGTGACGTCAGCCTTTGTAGGCTGGTTAGTCAGTGATGGCTATGGGGCCTATCGAGATTATCAGAAGCGACAACGTTGTTTGGCTCACTTGATTCGTAAAGCCATTGCCCTTTCGGGGGCGGTCAATGCTGAAGCCCGAGCGTTGGGGAGTTGGTTATTAAAGGAGTTGAGAGGCTTAATTCACACCATGGCCTCGGCGAGTGAGGAGACACCCCCAACGACCCATCCCATCCTTGCTCGCATCTACCTGGCCTGTACCCTCCACAAAGATGCTGAGCATGCCAAGCTCAAGGCGTTGGCACGCGAAATTCTCAATGATTGGGAAGCCGTCATCGCGTTTGTTCAGCATCCTCAGTTGCCACCGACCAATAATGAAGCTGAGCGAGCACTCAGGCATGCCGTGATTGCTCGTCGGATCTCGTACGGCACGCGAACCACTGAGGGGAGTTTAGCCTATAGTTCTCTATTGAGCGTGATTGAGACCTGTCGATTACGAAAGGTGAATCCTTGGTCATACATCGCTGAGGTGATTACTCAAGGACGAAAGGGGCTTCCTGTCTCTTCTATTCCTCAACTCCAAGAGAGTATTTGTTAAGGGGGGAGGTGAACGTTTACGAGCATCGAGCCTCATTGCCAAACGGAAACTTGTTGTTCCACGATAGGTGCAACATCCGCCATGGTCACCCCCTACCCTTTACTAGTTTGAGTATGTTGTACAATCGATAGCTCGTACTGCCCAGCGAGCATCAAATCCAGATTTATGACTGCCCTTAGCGTTAACCTTAACAAGATTGCCCTCATCCGTAACTCTCGCACGATTGGGATTCCCAGTGTGGTTAAAGCAGGGGCAACTTGTATTGAAGCGGGAGCCTATGGCCTCACAGTCCATCCCCGACCTGACGAACGTCATATTCGACGTCATGATGTTTACGACCTGGCAGAACTCCTAAAGGACCATCCCACGATTGAGTTTAATATCGAGGGCAATCCTCTAGAAGCCGGGTTTATGGAAATTGTACGGGATGTGAAACCCAATCAAGTGACCCTGGTACCTGATGATCCCAACCAATTTACTTCTGACCATGGCTGGGATATTGCTAAGCATGGTGATACCTTGGTGCCGATTATCAAAGACATTCAAGACTTAGGAGCACGGGTCAGTTTATTTATGGATCCCGATCCAGAGCAGATTCGTCTCATTCCCACATTAGGTGTGATGGAAGGGCCGACAGAAATGCGGATTGAGCTTTATACCGAACCCTATGCGACGGCCTCTCGTGAGGGGACTCAGGATGAGTTGGAGACTCAGCATACGAGCTATGCTGTTGCGGCCAAGGTCGCGAAGGATTGTGGCCTAGGGATCAATGCTGGCCATGATTTAAATTTGGAGAATTTACCTCAGTTTTTGCGCATTCCAAATATCTTGGAGGTGTCCATCGGTCATGCGCTGACGGCGGATGCGTTGATGATGGGTCTGGGACCTGCCGTAAAGGCGTATTTAGAGGTGATTTCACAGGCTAATGGGATTAGCAAGGTTAATCAGTAATATTCCTCGCAACAACTATGGATAATCCTTCTATTTCTCGACATTTTACAGGGACCCCCTATGGATAATCCTTCTATTTCTCGACATTTCACAGGGACCCCCTATGGATAATCCTTCTATTTCTCGACATTTTACGGGGACCCCTTGGGAACCTAAAGTAGGCTATTGTCGCGCCATCCGAGCGGGCAATCAAATCTTTATTTCAGGGACAGCCCCAGTGGACGACGAGGGTAATACCTTTGCTCCTGGCGATGGCTATGCCCAGGCCAGGCGTTGTTTTCAGATTATTCAAAAGACGCTGCAGGCACTGGGGGCTGACCTGTCTAATATTGTGCGGACAAGGATGTATGTGACCGATATTAGCCGTTGGGAGGAATATGGCCAGGCCCATCAAGAGGCGATGGGAGCTTATCCGCCTGCAACAGCGATGGTAGAGGTGCGGGCGTTGATCGATCCGGATATGTTGATTGAGATCGAAGTGGATGCGTTGGTTTTTGACTAGGCGTGAGAATTGCTCAGGAGAAAAGTCTCATAGCCAGGCTGCTACAGACCTTTCTGCAAACCAGATACTTCCCATGAGAATCATCAGAATCGACACTCCATAACGTAGTGCTAATTCCCCTCGATGCTGTTGGAAAAAACGTAATCCATAAAATACCAGTAGCACAATAGCGATTTGCCCCAGTTCTACGCCGAGATTAAAGCTGGCGAGGGATAGTAGCAAGTTGCCCTGGCTCTGGGTCAGTTCTCTCAGAATGTTGGCGAAGCCTAATCCATGAATCAGCCCAAATCCAAAGGTGAGCCAGGGACGATGATTGATCTGTTTTTTCCACAGATTTTCTGCGGCGACATAGACAATCGATAGAGCAATGACACTTTCTACCAGGGCGATGGGCAAGGTGACGATATTTAATGCTGCCAGGGTAAGGGTGAGAGAATGGGCGATGGTAAAGGCCGTAACAATCTTGAGTAGTTGGGGTAAATTACCACCCGGTAAGAGTAAGGCTACTAAAAATAGGATATGGTCATAGCCAGTAAAGATATGTTCTACACCCAAGTGGAGGAAGCTGGCAAACTGCTGTTGCCAGGATACAGTACCTGCTATTTCTACACTGTTATTCTCAGGGGTGAAGACGACATTACGGGTACGTTCCCCTTGGGTAATGGTGGCTAGACATTGGGCTTGATCCAGCTCAGGGGCAAATAGGCTATAGCGAATGGAGAGCTTTTGTAATGGGCTGGGCCACTGGTATGTCAATGAAAAGGTGTTATGGGTAACTTTGTCTTTGGATTGGGTGGCTACGACCGGGGCGAAGGTGAAGGTACCTGATGCGTCTGCCTGGTTGGTTAAGACAATGGTGCTGCTCAAGCGTTGTTCTAGTTGAGAATAATGCTTGTTGATTTCTGACTGAGATAGGGTCTGATCGTTATTGTCATCAGCAAAGGCTAGCAGTGTGGTTGGAACGGTAAGGGTGATCTGTGCTTCTGTATCCGTGACGATCACATCTGCTACGGCTAGATCGGCCCAGTGAGCAAGGGCGGTTGCGATCGCAACATGGCCCATCCATATCATGGCCAATAAGCTTAGGAAGCCTATTTGAAAAAAGCGAGTAAAGCGTTTCATATTGTTAAATGGTTCGTGAAATTACAATTCCTTAAAGACTAAGCCCCCAGATTTGCCGATCTCGTTCGCTAAACGTAGGATCGGTTGCCTGAGCAGATTCAAAATACTTTTTAGCAGCTGATTCATTGCCAAGGTGTTGCTCAATCAGCCCAGCACGGTAAAAGATCACGGCATGGCGAGTGCCCTGATTAATCACTTTTTGCAAAGCCTGTTGTGCCTCTTGCCAACGGCCCAAGCGCATAAGCGTCCAGGCGTAAGTGTCTAGGGTCTCTGCATCCTGACGCCCTTCTACATCAGCCTCCATCAGTTCTAGAGCTTCGGAGAGATCAGTGTTATTTCCCCTGACTAACAGCAACTGAGCTAATGCACGACGATGGCCAAAGGTGTCTAGATCTTGATGCTGTCTAAACTGATCTTCGGCCTGTTGCCAGAGTCTCTGTGCTTCTGGACGATTTCCCTGAAGACTAGCGACTTGAGCCATCCCCTGGAGGGCAACATGATCCCAAACATTGGCATAGTCTTGAGAGGTAAAGACCTGGGAGTAACGCTTTCTAGCTGAGCGGTAGTGTCCCTGACGAGTGTCTAAGTTAGCCATCTGGACTAATGCCAGGGGATAGCGAGGCAGAATTTCCAAGGCTTCTTGGTAAAGCTGTCTCGCCGTTTGGGAGTCGCCACGACTGGCGTAAAAGCGCCCCATCAGGGTACGGGTCCAGGCAGAGCTGCCCGCTTCTTGGGGTTCTTCGGCTTTGAGAGCGGCGACGAAGTCTTGCTTGGCTGCAGCATCCTGGCCTTGAGCGACATGGACTAGGCCTCGAAGGGTGAGTGAACCCAGGGTGGGAATTTGTTGGACTAGGGCATCAGCCGTTACTTTGGCCTCGGCCAAGTTACCTTTGCCCAGATGAGCCGTGATCAGAATGGATTGTGCTTGTTCGGAATAGGGTTGGGTGGTGAGGATTTGATTGGCCAGGAGAATAGCCTGGTCAAAGTCATGACGAGCTTCGGCAACTTTGGCCTGGACGAGTTGGGCTCCTTGATTATTGAAGGGGAGTTTTTGTAGGGATTGTTGGGCGGATTGTTCAGCTAGGAGATACCAGTTGGCATCGCCTGTGGCACGGGCGAGTTTTAGGTAGGTGCTGGCGAGAGCGGCTTGGCTAAGGCCATCGGCTGGCGTTTGACGAATGCGATTTTTATGAAAGGCAAGTTCTTGTTCGAGTTGGCCGGTGATATCCGTTTTGTTAGGAGGTGAGAAGGGGTAATCGTAGGGGGTATAGGTGAGGAGGGGTTTGAGTTGTTGGAGCGTAGTAGCAAGGATGAGGATGACAAAACCCCAGAGGAGCTGGTGGCGACGTTGGTGGAAACGGAATTTTAGGGTTGAGAGCATGGTTATTTGAGGGATAACGACGTGGAGAACTTGAGTTCTCCACGTCCTCGCATGGGTTCGAAGATTTAACGGGGAGTGAATTCTTTCTAGTTAAAGCAATAGGTGCAGCGAACCTCACAATCCCTCTCCCTGGGGAGAGGGATTTAGGGTGAGGGCAATCTTCCCTAATTTGGCAATGCCAAGTAAGGAAATGCAGGTTCTAATGGCTGATGCCCTTGGGCTGGATTTCCCGGTGTTCCTTCATAGTCGACATTGTCTGTCGTTATGGCTCCGTTCGATAGAACGCTGAGGGTAATGTCGATGACGTCATCCTTCAGCATCCGACCACGTACGGGACTGCCTGCGGCATTTAGGTCATTGGCATAACCGCTGGGACCGCTGGTATCGATCCGCATCACGTCTGGTAAGAAAGCTCCTAGAAGAGCGTTGGCCCGTTCTTCGCTATTGCCTAGGGCGAGTAAGGTGTTCTTAGCTTCGCCAACAATGGGTCCGGCGATGTCGGCGGCAGGCTGTTTGCCTGCTAAGGCTGCCGCTTCAAAGTCAGGCCCGACGCTGTTGAGAGCATTGAGGAAGTCGTTAGTAAGTACAAGACCTTCATTGATCCCCGGCCGGGCTAAGCGCTCGACTTGCACGTATTCGCCCTTCGCATTGCGGGTAGAGATGGTGGTCCAGATGTCAAAAACGTCACTGCGGCTGCGGTCTTGTAGTAGTCTCTTGGGTACGCGAACGGCAATGGTATTAACGTTATAACCAGAGGCAAAGTCAACGGCCTGACCAGGATCGCGGAAACCTACGGCGGGTCCGATCCCAGCCGCGCCAGCCCGGACGCGGAAGAACTGTTCTACATCAAAGAAGAAGGGATCCTCTCGCAGTCCGGCAAATACAGTGAGGTTCTGTCGACCGAGTTTGACGTTTTTCACATTAGGAGAGTTGTCCAGTAGTGGGGTGGTGACTGATTTTGTCTTTCGGGTTTTACCGTTTTTGATCGCCGTGATGGTGACTTCCTGTTCTTGATTACTGTTGGGAGCACCAAACTCAAAGCGCAGTGTGACATCCGATTGCCCCTCGACGTTAGCGTCTTTGTTGGCGACAGAGTCAATGTGAAATTCGTAGCGGGCGTTGGTGCTGAAATAATATTGTTGCCGCGCCAGGGAACGAGGATTGGTGTTCATCATGAGGATGATATCGTCGTCAGAGGCGTTGGGGTTTTGATCTTTTTCTCTAAATGCGTAGACATCAGTGAGGTTGAGGTTACGGCCCTTGACATCGACTTCGCCATCGTCGTGATCAGATGCATTAATAAAGGTAGCCGCTCCGCCCAGGGTGAGAGTGGTGGCGAGGATAACGCCACTGAGTTTTAGCCAGGTTTGGCGCTTAGTGAAGCGATTTAGAGTGTTTTGCAAAGAATTTAGCATGGTTCAATGTCTCCTCGTGAGAAACGAATAGAATGGGGTTTGTAAAATTGCACGCACCGCACCGTCGACCTCAGTTGCTTAGGAGCAAGGGCCATGACAACATATGCAAAGTCGTCAATTCTGTCAGAGCAGCTCGTTCCTGCCCTGTTGGTTAGCGATGATTTTGTGCAATCTGTATGGGTATACGCTGGGTTTGATGGATTGGATCTCTCGGTTTCAAAAATAAAGTTGGGAGTTGCTGATCCTCGGCCTGGTTTTATCTATGAAACATTGGCGCATAGTGCATTTCACGGCTCGGTTAATCCTTTAAATCAGCAACAGCAAACGTTCAAATAAATGACCAAACTGCAATCTAAGGACGAAACCGAACTGATTGGTCGCATGGTAGAAGGGGATCAAACGGCCCTGAGCCAGCTCTATGATCGCTATGCCCGCGTCATGTATTCCCTAGCGTTCAAAATTTTAGGCTCGGTGGAAGAGGCGGAGGAAGTGGTCCTGGATGTGTTTGCTAAGGCTTGGCGGACGGCAGGTCGCTATGATGCCAGCCGTAGTCGGGTGGATTCTTGGTTATTTTTGATGACTCGCAGTCGATCATTGGATCGGTTGCGACAGCGGCAACGGCAAACCAAGGTAGTCGAAGCCGCTACGAATACGGCTCAGGTCAGTTCGTCTGAAATGCCAGACGAGGCGCTGATCGTTAATGAGCGACGAGTAGTTGTCGCCCAGGCGTTGGCTGAACTGCCTGATGAGCAACGGTTGATCATTGAGCTGGCCTACTATCAGGGGTTTAGCCAATCGGAAATTGCGAAACAAACTGGCCTGGCGTTAGGTACGGTTAAGACTCGGGTGCGGCTGGGGTTGCGTAAGCTGAAACAGGCATTAGTTATAGATTAAGCCTTGGAAGCAGCAACCTAAAATGAGAGATCCAATCTGCGATCGCGAGCGTATACCTATATAGCCGTACTCTATATCGCCATGCTTATCCTTCGGACACCAGGTTACTATTAAAGTCATGACATCTCCTGAGCCTTCCCAACATGCTGATGCAGCCGCCCTCTATGCCCTTGATGCGCTAGAGGCCGATGAGCGTGGGCAGTTTGAGCAGGCGCTATTGGATAGTGGGGAATTGGCCCAGACGGTGAATGAGTTTGAGGAGACAGCGGCGACATTGGCCTATGGTGCTCCGTCGATGCCGATGGCGGCAGATTTGAAGGATCGTTTATTTCAGCGGATTTCAGCGGAGCCGGTAGGGCCGAGTTCGGACTTGGTACAGCTGCTGAATTTGTCTATTGCTGAGCTGAAGCAGCAAGCGGCTGAGTTGGACTGGTCATCGATGCCGGGTAACTCAGGAGCAGAATTTGCCACCTGGCAGGTAGATGATGATGAGCGCGAAATGGCCTTTTTTGTCCGCAAGGCCGATGGTGGTTTATTTCCCAACCATGCCCATGCCAGTGGTGAGACTGTGCTGGTATTAGCCGGGGATTTTGTGGTAGATAGCCAGGTATATGGTGTAGGAGAGCGAGTTTCGTCGCCTGGTAACACGAGTCATCAGCCAGAAACCCGAAATGGTTGTCTGCTGTTTTGTGTGTCCTCCATGGACGATGACATGTTGGATGATTGAGTCCCTTTAGACTCCGCTCAAGGGACATTTACGTGACTTTATAAATGACAGTAGGCAGACGTCAGATGCCGATTCTGAATTTGCCGAGCTAGTATTAGAGACATGAAACCTTCTGAGTCCTACTCAAATTCTGATGCCATTGATATGGCTGCACTCTATGTCCTGAATGGACTAGAGGCGGATGAATGCGGGCAGTTTGAACAGGCGCTATTGGATAGTGGGGAGCTGGCCCAGACAGTGCGTGAGTTTGAGGAAACGGCGGCGGCTTTGGCCTACGGTGCTCCGCCTGTGGCGATGGCAGTAGATTTGAAGGATCGGTTATTTCAGCGGATTGCGGAGCAGGCTATTGGGGCAACATCGGATTTATTGCGACTGCTGGATTTGCCGATTGCTGAGCTAAGGCAGCAGGCGACTGAGTTGGATTGGTCGTTGCTCCCTGGAAAGTCAGGGGTGACAGTAGCGACCTGGCAGACGGATGAGGCCTCCCGTGAGGCTGCGTTTTTTGCGCGGAAGGTTGGGAAAGGGCTGTTTCCCAACCATTACCATGCCAGTGGTGAGACTGTGCTGGTGTTGGAGGGAGACTTTGTGGTGGATGGTCAAGTATATTATGCAGGCGAGCGAGTGTCTGCGCCTGGGAAAACGAGCCATCAGCCGAAATCGCTGAATGGCTGTTTGTTGTTATGTGTGTCCTCAGTAGACGATGACATTTTGGACGTTTGAGAGTTCTCTATTGTTATGAAATGTAGAGTTTACGACAGATTTAAGGTTGAGGTTTAGCGATCGCAACTACCTCTAAATATAAGAGACATGCCCCCCTGGCTCTTCACCGCCCGTCAACGCTTTACCCCATCCCAAGTCAACGATTGGCATAGCTACCTTAAATTCTCCGGCTTCGCCCACATCACCGAAGTCATCACCCTAGACAGTATTCTCTGCTCCGACCTCATCGACGATCTCATCGACGAAGACTGGTCCCATAATATCCAGGCAGATCACCGCATCACCTGGTTCACCAACCTCGCCTACCTCCGCCACCGCATCACCTGGCGCACAGGCCAAGACCAACTCCTCGCCATCCTCGAAAACCCCACACAGATCCATCAAGTACCTTCCGGATTTGAATTCTGCGGGTTCGATATCCTCGATGACCACGATAGTAATAGTGTCTTAACCAACTGTGGCCCCTTTCCCAGTATCTTCAGCTCCTCTGATGTCAATACATTAGGACTACTATCTGACCTGGAAAAAGCCAACACCATTGCGGCAAAGATCCGCACACAATTCCCTGATGAACCCCACTGTCGCAACTGTCGCGTTTGGCAAATCGCCCGCGATCCAAAATTACTCTAGAGAGGGGGATCGCATGGCTTTGCCCATTTCCCTAAGTGTCTAGTCGGTTCGACTGGTAAATATGCTGAAAGTTTCAGGCCATCTACTGGATATGAACATACTATATGGGCAATTCTCAGTCTATTGCGCCAATTTGGTTGACTATACTGCAACTATGGAAATATTCGATTACGCTCAAATCCGAGCGGTTGCACTTAAAGGCCCCCGCGTCACCTCTCTACTGCAACATTTTGAGAATATTGCTGCTGGCATTGCTCAGTCACCTAGACAGGGCGTACATGCTGCCACTGATTTTTTAAACCAAAGCAGTGAATATCAAGAGTACCATCGTATATTCCAACGTAACATCGGGACATTTTATCAGCATCTTTGTGCCAGCATTCCCTTCTTTATAGAAGAGCAATGTCGCATCGGTGTAGCGCTACAAAGATTAGCTGACTCTCGCTTAAAGCAAGGGAAACAGCCGTTTACTCTTTATGAGACAAGTTCTGCGGACGGAACCAATGCAAGAACACTGTCTGAATATTCGCAAGGTTTAATTAGGACCTTAACTGATTCTCCTAACCCAGCTAACGGAGAAAATTTTTACAGGCTCTGCCAACATAAATACTCTGATATGCATATCGGACCTTTTGTCGATATCACCCCTGAGTACCTTTCAGAAAGAAACGACCGGCCATACCTGAAGCATGGATTTGATGCCATTTACGAAAATACAACCTTTCAAATGTATAACCCTGATCGTAAAGCTCAAATTGCCTATGTAAAGCGTGTACTTAAGGATGATGGGGTAATGATCTTTTGCGAAAAGCTAATGCATCCCATCCGTCATGAATATGACAGAAGAGAGACGATTAAGGATAGCCTTTTCAAGGCCCATTACTTTAGCAACGCCGAAATTGAGCAAAAGAGTTCGCAGATACTGGAAGAGATGGAAAAATGCCAAGTAACCTTGGATGAGCTAGTAAACTCTATAAAGTCCCACTTTAAATATGCCTATATGATTTGGAATAGTACTAATTTTTATGAAGTTATTGCATCGAATGACAAAGCTAACTTACACGACTTTATTGCGTTCCTTGACGGATATTATGTTCCGGCACCATTTTTATGTGAGGACAATATAGTAAGACCACTTCTTTAATCAACAAGTCTATGGCTGCACAGGTTGGATAAGAATGAGTTGGATAAGTAATAAATGATTACAAACTTCTTTCTAAACCAAACATAAGGCTACCGAATAGGTCAACCTTCTCGATCACTCACATGATGTTGCGGACTTTCAAGAACTTCAATAAATTACCACTACGGGCGGTTCTGATTATTCCCATTGTACTTCAGTTAATAACGGTGTTTGGAGTTGTCAGTTATTTGTCTTTCAAAAATGGACAAACTGCGGTCAAAGAACTTGCATCTCGACTGCGCAATGAACTAACTGCCCGCATTCTGCAGCAGATCACGACAACCATTGAACGACCCTATACCATTAACTCTATTAGTGCAAGCTATGTGCAGCAGGGAGACATTGATATTCTTACAGGTAGAGGAGAGCACTTGTTATGGCAGCAGTTCGAAGTCTTTCCTGCAACAAATCTAGTTTATTGTGGCACGGAAAAAGAAGGGGCATTTCTCGGTGTGGGTGCTAGTAGTGATGCCAATAATGTTGTACAAATTCACACTGCGAATGAAAGTACAGCTCGCTACCGCCATATTTATAATGTTGATTCCACGGGTCGACGATCATCTATAGCTGAGAAATTAGATAAAAGATATGATCCTCGACTCCGTCCCTGGTATAGAAAAGCCAAAGGTCTAAGTAAACCCAGCTGGAGTGATATTTATCTGGACTTTGACACATTCCTCCCGACGATCTCGGCCCTTAAACCTGTTTATGATCCTGTCGATGGAGAATTGTTGGCAATTTGTGGAACTGACATTATCCTTTCTCGTGAATTAACTGATTTCCTGCAGGGTTTAAAAATTAGTCAGTCAGGAATTGCTTTTATCATGGAACCTTCTGGTGTCTTGATTGCTAGCTCTACAGAAGATCCACTCACGTCAGGTACAGGAGAAAGTACAAAAACGCTAACCGCTAACGAAAGTAATAATCAACTAATTCGAGAAGCTACTGGCTTTTTAACGACGAAATTTGAAAGTTTAGAGCAAGTGACGTCATCTCAATCGGGCTTCTTTCTAAATGGGAAACAACAATATCTTCAGGTAAACCGTTTTGGTGCTCAATATGGACTGGATTGGATTGTGGTCTTAGTAGTTCCTGAAACGGACTTTATGGCGCAAATCAATCAAGGTACGCGAGCAACGTTGCTGTTGTGTTTAGTTGCTTTAGTTTGTTCGATTCTCATTGGCGTACTAATCACTCGATCTATTACCCAACCTATTTTAAAGCTTAGTGCGGCTAGTCAAGAAGTCGCAAATGGTCATATCAACCAAGCTGTGGATGTCAGCTACATTCATGAAGTAGGAATTTTAGCCAAGTCTTTTAACAAAATGGTGCTCCGACTCAAACAGGCGTTTTCGGAGCTCGAACACAGTAATGAAGTCTTAGAACAGCGCGTTGAACAGCGAACACAGGCCTTGCGGGTTGAACAGGAAAAATCTGAGCAGTTATTACTCAATATTTTGCCACAAGAAATTGCCAGTCGATTGAAGCAGTCTCCAGGCACTATTGCTGATAACTTCCAGGAAGTGACTGTTCTCTTTGCTGATATCGTTGGTTTTACCCAGCTCTCCTCTAATATTGGTCCATCTGAAACGGTTGAATTTCTGAATGCCGTTTTCTCCTTATTTGATGATTTATCGGATTACTATGGCTTAGAAAAAATCAAGACAATTGGAGATGCCTATATGGTCGCTGGTGGACTACCTAATCCCAGGATGGATCATCTAGATGCAACGGCAGATATGGCGTTGGCCATGCAAAAACAAGTTGCTGACCTCAAGAATTCTAATTTTAAATCTGTTTCTTTGCGAATTGGCATTCATTCGGGGCCAGTGGTAGCCGGTGTAATTGGCACAAAAAAATTCATTTATGATCTATGGGGAGATACGGTTAACATTGCCAGCCGAATGGAATCCCATGGGGAAGCGAGGCACATTCAAGTTACGGAAACTGTGTATCAAGCTCTAAAGCATCGATACAATTTTGAGGAGCGTGGTATGACTGCGGTAAAAGGCAAAGGCAAGATGATGACCTATTGGCTATTGGAAAAACGTTTGATTGACTGACCGTGGTTTTCTCGAGGAGTAAGTATGGATACAAGTTTTTGGCTTCAAAAATGGGAGAAAAATGATATTCGTTTCCATGAAAGTGAAGTTAATCCTATCCTGGTTAACTATTTCAAAGAGCTTTCTTTAGTAAAAGGCAACCGCGTATTTGTGCCATTATGCGGTAAAACCCTGGATATCGCTTGGTTGCTTTCCCATGGATATCATGTTGCTGGCGCTGAATTAATCGAAATCGCCATTGAGCAATTATTCATGGAGCTTGAAGTGGAGCCTAAAATATCAGCAGCTGGTAAAGTCAAACATTACAGCGCAACAAATATCGATCTCTATGTTGGTGATATCTTTAATGTGTCTAGCAAGATGCTTGGCCCAGTGGATGCAATTTATGACAGAGCGGCTTTGGTGGCCCTACCCGAAAAAATGCGCCATCGATATACAGCGCACTTAACAGAGATTACGGCTAAAGCACCGCAATTACTCATTAGCTATGAGTACGACCAATCCTTGATGACAGGCCCTCCTTTTTCCATCAGTAACGAGGAAGTCAATCAACATTATGGAGATAAGTATGATTTAACCCTGATTGCAAGTGCAGACGTACCTGGTGGGCTGAAAGGAAAATGTGCGGCCAAAGAGAATGTTTGGTTATTGCAACGTGGTTAATGCGAGTAACATGCCCCTCTCTAATTCTGGTCTGCTTGTTAAGGGTTCTGAAAGGTGCGATCGCACTTATCCACCAGCCTGCATACAATCCTCTACCAGAATGTAAAATTGCACCCAATGCCCTAGCCCTCTGGGATAGGTGGTTTTGTTCAAACGTCAATCGCGGTCATGATGATGAACCTGTAATCGCTATTCGGGATTACAAATGAGCTAGCAAGATCGTCCCAGCCTATATCGAGGACGATGAGTCCCCAACATAACGTCTCGACTTGAATACAAATGTTCAAGCACCGATGTTAGAGTTAGGCGAGTAATCCTTTGATCTACCAATAATACAAAGTCGACTACTTCGGCATTCATCCCATGATTCCGTATGTTAATTTCAATCTATATGAAATCTTTATAAACCAAATCCTGCTCTGTGGTTCGCCTTATTGAAGGAATAAGTAGTCGTTTTCTTCTAGTTCTATGATGAAAGCCCCCGTCGTCCTTGGCTCGTTACTAGCGTTAGCTGGAACTGCCGCCACTGCCGAAAGTGCCGATGCTGCGATTTCAGATGTAGTTATCCAAGAAGATTTAAAGCAAGCTGTCTGCTCCAAAGACTGGTATAAGGCCATTGAAGTATCCAGCAAATTGATAACGTCGCCAACAATTACGCCAGATTATCGTCAGCAACTTCTAGATTGGCGACGCCAATTTTATACCCACATCCAGGGGGGGACTAAGGCTGATGCGATACCTGGTTGTGCAGAATTTAAAGCAGCTCTTGCAGATACGAAGACACCGGCCTTTCAAGGTCCTGAGCCCCGGTTCTCAAAGAAGAAAGCGACTACCTCAGGAAAAACGGTAGCACCCTTCCCATTAGATCCAGTGGCTGCCCTAACCGATATCTGGACTGTGGGTGTGCGCATAGAAGGAAATAATATTAAAGGTACGATATTCAACAATGGATTAACTACGGCCAACAATGTCACCTTGACCATTCGTTCTCAGCAAGAAGACCGCTCAGAGGATATCAGAACTGTTGCCATTGATACTGTTCGAGCCTGGGACGAGGCCGACTTTGTGGCCGCTTTTAATGACACACCAGGAAGTTGGCTGATTGAAAGTATTGAAGTGAACTAAAGAAGCTGTATAGCGTTAGTGCTTGTTCAACAGAGCGCTAAAGAGTTCCTCGCACTAGTCGAAGCGATGGATGATTCTAATCTCTCATGAATCGTTCCGCATAGTTTTAGGAACTCTTGTTTTGCCATCTCGGCTACATTTTCTGTGCTCCACTCAGCCTTCAGTAGCGGTTGTCCACTTAGGCCCCACACCAAGCCAGACCAGTTACCTAGTCTGCCATTGGGATCTGTGCTACGCACTTCATGTTGAATATCGATATCCAATACGATCAGTGTGCCTCGTTTTTGAGGAGACAGCGTTTGATCGGTACCTCGAACGATATAGCTATTACTGGGATTTCGCAGCATTAAGATGGGTCTATACCCGGCGATGCCATCACTGTGAGGAGGTACGATCACCCCTTCCATAAGCCGAAAGTCAGGTAAACTCTTCAGCTCATGGCTATGGATATAGCCGCAGCTAAGCGGTTTATACGGCTGTACTGTAATATTTTGTAGATAGCTTAGTAGTTGATCGGCAGCTAACGGTAGTTGAATGGTCTCTGTATATTTAATCATGGTTACTTACTCATAATGTTGTGCTAGCGACTTGTTTCGCTAGCATGGGTTTTTCTCATCGTCATGCGTCTGTTGTGACACTAGAACATCACTGGGACACAGTCTAAATAGACCTGAGCCAGCAAGATTTCTAATGTGTTTGAGATAAAAAACTAGACACGTTTGAAGACAATGTGCCTCAGCGAATCTCATAAAGCTTTGAATTGTTAGCTTTAGTTTTGAGCCAAAAAGTAGAAGCTATAGCCTGTCCAATATGGACTAAAGTTTATGGTTGGAGAATCTGGATGTACTGCCAAAGATCCTTGTCAGCAGGGCAATATAGCAAATTACTTGTGACGTTTAAAGAGCTCTGGCTTGAGGATATTTAAACTGGTTTGGCAATGTCAAGATTGTTGCTGACTTTCTCTAAGGAAACTCTTAGAGAAATCCGTCCAGTGTAATTTTGCGTACATGTTATACGTGTTTTGACGAGATAACTTGCACACCTCAGGGAGGTACACTATATTGACTGTCATATTTATTTATTCATATTCAGTTCTCATCACTACACCTTCCCTTAGGGGGATTTAGGTAAAGGATTAAAAAAACTTCGAATTGTTTATCTGCCGCGTTCAAAACATGACTGCAGTAAACAGGCGAAACCCTTTCGAAACAAAAGCTTTGCTATGGGGTTACCTAAAAATTCCCTTGGGTTTGAATAACTAACAATTTCATCAAGACTTACTCATTTTCCATGAAAAGTTACTGAAATCAGGCAATAGAATCTAAATTCAGTAATTTTGCGCATGGGTCCTGGTCAAAAATAACAAAAGACTTATGAAAGGTATCTTTTTGATGGATTTAGGTGGTTTTTCTGATATGGCCTCCAGTAAGGCTGTTATTCTTTGCGTGGTATAAGTGATTATATCTTGTATGGCTAGGGTGGATATACCTAAAAAATGGGTGGTAATCAGTTTATAATTACCACCCATTTGTCCATCATCATGCCCATCCTGATGCTACGAATGCTTATGGTTGAGTAGTTACTTTGTCTCTCTCATGCCTCTCTCATTTAGTTTCAAAACTGAGAATAAAATAGCGTAATAACCCAAGTTGACTAATCTTTTCGACAGCTACGACATCTCGAACTGCTTTTGGAGAGCCTGCTTGATCAAACACATGACAAACCACTGGATATGTTGGCAGTGTTTTCCGGGTGATATCCTCCTGAGATGTTACCCGGAAACCTGTTTTCTGGGCCAGTGCTCGATAGTCCGATACGGTAAAGCAACTATCTGCCCGCCCAAACGTTCCAGATATCATAGGATTTGTAACCATAGCTAAAAACTGTTGCAACGCTTTAAAAAACGGCGTCGAAACGAAATCACAAATACCTAAACGTCCCCCTGGTCGCAAAACCCGTTTTACCTCTCGGAAAAACTCTTCTCGACTGGGAAAGTGAAAAATACATTCCACCGCTAACACCACATCCATGGATGCATCTGCAAATGGTAACTGGCAAGCATCACCCTCAACAAATGTAATCCGATTGTTAGCTAAGGGTTTTATCTCGTGGCGTGCCCTATCTAACTGACGTGGGTCAATGTTGAGACCTGTGATATCTAAATTTTGAAATTGCTCATTGAGGCTGGCAATGGTGCCACCAAAGCCACAGCCTGCATCCAGTAATTGCTCATATTCGTTAACACCAGCTGCCGTATAAACGCGTTGGCAGAGAGCTTCGGCTGCTGCGGCAAAGTCCTCTACCGATCCATCTGCCTCAGCTGGATTTTCCCAATATCCCCAATGCACATGCCGTCCAAAGGCTTTTTGTATGCTTGACTCCCTCAACTTCAACTGCTCTAACAGAATATCGAAGTAGGGCATTGAGATATTGGCAGGTCGCATAGTGATTTAAGACATTGATGGGTAATCACTATCCTATGCGTAATATGAAGCTGTCTTGATGACATTAAAAGAATGTAAACACTATTACAACGTATTAATTCACAGGGTCCCCTGAATTTCTCGTCAATATTGCGATGATCAGGTAGTGTAGTGGCCATGAGTCGCT
>NZ_JADOES010000026.1 GCF_018739885.1 Leptothoe spongobia TAU-MAC 1115 | reverse complement strand
AGCGACTCATGGCCACTACACTACCTGATCATCGCAATATTGACGAGAAATTCAGGGGACCCTGTGAATTAATACCCTGGTAGTGACACCCTCAACGGCAATGAAGGGAATGACATCCTTGACGGGGGTAGTGGTGATGACATCCTTAGCGGGGGTAGTGGTGATGACATCCTCAACGGCAGTGGTGGTGAGGACACCCTTGACGGAGGCAGCGGTGATGACATCCTCAATGGTAGTAGTGGCAATGACACCCTCAATGGTGGTCTTGATGATGATACCCTCAATGGAAACAGAGGTAATGACACCCTCAACGGCAGTACTGGTAGCGACACCCTCAATGGCGGCATTGATGATGACACCCTCAATGGCGGCGATGGTGATGACATCCTCAATGGGGATAATGGTATGGATACTCTTAATGGCGGTAATGGTGTTGATATCCTTGACGGGGGCCTTGGTAGAGATATCATGAACGGTGGCGATGGCAACGACACCTACTTTGTTAATACCAGCGGCGATATTGTTAGGGAAAGCTTTGATGACACGTTGGGTGGAACTTCTGATATTGTCTTTGCCTCAGTAAGCTATTCCCTTTCCCCAGGGACATTCGGGAACCAAGGATTTGGCATTGAGAATCTAACTTTGACAGGCACTGGTAACCTTAGGGGGACCGGAAACAGCCAAGACAATATCATTACAGGCAACATTGGTAATAATGTCCTCGAAGGGGCCAATGGTAATGACTACCTATTTAGTAGTGAGGGTAATGACACCCTCAACGGGGGTCTTGGTGAGGATATCTTAATTGGTGGTAGTGGTGACGATGTGTTAGATGGAGATGGCGGACGTAGGGGCTTCGGAGAAAAAGATATTCTGACTGGCGATTCTGTTACCTCTGAACCGGATGCTAGGGATAGCTTTGATGGGGCTGATCTGTTTATCCTCGGCAACGGCTTTGGAGCTTACTATGTTGGCGATGGAGACAGTGGTTACGCGACGATTACAGACTTTTATTGGAATGAAGGGGATAAGTTCCAAGTATTTGGAGTCCAAGACGATTATACTCTAGGCTTCGCAAACGTTTCGGGGAGTAGTGCACTAGACACCGTGATTTCTTACAAGGGCGATCGGATTGGTGTTGTGGAAGACACCATTGGTGTCGAACTAGCTTTTGATTTCAATTTTGTTGGTTTCTGACGAACTATCCAAAGTGTGGGGTATCCAGTTAAGCCAGGCAATTCTGGCTTCCTGCCCAACCAGAATTCAGGGGTCAGAATTCAGAAGGGATCTGGGTTCTGGCTCCTGACACCTGTAGAGCTTTGCTCTTCTCGGAAAACTTCTCGTCTTGGAAATCTGTTATGGCAACCTACTTATGGCTCCGACTTAACGCGGGTATATGCTATCAAAACACTACTCGTACCTAAAAGTCCGCATAGGCAGGGCACTAACGGCACCCATCCCCCATATAACAAGATGATAAAGCCAACTCCTGGCAGACTAATGATGACTATTCCAATCGCAAGACTACGCCCAAGAACAGACCGAAATCGCCATATAATCACCCCTCCGACGAAAGACCAACTGTAGATCCACAGCCATTCCAGCCATTCTGGCCACCACCATAGAAGGGGGCGCTGATCTAACACAGCGCTCAAAATCTGGCTCGTCATCTGGGCATGAATCTCAACGCCTAACATCTTTTCCGGATACGCACCCTGGCTGTAGGGTGTCAGATGAGCATCCTCTTTGGCGTTATCAAGTCCAATCAAGACGATGCGATCTCGGACCCAATCAGCCAGCTGGTCATCCACATCCCCCATCAAAACTGCCGTCAGCGAAACTCGACGGGGACTCTGAGACCGGTAGTTGATCAATACTTGATAGCCATTGGCGTCAGCTGGGGCTAGCTGATACCCACCCGCATTGTATTGCAATTCAGGAAATGGGGTACTGCCTATGCGGAGCGGACCATCCGGCTGCAGACTTACCTCATACTCTGGACCTAGATACGCCAGGGCTACCCGTGAACTCAAGGCATACTGAGTAGAGCAGCCTACGCTATCAGTGTCCATGCCAATTAACTGACGGTGTACAACCCCATTGGGGTCGCCTGGGAAATCCGTAAAACCTAGTCGTTCAGTGGGAATCCCAGGCGGTCCCGCAATCCCCTCAGGGTCTAAGTTAGAACTACTAACTTTGCATGGGGCAATAAACCGCGCATCAGCCGCTAATTGATTGGCCAGCGACGGCTCATATTCAAAATCGTGGTAAATATCCAGTCCAATGACACGGGGCCGATGAGGGGTCAGCTTTTGCAACAGCTGGGCTAAAGCTTGATCGGACAAAGATCCCTGTCCCTCCATCTGGTGTTGTTGTTGATATTGAATATCTGACTCGCTGACTGTGATAATTAGAATTCGCTCGTCGGACACCTCTGCTGGGCGCGATCGAACTAGCTGGTCAAACCACCATAGTTCCCACCCCTGCAACATTCCCAATGCCCTTACCCCAGCTACTAGGCTGGTAAGCATAAAGCTGACAGCAGTAACCCTCCACCAACTGAGGCGCAAGGGCAGAGGAGTAACAGAACGGACTGAAGGAACTGATTCTAAGGAAGAGGCTGGCAGCGTTTGAGTGGTGGCCCACTTAAAAGATGGCGTGTCTGGGTGCTGAAATACAACAGGTAACCAGCCACAGCCAGGATACCGATAATTCCAAGCATCTGCTAACTTTCGACGCGCTTCTTGCACAGAGACAGCTAGAGAATGACCTTCTTTAAACGCTGACAGAAAAAAGACTAAAAAATCATGCGCTACTTCATCAGGCACGGGCTCACGCATAACGATGCTGCAGGGTAAATCAAGCTTAGCCAGCTCATTAGCAAGTTTCAGACCATCACAGGAATTGAAAATAGCTAGTTTTAGCCCCTTGAAAATCGCTTCCCGCATACTATGCTTGAAGTCCTGGTGTGGATTTAACCACGCTTGCTGATTGAGGCCAATCAATCCTTCACCACTATGTCCCCCAAAATAAAAAATATCCCATCCCTGCTTATCCCAAAGCGTATCTAAAAAGGTCTGTCTGTTAGGCTGCTCCAGGAACCGGATATCAGCACCTGATCCCTCTAATTGGGTAAATAGTTGACGATCTAACTTAAGATCAATCTGTTCGTGCTCGCCTAACACCCCTAATATTCTTAACTGCTGTCGGTTCTGAGAGTTTGCCTCAAGGGCAACCTGGCGAATTTCAGGGGGACTGAGGATAACTTCTGGAGAAGGGATGGAGCGCTCGAAGATATCCCAAGCAGACCAGGGGAACTGCTGTAATGCAGTATCCCCCATCTGCAGAAAAATTTGATTTTCCCGACCTTGGCCAAGTGTTTGTAGCAGGGCATCCCGTATTTTTTGCCAGTTTTGAGCCCCCGAATTTAGCCAGTGATTCAGTTCTTTAATCAAGATCTGAGCTTTCTCTGGCCAGGAGAACCGAGTCTCAGTATTTGGTTTTGGGAGAATACGATGGGCTCTCGACTCCAGCATTTCTCGATAAGGTAATTGCCAGTCTTGAAGAGCGGTTTGTAGGGATTGAGGAATCAGCGGGAGCACTCCTGTGACCTGGGTAACCCTATAGGACGTCTGCTGAGCGCCATGTTGATTGTGAATATTCAAGCTGGCTGGGTATCCTCGCTCACTCTTTTCTAAGAGTGTTAGGACAATACGCTGGGCCATGATCACCGTCCTATAAGCACGATCAATTAGATAATAAAGTCTTCTGTAACCACAGCCTCACCGAGCTGAAGTTTGATCATAAAAGCCTCTCCTAACTCTCCAGAAAGCTCTAACTGTATCCAATTATCCTGCTCTCTGGCTTCAATCACTTCATAAAGGCCACTCTCAGGATCTATCATAATCAGCTGTAATCCAGCAGGTAGATAAACCAAATCCTGGCGGGGATAGACTCGGATAGAAATATCGACTGCACCTTGCTCCTGGGGAGTCAGTTGAGTTAACAACTGTACAGCTGATTGAGGACCTAATTGAATATCCTTAGCTCGCCTTAGGGGGTTGCCAGAACTATCGCCATTCGGTTCCGTTACTGATAAGGTTCTAGCGAGAGCCGGAGTTGGAGGTCGCCAGATAGCTTCAAAGTTGTTTTGTAACCAATTGCTTAGACGGACAGGTTGATTGACGGTTCTCGGGCGTACCCCTAAAATTTGAGCTTCCATTAGCGTTGACACAATGCCTTCGCTAAATAGGTATTCCATACGCTCAAAACCCTCTAAAGATCCTTCAAGCACAAACACAAGGCTACCTTTTTCTAGTTTACGTAAACTCAACGTTGCATCCCCTGAATGTTTCTTAATTAGTTCAAAAATGGCATCCTTGAGCGTATCATCGGCTTCGATTCGCAGTTCCCAACGAATCGATGTAGAAGGGAGGGCTGATCCTCTATCAATAACATTTTCCCAGGCAATACCTATTGCTTGACAGATATTAACAAAGGTATCTTGCTGAACAGGCTGGCCGCGTCTAAATCGAGTCAGCGTTTTGGGTGAAGTATAAGCCGCTTCACACCATCTTGGGTCTGTTGCCATCCAGCCTTTTTCACGCCTGAGTTGATCGATTTTTTTGAGACCTTCCTCCGAGGCCTTTAAGGAAACTGCCATAGGGAACTCCCTAATTTTATTATCTATTATATTTTCTCAGCCTACCAGTTTAGGCACCTTGAGCTTTACACGTGGTTTGATTAGTGGGATTGATTCCCCCGAAGGAGTTGTCAGCGATCGCGCTAAAAACTATTCACCTCAAAAACGCCAGTTAAGAGCCACATTTAGGTTGATACAACCTCAAAGGAATAAAAGTGGCCTAAAACTGGGTCTTCTCGATCGAGGTAATTCTCGTAAATTAAAAATATCAAATTTAGCTCAATCATATCACTGCAATTTGACACGTAAACCACGTGCTTACAACAGAAGAAATTGCTTTGTTTTTCAAAGCGATTTTCACGTTCTTATCTCAGGTTGAGATGGGCCGATTAAGCAATTGAATCACTGAGTAATGGAGCAAATTAATGACTTACGGAGAAACAACCCCTACAGCTACTACAACCTCCACCGGAGACAACAACATTGATGCATTATTGTATGGCAGACAATGGGAATCGCCCATAGTCGAGTTCAGTTTTACCAGTAACTTTGAAAATGACTATGAAGACGAGGACGATTATCCCGATGCTGATATTCATGCCGCCAGCTTCGAGAGTCTCAATGATATCCAGAGAGAAGCTGCACGAGAATGGATGCAAATGTATGAAAATGTGTCTGGTTTGACATTGGTTGAACTGAGAGGATTCAGCGATCGCGATGCAACTATTCGGATGGCTGAATCCGATAATCCTGATACTGCTTATGCCTATTATCCCTGGAATGGTGGTCGTGACTCTGTTTTCGATGGCGATATATGGTTCAATCGAACTTTAGTTCTTGATGACCCTACAACAGAAGATTCTGAATATCAGCCAGTATATGACAACCCCGTAATAGGCAATTATGAGTACTACACTTTTGGTCATGAGATAGGGCACGCTTTAGGCCTTAAGCATGGTCATGAAGAATGGGGAGTCCGTGACGTTGCCATGGATTCTAATCGTGACTCAATGGAATTTTCTATCATGACTTATCGCTCGTATATTGGAGATCCACTTTTTGGTGGCTACTCCAACGAGAGTTGGGGATACGCTCAGTCTCTAATGATGTATGACATCAAAGCTATCCAGCAAATGTATGGTGCCAATTTTGACTACAACAGTGGAAACACCACCTATACCTTCTCAACTACTACAGGTGAGATGTCCATCAATGGAGAACCTCAAGGGATACCTGGTGGCGAAGATGTTGAAGGAATACCCGCTGATGATAATACCGATAGAACCCAGAAGAATCGTATTTTCCGTACAATTTGGGATGGTAATGGGATCGACACTTATGACTTCTCCAATTACACTACCAATCTAAGCATTGATCTATCACCCGGTGGCTGGAGCGATCTGGATGTGGGTGGTAATTCCCAGCGTGCTAATTTGGGAGATGGAAACTATGCTCGGGGACATGTGTTCAATGCACTGCAATACGATGATGATCCTCGTTCTCTAATCGAAAATGCTGAAGGGGGGGCTGGCAACGATGGCATTGGAGGAAACGCTGCCAACAATATTCTATCTGGCAATAATGGTGATGACGCCCTTTTTGGTCATGCAGGTAACGATATCCTTAATGGAGATCGGGGTAATGACTACCTGTTTGGAGGAGAGAATAGTGACACTCTTTACGGTGGTGATGATGATGACGAACTAGATGGCCAAAATGGTCGGGATGTTCTTTATGGCGGCAATGGTGATGATGTTCTTGGAGGTGGAAATGGCAGAGATCGCCTCTATGGAGAAGATGGCTATGATACGCTCTACGGTGGTCAAAATGATGATCAACTCTGGGGTGGAGATGGCAATGATCTTTTGATGGGATATACCGGCAGTGACGATCTTCGTGGAGGGCGTGGTAGGGATACGCTTTACGGAGAGGATGGGATTGATTTCCTTTATGGAGAGATCGGCCCAGATAGTCTTCATGGCGGTAATGACACTGATCTTCTCTACGGTGGCAATGGCCGCGATCTCCTTTATGGAGACGATGGAGATGACTTTTTGAGGGGCGATCGGGGTAATGATGACCTGAATGGTGGCAATGGTCGTGATTGGTTAGAGGGCTATGGTGGCAATGGCCGTGAGCAGGATATCCTGACTGGTGGTGCAGAGTTCGACACATTTGTATTAGGTAGGGATGATTCTCTCTATAGAGGCTCTTTTTATCTGGGCTCTGGCTATGCGACTATCACTGACTTCGAAATGCTCACCTATGAAGACCAATGGGGAATCATAACCTATTTACCTTTAGACACTATTCAAGTATTTGGCTCTCTGAGTGACTACAGCCTTGGTTATGAGAACAGAAGTGGTACCTCAAGCAAAGATACTCTAATTTATCGCAGTGACGATCTGATTGGAGTGGTAGAGGACACGACTGCGATCGCGCTATCGACTGATTACTTTACCCTTGCATCCTAACCAATTTTGTTAGCATACCGTTTTTGTCGGTAAACGGTTTATGAATCCTTTGGCAGCTTTGGATCGCAGACTTTATGCCACCTGATGACAATATGAATTTTGGTGTGAATCGTTACTGTCATACCAAAGTTCATTACTTTTCAAGTTTTTCGCTTAATTCAGTCCAAATAATGGAGAAAGATCATGCCTGCCCCAACAAATCAACCGGGAACAAACCATGCATTTGACTTTGGCACTGACAACTTACTCCCAGATCTATTACCTAAAACCCTGATACAAAAAGCCCTACGTATTGCGGAGCATAAGCTGCGAGAGTTTGCATCTCAAGAAAACTTTGAAGCCAAGATACAACTTGCATTTGGTGAAGATATTGACACTTCTGTGCTCAGAGCTGACTGGCTGAACGGTGATTTTCAAGACTTACCCAAAATTGAAATTCGCTCTGCGGCAGAACTTCAAGGTGCCTTGGGGGCTTATGCCCGCGCAACCGACACCATTTATCTGTCCCGTGAATATCTGATTAATAATCAGAACAATCTCGATAAAGTGGTAGCAGTATTACTCGAAGAGATCGGTCATGGGGTTGATGCTCGATTAAATGATATCGATGCACCAGGTGATGAAGGAAATATCTTCTCCAAATTGATTCGAGGACTGGAATTAAGTAAGTCTGAACTTGAGATTCTGAAAGTTGAAGATGACTTTGCTGTGCTTAATTTAGATGAACAACAGATCGAAGTGGAGCAAGTAATTACTTTGACAGGGAGGGTTGTCTGGGAAAATCTTGATGAAATCATGCCTGAAATATCACAACCCGTCCGTGAATCTACCATACGACTTCTAGAAGCAGGTACTGATAATCTGCTAGCTGAAGGACGCACTGATGACGAGGGCTTTTTTGCATTCGACTCTATAGATGCAGCAGAAGTTGATGTACAAATTATAGCAGATGGCCCCTTTCATCAAGTGATTAGGCCAGAGGAGGGAATACTCTTCACCTTTCAGTTTACAGAGGATATAGGTGGAGATATAGGGACAGTAACTATTCCGTCTGACTCAGATGTTTATAGAGGATTCTCGGTTAGTGATGCTTTATATACTGCTGGAAGATACCAGTCAATCTTACGGGAAGAAACAACAAATGTTGCAGCTGCAGTTAGAAATAATAATTCTATAAGAGCTTTTTACTATGGACCTGCAAATAGAATTGTCCTAGGCGCAGATTTTGCTCTTAATTGGGATGCAATTCTACATGAATATGGTCATTTTTTGGCTGATATTGATGGTTTAGATGTGGTAGTTGGTGGGGCTCATACTGCTGGAACTAGTAATATCTTCAATACACATAGTAGAGTCCCAAGTAGAGGCAAACGTAATGGAGCTAGGTTGGGATGGAGCGAAGGGTTAGCAAACTATCTGGGAATTGCTACGCAGGTAGTTGCTGAATCAGAAGGCTTTTTACCTCTAAGCACAAATCTAGGCACAGGAGATTTATTATTCCTGGGTAGATATTCAGTTGAAAAGACATTTGGTGGTATTGCTAATGCAGGTGAAGGGGAAGAAGCAGCAGTAGCACGGATCTTATGGGATTTAGCAGATGAGGCCAATGAACCTCATGATCAAATTTCTATAGGACATGAAGAGTTATATCGAATTCTGGTCGAAGAAATCGCCACACCAAAAGAACTATACGATGTTTGGGAATACTTTTTCAATAATGCAGAACTTGATCCAGAACCAATTCTTACTCGTACAGAATATGGGGCGATTTTTGAAGCATATGATGTATCCCCATCTCCAATATTGGCTGATGATAGCCCGCTAAATAATACTACTGCCTTGGACAGTCCTCCTCCAACATTTCGATGGAGACCCAATAACAATGAAGCAAACGATGATTTTAGTGTCTTTATCTTAGATGAGGACTTTAATGAATTTGAGACTGTTTCTGGAATAAATATCTTCTCATGGCAGCCAGAGCCCTCCATATGGGAACGACTTACTGACAATCCTGGCGTTTATTACTTTGTTATTGCTGGAAGAGATATTAGAAATAACAATGGAAATCCTTATCCTGAGGCTTTGCGACAAAATATTCCATACTGGAGTGGAGCCTATGCATTCGGAGTTGGTGTTGAGCTACCCGAAGAGACAAGATTCAATAGTTTGATTAGAGAGTTAGTAGATGGCCTTGAAAATGCACAAAGTTTGTCCAGTGATCTTTTAGGTCTAGAAGAGTTTAATCAAGATTTCCCCCTTGTTGGGAATCTTGTGGATGATGATAGATTTGAGTTTGAAGATAATGAGTTTGCCTTTCTTGCACTAGGTGATTCTCAACAGAATCCACTTGTGTTTATTAATAACATTCTCGATTCTCTTCTAGAAGAACTAAGAGGCTTAAGAGATGCTGGTGTTGATGAGATTCAGCAAGGTTTTTTTGATGCTTTGGGGCCAGAGGGTTTAGATTTTATCCGAGATCGTGATGGAGATGGAGAGATCACAAAAGAGGACATCGGGCTTATTACAGATACGGATGAAACCCGATTTGATTTCCAGTTAGGGTCTAGAATCTCTTTAGATCGCCCCATTGCCTTTGACTTTGGCGTTCCTTTTCTAGGACTCACTGTAGAAGATGGTTCAAGAGTCAGCATAGGGCTGGACTTTGATTTCAATTTTTCTTTTGGAGTCAACTCAACAGATGGTTTCTTTTTTGAAACTCCAAGTGATGAGGATTTGACCATTAGCCTTAATGCAGCTATTCCTGACTTAACCATGGAAGGGAAACTGGGATTCCTTCAAGTTCAGGCAAAAGACGAAGATACTGACTCAAACAGCAGCAATGACGGTATAGATGTCGATGGGGATGGGGTAAATCCAAGTCAGCTCAATTTAGATTTTGTCTTCGATCTGGATGGATTTTCCATTGAGGATGTTAGGGCAGAAGGTGGTGCAGATCTCAATCTAAACTTGGAAACGAGCTTGGCTGGATTAGAAGTCCTCCCTTCCATCAACACTGATCTCAACCTTGATTGGGACTTCTTTGCAGACGATGCCAGTCCCCATGTGGAATTCAACAACGTCACCCTTGATTTAGGCAGCTTTTTTAATGATTTTGCTGGGCCAATCTTAGGCCGAATTCAAACTGTTTTAGACCCTATTCAACCCATTGTTAATGTTTTAACCCGTCGCTTGCCTGTACTGGATGACTTGGGGGGGCGATGGTTGGATGAAGATGGTAACGGGGTAGTCACCATTCTCGATTTAGCTAATCGCTATAACCGCTTCTCTGACAGTCCAGCCCTCGAGTTTGTCAGTGCAGCAGTTGGGATTGTTGACTTTATAGACGACCTGCCAACCACGACAGAGCCAATTCCCTTGAACATGGGTAGCTTTGGGTTCGATGTTAGTGCTGAAGATTTGGAAAATCCAGAATTCAGCCTCGCTAATTTAGACCTGGATAGTGACGATATCACTATTAATGCCCTTATTGAGGATGTCGAAGATATTGAAGAGCAACTCGAGGAATTAGGATCTTCTGAAATTGCAACCGCTAGCAGTTATATCAACAGTCTTAATGGCGGTTCTGCTGGTACATTGGCATTTCCCATTCTGGAAGATTCTAAAACTGTTTTTGGCTTGCTTACGGGTAAGAATGCTGACCTGTTTACCTACGATATGCCAGAGTTAGGATTTGATGCAGGATTCGAGGTCTTCTTCCCGATTTTTGGTCCTTTGGGGGCATCAATTCAGGGTGGCATTGGTGCTAACGCTGACTTAGCTTTTGGCTATGATACCGAAGGTTTGGCTCAATTCGCAGAAACGGGCGATGCCAACCTATTGCTGGATGGTTTTTATGTCAGTGATAGAGAAAATGCTGATGGCACTGGCGAAGATGTTCCAGAATTAGAATTAGAGTCTCGTCTGGAAGCCTTTGCAGAACTCAATGCTGTAGTGGTTCGTGCAGGTGTTGGAGGTGGCATTTTAGGAGAGATTGGCTTTGACCTCGCTAATGATCTTGATGAAGATGGCAAAGTTCGTTTTGCTAGCGAATTTGGTGAAGGTTGCCTATTTGATGTTATGGGTGATCTTTCTGCCAGGTTAAGTGCATTCATTAAAATTGGGTTTGGTCCCTTCAGTTTTAAGAAGCGTAAAACTATTGCAAAAGTTACGCTTCTGGATTTTTCCACTGGGTGTCATAGTTCTGGAATTACCATTGATGGATTCTTCCTGGCAACGCCTGATGAAGATGAACTGCTGCTCAACATTGGAACCAGAGCGAGCGAGCGAGGAGAAGCACCCAATGATGATGTTTCAGAAGTCTTTGCAGTTAGTCTACCTGCTCCTGAGGACGAAGCCAGTTCTGGTCTGTTAAATGTCGCTGCCTTTGGAATTACGCAACAATTTGATTTGGATACTATTTCCTCCATTACTGGCAATGGCGATCGCGAAGACGACACCATTGTTATTGCCGATGATGTTTTGATCGTTGCTGATTTATCAGGAGGTCGTGGCGATGATGAGATTTTTGGGGGTGGCGGTAACGATACCATCAGAGGCAACCGAGATAATGATGCCCTGTTTGGGGGAGCTGGTGACGATCGCCTCTTGGGAGGTAGTGGCGAAGATTACCTTGAAGGTGGACCCGGTGCAGACATTCTTGATGGCGGTAGTGAGCCAGATAAAGGCAGTGATAAAGTCAGCTACATTAATTCTGAGGTTGGTATAGTCTTTCAACCTGATCCAGACCAACCTAACGAATTTATAGGGACAGGAGGAGAAGCAGAAGGCGACCGTCTCAAAAATATTGAATATATTGAAGGTTCCAACCATGACGATGTTTTACGGGGGGATGGCGATAGTAATACCCTCGAAGGACTCAACGGTAACGACATCTTATTAGGAGGAGATGGTAGAGATTTTGTCGTCGGTGGTGGTGGTGGAGACGTGCTCAACGGTGGTGCAGGCCGGGATAGCACTACCTACGTCACATCCTATGGCAACGTTTTCATTGATCTGGCCACAGGTATGGCTTTTGGCGGAGATGCTGAGGGCGATCGCCTGATTTCAATCGAGGATGTTCAAGGGTCAATTTTTGATGACATCCTCAAAGGCAATAATAAACGCAATCGTCTAGGTGGCCTTTTCGGTGATGACAGGCTTGAAGGCGCAGGTGGAAGAGATGAGCTTGCAGGCGACGAAGGCGATGACATATTAATTGGTGGACCAGGGGCAGATACGCTAGATGGGGGTGGTTTCCGTAACATTAACCCTGGCAGTGATTGGGTTTCCTACATTGATTCTAAAGCAGGGGTTGAGGTTAGCCTAAAAACAGGAAAAGGCTCAGGGGGAGATGCCGCAGGAGATGATTTATATTTTGCCAAAATTTTTATTCCAGATACTGATCCAGACGATCTATCAACCTCAGAATATAGCTCCTTTGAGAATTTAGAGGGATCAGCCCATGGAGACAAATTAGAAGGAGATATTGGCTACAACATTCTTAAGGGATTAGCTGGGGATGATGAACTCAGCGGAGGTGATGGTAATGACACACTAATCGGCGGTGCAGGGGCCGATCAACTGGATGGAGGAAACGGTCTGGATTGGGCTGATTATAGTGAGTCTTCATCAGCAGTAACCGTTAACCTGGCAACCGGCATTGGCTCAGGAGGAGATGCAGAAGGCGATAACCTCCTGATTAAAACCTCGGGACAATCTACGATAGAAAATCTGCAAGGTTCAGACTTTGGTGATGTGTTGGTCGGTGATGCAGGTGATAATGAGATCGCACCAGGACTTAGCCGTTTTACCGTGGATAAAGTTGATGGGGGTGAATCTGCTTCTGGAGGAGAGGATAGCGATCGCTTAATAATTGACTACTCTCGTCGAGATATTGGCAATGGAATTATTGGTGGCATTGATGAAGATGCAACAGAATCGGGATCCCTTTCCAGAACAATTGGCAGTAGTGGAGCAATCCTGGATTCTGTTGAATTTTCGAATATCGAGAATTTCCACATCATTGGCACGACCAAAGGCGACACTATCTATGCGGGTGCGGGAAATGACTACCTCTTACCCGGTGGTGGAGATGATGTCATCTATGGTGGCTTTGGGAGTAACCGGATTTTGGCAGAGGATGGAGATGATGTAGTTGTGGATCAGAATGGTAGCGATCGCTCTATTTTGACAGGCTCACCGGGTGATGATTTGATTGACTTGGATGGTGGAACTGGAATTGATACGCTCTCAATTAATCTGTCGGGAAAGCGCGATGCCGTTGGGAACAACCTTAATATTGTTTTGGTTAGTAATAACCCTCTACAAGAAAATCAAAACCAACGGTTTACAGCATCCGATGGAACTGTCGCCATCCGCAATTTTGAAGTTTTCAAAGATATTAAAACCGGAGATGGTCATGATCAGCTGATCCAACTGGGAAAAACCGACAACGTTTTCCAAGCAGGAGGAGGGAATGACATCCTCAATCCTGGCTCAGGTATTGATGTGGTCAACGGCGGCTCCAACCCCGATCAATCCCCAGATAATGATTTACTAATTCTGGATTTTTCAGACGAGGACACGGGAAGTGGTCTGGTTCCCGAAATTGCCTCATTGAATGCATCTTTAGGCGGTATTTATCGTCGCTATGCTAACTCGACAGATTTAACTCCGGTAGACCAGATTACTTTCAGTCAGATTGAACGTTTTCAGATTACCGGAACCCAGAATGCAGATATTTTGATTGGTGGTCAGCAGGAGGACCAGCTTGAGGGACAAGCTGGGAATGATCAAATCTTTGGTCACCGAGGCGACGATAACCTATTCGGTGATGCAGGCAGTGACCTCTTAGTCGGTAATCTCGGCGATGATACCCTAACTGGGGGCAGTGGTAATGATATCCTCGTCGATAATTATCTGGATACCCTTGACGGATTAGCTCAGGGCGGTGGTCAAGACTTACTACGAGGCGGCGGTGGAAACGATCAACTCAATAGCGGTGATGACGATGATCGACTCTTCGGCAATAGCGGTAACGACACCCTAGTAGGCGGTACTGGTAGCGATCGCCTCAATGGCGGTAATGGGGATGATCGTCTGATTGGCACAGAGTTTGCTGGAATTGCTATGCCTCCGGTAGATGTGGCTCCTTTGATTACCGGGGAACAGGATATCCTAGTTGGTGGTGTTGGAGCGGATGAATTCTGGCTGGGGGATAAAACAACAGTTTATTACAATGATAACCTGGACGAAAGTGGTGGTCGTAGAAGCTTTGCTCGGATTACAGACTTTAATCCGACAGAAGGTGATATTCTACAGCTTCAGGGGGCTGGGGAAACTTATAGTCTGGTGACCTTAGATTCTGTTACTGAAATCTACTGGCAGGATGGTTCACATCAAGAACTGATTGGAATTGTTGAAGAATTCTTGGACTTTAGCCTAGATGCTAATTATGTTCATTATGTAGATGCAATTGAATCAGAAACTTTCTTTGAAGTTGCATCTGAATCCAGTGATATTTCTGAATCGCTAACGATCGAGCCGATTTTCCCTGAGTTACGGGAGCCAACAGTTCCCCTTAACTTCCTGACTACTGAACTTCCTTCAGTGCAGGATATTTCCACAATATTATCCCTTCAATCCTCTACATCTATCAACAGTTTGACTAATTTTACAGAGAACTCTCCAACTAGTATTGCTGTTGAGCAAAATAATAATGGTTTTGAACTGCTTAGTCACTTGTTAGGTGGAGAAGATGCCTTACAGGGGATTAATGGGTTGAGCCAATTCCAGGTTGAGTTAATTGGAGATGCTAGAGCTTTCGGCATATTTGAAGGTGATCCCTTCGGGCTCCATTCTGGAGTAGTCTTGAGTACAGGGAAAGTTCAAGACTTGGTAGGAAGTAATAGGATTCATGGTGAATTTACTCCAGAAATAACTGTTCCTCTAACATTTGAGAAACTCGGAGAAGTAGGTGTAGGTCAAGAAGTCTTCGTCGCTGATCTCTCTAAGCTTGACATTGATATAAGTTCAATAAGACTCACTGATAGCAACAGCAGTGAGGGTGGTGGCACAGGATTTTGGAGTGGTTTTGATCTGGATGCTATCGTGCTGAGCAACACTCTTTTCAATCCTGAAACAGACAATCTTGCAGACATTGAAACCATAATTACATCTCTAGATGTGTTTGATTTCAGCCCCGCAGGCACTATTTTTCAGCCAGGAACTCAGCGACCTGGCGGTACACCACCCATAAAAACTGACTTGGAAGGTTCACTGCATAGTGTTGTCGATAATAGAACTGCAACTCTAGGGAAGTTCGATGGAGCATTTTCAGGTGATGAAGGAATTGGAGTTTTATCTTTAGGGGATGGTGGTGAAGCTGGCTTTAATTTAACCAGAACAATTTCTCCAAGCGAAGGTCCGCTTTATCTATATGTCGGCGAAGCAGGATCTTCAGATACTGGTGAGATTATCGAAGGTCTAATTACTGTTTCTAACCAGCCACTTGAAGGACTTAGTGACCTCAGCACTGACTTTGGCTTACCTGGTGCGGAAAATGATTCCATTTCCTTCAACGTTGAATTTCAAGCCGATGAAACAGCTGAGTACCTCTACTTCCAGTTCGTCTTTGGCTCTGAGGAATTTGTAGAATTTGGTGGTGATAGCCTCAATGACCAATTCAGCCTGAAATTAAATGGCATCAATTTTGCTCGTTTAAGTGATGGAGCTACAGCGGCTATTAATAATCTAGTTCCTTCACCAACTGGAATTTATAATCCAGATGTTGGCATCTATCACCCTGATTTTGTTGACAATCGAAGTGAGTCTGATCCTGCCTTCGATCAAACGAGGCTGGATGGATATACTGGAGTACTCACCTTCATGGCTCCCTTAGAATCTAGTGGTAAGAATACTCTAGAAATAACCATTGACGATATCAGAAATGGCCTTTTCGACTCAGCATTATTTTTGAAAGCTGATACGCTGGGGACAATTGAGCCCCTACTAATTCCTACAGAAGGAGTCTCGATTTCAGATAGATTCTCCCCATTAGAGAATGGAATGCCCGGTCTAGAATCTGGTGAGACTGTATTTGGAAATGCCACTATGTTTGATAGCATTAACAGCTTGTCAAGTTTTATTTGAGGGTTAGTGGTATAAGAGGTTTCGATAAAACCCTGTTGTTACCATGAGTTTGATCTATTGCATCAAATCAATTTCTCATTCCAACTCCACTTGCTTACCACGCCTCACTTGATGCAATTGAGTTTTCCGTACCGTCTGACGGCTAATAACTTTCCGCATCGTCTGATTGACATAGAGCATCGCTGGTTGCTTACCCTGATCTTGAATAATTTGCCGTACCATAGAACTACCCGCTGAAAGCATCAGCGCAATATCCTTCTGGGTCTGCCCATCCTTCAAAGCTCGCCGTGCAATCTGGATATCTAGCTTGACAGGATCATTAGCTGTAAGCCCCTGACTATATCGTTGCCAAAGGGCCAAATACTTCTCTTTTGCCGATGGCCGAGTGTTTGAATCAGGCAGAGGCGCTTTAACCCTCAATGGGTTAGACTCTTGCCGAGTAATCTCACTAGGAACAACAACTTGCTTCGACTCTGATGAATCTGTGATTCTTGTAGCTAAAGGCTGCTTAACAACTGGAGAAGCAATGCGACGACTTACCTGTGAGCTGGCTATCTCCTTTTCCATTACCTGGCTTAACGGAACATAGTCACTCGTATTTTCCTTCGCCTTTGATACCTCAGCCCACTGCGATAGCTCAACCTTATCAGCCGTATACAGTGCCAAATGATGCTTGGCTCGAGACACCGTCACATAAAAAGACTCCCGATTTGTCGTCGTGTTATCCATCAATGCCATTACCCGATCCGCCGTCTTACCCTGACTGCCATAGGTCGTACTCACCCAGGCATAGTCCACATACTGCCAACCGCTAAAATCTATCTGCTGTGTATTCCCCTCATTATCAATAAGCTGAGCAGTGCCATCAGGTGCCATTTGCTGAACCGTAAATCGCTGACCATTACGGCGTTTATTCGCCCGATTATTTTTAGTCCATCGCAGCTGATCACCGGGAGCTACCTGAACCTCCTGCCCCACATAAACCGACTTCAACGGACACCGTCTTGGCTCTACACCCATCACTTGCCCACTAGGGGTCTCCACCAATAGCCGCTGGTTTTCCCGATCCACTGAAACCACCGTATACTGCTGCCCTTTCAGTAACCCCTGCTTCTTATAATCCTGCATCGGCACCAGTACGTCTCCTGGCTGGTACACCGTCATATAGCCAGCCTGGGCTTTGGTTATGTTTTTCTGGCGTAGTCCCATAACCGTAAAAGCATCCTGCCCCAAACTTCCTTCAGCCTGAAGCCCAGCCCGTAAGGTTTGAGTCAATGCCAGCCGCTCCTGATTCGTACCTGCCAGAATTAATGTTTGCTCGCGTTTTTCGGGTAATAGTGCCAGATAATCCTGGGTCAATTGTTTACGTCTAAGATCAGCATTCTCAACTTCACGAATACATCCAGCCGCATCAAGAGTATCGATCCCCTGAACCATTTTGCCCTGGGCGATCAGCTGCACGGCTGTCTTCAGTTCCTGCCGCTGCTGTCGTAAGGTTTCATCCAGATAAGCGGTGGTAATACCCCCTGCCTGCAAACTTTTGAATGGGTTGCCCGCCTCAACGGCAGAGAGTTGCTTCGTATCACCTACCAAAATCACTCGGACCTGTTCGACAGTGGCACGGGTTATAAGCGATCGCGCATCTTTCATGCTGAGCAGTCCAGCTTCATCCACAATCCAGATAGCGTTTCCAGTTTCCCGATTTTGAGACGCCAGCAATGCTGCCACAGTTTCCGTCTGAATATCCAATGCTTGACCCAAACCATGAGCCGCTTCGGCACTAGGAGCAAAGCCTCGCACCTGATAGCCCTGGGCCTGGGCAATTTGCTTGAGAGTATTCAGGGCATAGGTTTTACCAGAACCGGCAGACCCTTGCCATGCAATGAACTGATCGGGAGTGGTGCAGGTGAGTTGGATAGCCTGCTGTTGCTCTTGGGTAAGGGTGGAATCGCTAACCGACGATTCCGAAAAGGCTAGCGGTTCAACCTTTTTCCTACCCTGCTGCATGAGTCGGATGGTATTGAGTTCCAGGTTTATGGCAGCTTGGGTTGTGAACTTCTGCTCTTCAACTTTGATGAGTTGGGGATTGGTTGCGATCGCACCCTCCAATTCCTCCCAATTCTGCTCCCCCAAATGATGTTCAAACACAAACCGTTCCAGGTGCGTCTGCCGAAAAACTGCATCTCGCTCACCACAATGTTGAATGGCAGGTTTTAGGTTTGACTTGGCTTTAATGGTTAATTGAGATTCAAGCTGACCAGTAGATGCTGGCGCGATCGCAACCCCCTCCCCCGGCAATTCAGGCAATTCAAACCCCTTCAACTGCACAAACGCTTTCCATCCCTTCAGAAGTCGCTCAGCACTGGTTACTTTTGGTTTATTCTTCCGTGTCTTTAGATTTGCCGCTTCCCTTAGCAGCATCTCCGACTGGATTTCCTTGCCATTGGCTGCAGTGGGTTTCTTCCCTTCAGACTCCCACTCTTCCAGTAAAGACAGAATCTGTTTTCGTCTGGTAGAAAAGGCTTTCAGCAATTCAGGGGCATAGCCTTTCAACTCAAACTGACCGTGGGCCTTGGGTTCAATTTCGTACCCCTGCTGCTTGAGCAAATGGGCTAGTTCATTCTGATAGAGCTGCCCCAGCAGCTTTTTATTGGCAATCGCCTGTTCATTACTAAAACTAAACCAGCGGCCATCAGTTAACTGAGTAGCATTTAGCACTACACAATGACTATGAAGTTGCGGCTCAACCTCCCGACTGGTGCCATGGGTAAAGACAGCCGTGATGAGATTTCCAGTCTTGATCCGCTGCCGTCCAGTATCTGTTGAAATTCTCGTCTGAGCATAGCGTTCTTCTAAAACAGAAAGCGCTTTTGCCACCGCCTGATGATGGGCTTTCACCACTCGCTCATCCTGTTGCACCAGGGCAGCAATGCTGACACTCTTCGGCGCACTAAAGGTAAAGTCCGTAGCTGCTCGACGCTTATCGATATTGACTTTACGACTGAACAAATTCTGACCATCCGGGGTCTGTCCTCGCAACAGCTGTTGAAAAGTCTCTGTATTGACATCGCCAGAGAGATTTAATTTCTTCGCACCATTTCCCAACCAGCGAGATGGGGAGACTCCCTCCTCCTGGCTGTAATAGTCCTCTTTTGAGTAGTAATGGACCGCTTGATGGGCGGAAAGATTACTCGTGGAAAGCACGGAAAGCTTAGTCTAAAACGACACAACAATCGAGCAAAACGAGTAGATGAGGTGAAAAACCTTGAATCCGTTGAGAGATGGGAGTTAGGGGGAAATTGCCAAAATTTTGGCGTCCTGTGTGGCCTCCCCGTGAAGCCCCGGATCGGGGCGTAACGATTTGCTGATTACAGACTATCTGCTCATGACTGACGTGAATCATGATTGACACGATTTGTCACGTAATAGCCAATTTATTTCTGAATTTAGAAATTAAGTTTCACGAATAGTCACGTTATTTGCTGCGATTCTTGCCACAATGGGCGAGTTGATTTAGGAAATTGCGTATGGTGACGTCTTTATGGCCTCCCAAATTGCTTTTGGCCTGCGACCTGGGTAAGTCAGGCGGTAAGTTTTTCTATAAATTGAGTCAGGGGCAAACCCAGGCGCTGTGGATGGATGCGGAAGTGGCGCAGCGGCCTGCTTCGGGCATTGGTCGGATTAATCATGGCGGTCGTCCTCAGGACAATGCTTGGTATCGCCTCGGGGATGAACTCACATTTGTGGGGAAATCAGCTCGTGCCTTTCTGGAGTACAACAGCTTTAAGGAAGATAAGTTTCTGAAGGCACCAGAACGGATTGCGGCAGCGTTGGGTGCGATCGCACATACAGAAAATCTCCCCTCCAAATTCGATGCCGTCGTCTGGATACTTCTCCCCATCAATGAACTGGGTACCCGTCAGCAGATCGCAGACCGACTAATGCAACTCTGCCAGGGCTTCCGATTCCACAATGAGCAGGACTATAAAGTACGCTTACAGCTCAAGTTTCGACCTGAAGGCTATGGCATCTATGTGCAGCGAAAACAGCAGCTTCAGCAGCAAGGCGTTGCCATTACTCAGCGCACCACCTGGGTGGAAATGCTTGGTCATCGCAATGGCACTCAACTCGCCTTTGAAACTGGCACGTTGAATGGGGCTAAATCTACCTCAAAGTTCCCTGGCTTTTGGGAGACCTTTGAAAAAGCGGCGACAGCAGCAGGTGTGTCAGATGCGGACTTTGAGGTTTTGCTAACTGCCTTGGACTCGGAAAATCCCAATCAGTATTCAGTGGCGAAGGGGCAGATGGTGAATTTTAGTGATGCTATGGCCCAGGTGGAAACGGCTTATTTAGCAGCGCTGGACCCTCACTTTAATGACCATTTGATTCCAAGCTTGGCCACAGGCAAGGGCGATGTAGTCTTAGCGGGTGGTGCGTCTTATCTGATGGAGCAAGGACTGCGGCAGTATTTTGAGTCGCGGGGGCTGGCTAATCGGCTATCCTTTGCCTGGGACAATCAGGATAGTCTGAGCCGATTGGTGCGGGAGCAATTACCGGAAACCCATGAGATGGGCTCCATCCCGATGCGGATGACGGACTGTTTTGGGCTGTTCCAGGCCCTGTTGGGTGAGATGACACAACTGCAAGGAGCGGCTTAATGGCGGAGGATAGCAAGTCTGACCGGGTGAAGTTTGTCTACAATGCTCAGTTTCCGGCGTCCACGGCGGTGGTGTTGAACTATCTGATTAATAACGATGTCTTCACCAGTCGCCAGGGTCGGCAGCGGGCGATGGATGCGATCGCAGCATTTTATCGTCCGCTAGCAGAGGAGGAGCGGGGGGAGATGAGTGAGGAGCAGGTGCAGGCGGTGGCCGGTGTCTGTGTGGAGCAGTTGGTAAAGCAGATTGATACGTTGTGCGATCGCTACCAGCTGCCTAATCCCATCACCGGTCGTCCAGGCTCATCGGCTATTTCGGGCGACCGGCTAGAGAGCATTCTGGAATCCGGCTTTCAGACGATTGCTGATGCCATTCGGGGCAGTGGATTATCGCTGGATAGTCCGCTGCCATCTCCGACAGATTTAGAGCAAGGCGTCGTGATGGATGGTAGTGAGCTAGGGGATATTGACGATTATGAAATCGATATCCCTGAGGATGTTTGCTAACGCTTCGTTTGATCAGCCATCCTACAGGGTGGATTTTTTCTAACCCTTTTGCAATAATCTCGTTTTCTCAGTCATATCGTGAGCGATCTACCTAACCCTCCAGACACCCGCACCGAGGCAGCCAAGGCGGCCCGAGAGAGTTACCTTGAGCTGGCGCGACGGGTGATCGGTGAGCCGACGATTGACTACACCCAGCTCTACCAACGGTTTATTCAAAATGAATGGTCTGCGATTAAGTTGGATGATGAGGTGTCGTTGGCGGCACTAAAGGCTGGAAAATCGCCGAAGGATGCCTGTATAGCATTGCTGCAGGGCCCCTATGTGCAGCATCAGGTCTATGTCAAAGATGTGCTTAGAGCTACGATGACTCGCTATGCGAAGGCAACCGTGGGGGAGGCTCAGAAGCAGTTCAAGGGGCGACGGCAGCTACGAATACAGAAATCGATAGAGTCAGAAATAGAACGTTAAGTCACGTTTTCTAAAAGCTCATTTTCATCGATTGCCCCTAGAATTATCATCGAGGTTCTTTGAGCATCCGTTAGACCTTTTACTCCAGTAATATTTGTGCCCTCATAAGGTCGAGGAATTGTGAATGATGCCAGGTTATTGCCTGTTGATACTTCCCAGATTTTAATGCCACCGTCATTGTGGCCACTGGCTAATATTTGTCCGTCAGAGTTCAAAGAGACTGAAAATATGCTGTAGTCTTCTCTCTCAAATATACGGAAATATTGACTTTGCTGAACTTTGAAGTTTTCTTTTGAATAGTCTGATGTGTTTTCCCAAAATAGTTTTCCATAGTTTTTCCCATTAGGTCTAAACATCATTGATTGAACCAGTTGAGAATATTCATCAAAGATGTAATAGCAGTCTCTCTTTTGAATATTCCACAGTCTGATACTGGTATCTTCGCTGCTACTTATGAGAGTTTTGTTATCAGAACTAAAAGCTACTGACCAAACCACAGATTCATGACCTTCAAAAACATGAATACATTTATGCTGCTGAGCATCCCATACTTGAACTTTTCCATCTGCCAAACCAGCAGCAAACATTTTGCCATTAGGGCTGAAGTTTAGTGCTACTATCCAATGCTCTTGCTCTTCAGATATTTTCAGGCACTTACCTCGTTGAATATTCCATAGCCTAATGGTGTAATCCTCGCTACCACTAATCAAAAACTGTCCATCAGGGCTAAAAGCTATTGAGCGGACTTCATTAGTATGTTCCTTGAGAACATGAATACATTCTCTTGTTTGAATATTCCATAGCCTAATACTAAAATCACCACCTCCACTTGCGATCATTTTATCGTCTGGACTAAATCTAACTGTATATATTCGATGATTATGTCCCTCAAAGGAGTACATGAACTGACGCTTTTGAAGATCCCATAACCTAATGACAGTATCTTCACTTCCACTGACCATGTACTTGCTATCAGAGCTGAAATCTGTTGACCAGACTTTATTGGTATACCCTGCAAATGTTTGGACACATTGACGTTTATGAAAATCCCATATTCGAATAGTCAAGTCGCCACCACTGCTAGCTAGAAAACTTCCATCGGGGCTAAAAGCTAACGAACGGACTTCATTGATGTGGTCTTCAATTGCACTTAAGCATTGCTGAGTGGAAAGATTCCATATTCGGATCGTACGATCCTCACTACCACTAACAAGGAAATTGCCATCGGGGCTAAAGGCTAAAGTCCGGATCCAATTAGTATGGCCTTCAAGTTCCAAGATGCATTTTTCTTGCTGAATATCCCATAAGCGAACTTTTCCGTCAAAACCACCACTAGCAATTAATTTATCATCTGGACTAAATGCAATAGATGCAACATCTCGACTATGACCAATCAGGATGGCTAAAAGAGAATGTTTTTGTACATCCCACAATCTAATTGTAGAATCACCACTACCACTAGCCAGTAGCTTGCCATCTGAACTAAAAGCAACTGACCAAACCCAATGTTCATGTCCTTCAAATAAATGACAGCATTGACCATCGTGAATATTCCAGAGCTTTACTAAAGAATCACCACCACCACTAACAAGAAAATTTCCACAAGGGCTAAAATCTAGTGACCACACGTGATTGGTATGCCCCTGAAAACAATGAATACATCGATAATCAGAAAGCTGCCACACGCGAATCATGTTGTCTTCACTACTACTCGCAAGGAGTTCATTGTCTGGGCTAAAGGAAATGGATCTAACCCACGCAGAATGGCCTTGTAACGTGGCTATTAGCTCTCGATTTTTCAGATTCCAGAGTTGAATATTATTTTTACTGTCACCACTAGCTATTATTTCTCCATTAGGGCTAAAACGAACTTGTTGAATCAAACCAAATGTCTGTAGAAAGTAACAATCGATAAGAGCACTATGAGATAAATCTAAAGGATGAGAGGTTATGCCTTTCAAGTAAACCTGTCTTAAAGTTAGTGCTGAGAAATCAGAATAACAGTTATCTAATTGATTCTGGCATACTAGATTGAGAAAGTTTCCTGCAGCATAGTTATCAAACAACTCAGTGTTTGCCCTAATTGCTTTCATATAGGGCTCAATGTTTTTGTTTTTGGCAGTGATATGCACTAAAATCGGATTAACAATTAATCTCAGCTGAGTTTCGCGAACATAGTCTTTCGCTGTAGCCTTCAGAATAGCGTGAGTTTTGAAAATAGAAAGATCACATGTTTTAAGCTCTTCTAAAAGCCTTGAGACAAATTTTTCTGTCACATATTCCATCAGCACATTTTGCAAAGTAAAACCTGAAATACCTCTTTCAATTAAGGATCGTTTTTTAAGGGAACTAAGTACCTCTAGCAGATTTGATTCAGAAATAGAAGCTAATAAATCTTCTCTTAGCACTTTAAGAGATGTGGCTTCTCTGTTAATGGCCAACCAATACATTACCGATTTTTCAAGAACTGATAGTCTCGCAAACTGGCTTTCAAGTAAGTCTTGAATATCCCCAAGAAGGCCAAAATTCTCATTTGAGAGAATCTCTAATCTACCTTCAAACAAGTTTCGAGCTGTATTTACGATAATTTTTAAGGCAAGTGGATTACCACTATAATGACCAATGATTTGGTTCCATTGAGTGGCATCTCCTTTGAGTCCTTCAGCCTTCAAAAAATCATAGCCAGCAATACTATCCAGTCCATTGAGAGATAGTGTTCGTACTGGTCGGTTCAGACCTTCATTTCTTTCTAATCTCTTTGGCTTCTCTCGGCTTGTAACTATTAAACAACTCTGATGACGTGATTCTCCTACACGACTAATCAAAGTACCATAACCTTCATAGCCTTCTAAATACTGCCCTGTGTTAACTCCTCCTTGTAAAATTGATTCAGCGTTGTCCAATACCAGTAAGCAACGAGACTCATTTAAATAATGAATTAACCGGGTAACTGCATCTCCAACAGTTTTGGGCAAATTCACGTCCTGTTGATTAGATAAAAACTTGATGAGATCAGCCAATATCTTTTCAACTGGTGGAGCTTCTCGTAAGCTGCGCCAAATGCAGTAATCAAACTCCTCATAAATGTTTTCCGAAAGCTTGATCGAAAGGGCTGTTTTTCCAATACCACCCATACCTTGAATAAGTATCAATCGGCATCGATCCTGCAGAATCCATTCCTGGAGTGTGGCTAATTCCTCAGTTCGCCCATAAAAAATGGATACATCTACAGCTTCACCCCAATCTACAGGTGTTTTAAGTTGATGATCAGAACTTTCTGGAACTGGGTTGGGCACACTGACTGTGCCTGGTTTTGTATAGTCAGCATCAGTTAGCTCCAGGCTTAGGGATCTAAAAAATCGGTCTAGGGTTTTGCGATCGCACCCCTTTTCCCTCTCCAGCACCTTGGCCACTGTACCTGGATCGAGTCCCGTCTTCTCTGCCAGCTCCTCCAGTGTGATTTTCTGGCCCAGCTTTTCCGTTTGTTCAAGCTCAGTAATAGCAGATTGAAGTTTCTGCTGGCCTTGAGCCGTTAAGATAACGCCACGTCTACGTCTCTGCATGGTCATAATTTAGAAGCACCCGGAAGTTAAGCAGGATTTTCAGGAAGTTAAGCAAGGTTGACCTGATTTTAAGCGAACTCATTTAAGCATTTCTACAAATTCAAGAAACTTCTAATGCCTTATTGCACGAAGGATAGAAGCTCTACATCAAAAAGTTTTCTAGTTTCTTGGCTTATCGTGTCCATTTTCCCTGGCAAGCTATGGCTCAGAATTGCAAAATTTATTCAAGTTACATAACCAAGGAGGCTAAACCATGAGCTTAACCATTTTCCCTAATAAAATTGAAATCTTTCATATTGCTGGTATTGGCAAGGTCTCGAAAACTATTAGCGCTCAGCATATAGGGCAAGTACGCTTCCAAGCAACATATTGGCGTGCGCGTCTTCATCAAACCAAAAGTTGCACACAGATTTTACCTGGCCATGAAATTAGAGTTATTGGTCGTGAGGGATTAACTCTGTTGGTTATGCCACTTGCAAAATGAAAAAGGTATTTAAGAACCCAAATGCAATTCGGTGAAGGAGACACCATGCCTAGGAAATCTCATATTCCCCAGTTATAAACCGTTTCACTTTTTCTATCTGTCTAGGAGCTTCTACTGCATAAAATAATTCTATTGCTTTTCGGAAGCTCGTTTCAGCACAAGTATAGTCACCTTTTTCCTTGTAGGTAAGACCTGCCTGATAATAAGCTTCTGCTAAATCGCAATCAGCTTCTAATTTCTCAAGAAGTTCAATGGACTCTAATACCATTTCTAAAGACTTATCAAGTTCACCTTGAATTCGATAAATTTCTGCCAAGCTATATTTAGCTTTTGCTTCAATCTGAGTAGATTGGCTTTCTTGTGAGAACTGAATTGCCTTCTGTAAAAAAGATAATGAACGTTCTAAACACTTAAAGGACTTATAAGCCATTCCAATAAAAATTAATCCATAGCCTCTTTGCTGTGCTGTCATATTATTTTCTGCAGAAAAAAGATTATAAGTTTCTTCTGCTTCGCTTAATAGTTTCAGTGTTTTAGATTTCGTATCCTCACTTAGATCGTACGCATCAATAAACGCCAAATAATAAAAGCTAATTAACTTTGCTCTTGGGAATTTTGCAATATCAGCGAGCTTGAGAGATTGTTGAAAGCAGTCACGTGCATCCTCAAGCTCCAGTAAGTCTGTCTTACAGATGCCAATTTGTAAGATTGATCTGACATAAGCATATCTCTCGTTCAAATCATCTGCTATTTGCTTTGACGTTTCATGGAAGTCAATTGCTTTTCTTATTTGGCCAAGCCTCCAAAAAGTATCACCTAGGGCATTAAGTAGGTGAATTTTTTGATGTAGATCTACATGGTTTACAATTTTATCTAAAGCATAATTAGCTTGTCTTAAAAGACCTAACCTATGTAGCGAACGAGTTAAATCTTCTTCTCGATCCCATTTGTTAGGTCGCTTCAAGAGAATCACATTACTAGCTTTGTCATAGTTTTGAACTTCAAAATAGTGATAAAAAGATTCTAGCGCAATCAAAGCTTCACCAATATTATCGATGCTTTGAATCGATTCAGTCCAAAATTCGGCAATTTTATGATTTGTGATTTCAAAATCTATGCCTTCTCTCAAATAGCTAATTGCTTCTGCTCTTATCACTGGATGCAACCAATATAAAGTTTCCCTATTTTCAATTAGTGAACGATCCTTCAAAGATTTAATGAGCCGCTTGTGTTGATTTTTGGGTATATCCCAAAGCAACGCAAAGAGTCCTGCCAATGTGATAGTTGAGACATCTTGATATCGGTAGCATCCCATTCGGCATAATAGTTTAAAGGCATCCGAATCTAGTTTTTGCAAACGTTCAAACTGCTCTCTGACCAAATCTTCTAAATCTCTCTCAATAAGTAAATCATCTCGATTCTCCTTCCAATAGATCTCTGTCTTACCTGAAAAATCTTCTGCGATTACGCTGCTGACAATTTCCATAGCTTTAGCATTACCGCCATAAGCATGATGGAGACTAGCTAAAGCATTAGTTTCTAGTGATAAAAGACGAGTTTGGAAAAAATAATTCCAAGCTTCAATATTTAGGCCCTTAAGCGAATAGTTATGAATAGTAAGACTTGATTCCCTTAAACGTTCTCGAGTTGTTATCAATGTTGTTGATTTTACTGCTGGATCTGAAAGCACACGTAGGAGTTCAACATAGCGGCGATGAGATGCAACAAATTTCCCTTTAGAATTTAATGCTGGCTCAAGATTATCTATTAACACTCCTATATTTTCCAATTGAAGTTTTCGCTTTAGCCTATCCAGTGAGATCAAAAACTCTCGCCCTGGGTCTTCCCCTAGCTGACGAAGTTTTTCTTCAAGTAAACTTTCAATCGAAGCAATATCTTTAGTTTCTCTAGCAATTGGAAATTCTAGAACGATATTAAACTCTTGCTGAAGATAGCGACGTGCAAGAGTTGTTTTCCCAGTTCCGCCTCGGGCCTGAATAACAATAATCTTTGCACCTTGGTTTACCAAAGCATTTAGGTCAGCCAAGGCTTCTTCACGTCCTACAAAGCTGGAGTCTATCATTTGGTCTGTTGACCTTTGCTGCGTATCCGATGCAGAATAGTAGTCATTCGCCTCAAGAACTAGACCAAATGATTCAAAACATCTTTTAAGAACACTTCGATCTGACCCACTTTGGTCTAAAACCTTGGTAACCGTTTTAGGGTCTAATCCTGTCAATTCACCTAATTTTTCACGGCTGTAGCGATTACCGTCATTATCTGCTAACTCTTGCTGACGGATTTGCACCTGAAGTTTCTGCAATCCTTCTAGTGTTAATACACGCGCCCGCTTTCGTTTAGCAGCCATTGAGAATAATGCCTTAAATTCAGAACTCTACAGCAAATCTTGGATCATCTGGAAGATAAGCCAATTAATCCTGATTTTAAGCAATCGGGCAAAGATCAATGCAAAAAATTTTGTAAGTTGAAGTCCCTGAATTTATTACAGGTTTGTAGCCAGTGTCTTAATTTCCTGGCCTAACGACCGCTTTTTCCCTGGTGAGAAACTCTGAAATCCTTAGGATGAAGTTAATTCAGCGTTATTGTCAGGAGCGTAATATGCAACTTCATCATTGCAGTTATCCAAATGTAACAACTAATGCCTCTTTAACATTTGCAACGCAGACATTAGCCTCAGTTAAAATTCCAAGCAAACCCATGACACCTCCTCCTAACCATGGAGATAGCCTATTCTGGACCATCATCGCCATTTCCATCTTGGTCAAAGCGATTTTTGCAAAGTAGTCGAGGGTAAGCTTGTATCGACTACTTTGCATAGGCAGCTGGCTTTAATAAAGGTTTAAGGCTATGGCACAAATATGCCCTTGTTCTTGCCTTAATTCACCCTGACTCGCTTCGTCAAAATCGCCATCACCTCATTGCTCAGAACAATGTTGACCTATCCAAAAAGGTATAGGACTTATAGGGCTTTCTCATTCTTTCTTAACACTGATTATCCGGATCATTCAAATTGGTTTTCGATCATTTACTTAGACGTAATCGTGAAATTACGTGGCTAGTGGTGCAGCATCAACGCTTGACCAACTCCCTGTAGATGACAATATGAATGAATTGGATGCGACCTTCTCTGATGAGGGTTTGTTACCGTTGTCAGAGAGTCCTGGTTTGCTAGGGACTACTCAAAAGAATGAGCAATTCAATACTTCAGCACATAGTAATACTGGCTTACTGAATGTGCCGACCTTGGAGCCGTTACCGTTATCCGCGGATGCAATCAGCGATAATCGGTTGACCGAGGCTACTGATGCTATTAATCCACAGACTATTTCTACGTCTAATGGTCCTGAAGAAGACGTACTGACAGGGATTGCCGATGGCAATTTGCTAGCCGATACTACGAATGAAATTGGCGATATCTTTGTTGTATCGGGTGATGTAGGCGAAACGGTAACGCTACGATTTCAGTGGACCTATCGAGACGCTAAACTCAATAACGAGATGGGCGTATTTGCCATTGATGCCAATGGCAAGGTTAATGACTTAGCCCCTGGTGAGGTTGGCTTTGCTCAAGCTGCCCTAAACAGTGGGTCTCGGCAGATACTATTTTCCCATGGACAGCAAACGGGTGCCTGGAAGGAGCTGAATTTCCAGGCTGGAGATAGGCTTGCATTTTATCTGGTCCAAGACAGTAGTACGGCAGACTGGCTGGCCCGTAATCCCAAAAATCAGGCGGATCAAGGTCCTATAGCCTTTTTCTCATTAGATGGGGTTAACCCAGATGGGGTTGATCATGTGCGCAGTCAATCTTTTGGAGAGGGCATCCAGAGCTTTGCTTGGGAAGATTTATGGGGCGGTGGAGATCGCGATTTTAATGATGCTGTCCTATTAGTTAGTGAAGCTGGTATAGGAATTCCTGGAGATATTGGTCAATCCGCGACCCTAACGGTAGATCTGCTAAGTCATTCTGCTCGGTTTCGTAATGAAATGGGCTTTTTCCTGGTGGATGATGCTAGGGGACGCATAGGCACTCTTAAACCTGGGTCCCAGGGATATGCAGCAGCAGCACTATCTCAAGCAAACCGGCAGGTGGTGTTTGCAAAAGGGCAAGATGCTGGTGCGGTTAGTCAATATCAGATTCCGGCAGGTAAGTTCCTCGGATGGTATCTAATCCAAGATGCGACAACCACAGAATTTTTAGCCCAGAATCCTAACAATCAGCTGGATAAAGGTCCCGTTGCGTTCTTTTCCTACCCAGGGGCGAATCCAGATGGACTGAGCCATGTGCACTTCCAGGCCGCTAATGAAATGGTTTGGGAGGATATGACCGGTGTAGGCGATCGCGACTACAACGACCTCATTTTCAGCTACGAACTCAAAGCGCCACAGGTTGCAGGTGAAATTATCCTAGCAGAGGGTGATAACTTCGAAGTCAGCCATCGGCAATCAATCACCATTTCAGATCAGCCTTCGACACTACAGTTTACGCTGGCGGATCTCGCCTTCGACACAACCGATAATGATGCCATTAACGATGCCTTTGAGGCTGCCCTGGTAGATAGCGAGGGGAATTCCCTAGTTCATACCATTACTGATAGTCGAGATGCATTTTTTAATTGGACCGAAGGGGAAACGCCCCAACTGGCCAATGGTGTTAGTCATGATGGACAAACCATCACTGTTAGCCTGGCAGGCATTGCGGCGGGTACTGAGGCCACATTGCTCCTACGACTGGTTAACAATGATGACGACACGACTACACAGGCTCGCATCAGGAATATTCAAACCTTAGCGGCTGATGTGCTGCCGTCAACTGAAAACAACCTTACATCTACACAACAACCAACAGCGGACCTGACAGAATCGTTGATCTTTGATGGGATTCAAGATGTGTCCACTAGCCTTACGGTTGACTATGGTCTAACGTCATTTAATGAAGAGACTGAGACCTTATTTACAGATTTTACGGTAAGTAATACGGGGCAGTATGAGGTTGACAAGCCATTGATTATGGCAGTTGCTAACATCAGCGACCCAACGGTGACGGTGTTAGGGGCAGATGGACTTACCCTCAATGGGCTGCCCTATTATGATCTCTCTGCCGAAATCAACGGTATAGCTCTAGCACCAGGAGAGGAAACTGATAATGCCACTCTTCGGTTTAAAAACCCCAACGAGATTCAGTTTACTTACGATCTTGTCTTTTTGGGAAGCATTGATGATAGTCCTCCTGAGATAACGGCTCAACTGGAAGAGGATACGGGAAGTGATGACACTGATGGATTGACTTCTAATCCGACAATTACGGGACAAGTTGTTAGTGAGCGCCCCATTACAGTATTGGAGGGGAGTTTAGATGACACCAACTTTATTGACATCAGTGACGCTCTTAATGGGGAAGATAACAGTTTTACCCTTTCGCTTGAACAGTATGAGCGGTTAACTGGTGGTTCCATGCCGGATGGGGACTATACGGTGACGCTGCGGGCTACAAATGATGTGAATCTGACGTCTAACCAGGCAGTGGTTACGTTTACGTTTGATCGGACACCACCACCGATTAGTTTTGAACTAGCTCCTGAAAGCGATACCGGAATAGTAGGCGATGGCACTACAACAGAGCGTCTTGTAACCCTGGTAGGTCAGACGGAGCCAGGATTATCTATTACTTTTGATAATGCTCAGCAGACAGTGGTTGCCGATGAGGAGGGGAGCTTTACTATCACGAATGCTGCAATGTCGGCAGCCGGAGCTGTTCCCTTCTCAGTGAGAACGGTTGATGCTGCGGGCAATCAGGGATGGACTCAGGAAATGCTCACCCGTGAGGGCATCAATGGGGCACCGGAGATTACGAGTACGCCAGAGACGACATTTGATGCGGGCCAGCAGGTTACGTATTCCTATCAGTTGGAGGCGACTGACCCGGATGGGGATGAGTTGACCTATTCGCTTATTGAGGGGCCACTGGAAGCAGACATTGATGAGACAGGGTTACTTACCTTTACTCCATCTGGAATATTGCGACCAGACTATGTGTTTACGGTTGAGGTGACGGATGATCGCGGTGGAAAGGATACTCAGAGTTTCACCGTAGTTGATCCGGTCATCAGTGCTGTCACTGGAGAAATTCGTGGGATTAAATGGAATGACTTGAATGCGAATGGTTTTCGAGATACTGAATTAGTTCAGGGTCGTGATCCGGATGTGGTATTCGTTATTGATGTTTCTGGCAGTGCTGATTTTGCCTTTGATGGCTCACCTCTGGGCGATGTCAATGGAGATGGTCTAGCCGATACCCGATTAGATGCGGAAATCGCAGGGTTTATCACGCTCAATGAACAGCTAACTTCGCTAGGACTGGGTGAGCAGGTTGATATTTCGATTGTTGTATTTAGTGGTTTTGCTGCTAATGCAGACATGAACCTGATTGAGGAGGGTCTTCAGTTAACAACTACCTCTAATGCCGATATTGATGGCAATGGCATTTCCGACATAGAAGATATTCTCAAATCCATTCGTTCTGGAGCATTCGGCGTAGGAAATGCGACTGGAACGAACCCGGAAGCTGCTTTACAACAAGTTGAAACAACCTTCGATACTATTGGCACACAAGATGGTGATGGTAATGTAATTTTCTTAACCGATGGTGACCAAAATAGAGGAGGCACTATTTTGGATGAGGTTGATCGGCTGCTGGCCAAGGATGTCAATCTCACGGCTTTTGGTGTTGGGAATGATGCCGCATTAGGCATTATTCAAGCAATAGATCCTGATGGTAGTAATTTTGAGTCAACTGACGAGCTGTTAGATGCATTTGCTGGTCTCATTGGAGGTCCTGATAATTCATTGGAACCTGGGCTACCAGGAGTGAGTGTTTATCTGGATGCTAATGACAATGGAATTCTTGATCCTAATGAACCGATTCAGATAACAGCAGAAAATGATCCTTCTACACCTGACATTGACGAATCAGGACAATATGCTTTTACGAATCTTTTGCCAGGAAACTACGTCGTTCGAGAAGTCGTTCCAGAAGGGTTTGTACAAACTTTTCCAGTGAGTATAAATGCTGCCACAGGAGATGGCTATGCTGACACTGTTTTAGCCTACTTTGACAGTGTAGGGGTTGGTCCTTTAGGAGGTATCGCCCCAGACTTCAATACTCCCGTACAAGCCGAGTCCCCCGTTAGCACAGATGTTGTCCTTGGAAATGATGAGGACCAAGTGGACTTTTTGAGGCTTCCACAGGGCTCATCTATTACGGTTGGATTTACCGATGAAGTTATTATTGATGGCCCAGGGGATGACATTTTTATCGCTGAATTTATCCCTCGTGATGAACAAGCTAATGTGTTTGTAAGCTCTAATCTGACTGACTTCACCTTGTTGGGAGTCGCAGATGGAGGGACAACGACAGCACTGGACCTCAATGACATTGAATTTACTGAGCCTGTTCGTGCAGTTAAGATTGTTGCTTTGAATAACGGAACTGGTTCACCAGGTTTCGAGTTAGCCAATGTTCAAGGTTTACCCAATAGTATTATCAGTCCTGATTTTCATTACGTAACTCTCGAAACGGGTGAAGTTGTTGAAAATATCGATTTTGGAAACTTCTCTGGTGGAATTATTCGTGGGACAAAGTGGGAAGATGCCAATGGTAATGGGCTCAGAGATGCTGGCGAGTTAGGTATCGGTGGTGTCTCTATTTATTTAGATGAGAATAACAATGGCCTACTTGATAGCGGTGATCACGTCCAGATAACAGCAGGAGATAACCCTAACACACAAGATGTAGATGAGACGGGACAGTATACGTTCACTGATCTATTACCGGGGACCTACATCGTTCGAGAAGTGATTCCAGATGGTTTTGTTCAGACTGCGCCTATTCATTCTATTGAAAACCCAACAGGTGTTACAGAAGGAGGTTCATTACAGCTAATTCAACCTGATCCTAATGTGGCAGCAACATTCGTTGGTAAGGCAGGGCTTTCTACAGATGCTTTGGGAACAAATAGTCCTGGCAGTTTACAGGCATTAATCCCTGAAGGCGGAACAATTGAACATGCATTTTTGCACGTTGCGACGACTACTTCACCATCTAATGCACCATCAGAAGTTATCAGTGATACGCCGTTTCGACCTACAACAATTGATTTTGATGGCATTTCTGTTGCTCTAACTTGGTTAGATAATGTTGAAGATAGCAATCATCCATCTGGGCGACTTTTAGATTTCGAAACAGGACGAGCAGATGTGACCTCACTTGTGGCAAATAAGGCTGGTAATGAGGGAGGTATCTTTAATTTCTCAATTGATGAAACTGTAATAGGAAATCCAACGTTTATCAGTGGCACCAGTCTTAGCGTGATATATACGCATCCTGACTTACCTGAACAAACAATAGTTCTTCTGGAAGGAGGATTGACCAATTCCAGCACTAACATTCTTACATTTGATTCACCCTTAAATGTTAATGAGGATAATTTTAATGTCGAAATGGCATTAGGAATACAGGGAGGATATCTGGCAGGAGGACAGTATAGCCTGATTGATATTAATGGGGAACGGCTAACCAGCTCTGCTGGAGACAAAGATGATGGTGTAAAAGCTGAGGGCGCACTGATTACTCTGGGAGGAATAGGCGACTCTAATGCTAATCCTACAAATCCCCTGGCAACTCGCGACTTTGGTGATGATGAGTTGTACGATATCACCTCATTTATTGAAGATGGTGATACGAGTCTTCAGTTAGATACAGTGAATCTTTCGCAGGATGACTCTCTCTTCCTGGCAGCATTTACTATTTCTCAATCTGTCAACTTGAAGCGAAGAGATTTTTATGAAGTGGATTTAGGTGCAGGTGAAGTCATTGAAAATATTGACTTTGGCAATAACAGAGCTACCTCAAACGAGGCGAATTCTTACATTATCTCCCAGCCAAGTACAACAGCAACTACTGGTGTTCCTTATCGCTACGAGGTCATCGCCAGGAATACAGATGGTGATGCGTTAACCTATATTCTAAGTAATGCACCTGACGGAATGACCATTGATAAAAATGGGATCATTACTTGGGAGAATACCGCTGTTGGTAGGTACCTGATTGAAATTCAGGTTATTGATGAAAATAGCGTCATCATAACCCAAAGCTTTGAGCTAGAAATTATAGAAGCCGTTGTCGATACAGAAGCACCTCAGGTGGATCTTGGCTTTACGGGTACTGTATTTAATGTAGGAGATACCCTTGATCTGCAAATACGAGGCTTTGACAATGTTGGTCTAGCGGACCTTGATCTTTCCATTGATAGTAATGCCTTAGCACTTGATCCAGATATTGCAACAAATGGTCTGATTAACAGCACATCAGTCACACTTGATCAATCGGGCCTCTTTGATGTTGTTGCGACAGCTACTGATACCTCTGGCAACATAGATACTAAAACTCTCGCTATTCGAGTTATAGATCCCACCGACGATGAAGCACCGTTTGTTGCCTTCAATGAAGAAGCGCTTGAAGCATTGAGGCCAAAACGTTTAATTACACCGGATGGCAATTTTGTGCCAGTAGAAACAGTACCACCTGACTCCGATTTGCCTGTCTTGTTGTTAGATCCGGTGATCGATGAAGTAACGGACCTGATTGGAACGGTTAGGGATGAAAACTTAGTGTCCTATCGAGTCGAATATGCCCCCGCTAGTTTGGTTAACTTAAGTCAACCTGCCGCCAATGACCCTGACTATATCCTCTTAGCTGAAGGAGATAGCAATCTTGAAGATGGCGTATTCGCCACAATAGATCCGAGGCTCATTGCGAATGATGACTACTTTTTCCGAGTGGTAGCCAAGGATGTGGGAGGCAATATCAACACCCAAGGTGTTGTGCTGGCCGTCTTTAGTGAAAATAAGCCTGGAGAATTCACTCAAACCTTTACGGACTTATCGATTCCGCTAGCTGGGATTCCCATTACCGTAAGCCGGACCTACAGCAGCTTTAATACTCAGCATAGTGATGACTTTGGTTATGGCTGGAATCTGGATATCCAGGATGCCCAAATTCGAGAGTCAGTTCCTGATACCGGTGGTTTCTTCTCAGCCACTCCCTTTAAGGTGGGCTCTCGGGTGACGTTAACTAGTCCAGAGGGTAAGCGTATCGGCTTTACCTTTGATCCACAGCCTAACCCTGTCAGCTTCCTGGGCGCTAATTTCCGCCCTCACTTTACGCCGGATCCTGGCGTTGAAGAGACGTTAGAAGTGGTGGATAATATCCCGCTGACCATCCGTTCTGACGCTACCGTTGGCCTATTTCCCATTAATTTCAACTACAATCCCTCGGAATATATTCTGACTACCAAAGACGGTACCAAGTATCGTTATGACGAGGATGCAGGGCTACAAACGATTACTGACCGCAACGGTAATGTCCTCACCTACACCGAAGATGGCATTACCAGCTCAACTGGGCAATCAATTCAGTTCGAACGGGACGATCAAGGACGAATTGAACAGATTATTGACCCAGAAGGTAATGTCATTGAGTACACCTATGATAACAAGGGAGATTTAATCGCTGTAGAGGATCGCACTGAACACGAGACAGAATTTATATATGACGATCCTGACCGTGCTCACTACCTGACGGGCATCATTAACCCCTTAGGGGATGCCACGATTCGCACTGAGTATGATGACCAGGGTCAAATTGAACGCATTATTGATGCTGAGGGCAATGCTCTTGATCTGAATTTTGATTCAGCCGCCTCCACCCAAACGGTAACGGATCCCTTTGGTAATCCCATCACATTTGTCTTTGACGATAGGGGCAATGTGGTTCGTGAAATTGATGCCCGAGGTGGAGAGATTATTCGCACCTACTATGACGATAACAATCTGGAAAGTGAAACCGATCAGGAGGGTTATACCACCACATATACCTATGATGATCGAGGCAATCGTCTGACGGAAACCAACGGAGAAGAGAAAACAACCACATTTACCTACTATGCAGATAATCGGATAAAAACAGAAACCGATCCATTGGGTAACACGACCACATTTAAGTATGACGATAAAGGCAATCTAACCGAGCGTGAAGATGCTGAAGGGCATATCACCATCTATGACTATGACGACTTTGGCTTACTGCGTAAGCTGATCGATCCGTTAAAGAATGAGACTACATTTGACTATGACCGCTATGGAAATCTTGAACGGATCGTTGATCCAACTGAGGGTGTTAGTACCTTTACCTACGATGCCAACGGAAACCTGAAAACCTTTAGGAACCCATTGGGTTACACCTACACCTACGATGTGGACGATGAAGGGCGGGTCAAATCGGTGACTGACCCTGAAGGTGGGGTTGAAACTACGATTTATAACGGCTTAGGTGACAGGATGACGACCATTGACGCCCTGGGTCGAGAAACCGAATACCGATATAACAACCGAGGTCTGCTGGTTGAGACTATTTATCCTGACAGTACGCCGGAGGACCTATCGGATAATCCTAGTGTCATCAATGATTATGACGCCTTAGACCGACTCATTTCCACCACCGATGAAGCAGGACGCACAACATACTTTATCTACGATGAGCTGGGGCGCGTTGTACAAACCATCTATCCTGACGAAACACCTGATACCTTAGACGATAATCCTCGCACTCGGACGGAGTATTTTGATAATGGTTTAGTCAAGGCTGAAATTGATGAGTTGGGCAACCGAACTGAATTTGACTATGACAAGGCAAGTCGTCTGATTGAGCAGAAAGATGCGTTGGGGCATATCATCACGTTTACCTATGACGATGCCGGGAACCAAGAAACAATTACAGATGCATTAGGCCGAATCACATTATTTGACTACGACAACTTAGGACAGCTGGAAGAAACCCAGTTTGCCGATGGTTCAAAGGAAACTTTGACCTACAATGCCCTCGGCTATTTAGAAACTGAAACCGACCAGGCAGGTAACATAACAACCTTTGACTATGATCCCTTTGGTCGTCTAATCGAGGTAGAGGATGCCCTTGGCCACATTACTGTATACAAGCGTGATCTCCTAGGGAATATCTTTGAACAGATTGATGCAAACGAGCATAAGACAATCTTTAACTACGACAAGGTCGGACAGCGTAAAGGCATGACCTTACCCTTAGGACAAACCTCTACAACCGAGTATGACCTTGCAGGAAATATTTTTCGAACAATAGACTTTAACGGTGATGTCATCACCTATGAATATGATGAGCGGAACCGTTTAGTGGCAAAACGTCTTCCTGATGAGGTAGATGAGCTGTACACTTACACACCAACCGGTCAGCTTGAAACCGTGACCGATGGCCGAGGAGTGACTCTCTACTTCTATGATGAACGAGATCGGTTAATAAGTCGAACGGAACCAGATGGTCGGGTTATTTCTTACACCTATGACGATGCTGGCAATGTAACATCGCTCACTACACCATCTGGCACTATCGTCTATACCTACGACTCACTCAACCGGTTAGAAACTGTCACCGATCCAGACGAAGGCGTTACCACCTACATCTACGATGCGGTCAGCAACTTAAAACAAACCGTATTCCTCAACAGCGTAATTGAAACCCGTGAGTATGATCCCCTTAATCGTCTGGAGTTTCTAGAAAATCGCAACAACGACGAAGTCCTGTCTAGCTATAGATATACGCTTGACCCAGTCGGGAATCGCACTAAAGTTGAGGAGCATTCAGGTCGAGTTGTTGACTATGATTATGACGAACTCTATCGTCTTAAAAAAGAAACGATTACAGATCCAGAGCATGGAAATCGCAGCACGGAATATGTGTTTGATGATGTTGGTAATCGGTTAGAGAAGAAAGACTCTGTAGAAGGCACCACGACCTACACCTATGATGATAATGATCGTCTACGCACCGAAACCTTAAACGGTCTGGTGACCGAGTATCGCTATGACGACAACGGTAACTTGATTACGACTCTAAAAAATGAGGAAAACATCGCTACTTATCAATGGAATGCAGAAGGAGAACTCATTGCCGTAGACATTAATGAAAATGGAGAAACTGGTCGCATTGAATATCAGTATGACCATGAAGGACTGCGGGTGGTGATGACGGTTAATGGTGAAGAAACCCGTTTCTTATTGGATAAGACTCAGCAGGAATATGCCCAGGTCATTGAAGAATACCGTGCCAGTGGAGAAAACCTAGCGTCCTATGTACATGGACTGGATTTGATTTCTCAGGAGCAAGGCAACGATCAATTCTTCTATCAAGTAGATGGTTTAGGCAGTACTCGGATACTGACAGATGTGAATGGGTTATTAACCGATCAATACCTCTATGATGCCTATGGACAGGCGCTAAATCAAACTGGTGATACCTCTAACAATTATCTCTTTGCAGGAGAACAACTTGATCCAGAACTTGCAGAATACTATCTCAGAGCAAGATATTATGACCCAGCGACTGGAAGTTTTGATTCAAGAGACCCATTCGAAGGTTTTGACGATCAACCAATCACACTACAAGACTATTTATATACAGGCAATAATCCTGTCAATTTTATTGATCCAACAGGACATGCTTCTCTTCCACCATACTCTCTTAAAGTAAAAGTTGTTTCTGGAGGCATATTAGGTTCAGTACTAAACTTGAAAAAGTTAGTGATATGCACTTATATTTCTGGCGGGAAGATATCTGGGAGAGATATTTTAGTAAGTCAAGTTAATGGCTTTATTGCTGGATATTTGATAGCTTTAACACTTTCTCTTTTCATTACGCCCACAGTATCTCTTGGAATTTCCGGCGTTCGTAATCAAACAATAGATTTTTGCCAATCACTACCTGGCGTTGTGAGTTAACTGGATAGCCTGATTTCTGTTCTCGTAGATTAGATTACCAAAATCCACTCCAACAGGGCTTACTCTCATCCTACCTAATGATTGAGGATGTTTTTGCGCCTGGATTGGCTAATTTGCGGCAGCCATCCTCTATGCAGTATTGGACTGGAAAGGGAGTATACGCAATTTAAGGTACCTACTCCATCTCATTCATTATCGATGCGCGCGCGGGGTGGGTACAGCCCACCGACACTGTCGCTATCGCTCAAAACCCATGCTCATCAAAATCTGCAGCACTACCTACTGACACTTTTGTAACTTTCCTATTTAGTCCTTAATCAATCATCGCCCTATCCTTATCCTATAGGTTCTCACGCTTGCATCGATCACCCTAAACAGACTATTTTCCTGAGAGGAAAGATATTGAGCCAGAAGAGTTTCTGAAAATAGCTAAACATATAAAAAATAAGGGGTTTGCTTATAGCATAAGTTTTGGTGAGCATTGCCCAATCTACTAGACTCAGAGCAGTGCAATCTCACAACAACATCTTCAAAACCATTAGACATCTCCAAAATATAAATTCGGATAAAAAAAGGTGGTAAAACTCTAAAAGTAGAGCATTACCGACCAAATGAAAAATCCCTACGATTATATCAATCAAAATCCTGAACGTTGTCAGCGTATGTTTGGGATTGGCTATCAGGAATTCAGTCACTTGATTGGGGTATTGGTAAAGCACCAAGCGAGCCAAAAATCCCAGGCATCTCAAACCAAAGTCCGTATCAATGCCCCTGGTGGAGGTTGCCCTCCCAAACTGAGCGATGCGGAGGAAATCAGCCTATGTCTTTTGTATCTCAGACAGCATCCCACCTTTGAGATGCTGGGGTTACACTATGGTGTTTGTGAAAGCACGGCTCATGACATCTATCACGATTGGGTCGATAGATTACGTCAACATCTGCCATCGAGTTGGCTCGAAGAAGTGGCTGACAATCCCGAGAAATTAGCCTTACTTCAGGCTGTTCTGGCAGAGCAAGAGCTATTCGTCGATAGTACTGAGCAACCCCGTGAACGTCCTGGGGATAATGAGGTTCAGAAAGCTCATTATTCGGGAAAGAAGAAGCAACATACGTTCAAAAACCAACTGATTGGCTTGAACACCGGTCATGACATTGTGGATGTGTTGGTGGGAGAACCGGGACCACGCAGTGATCAAAGTTTACTGCGTGAACAGCAGGCCAACTTGAGCGACGAGCAAACGTATGGGGGTGATAAGGGTTATCAGGGGGTTGAGCGCACACGCACCCCACTCAAAAAGCCTCGCAAGAAAGACCTCAGTGCCGAGTAGAAACAGGCTAATAAGGAATTTTCTCAAGGTCAGATTTACATCGAACACCTGATTCGGGTGATCAAAATTTGGCGGATTGCTCAAGAACGATTTCGCCTTGATGCTAGATATTATGACACCGCTATCTTGGTCGTCTGTGGCCTGGTTAGACTACGTTTAGGACGCTATAAATTAGGGCATCTAAACCAAGTTTGAAAAACGTGATAAGGAGGACATTCAGTGGCTACAAAATCTCCTCTAAACTAACAACAATACAGCTCAAAGCTTGAGATTCCGTTGTTTATCCCATTTTGGCAGTTATCATCTTGATAGCTGTACCCATTGTCTACCAAAGCTTTTCAGCTCTGGAGATGTCTATTGACTTAATTATAAAAAAGATGAGATCGCAGACTAGTAGATTTCAAAAATTGATGAGAGATTTTACCCACTCTTTTCCATCTAAGCGATCGCCCTCAACATAAGCAAACCAAAAATATAACAGTCAAGAGCTACTGTCCTAGTAGGGATTATCGACCTGAAGATTTAGTGAATTACGAATATGCTAGGAAACAGCTATTACCAAAACTAACAATGAAATTCCCACCCTGGTAACTTTCTAAATCCCAATCCTAACCACCTCCAGTTCCACCCGACGTCTCACCCATGGTGAGACGTCGGTTTATCTCGTGGATTCCCCCTCCTGCTCCAGCCGCTACATGCACTGGAAAAACAGGAGAATTTACCATGGGTGCGACGATTGACAAAACCATTGACGAGAAAACCATAGGAACGATGACGGGGATTACCCTCATCTTCCTGATCATTGAACTATTGGATGAGCTAGTGGGGGCGTACTAGACCCCGCTTGGCCCCTTATTCGCCATGATTTAAACCTGTCCTATGGGCAGTAGGCATATTGCTAGCGGTCCCTAATATTGCCAGTCAACTCATTGAACCCCTTTTCGGCATCTGGACCGATAGTTCTCTGCATTATCAAGATATTGTAGCCCCAAGGAATTTCTGAAACAGCTTGTTTCAGAAATTCAGATGCATCAACAACGACTCAACCTATTAGTGAGCTTGGGTAATGGTTGACCTCCTCACAAAGCTTCTATTATCAAGGCATTCACTGCGATTGCCCTACTTGGACAACCTTTAAGCTCAAAAAAAGTAAAGTTTAGCTATTGTAATAGCGAGCTTTTCTGCATCAAATCCATTGGCTAATTTCATCGTCAAAGACCCCAAAAAATAGGCTAGCCTTTAGGCCAGTCAGTCTAACGATTTTCTGGAAATAACTGGGGTAGTAGGATTCGAACCTTGAATGACGGGTTTTGGTCCCGTCATTCAAGGTTCAATTACTCTCAACTCAATGGAAGCTCTGGTGTCTAAAATGCTAGCGAGCACTCTCCGTGTTTTGGAAATTGGCTTTAACCAAGCTCAAGGCCATGGGACAAACATGGCCTTATTTTTTACCCTAATCCACCCTGACCCGCTTCGTCAGGATAGCCATCACCTCATTAGGCCGACCTGTGGCCAAAGGACGGCTCCAATCGTTGGGCTCTGCGTAGTTGAGTTTAAACAACAGGGCGATGGTATTTTGCACCGATGTCAGGCTACCGAGCAGCAGGACCCGCACGTCTTCATACTCGTGCTCTGGCAACGTTACGCTGACAAGCTGGTCTGTAGGCGCATCTGCGCCCTGGTCAGTTTCAATAAACATGGACTCTGATCTCCGATAAACGACGAGAAGGAAACCAGAGCCATAAGATAGCCACCCCCTGCATAGGTGCAATCCGGGGTGGCATCAGGTACATTAAACCTGCGTTCCCAGGCTGCTGGTTCAGCTTGGAGGGCGTATGTCATCGGCGTGGTGTTGCTGCACCTGCCGATGGCGCTAAATTATGGGCTCTGTAGTAAGGCCGTGAACAGCCTAAGGCTTAGATTAGCTACAACATCTGACTGAGTCAAGGGGCAATTTGATCAGCAGGTTTAGATTTTTATAGGGGCTGAGACTCAATAAAATCAGTGGTTTTGAGAGCTATGCTGATCAATCAATCAGACATAAGTAGCTAGCTTCCTTACATAGTCACTTTATGCTGACAACTTTGATATAGCATTTCGAAACCCAGGGCATTAGGTGACTTGAGTTCAGACATGTAGGTTAAAAAAAATGACGATCCGCCTATATGAAATATTTAGTCACAAACTAAATTAAGCAATATTTCTTCGTCCGCATATGTTCAGCATTGATCGTAAGATAGGAACTATCAGGACTGCTGAGGATTGGCTGTGATAACAGCGAGAACCTTCTTAAACACATCTGCCGATTTTGGAATTGACCAATAACGGTTAGGAGTAGCGTCATGCTTCTCTTTGCAAGTAAACGTCAAGCAACAGAATGTTTAAATATGAGTGCTTCGACACTCAAGCGCTATCGTCGCAGTGGCGAATGGATTGAAGGTCTCCATTGGGTGCGGATCAACAGTCGTTGTATTCGTTATAACCTTGAGCTGTTAAAGGATTGGTTGCATAACCGAGAAGATCCTGTCGCCCATGGTAGGGCTATTGCGGTTTACCAAAAGTCTCTCTTAAGTAATCAAAAGAGAACACAGAAGAGATAGGATTTCTGCCTTTGATAGTAGTAAGTTTTTGCCAACTTAATCCGTTACTTTTTCAACCAACGAATGAGACAGTAATGGTGGAAAATCGTTCATAGTGGATCAAAAAGCAAAGAAATACCTTAGTCCCTTGGCATTTCAGGTTGAAATCGCCAGAATGGTGGAATCAACCTGACTTGAAATAAAGCCTATGCCCCTTGCTGTAATTTTGACAGCCCTACCGGTTGAGTATCTGGCTGTACGCAAGCATTTGACGGGTCTTAATGAAGAGACGCATCCCCAAGGGACGATTTACGAGCGGGGGCAGTTCGTGACAGATAATCAGCAGTGGGAAGTGGGGATTGCTGAAGTTGGTGCTGGTAATGCTGGTGCTGCGGTTGAAGCTGAGCGGGCTTTGAATTACTTCAAGCCGGATGTCCTATTCTTTGTGGGCATTGCAGGAGGTATAAAGGATGTTGATGTAGGCGATGTCGTCGCTGCAACTGAAGTATATGGTTATGAGTCAGGCAAGGTGGGCGAAAATGGATTTGCGACTCGGCCTGCTGTGGGGAAATCAAAATATGCGGTTATCCAACGGGCTAAATCGGAAGCCAGAAAAGGTGAATGGGTAGAACGGTTACATAATGCTACAAGTACTAAACCTCAAGTTTTTGTAGCCCCTATTGCAGCTGGGGAAAAGGTAATTGCATCCCGTGAGTCTGAGTTATTTCAGTTTTTGCGGGCTAGTTATAACGATGCGATCGCAGTTGAAATGGAAGGCTATGGCTTCCTGCAAGCTGCCTTTGCTTACCCTGGTATTCAGACCCTGGTAATTCGTGGCATCTCTGACCTTATTGAGGATAAAAATGCCGATGACCCAGAGAAAGGCAATGAAGAAAATCGGCAGGAACGTGCTTCACAAAATGCCAGTGCGTTTGCCTTTGAGGTTTTGTCAAAGCTAGAAATGGAGGGTGCTCAGTCTGCTGAACCAGAGGAAACGTCTGTGGAGCCAAATCGACCCAGTTTCTTTGCCTATGACGATGGTTGGGTTGGTCGGGAAAGTTTGATTCAGAATTTAAGCGATCTCATCCGTAGTAATTGTCGATTACTAATGCTATTGGGTATCACTGGCATTGGTAAGACAGCACTCGGAGAACGTCTCTCTATAGAGGTTAGTGATTGGCTGGGTAATGACTGGTCTCATTATCAGCAGGAAAACTTTGATGATGAGCAGCAAAGTTCTGACTTCTCTAGTGTGGCGGCCCGTTGGCTAGAAACGTGGGGTGAACTGATTACCCCTGATGATCGGAAAGACCCACAGCGCCTCCTAAGTCGATTGCTTAACCACATGCGGGAGAATCGCTACCTGGTGCAAATGGACTCGTTAGAGAATATTTTGCAGGGTAATGAAGAGGAAGGTTGGAATGATTTCAAGGATGAATGGTGGCTCAATTTTTTTGAGGCATATCTAAAAGCTGATTCATGCAAGAGTTGTGTCATTCTTACCTCTCAGGATTTACCTGGCAAATTGGAAGAGGTAGGAACACGATATCAAAACTTCTGGTACTTTGAACCCCTAGGTGGCCTGGAGAAAGCTGAGCAAATAGCCTTGTTTGGGAAAATAGAATTGGATGTCAGTCCTAGTTCGGATGGCCGACCTTATTTAGAGCGAATCGGAGCAGCCTATGAAGGACATCCTTTAGCATTACGAGTCATTGCAGGGGAAATTAAGAATAAGCCGTTTAGAGGAAATATCGTTGCTTATTGGAATAAATATGGCAGTGAGGTTGAGGACGTTGAAAAAGCCATAGCTGAAGGTCAAGATGGAAAAACTGTAGGTAAAGATCAGTGGAAGTTAGATAGATTTACAACAACATTGCGAAGAAATGTTCGATCACGACTCAATAAAACATTTACGCGGTTAAAAGAGGATGCTAAATGGGCATATATTTTGCTGTGTGAGTCATCCGTTTATCGATGCCCTGTACAGGAAGACTTCTGGCTCAGTCATTTAGAAGATTGGGATCGCAATGAACATGAGCAAAAAGTAGCCTTAGAGACCTTACGAGAACGGTATTTAGTTGAAGAATCTATTGAGGACAATCGATGTCTTTTAAGGCAACACAACATTATTCGAAGCGTATCACTCAAACACTTAGAGTCTTTAGATGAGTTAGTTGTATGAATCAGAATCCATCTAACAATAGAGAAATACTTCAAAAAATTGGTCTTGATTTAACGGTTACCAAGGGAATAAAACCCCGATGGAAACGTAGCCATTATCGTGCAGCGTACAATTGGCTGCTCAAGTATTCCCCATCTTCCAATCCATCAAATCGAGAAACTATAAAGGGATATATAGAAGCTTTATCCCATATTTGTGAGATTGAGGATTGGGATATTGCAGGTAATTTGTTTATGGAAACAATTAATGCTCCATCCAATGGGCAATTCAAGACTAACAGAATAACAATGTTGCTTTTTGCTTGGGGGTATTATCAAGAACAGCTAGAGCTTTGTGAAAAAGTATCTGGCCATCTCAAAATTGACGGAGAAATGATTTGTCAAAATGATATTGGTCTTGCTCATGAGTACCAATCCAGATATGACAAAGCACTTCAGGCATACATGCGAAGTCTAGAAATTGCTAATGAACTTGATGAAAAGTCCCAAGTATGTGCTTCACTAGGAAACTTGGCAAACATTTATCTACACACAGATAACTACCAAGAAGCAATCAAGTTCAATAATCAATGTTTCCAACTTGCCAAGAACATCAATCACTGGAAATCTGTTGGTAGTAGTTTAGGTGGATTAGGTCTTGCTTATAAAGCTCTAGGAGATTATGAAAAAGCTCTTGATTTTAACAAAAAAAGCCTATTAATTGCACAAAAAATTGGGAATAAATTGGGAGAGGCCACCAATTTAGGTAATATAGGTGAGATCTATTTACAACAAGGTAGCTATGAACAAGCAATTATTTATTATCAGCAATATTTAGAGATCGCTAGAGAAATCAATAATCGACATGGAGAAAGTGATGCTCTAAGTAAATTAGGGGTCGCCCATTTTTATCAAGGAAAATATGATATATCATTCGATCTACATCATCAAAATATAGCCATTTCGAAAGCAATTGGTAGTCGTAGTGGAGAAGCCATTGGCTATGCAAACATAGGTAATCATTTCAATACACTTGGTGATTATCAAAAAGCTATCAACTACTATTCAAAATGCTTAGATATCTCACGCACTATTGGGGATCAAAAAATTGAATCTACAGCTCTATGTGGTTTAGGACATGCCTATGGTTATTTAAAACAATATGAACAAGAAGTCATTTATAAAAAACAGTGTTTAGATATTGTCAAGAGAATTGGTGCCCGTTGGGAAATTGGTGCAGCACTTGGTGATTTAGGGCTTGCATATAGTGATTTAGGCTCTTATTCAAAGGCTATTGACTGTTATGAACAGCATTTAGTCATTGCGCAAGAACTAGGGGATAAAAATGCGGAAGGCAATGCTTTAGGTAATTTGGGAGTTACCTATTTAAAAATGAGAAGAATAAATAAAGCTGAAGCTAACCTTATACATTCCATAGCTATTTTTGAAAAGATCAAGGCACCTAGGAGTATAGCTTTTAATCTATATGAACTGGCTATATTGCACTGTATAAAAGGACAATTTGAGCTGGCTAATGAAGAATGTTCTCAAGCCCTAGAAATGGCTAGTAAACTCAAACTACCTATCGCTTCAAGCTGTGGAATATTACTAAAATGGCTTCGATTACTCCGGGGAAAATACTCTTTGATATTTAGGTGTTTGTCAAAGCTTTTGTTCAAAATCCTGGGAATGCTTAGAATAGCATAAAACTATAACAACTGTTTTGAATGTTGCACGTCTTCTGATTGCAAAATAATGATGTCTACATTATTGCCTCCTGGACAAGTAATACTCCAGAACATTGGCTTAGACCTCAATGTAACTAAATCTCTATATCCTCACTCAAAGCGAACACATTACAGGGCTGCCATCAACTGGTTAAGCAAATATCAACCACCTGAGAATGCTTCTAATTTAGACAAGATACATGGATGTTTAGAAGCTTGTCACCACCTCTTTGAACTAGAAGATTGGGGAGTTGTTGGTAAAATACTTGTTATTCGATTAAATACTCCTACAAAAGAACAGCTATACAATCAACTCAATACATGGGGCTATTACCATATACAGTTAGGGCTATTTACTAACTTGCTGGGAAAGCTAGATTCTGAATGGGAGCTAACCCTACTGAATGGTCTCGGTAGTCTGTATAATTCTCTCAGCAATTATAACAAGGCTATTTATTACCAAGAAAAGCAGTTGAGTATTGCTAGAGAAATTTCTAATCGATACAGCGAAAGCACTGCCCTAAGTCAATTAGGACTTGCTCATCATCATTTGGGAAACTATGATCAATCATTTGATTTTCATGACCAAAGTCTTGCTATTTCGAAAGAAATTGGAAGTCGAGGCGGAGAAGCTGCTAGTTACTCAAACTTAGGAAATCATTTTAATACAATTGGAGATTATGACAAAGCGATTTCTTGCTACTCAAGATGTTTAGAAATTGCCCAAAGTATCAACGAGCAAAAAATTAAAGGCAATGCGCTCTGTGGGTTAGGGCATGCTTATGGATACTTGAAAAAGTATCAACAAGAAATTATTTATAAACAACAATATTTAACTATTGCAAGGAAGATTGATGATCGCTGGGGAATTGGTGCTGCACTTGGTGATTTGGGACTCGCTTACAGTGATTTAGGACGTTACTCAGAAGCTATTGACTGTTATCAGCAGCATTTAGATATTGCACGAGAAGTTGGTGATCAAAACGCTGAGGGAAATGCTTTAGGCAATCTAGGAATCACGTACCTCAAAATGAGGCAGTTAAGTAAAGCAGAAAGACACCTTACACAATCTACAACTATCTACCAAGAAATTGGAGTGCCGAGAGGAATCACTGTAAATCTATATGAATTAGCCATCATACATTGCATGACAGATCGACTTGAACAGGCTAAGGAAGAGTGTTCCCAGGCTATAGAAATTTCTAGCCGCTTGGAGCTTCCTATGACCTCAAGTTGTCAAGCATTAATGTGGGTCATTCGTAAACTTCAAGGGAGATACTCTTGGATATTCAAATATTTATTTAAACTATTGCTCAAATTATTGCATATATTAAAAATCTTTTAACGATCAAGATATATACAAGACAAAAAGCAAGCCCTATGCCATACTCACTCAACCTTAGAAAACAATGTGTGAGTTTTTACCGCCTAGCCAATTAATTCTTCAAAAAGCCAAGTTAGAGTCAAAAAACATAAAATCTCTGCGTCCTCCTTGGAAACGTACTCACTACAGGGCCGCTATCAATTGGTTAAGTAAATATCAACCTTCTGAAAATGCTTCTAATTTAGAAAAAGTTCGTGGATGTTTAGAAGCTTGTCATCATCTATTCGAGCTTGAAAACTGGCAAGTTATTGGTAAAATTCTCGCTATTCGATTAAACACTCCTACTCAAGATCAGCTCCACAACCAACTCAACACGTGGGGCTATTACCATGAGCAGTTAGAGTTGTTTACTAAACTACTAGGAAAGCTAGATTCTGACTGGGAGCTTACCCTGCTGAATGGTTTAGGCAACCTGCATAACTCACTCAGTGAGTATGACAAAGCTATTCATTATCAAAACCAACAGTTAGAAGTTGCCCGAAATATAGGCGATCGCCAAAGTGAAGGATTAGCTCTGGGTAATTTAGGGCTAAATTTCTACTTTCTGGGAGACTATCACCAGTCGATTCAGTATTCTGAGCAAAGTTTGGCTATTGTTCAGGAGATTAATGATCGACGTGCTGAAGGAGCGGCTCTGGGTAATTTAGGGCTCGCCTACAATGCGCTTGGGGATTTCAATAAAGCTATTGAATACCAGGGGCAACGTTTGGAAATCGCCACGGCAATTAACGACCGTCGAGGACAGCGAGAAGTACTAGGTAACTTAGGTTTGGCCCATCAAAGCCTCGGTAACTTTGCTCAGGCTCTTGATTTTCATCAACAGAGTCTGGAAATCTCTCAAGAGATTGACGATCAATTGGGTGAGGAACAAGCATTAGGGAGTTTAGGCCTGAGCTACACCAGCACGGGTAACTATGTTCAAGCTATTGAATGTCATCAAAAGAGTTTAGAAATTGCGAAATCTATTGGAGATCGCAAAGGTGAGAGCAACAGTCTAGCGAATCTGGGCAATATTGCTATCTACACAGGAAATTATCCTGAGGCCATTGAACTACATCAGCGTAGTTTGGTAATCGCACAAAATATTCAAGACCGACGTAGTGAGGCGACTTCACTAGGATGCTTAGGAAGTATCTATGATGCTCTTGGTGACTATGCCACAGCCATTACCTATCACCAGCAGCATTTAGAGATTGCGATAGACATTGGGAATCGAGCTGGAGAGGCGGCTGCGCTAGGTGCATTAGGGAATGCCTTTTATTCCCTTAATGACTACAACCAGGCGGTTAGTTACTATCAGCAATTTTTAGACATCAGCGAAACCATTGGTGATAAGTCAGGTCAGGGCGTTGCTCTAGGTAGCCTGGGCAATCTGTACTTTGCTCTGGGTGATTATCAGCTTGCCATCGAGTATTACCAACAGCGGCTGGGGATAGCTAAAGAAATCGGTGATCGCCGAGGGGAAGCTAATGCTCTCTGTAACCTTGGGGCAGTCTTTATTCGTTCAGAGCAGTATTCAGAAGCCGTGGAATCGCTACAGGCTGCTCTAGAAATTGTAGTGCCTCTCAAAATTCGCCACGGCACTTCAAAACTTGGCGGCAGTTTATCGCAAACTAGAACAATACGAGATGGCCTTGCAGTACTGCGATCGCGCCCTCACCATCGCTACAGAATTGAGGATTCCCCTGGTTCAAGACTGTCAAGAACTTCAAGAGCAGTTGCTTCATAGCCAGTCAAGCGATTCTTAAATCTAAACCTGGTACGTTACTAAAATCTAGTTTTTCAAAAATCGGCCAAAATACCTAAATTAGTACGTTAGTTCCTTGAAATCTGAGGGTAAGGCTGGTCAGAATGGTAAGGCCCCACGTAGTAATTCGCATCCAGTCTTTATGGCCCTTGTTGTAATTCTGACAGCTCTACCAGTTGAATATTTAGCTGTACGTCATCATTTGACCAACCTAAAAGAAGTTATGAATACCCCAGGGACTATTTATGAACGGGGTCAATTCATCACAGATAATCAGACTTGGGATGTGGGCATTGCTGAAATTGGAGCAGGCAATACAATTGCAGCTACTGAAACAGAACGAGCAATTGTGTACTTTAATCCTGATTATCTGATTTTCGTAGGTATCGCAGGTGGTATTAAAGATGTTGATATCGGTTCTGTAGTAGCTGCTACCAAGGTTTATGGGTATGAATCTGGCAAGGTAGATGAAACGTTTTCTACTCGCCCTGCTGTAGGACAATCAACCTATGCCATTCTCCAACGAGCCAAATCCGAAACCAGAAAAGGTGAATGGGTCAAGCGGATACCTGATAGCGATAATGCTAGACCTCAAGCTTTTTTAGGCCCCATAGCGGCTGGAGAAAAAGTAATTGCATCACGAGAATCTAAATTATTTCAGTTTTTGCGGGATAGCTATAACGATGCAATTGCTGTTGAAATGGAAGGCTTTGGTTTCCTTCAAGCAGCTTTTGCCTATCCAAAAATTCAAACCCTGGTTATTCGTGGCATATCTGATCTGATTAAGGATAAAAATGCTGAAGATTCGATTATGGGAAATGAAGAAGACCGTCAAAAGCGGGCATCACAGAATGCTAGTGCGTTTGCCTTTGAGATCTTAGCTAAATTCCAGGTAGAAGAGGAAGTGAGCGATGGATCAGTAGAAAAAGAAGAGGGTTTTACCTTCAAAGAACTAGAGGAATTGCTTAAGGCACGTTCTTGGGAAAAAGCTAATCAGTACACTGATCTCTTAATGTCTGATATATCAATCGCCTCGATAAATAAGAGACTTGGTAGCGATGATGCTTCAATATATGGCCTCGATGGCGGCGTCCAAGGTGCTTTTGATTTTATGGCAGAGAAAAAGCTAATACTATTTCCTCCCTCAGCGTTATTAGAGATTAATCGACTTTGGATAGCATATAGCAGGGGTAGATTTGGCTTTAGTGTACAGAAACGAATTTGCATGGAATGTGCAGGTAAGAATGATGGAAACCTTCCAAGTGATAAGTTATGGAACAAGTTGTTGTGGAATAAGTTTAATAATAAAGTCGGTTGGCGCGTGGGAAGCTGGCTGAGGGGGAGACAGTTACGGTATGACGAACTGGATTTTAGTGAGTTGGCACCATCGGGACATCTTCCTGTGCGCATTTGTTCGAACGGTGGTCTAGCATTTATGTTTTCAAACTACGATCTGTAGCATATGAGCTGTGGGTAGTTTTCAAGCGCAGAGCGATGGTCGTCTTCAGATTGAACCCGCTGTAGAAAGCTGCATCAATGACAAACGTATTCTCCATCTCCCATGCCTCAGCAAACTGGCTCATGAGGGTTCCAAACTGGCTGGCATTACTTTGATTATTGATTACTGTTGTCTACCTTCAACCAAAGCGGCAAGCCTCCATCTGCACTATGAATGAGGGGCACAACAAACTGCTTCAGGTCTGGCCGATGGTCGCGCGAGTAGCTTCGGCTGATCTCCGATAGGCACCTGGTCCAAATCACCCAAGGTAGCCTGAGCATATTCCCCCCTGCACCGAGAATGAGCTCGAATCGAAATGTAGCTATTGGCCACTCACGTCAAAGCGCTCCACCGCTTGTTAAGCCACCTGAAGGAAAAAATGTGCTGGTGCCAAACGCGTACAGCTGGTCAAGCATTTGACCTAGGCGGTCATCATTCAGATGACGAGCTTTAACCCCAGGTCCGAGCAGATGCTCGACTGGCCTACTCTCGAAGAATTCAAAGCCTGTTTATACTCCATCTCAGTACAATCTATATCTGGCAAAATGGCAGATAGCTCTGATTTCGAGGCAAACATGGCTGAGGACCTGGTTTTAGATGTGTGGCTTGCAGAATATGACAAGCTTAAGGATGAGCAAATCCAGCGGATTGGATTTCGGGATAACCTGCTATATGTGACCCTGGGTGTTTTTGGGGCGATTATTTCCTTTGCGGTGTCCAGTTCAGCTAATTACTATGCGTTTTTAGTACTGCCCTGGGCCTGTTTGATTTTGGGTTGGACCTACCTGATCAATGACCAAAAGATTTCCGCCATTGGGCGCTACATTCGGCTGACGCTGGTGGATAAGGTCAAGCAGAAAAGTGGCTATGCGGACCTGGAGGCACTATTTGGGTGGGAAATTGCCCACCGTAGTGATAAACGACGGTCCCGGCGCAAGATTGAGCAGCTGATTATTGATGAGATTACCTTTGTGCTGTCTGGGATTGTGGCGCTGATAGCATTCTGGGTGCTGGTGCCAAAAGCGGCCCTGGTGATCTATTTGCTCAGTGGTTTGGAGTTACTATTACTGCTGGTTCTGGGTTGGGAAATTATTGTCTATGCTGATTTGGCAAAGGGGCGGTAGGTATGGCGCAACAGCAAGCTGAGCAAACGAAGATTCCGGTGCTGCCTTACAGCCTGATTGTGGGACAGGCCTCGTTAAAGTTAGCGCTGGAGCTGGCTTACATCATGCCGCGTTTGGGTGGGGTGCTGCTCAGTGGCCATCGGGGAACGGGGAAGTCAACGGCGGTGCGGGCCTTTGCTCAGATGGTCTATGACGGGGAGCTGCCGGTTACTTTGCCGATTAACGCCACGGAGGATCGGGTGGTGGGCGGTTGGGATGTGCGGGAAATGCTCCAGAAAAATCCCAAGTGGAAGGATGGTCTTTTGCTGGAGGCGACAAATAAGCTGCTGTATGTGGATGAGATTAATCTGCTGGATGACCACATTGTGAACATCATTCTGGATGTGACGGCGACGGGCAAGCTGGTGGTGGCCAGGGATGGCAATAGCGAGTCCTACGATGTGCCGTTTACGCTGGTGGGCACGATGAACCCGGAAGAAGGGGGACTGCGACCTCAGCTGCTGGATCGCTTCGGGCTGATGGTAAATGTGACCACGGAGCAAGATGCAACAGCTCGACTACAAGCGTTGAAAAATGTGCTCACTTTTGAGGATGAATGGGCAAAGCGGGAAGCTGGGGAAAACTCTACGTTTTTGGACAATGCGGAAGCCCAGGGTCGGGAGCTGTTTGACCAGTTAAAATCCGCTCAGGAAGAGATGCGTAAGGTAAATGCGGATAAGATTCTGCCCCTGTGCGTGGCCTTAGCGACGGAGTTTAAGGTGGAAGGGAATCGGGGGGAACGGGTGCTAGCAATGGCGGCTCGTGCCTATGCGGCCAAGGAGAATCAGTCGGAGGTGACGGCGGACCATGTGGCCAAGGTGGCTCCTCTGGCTCTGCAGCATCGGCGTCCGACTATGGCCCAAAATAATGAGGCTGTCTGGAGCCCAGATGATGATGAGCAAGTCCAGCAAGTAATTGAGAAGGTTGGTTAGAGAGCAGGCAAGAACGCAAATTATTCCCTCCCTGCAACAACCGCTGGTGCAGGGGTTAGCCTGTGCTGCACTGCAACCGGGACTACGGAGCATTCTGGTATTTGATAGTTCGCCTGCCATGTTGGAAACCGCTGTGGGGCTATGGGCAGAAATGCTGGCTATCACTACCCAGGGCTCGGTGCAGTCGGTTTACCTGGGGCCAACGGAGACGGAGGAAAGTCTGTGGGGCAGTATGAGTCTTGCCCCTGAGAATAAGACCCAGCCTTTTGTGTGGAAGGCGGGGCTGTTGGGGAATGACTCGGCTGTCAGGATAGTGGTGATTCCAGATTTGTCGCGGCTGAGCTTGTCGGCGGCACGGGCCTGCATTGCTCTGATGGGAACGGAGGTGGCTCAGCTGGAGCGCTATGGGCATCAGGCTCGGTGGCGATCGCAACTGGGTTGGATTGCGGGCTGTCCGCGATCGCAAATAAAATTCCTCTCTCCCCATTTATTAGACCGCTTTGCCCTGCGGCTGTCGGGTCAGGAGTTTCAACGGCGAGATCGCACCACTGCCCTACGGGCCTGGTTTGCCAGCTTAGAAACGCCCCAAACCAAGGAACCCACATTACCAACTGAGCTACGTCAGCAGATTGAAGCTGCCCAGCAGCAGCGACCGGCCTTAACCGATGCTGCCTGTGAACGGGGGCTGGCCTATTTCTCAGATGGTGAAGGACTGCGGCGAGAACTCACACTGTTGCGATTGGCCCAGTCCCAGGCTCAGCTTGATAAGGGCAAGCTGTCGAAGGTGATGCCAAAGCATGTAGACCTGGCTGCCCGCATGATTGGGTTAAAGCTAGTCTCTACGGAGCCGGAAGAACCTGCCTTACCTGAAACTAAGACACTCGAACCTGAAGCTGAGGCTGAACCATTACAGCCAGAATCTTTGCCGGATACGCCCATTGAAGACACTCCATCTCAAGAATCGAGGTCAGAAACGCCTGTTTATAAACCCGATAGCGAAGCTGAGTTTCCGTCGACTCCGGTGGAGTTAAATCCTGTTCAGGAGCCTTACCCAGAGGATCACACCCCTACCGAGCGAGAGTCGGCGTCTTTGCGATTGCCTGCCCGTCGATTTCGCAAGGCGACCATGGGGCGAGGGCCGGTGATTGGGGTGGAGCCTACGACGGTGCCGCAGGATATTGCCTGGGTGAGTACCTTGCTAGAGGCGGCAAAGTACCAGGCGATGCGGACATCGGAGAATGGGGCCGGGTTAACCTTGCAGCCAACGGATTTGCGTCGATATCGGCGGGCGGCGGTACCTGAGCAGTTGCTGACGGTGGTGTTGGACTACACCTGTCTAAAGGAGTGTCAATGGCAGGAGGCGTTGCTGCCCTATTTGCAGTGGGCCTACATTGAGCGGGCGAGTGTATGTTTGGTGCAGGTGGGGGCTGCCACGGCAGGGCAGGAGCTACAGGCCCAGAAGGTGAGTGCGCAGTCGGTGCTGGTGCCTCGGGTGCAGGTGGCGTTGGAACAGGGGGCTGGGTTGGCGACTCCCCTGGCCCATGGGTTAAATTTGGCGCAGCACAGTTTACGGCATGCGCTGCAGCATGGGCGGAGTGCAGTGCAGCAGGCGGTGCTGGTGGTGCTCAGCGATGGTCGGGGGAATGTGCCTTTGGAGGCGAGCCAGATGAATCGGAAGCCGACTTATTTGGTGAACCGTCAGGGGATTGAGGATGCGCTGCAGGAGGCTGAACAGATTCGGCGGTTAAAGCAGGTGGAGGCGGTGGTGCTAAATCCACAGCCGAAATATTATTCGGAATTGCCGATTAAGCTGGCCCAGGCACTGGGGGCAAAAATTGCGGATATTCCAACTCTCAATGTATGGGAGGTGGATCGATAATGGCCGTTAATCTACAACAATCCATCGCCCAAAGTAGACAGCTGAATCAGTCGGGTAAATTACCATCTGCAATGGAGCAGGCGGAGCAACCCAGAACTCCCAACACAGATTGTTATGAGAATATGCCTGGTGGTACCGCCACTGCTAAAGCGGTTATTTTAACTGCTTTGCCAGTTGAGCATACGGCTGTTGAAGCCCATCTTCAGCCGTTGGGTTCAGCAACTCGTTTGACCGAAGATATTCATCCTGAAACGAAAACTATCTACACTAAAGGTCAGTTCAAAACTGATACCTGTATCTGGAATGTAGCTGTTGCTCAAATCAGCATGGGCAATGAAAATGCAGCTTTAGAGGCTGAGCGAGCGATTAGCTATTTGAAGCCAGATGTGATTTTGTTTGTGGGTGTAGCAGGCGGCATTAAGGATGTGGAAATTGGTGATGTTGTTGCAGCATCTATTGTTTACAGATATGAAAGTGGGAAGGTGCTGGCTGATCGGACTTTGCCCAGACCTAAGTTAGGGGAGGCAGACTATGACCTGAAGCAGCGGGCCAGTGCAGAATCACGAAAAGAGTTATGGCAAAAACGGATTCTGCCAGGGTTAGGAAAATCTGAAAAGGCACCTAAGTCTTATGTGAAACCGATTGCTGCTGGGGAAAAGGTGATAGCCTCTCGCAAGACTAAGATTTATGAATATCTGCGAGAATATTATGACGATGCCCTTGCTGTTGAGATGGAAGGAGCTGGCTTCTTAACGGCAACTCAACAGGTTAAAACTGTTTCTGCCATGGTGATTCGTGGCATCTCTGACCTTATTGATGGGAAGAATGATAACTCTGAGGAATCTGAAGATATTCGCCAGGATAGAGCTTCTCGCCATGCCAGTGCTTTTGCGTTTGAGGTATTGGCCAACTTTTATGGGCAGACGGATTCAGAAGAGACAGAAGAAGAAGCAAAATCTTTTGAACTTAATACTGGGAAGACAACAGAGACCAATCAACCCTGCATATTTTTTGAGGCAGTGGAAGAAAACCAATATTATCTTCAAGCCTTTCATGCCCACAATCAACCGCTGAGGACTAAAGGTAGCATTGAACCTATGCTGACTCAAATCACTAAGTTAATCGAGTCGGAACAAGATCCAGCAATCATACTTGACGAGATCGATGAATGTCATGAAAAACTGGAAGAGAATGAAAATTGTCTAATTAGAAAGTTTTTACGATGGCTCGCAGATCAAAGTCTAACAGATGAGTCTGCTTGTTTATTGATTGATGACTGCACGAAACTAAACATTCCTTGGGAGCTACTAGAAGTCGATGAAATACCCCTGGGAGCAAAATTACAAACAATTCATCATAGGAATGTTGTAAAAAAAAGGAAAATCACCTCCTTAAATTCATGCTTTCAAGGCAGGCTATTAGCCTATACCACTAACCAAAACTACAGATGGCAGACTCTGTTCGACTGCCAAAGACATTCAGATTTTTATAATTTCTTAGATGATCTCCAACGTTCTAGCTCTGATTATGACATGGTCTTTATTGATGGGTTTAGTGTACAGGAGCCACTCTCTGTGCGACCAAGATCTTTTATAAGGAGATCGTATCTCCTCAAGCAAGGTGCAAGTGTTGTCTTCATGAATGGCCATTTGAATTTTGATGAATCTGTTGAGTTAAGCCATTCTGATCTTCTAAATTTATTTCTGAAGCATGGTGCTCGAGGTGTAATCGCAACATTTGGAGCCTTCAAGTTTAATATTTCAGAAGATGTGATTGAAAAATTCTTTAAATTACTCAACCAATCAAATCAAGAATCTTCAGTTACAATACCGATTATTTTGAGGCAGATGCGGCAGCAGGCTTATGAATCACTACTGGATAATGTGAGTAAAAATAGAGCCAGCTATCTTGCAACACTCTTATATGTTTACTACGAAGACATTCAAACTGATTTACAGCTTATGTCTGACAGCTCGTGATCAGTTGTATGTAAGCCATCTGAAATCTACAGCCAAACATCCAAGGGCATTATGTTGAGTAATCAAATCTTATCTGTCAAACCTATCATTAATTACCCTAGTCTTGCTCAGATAGGACAAACTTACTTGATGACTATTGATCTACAACCGGAAGAAGATTCTGATTGGCAGCTAGAAGAGGAAGAATATCCGGTCTATTGTTCGGTAAGTAGTGAAGCTTTTGAAAGTAGAGCTATTGGAGAACCTATTATTACTATGCATTGTTTTGGAGGCAGTTATGGTGCAAAATCATTCTTGTTAAAAGCAAATAAAATTGGTCAAGCGGAGGATATCCTAATAACATTTAGGAACAAATGGGGAGCGCCAATTAAATCTATTGAGCTAAAAAAAATACGAGTCATTTCTAAAGTCATTAAAGATCAAGATAGAATACTTCTCGAGAATAGTTTTTTTGACGACAGCAATTATTCTGATGAATCATCAAACCATGCTATTGATTATATATCTGATATCTTTATAGAGTTTGGCTTAACCAACACTGTTACTGCAGTCGAAGGGTTACGGGATCAGGTTTACCAAGCAAGTCAAAAATTCATTGGGATTTACATTCGTAGACATGGATTTGTGAAAATTCTCAGTATGGAAACCCCAGTAAGCATACATAATATTTACACGACGGTTAACATACTTGACGATAGTAATTTGAGCTTTTCAAGTGTATCTGAATTAGAAAGGGCTTACCGTCAAAGTCAATCTCGTAGATTTTCAACACGAATCGATGCAAGAAAAAGTGGTTTTGAAATAGCGAACGAATTTCAGTTTCTAACAATTTTAGGAGGACCAGGCACAGGTAAATCAACATTATTACGGCAAATTGGAATAAAGGCAATTCAAGGAGATAATAAGGTATATAATCATGAACAGATACCTATATTGATCGAACTTAAAAGATTAAGTGAGTCTCCTATAAATCTTCTAAATGAGATAACTAGAGAGTTTGAAGTTGCTGGTTTTCCAAAAATTGAAGAGGCTTTAGTTAATCTTCTAAAAGCTGGAAAGTTATTGATTTTATTAGATGGGTTAGATGAAGTTCCTATCAGGAACTTGGATGAAATCATTAAAAATATTCAAGACTTTGTAGAAGTTTACGATAAAAATCGTTTTATCATTTCATGTCGGACTGCAGCATATCAAAGCAGCTTCAATCGATTTACAGATGTAGCAATAGCGTCTTTTGATGATGAGCAAATCAGTCAATTTATTGAAAATTGGTTTACCTCTAGCCCAAATGAGAAAACAACCAAAGCAAAAGACCTTTGGAGATTACTCCAACAACCTAAGAGCCTAAGTATAAAAGAACTAGCAAATTCACCTCTTTTGCTAACTTTTATATGTTTAGTATACGGTCACACAAATGATTTTCCGATCAACCGAAGTAGGCTATATCAAAGAGCTATTTTTATTTTATTGGAAGAGTGGGCAGCACAAAAAAGGGTTCACGGTGATCCTATTTATGAAGGGCTTTACTCCGATCTTGAATTATACATGTTATCTAAAATTGCATATACTAATTTTAAAGATGATAAATTATTTTTTGCCCGCCAAGAAATTGTGACGCAAATTCAAGAATTTCTAACTGACACCCTTAATGCACCAAAATTTATCGATGGATCTGCTGTTTTAAGGGCCATTGAGATACAGCAGGGTTTCTTGGTCGAACGTGCTGTAAACGTATACTCTTTTTCTCATTTAACCCTTCAGGAATACCTCGCAGCAAAGCATATTATAGATAATGTTCTTATAGAGCAAATGATAGAAAGCCATATCGATGATCAACGTTGGCGCGAAATATTTTTTATCATATCTGAGCTATTGAGTACTCCTGCAGCAATAAACAAATTATTGCTCAATACAGAAAAAAAGATTTTAAGTTATGGTTATTCAGAAAAGCTTAAAACTTTGCTGAATTGGGCAGAGCACATAACCTCTAATGTAGAAGGTGATTATATGAGCTCTGCACGCAGAGTAATTGCTATTTTTGTTGTTCTTTGTATTGACCGGGTTCAGAAACTACAATTGATTCAGCAATCACAATCAATACCTGAAAATGCTGAAGACATAGAGATAGCTAATCAAGTTTTTAAACTTGCTAAAAGACTAGGTTTAAGTTTAAATCTTTCTAGCTTAGACAGCTCTGTTTTCTTGCATTCTCTAAATCTTCAAAATTCTATCGTTTTTCTTTCCGACTTTGCAACTGCAATAGAGGAGGCTTCTATCTTTAACATAGATATAGATCTTGCCTCATTAGGCAATACTTTGACGGCACTTAAAGAGCAAGAGTCAAGAATATATCAACAAGATGACTCATTGTTAAGAAGTCTAGTAAGGCAGGCTTTAGATAATTGGTTTGAAACTATCTCTTTAGAAAGAAACCTTATAAATCTATCTACAGAAGATTATACTGCTCTAAAGCATCTTATATACATGAATTCTCTCATGCTTGACATGAAAACCTCTGCAGAATTTGCAAATCAATCAGATTGGCCAGAGATAGAACAATTAGGTTGGACAGAGATAGAAAAAAGAATTTTCACAGGCAACTTGAGTTAACAATTAAATTTTTCAACAGAAAACACTATTGGAATTTTCTATCTGAGCATCATTCAGCCCTATCAAGATAGAGTTGGAATAACAGCAAATTGGCTGTTTCTTGCCGTTACTTGATCTTGCATATATAAAAAACGCTTCTAAATATCCCTGGGTACATTCTAAGTCATTTGCTTCGCAGATTGTCGTAAGAGAGACATAACCAGTTTTTTGATCGCTGTCATATGGGATCTGCTCGTCGCAGCAAGTCGTTTCCCATCCTTTGACAATACCTACTTGATTTGCGGAAAAAGCTCCCGACCTACAGTCTTTAAATCATACTCCGTTCTCGAATTAATCCTGGAAAGGAGCAGATAACTGAGCGATAGCACCTCACTCAATCCTCCACCTGAGATCGCAAAGCCACTCGTAACTGTCGACATTCCTCCGCCAAAGGCGTCCCTAATGCAGCTGATAGCGCAATAGCCTGGTCAAAATAATTCATGGCCTGCTGACTATCCCCCATCGCCTCATACAACATCCCCAAATACTTATAAGTTGAAGCCTCCACCGCTTGCGCCTGCTGCCCCTTAACAATTTCGAGCCCCGTCTGCAACACTTCCAAAGCCTCATCATACCGCCCCAGCTTAGTCAGCGTCTCACCCAAATTCGACAGAGTTAGCCCCTCACCCCAAGGATCACCAATCTCTCGTGCAATCGCCAATGCTCGCTGATAATTATCAGCCGCCCCATGCCAATCCCCCAACTCACTCTGAGCATTAGCCAAATTAACCAACGCCCCCTCCTCAGCCCGTCGTTCACCAATCCGCCTTGCGATCGCCAAATCCTGCCGATGGTAGTCTATCGCCCGAGCATAGTCATGCATCTGATCGTACACATTGCCAATGCTACCCAGGGTGGCCCCTTCCCCAGCAACATCTCCCATCCGCCGAGTCAACTCCAAGTTTTGCAAATGATACTCCAGCGCTAGCTCATAGTTACCCAGCTTTAGATATACACTGCCCAACTCTCCCAGCGCCCGACTCTCACCCGGAAGATCCCCCAAAGCTTTAGCCAGGTCCCAATGCCGCTGATAATGCTCAAGCGCCTTTTGAAACTGCCCCAGCGCATAAAACAGATTCCCCAAATAGCCAAAAGCATTTGCCTCACCCGGCTTATCCCCTACTTCCCTAGCAATGCTAATCGCCTGTTCAAAACATTCAATCGCCTTGGGGGTATCACCCGTTAAACGATAAACATTCCCCAGATTCCCCAGCGCCTGACCTTCCCGATAGCGATCCCCTATCCGCCGCACAATCACAAGCTGCCGCTCAATCGCCTGCTGTGCCTCCCCATAGTTACCCAAAACATGGTCAACCACCCCCAAATTGCCATGGGCCACACTTTCCCCCATAGAATCTCCAATATCCTGGGCAATAGCCAATTGTTGTCGGTAATAATCAGCCGCCTGCCCATATTGACCAATGGCGCTATAAATATTCCCCAGATCTCCCAGCGCATGGAGAGTACTTTGCTGATGCCCCAGGTTCTGCACAATGGATAGATGTTGGCTGTGAAATTTGAGGGCATTATCATAGTCACCAGTGGCAAAGCACACATTGCCTAGCCCCCCTAACGCATTCCCCTCACTAACCGCATCCTTAATCTCCTGGGCAATCTGGCGCTGCTGTTCAAAGTAGGTTCTAGCCTCACCATACTCGCCTAAACTATAACAAGCACTCCCTAACCCCGTTAACGCATTACTCTCCCCCTGACGATTACCAATCTCCTGGGCCAAATTGAGATGCTGTTGATGATAGTCTCTAGCCTGATCATAGTTGCCCAGAGAATGATAACAACTCCCCAGATTCCCCAGGGCTGTCCCTTTCATCTCCAGATCCGCCATCCCACGGGCAATGGCTAAATGCTGTTGATGGTAATCAATCGCCCTAGCATACTCTCCTTGAGACTCATAAATATTGCCAAGACTTCCCAGGGCAATGCCCTCACCACCACGCACACCCTCCTGCCGAGCAATGACCAACCACTGCTCCTGATGGTCAATGGCCTGGGCATAGTCTCCCTGGGCATAGTAGATATCCCCCAGGCTACTGAGCACCATACCTCGATCTATTTCATTTCCAGCTTCTTGGGTGATTTCTAGGCTGCGAACTGACAAGTCAGCGCTTACGCTATCGCAGCACCGCTTCGCCTCCTGATAATTCCCCTGGGTATAGTGGGTTGTCCCCAAAAAGTGCAGAAACATCCCATTCCACTCAGGGTTCACATGGTCAATCACCGCTTCGTAGAGGTCAATACGTTCTTGGGAATACCCCCAAATCTTTAGCTGATAATGCAAATGAGCATCCGCCGCCGTATTTAGCTTAGTAGAAATCAAACTGGCTGCCCGCTCATGCTCCCCCATCTCACACAGATGGTAAAACGCCTCAAGATATCCCTTAACCTGCTCTAGATTAGTCGCATCCGCCGCTGGTTCATATTTGGTCAACCAGTTCATCACCGCCCGACAGTGGGTACGGCGACTGCGAGGCTCCACGTACCGCACATTGTCAGGCGTAATACCCAACAATTCCAATCGTGGCAACGGTGGTGGAAAAAAGGCATGCGTCATAGTTAACTCTAAAAACAATATTGATCCCTAAAGCTTCCGGGCTTAACATACTACTTTGCTACTTTTATGAAACCCTAAACAATGTCGATATGTTGTTACAGAAATTTGTGAAAACCTTCGAAAGCTAGAAAAGATCAGTAATAAATCTTTGATAAGTGGCAGATGCGGTCAGGAATTGAGAAAATACTATTGATTAGCAATTTCAATAAGCATCTATGCCCCGCGCGATTATTTTGACCTCTTTGCCCGTAGAGTACATGGCAGTTCGTGATCATTTAGATCATTTAAAGGAAGATATTCATCCGGCGGGTACTATCTACGAACGAGGTGATTTTGTAGGTCCAACCAATGAATGGGACATTGGTATCGCTGAAATTGATGCTGGCAATGCACAATTTTCCGTAGAAGCCGAACGAGCAATTGCTTATTTTAAGCCTGATATACTCTTGCTGGTGGGGATTGCCCATGCTCTTCAAGATATAGCGATTGGCGATGTAATCGTTGCAACAGAAATTTATGGATATGAGTCAGGCAAGGTAGATAGTTCTTTTCTAACTAGACCCAAAGTTGGTCAATCGGCTTATAGACTTCTTCAAAGAGCAAGGGCAGAAGCAAGAAAAAAGGACTGGCTTAAGCGAATAAACAAAGTTACTCCTACTAGTCAACCTAGTGTGCATATGAAACCAATTGCTGCGGGAGAGAAAGTTATTATGTCTGCTCAATCGGCAACATATAACTTTCTAAGAAATAACTATAATGATGCCCTTGCAATAGAATTAGGTGGAGTTGGTTTTCTCAATACCGTTCTGGCTTATCCCAATATTGATGCGGTCGTAATTCGAGGTATTTCTAAATTAGTAGTCGCCGATCAATCATTAGAGCCAGAAAAAGAACAGCAACAAATAGCTGCCCATCATGCTAGTGCTTTTGCCTTTGAAATCTTATCTAAGTTAGAACTACCAAGTATTAACCGTACTGAACAACCTATTTATCCAATACATGTTGAAAATGGTACGGTTTACATCGGGGAAAGTCTTAGTAGTTCTGATAGTAAATCATACCCTATCGAAGATCTCACAAAAGAGAACTATCATAATCTTCCTGAGCCCTCTTATAAATCTCTAGTTGGTCGAGACAACGATCTAAAAGATTTGCTTTATCGTATATCACCTGATTTCCATGAAAGAATTATTACTCTTACTGGTATCGGGGGTGTAGGGAAAACATCTTTGGCATTAGAAACTGCCTATGTATGTTTGGCCGCACAAAAAGAATCTAAACCGACTAAGCTTCCAGTTTTTGATGCAATAGTATTCTCTTCTGCACGCTTAACTACTCTTTTGCCACAGGGTATTATTCCAATTCAGCGAAAACAGAAGCCTATTAAAACACTTCAAGATTTATGCGCGGATATTGATAATACTCTAAAAAAATGTGGTTTAAAAGATAGCGATCCTGCTCGTCAAGCTTCTGACCTCCAAGAGTTTCTTAGTAGTGGAGATTATCGAATATTGATTATATTAGATAATCTTGAAGCATTAAGAGCGGAGGACACACATCAAATCATAGAGTTTCTTAAAAGTATTAAGGGTAGTCATATTAAGACTATTATTACAACTCGACACTCAGATAGATATGATATTAATCTGAAAGAACTATCACGAGAAGCTAGTCAGCAAATGATTAGCAACTTATTATTAACTGAGCATCTTGTCTCAGTTAATAATAATAACTTTGACTCTAGGTTATATGAAATATGTGGAGGTGTACCTTTAGCGATTCATTATGCAATAGGATTTTTGCAGCTTGGACATGCTACTCAAACAGTTTTAGATAGATTGGCTAACCCCCAAGGAGATCTCTGTAGATACTGTTTTGACAAGTTAACTTCACATATAGAGGAGCAAAATCCTATTGGTTTTCGCCTATTTCTGACGCTATCGATTTCTTCTTATGGATTGACGTGTGAGAATTTGTTTACTATCGCTGGCATTAATCTACATCAGCGAGATGAAGCAGAATATGCATTGAATATGCTTGACCGTTGCTCGCTAGTTTTTTATGCAGATGGTCGCCATAGAATGCTGCCATTAACTCGTAGATATGCCCTTTCTAAACTTGAAAGTAATGCCGATATGCACTCTCAAATAAGGGAAGAATGGATCAATCGATATCTTGATATAGCCATTGAACATGGTAGAGAAGATAAAGGAGAATGGCATGAGAAGTATGATGCAATTAACAATGAATGGGGCACTTTCAAAGAGGTCTTTACATACTGTCAAGCACATCAAAAGTATGAAGTAGCTCGTCAATTATGGCGAGCACTCAGTAGGTTCGCTTACTTATATAGCTATTGGATAGATCGGTTAGAATGGTCAAGCTGGTTAATGGACGTTGCTCAATATCAAGGAGACAGTGCCTTTTTAGCTGAGCTTAAGTCTGCTTCTGCTTGGCTTGCATTATTAAGAGGTGGAGACGAGAATCTCAAAAAATCAGAAGAGTTACTTAAAAGTGCCTGGTATCTAAGTGAAAAGGCAGATCTTTACGTTAAAAATACTATCGTAATTAATTTGGCTACTCTTTATTTGCGGAAACCAGACTTTAAGAAATCACAGAAATATTTCATCAAGTCAGTGGAGCTGCGTCGTTCTATTAGAGGTCATATAGATGAATTTAGAGAAACAAGATTAAAAATTCGATTTCTCTTCTATCAAGGCGAAAGTTTCTATCGTCAAGAGGATTATCGTATTGCCAAAAAACTTTACAGTCAAGTAATCAAAAAAGCAGAAAACATTCATTGGTTACGACTTAAAGTGAAAGCCTGTGAGCGATTAGCCTATATTGCGATCTTAGAAAATGATTTAAAGACAGCAGAAAATCTACTCAACGATTGGTATGCTGTCACTGCTCGCAACCATGATTATCGACGCTTAGCTTTCTTCGAAAGAGGTTATGCAAAACTAGAGTTTAAGAAAAAGAATTACCAAAAGTCAAAAGAGTGGGCAATGAAAGCTTTGAAGCGATTTAAGGATCTCAAAATGTTGGTTAGGGTCAACAAAATGGAACACCTTATAGACCGATGTGATGCTTACATTGGAGAACACTTCTAGGGGCTGTCTAGAAATATGTTCGTTTGAGTAGTTAACCGTAAGGACAGTGTTTTTGCACAACATCAATATTGATTCTGTTGCACTATATCTAAGTGCTGTTGATTGCAAACAATAGCTGCATTATAGTCTCCTAATTTTGTATATAAATCCCCAAGAGTTATAAGAAGTGAAACTTCTTCTTGGGAGTTTTTATTGCTTCTGACGATGGACAATACTTTCTTGTAATATTCGATAGCTTTAGGATAATTTTTCCATGCAAGATAAGCAGCAGCTATTCCAGTTAAATTAAGTTTTTCAGGGGCCGCTACACCATTAAAGTAGACATGCTGAGGATGAATATTTCCAGAATCTGGCACTGAATGTAAAACTGTTTTACTGACAGCTAAACTCTTATGATAGTAATCAACTGCCTTTTCATAAGCGCCCCAGACATAACAGGTCATTCCAAGTGATGCGAGTGACATGCTTTCTCCCCAAGGATCGTCAACTTCACGAAGAATCTCTGCGCTACGTTGTTGATAATCAAGGATTTCTAGATAATCTTTCTCATGCATATTTGTCAATTTTGTCTTTCGGATATAATCTCCCCATTTTCGATAAGTTTCTCCTAGTTCTCGCATGAGATTTTTCTCTTGACGTATATCGCCAATATCTTTTTTGATAGCAATCACTTTTTGCTGGCAATCAATCGATTGGGCAAAGTTTTGCATAGTAGCATGAATTTCAGCTATGAACGTTGTAGCTTTGCTTTGCATTCGCTGGTTGCCAATGATTATTGAGATTTCTAAGCTACTCTGAAAGTAACTAAGCGCATTTTGATATTTACCACGAATTTTCGAGAGTTCGCCTAAACTATTCAAGATATCAGAACACTCTCTCAGATTGCCGATTTCTTGAGCTGTTTCTAGGTCAGAATGTAGCCATACAAAAACATCTGTATCATTAATATTTTGAGCGTTATTTTTAGCTAAGGCTAACAGAGCTGAACGCTCCAATGAACTATTGTCAGATTTTCTCGCAACGTCTAAACTTTTGAGGAAATATTCATTTGGGTGCGGCTCTTTTATGATGACATAATGTAATGAAGTGGAAAGGTTTTTAGCGAATATTTTTGTTGTGTAGCGATGTTGTTGGGTTACGTATCTAGTATTGAGACGATAGTCCCAATATCGTGCATGAGACTGCTGCCCATGGTAAGTTCTACTGCTGACTCCCTAGAACAAGATGTGTTGAGGTCGGCTAACGAGCAGTATGCCGTCTTACAAAATTACTTAATGTCAATTGAATCCCAGAGTTTAGAGCATGGAGACATCGAGTCGTATGTGCAGCACGAAGGTACAGAGCTGTTAAGGCGATTATTCCAAGCGCATCTGGACTTGCGAGGGGTAATGGAAGAGCGCCAACGGGATGTCATCGGTTCAGATGAGGAAACCCGACCTCATCTGCGTCAGCGGTGTCAACGTCAAATAGAGTCGCTATTTGGGGAGGTGGTAGTGACCCGTCTGGGCTATAGCACCAAGACACCGGGTGTTAACACTCTTTATCCGTCAGACGGAACGATGAACTTATCGTTGGATAAGTATTCGGATGGGCTGCGCCGTCGAGCCCTTAGTGTCTAATCAGCACCTGTTAGAGATAAGCTAGTCTAGGCAAGACATCCAGTGGACTGGCAAAGCCTAATGAGCAAGCAACCTCGACATCGTCCTTTGCGACATTTCCCAAACGCAGAGCGCAAGATTATCGAATGTGATTTTCAGGAATGCCTCCATTGTGGTGTGCCCTTAGCTGCGGGTCAGAGCTGGCATATGAGCAAAACGGTGCAAACCTTGAGTGGTCCGATTTTTGTGGCAGGAAAAAGTAAGATATGTCTGAATCCTGAGTGCCGCCACTTTGAGAAAAAGTACCATGCCAGTGGGGTATTGAAGTATAGTCTTCCGCATAGTACGTATGGACTTGACGTGTTGGCGTTCATTGGCTGGGAGCATGAGCAAAAGCATCGTCAACTCAAAGAAATTCATCACGATCTAAGTGAGCGTGGGGTGTTGATCAATGAACGGAGTGTGGGCAGACTCTACCGACAATTTCTGGCCTTATTGGGCGGCACTCAGGTCCCCTTAGTGTCTAATCAGCACCTGTTAGAGATAAGCTAGGCTAGGCAAAACATCCAGTGGACTGACAAAGCCTAATG